>NZ_JAMXHU010000004.1:0-874630 GCF_023955645.1 Ralstonia mojiangensis | reverse complement strand
CCGACCATCTTGGCGCCTTGAATTACGTTCAGCCCGATGCCGCCCAGGCCAAATACGACCACGTTGGCGCCAGCTTCCACCTTGGCCGTGTAGACCACGGCGCCCACGCCCGTGGTAACGCCGCAGCCGATGTAGCAGACCTTGTCGAACGGCGCATCGGGGCGGATCTTTGCCAGCGCAATTTCCGGCACCACGATGTGATTGGCAAACGTGGACGTGCCCATGTAGTGGAACAGCGGCTTGCCGTCGAGCGAGAAACGCGACGTGCCATCCGGCATCAGGCCCTTGCCCTGCGTGGCGCGAATGGCCTGACACAGGTTCGTCTTGCGCGACAGGCAGAACTTGCACTGCCGGCATTCCGGCGTGTAAAGCGGAATCACGTGGTCACCGGCTTTCAACGACGTGACACCTGCGCCCACCTCCAGCACGACGCCCGCGCCTTCATGGCCGAGGATCGCCGGGAAGATGCCTTCGGGGTCGGTGCCCGAGAGCGTGTAGTAATCGGTATGGCAGATGCCGGTCGCCTTGATCTCGACGAGCACTTCGCCGGCGCGCGGGCCTTGCAGGTCCACTTCCTCGACAGTGAGCGGAGCACCGGCTTTCCAGGCGATGGCGGCTTTGGTTTTCATCAAACACGTCCTTACTCTTGATCTGAATGGGTTGACCACATAGTCAATCGGGCATTCGTCGCTCATGGCTTGGGGCGTAGCCAAACTGGGCCCGATACGCCTTGCTGAAATGGCATTGCGAGTGGAATCCGCAGACCGACGTCACGCGCGCGATCGACGCGTTTGTCGTGCGCAGCAGATCGCGCGCCCGCTTCAGACGCAGCGTCAGGTAGTAATGCGTTGGCGACACGTTCAGGTAGAACCTGAACATCCGCTGCAGATGGCGCTGAGATAGATTCACGAGCCGTGTCAACTCCTCAAGTGACAGCGGTTCTTCAATGTTCGCCTCCATCAACCGCAGCACTTCGATCAACTCGGCGCGCAGGAAGCCCACACGCACGTCAACCGGTATCGGCTGTATATCCGTCGTGCCGCGGATGCGCTCGAGGATGAACTGTTCAGCAACCTGCGCGGCCATGCGCTGGCCAAAGCGCAGACCCACGAGATTGAGCATCATGTCGATGGGTGCCGTACCACCCGTGCACGTGAGCCGGTCACGATCGACCGCGAATAGCTCATCGGCAAACTGTACGTGCGGAAACTCTTCCTGCAGCGCGCTCCGGTTTTCCCAGTGAATGGAACAGCGGTAGCCGTCGAGCAACTGACTCGACATCAGCGCATACGCACCGGTGCAGATGCCGCCAAGAGGAATGCCTCTCTCTGCAATGGAAGCAAGCACGCCACGCAACGAAGGATCAACGACGTCGCGAATGCGGGTACCGCCGCAAACAATCATCACATCCGGGAGGTTCGCTGGGTCGACAGCCTGAGTCGGATGGAAAGCGATGCCGTTGCTTGCAGACACCGCCGCGCCATCGAGTGAATAGATGGACCACGTGTACTGCTCGGCACGGCCAACGTAGTTCGCCATGCGCAGGACTTCCACTGCGCTGGAGAACGCGATCATCGAGAAATTGGGCAGCGTCAGAAAACCGAAATGCGCGAGTGAGGACATCGATCGTGAACCACTGACAGCCATAGCCGGTTCAACCAAAGCGGCGGCAACAGACGCCATAGCTCCGTCTCCTGACGAATGAACGCACTCAGAAGGGCTCCGCGGCGGCACGCCGCGGATATCGATGGGAAGCGCGAAGGTTTTGGCTACCGCTCTCGCGCACGGGCAGATAGCCCGCTCAGGTTTGCACGGGCGCCGCTTTGGCGCTGAAGAGGTGTCGCAGTCCAGTAAAGAGCGGGGCTCTTTCCGTACCGGGTGCGCGGCCGAAGCTTTCCGTAATGCGGTCCAGAACGATGGCCAGGAGCACCACCGACAGGCCACTTTCGAAGCCGAGCCCAATATCAAGCCGCTGGATGCTGGCGAGCACTTCATTGCCGAGGCCGCCGGCGCCCACCATTGACGCAATGATGACCATCGAGAGCGCCATCATGATGGTCTGGTTCACGCCTTGCATGATCGACGGCAGGGCGTTCGGAATCTGCACCTTGTACAGCAGTTGCCGGGGCGTACAGCCAAACGCCAGGCCGGCTTCAACAAGCTCCATGTTGACCTGTCGGATACCGAGGCTCGTCAGACGCACTGCCGGAGGCATGGCAAAGATCACGGTCGAAAGAATGCCCGGCACACGCCCCAGGCCGAACAGCATGGCGGCCGGAATGAGGTAGACGAATGCGGGCATCGTCTGCATCAGATCCAGAATCGGACGCACGACAGCTGAAACGACCCGGCTCCTCGCCGCCCAGATCCCAAGCGGCACGCCAAGCGCCAGGCTGATGATGGTGGACGACAGCGTCAGGCCCAGCGTGACGATGGTCTGGTCCCAAAACCCCGTAGCGGAAATGATGAAGAACGACGCCGCTGTAAAGAGCGCGAAGCGCCAGCCCACGCGCCAGAGGCCAATGCCAATGAAGACCGCCATCATCAACCCCATCGGCACGGCCTGAAGGCTACGTTCGATGAGCGCGGCGAGCCCCTCGATGGCACGGCCGACCGTATCGAACGCGGCCGCGTCGTGATCCAGAAGGTAGTGGACTGCCTGGTCGACCCAGTGGCCGATAGGAAGGGTGTCAGACATGGTGGCCTCGCGATCGCGTAATGGCTTTCAGGATGAGGGCACGGCTCACCGAGCCGCAGTAGCAGCCGTCGTGATCGACAACGGGCAACGCATTCGGATTCTCGACAACGCGATCCACGACCTGCTCAAGCGGCGCGTCGTACCGGATGCTCTCGACGGGCTGCATGTTTGGCGCGGCGCTTCGCGTGACACAACCGCGGATCCGGCGTTGCGCATCCAGCACAAAGGCATAGTCGACGCTGCCGTTCAGCGTCGCGGCGATGCTTGCCGCATCAAGCTTTGAAACCGTGGGCACGGCGTCCATCTGCATCAGGTCGCCTGCGGTCAGGTATCGGCTCGTGTCGATACCGTCGAAGAACGTGCGGACATAGTCGTTGGCAGGGCTGGTGATGATCTCCTGCGGGGTCCCGACCTGCACCAGACGACCGCCTTCCATGATCGCGATCCGGCTGCCGATGCGCAGCGCTTCTTCCAGATCGTGCGAGACAAACATGATCGTTCGCTGGTGGTCTTTCTGCAGTTGCAGCAGCACGTTCTGCATTTCCTTGCGCTTGAGCGGATCCAGCGCCGAGAACGCCTCGTCCATGATCATCAAGGAAGGATTGACGGTCAGCGCACGCGCCAGACCAACACGCTGCTGCATGCCCCCGGATAGTTCGCGCGGCAGCTTCTGCGCGAAGGCCGCCAGGCCCACCTGCTCCAGGATCTCCATGGCGCGCCGCTCGCGTTCCACCCGGCCAACGCCCGCCACTTCAAGGCCAAACGCGGCGTTCGACAGCACCGTGCGCTGCGGCATCAGCGCGAACGACTGGAACACCATGCTCATATCTTTGCGCCGCAGCGCGATCAGCTCCGCTCGGCTGACGGCCGCCACGTCGCGGCCGCCGATCAGCACCTTGCCGGCGGTGGGCTCCACGAGCCGGTTCACAAGGCGGATCAACGTCGACTTGCCGGAGCCCGACAGGCCCATCATCACGAAGATTTCACCCTCTTTCACGTCAAACGATACGTCGTGCACGCCGACGACCTGACCGGTGCGCCTGAACACTTCGTCTTTGGTTGACCCGGCAGCGAGCATGTCGAGGGCTTGGCGGGGATTGCTTCCAAACACCTTGCTCAAACCTTCGACTACGACCTTGGGACTATTCATCGAACCCTCTCCTGGTACTGCTGGACCTACACGTCACACGGCGTGCCCGCACTTCCCTGCCATCTGGGAAGCGCCAGCGCTGCATCCCTATTTCTGTTGGTTTCCCTTCCCGAAACGCCGGAGTGAATCTGACGAATTGCATCCCCGCTTTATCGGTGCGATTTCCCTACATAGTTGCTAGAAACGACCACCATCTGCCGACGATTTCCGACAAGTGCTTGTTCAAATACGACACTGAAAACCCGACAAACCGATAGATGACATCGGCTTGTCCAGGAGCGACATCGACTGCCAGCGGCCATGGTCGACGCGCGACTCCACGACACAACCAAAGTACACCTTCCCCGCTCACGTGGCGAACCAATACCAGCCACTCGGCGGTTCGGTTCTATCTGTGCACCGGGCGCCCTGCTCTACTTTCAGCGTGGCGGGCGTTTGCACGCTGCAAACGCCCCAGTCAACCCAGAAAGAGGAATCGCATGAACGCGCCATCCCGTTCACCATCATTCATTCTGACGCTGTCATGCCCGAGCGGCCCCGGCCAGGTGGCCGCCGTCGTCGGATTGCTCGAGCGCCATCAGTGCTACATCGACGAACTGAACGTTTTCGACGACGAACTGAGCCAGCATTTCTTTGTGCGCTGCGTGTTTCATGCGACGGATGCACACACGCTGCACGTCGACGAACTGCGGCGAGAGTTCGAACCGATCGCGCAAACCTTCGGCATGCAATGGGCCATTCACGACGCTCAGGCGCGTCCGAAAGTCCTCATCATGGTGTCGAAACTGGAGCATTGCCTGGCCGATCTGCTGTTCCGCTGGCGCATGGGTGAACTGAAAATGGACATCGTCGGCATCGCGTCGAACCACCCCGACTTCGAGCCAATGGCACGCCAGCACGGTCTGCCATTCCGCCATTTTCCGATCACGGCCGAAACGAAGGCGCAGCAGGAGGCGCAATGGCTTGACCTGTTCGAATCGAGCGGCGCGGAACTCGTGATCCTCGCACGCTACATGCAGGTGCTTTCGCCGGAGACGAGCGCGAAACTGATCAATCGCGCGATCAACATCCACCACTCCTTCCTGCCCGGCTTCAAGGGTGCCAAGCCTTATCACCAGGCGCATGCGCGTGGGGTCAAGCTCATCGGCGCGACCGCGCACTTCGTTACCGACGATCTAGACGAAGGCCCGATCATCGAGCAGGTCGTCGAGCGGGTTGATCATTCCTACCGCCCTGAGCAATTGCTGGCGGTGGGCCGCGATGTCGAATGCCTCACCCTTGCACGCGCCGTCAAGGCGTTCATTGAGCGCCGCGTGTTCCTCAACGGTGATCGAACCGTCGTCTTCCAGTAGACCCAACGGAAACCGGCCACGATCGCAGGGCGATGGTGGCCGGTACTACTTCGATGCCGGTCGACAGACCCGGTGGGACAGTTACTGCGACTGCGCGCCTTCAAGCCACGCGTTCACACGATCCGCATGCGCAGCGATCCATGCATCGGCAGCCGCGTCCGGCTTCGTGCCATTTTGGATCGCCAGCATCACGCTATCGATCTCACCCGGCTTCCACTGAAATTTCTTCAGGAACGTGACCACTGGCTTCGCCTTGGTTTCCAACCCCGGATTGACAACGTTGTCGACGTGCTCCGCATCACCGAAGACCTTTTTCGGATCTTCGAGGAAGCGCAGCTTCCATTTGGCGAACATCCAGTGCGGGGCCCACCCGGTGACGACAATCGGCTTATTTGCGTTCATTGAACGCGCCAGCTCAGCCGTCATTGCGCTGCCCGAACTCGGCATCAGAGAGTAGTTGAGCCCATAGGTCTTGATGGCATCTCCAGCCTTGCGCATCACGCCCGCACCAGCGTCAATGCCGACGATGCGGCCTTCGAATGCCGACTTCTGCGCGTTCAGGTCTTCAATGGTCTTTACGCTCACGGATTCGGGAACGATCAAACCGATTCGCGCATCAGTGAAGTTCGGCCCGAGATCCACCACTTTGGTCTTGAACTGATCCCAGTAGGCGCCCTGCGTCACGGGCAACCACGCGGACAGCGTAGCGTCCAGATCGCCCCGTGCGACGCCTTGCCACATGACACCCGCCGCCACCGGCACCAGCTGCACCGGATACCCCAGCTTCTTTTCAATGATCCGTGCGGCGACGTTCGTCGTTGCGACGCTGTCGTCCCACCCTTCGACATAGCCGATCTTCAGGCCTGGCTTGGTCGCTCCAAGCGCGAATGCACTCCACGTCAACATCACAGATGCCGCACTGGCAAAGACCAGCTTTTCGAGAAACTTCATGGTTATTCCTCCTTTGATTGGCACACAAGCGCCTCCGTTTATTCACTGCCGACCCTGCGTCGCGACCCTGTTGTGATGCACGGCGCGACGTCGGTTCTTATTTGTCGATCACCAGATCCGACAGCGGTTTGCTGCAGCACAACAACACCATTCCCTGGTCGACCTCGCGCTGGCGGATCCCGCCGTTGTGCTTCATATCGACCTGGCCAGATACCAACCTGACCTTGCACGTTCCACACATGCCCTGGGTACACGATGCGGGCAACCGAACTCCGGCCTGGCGCGCCGCATCCAACACGTGCTGCGCCGCGCCACAGGCGATCTCCCGCCCCGTTTTCGCAAAGCTGACACTGAACTGCGGTGCGTCGGCGTCAGGGCTTTCCGCTGGAGCGGCATCCTGTACTGTCGCCTCCGGCGCCGCTTCGGCAGCCAATGATTCGAACGAGAAACTCTCTTCGTGGTAGTGCGTGCGGTCAAACCCGGCTTCGTCGAGCAGACCGCGCACCGCCTTCATGTAAGGGGCAGGGCCGCAGGTAAAGATCTCGCGTTCCATGAAATCCGGCACGACCAGCTTCAGCAGCGGCAGTGACAGAAAGCCCGTGATGCCAGGCCAGTTGGTGCGTGTACCAAGGCGCTCGACCACGAACGATGTACGAAAGTTCGCGTGGTTCGATGCGATCAGATCCAGCTCGCGCCCAAAGATGATGTCGTCGGGCGTGCGCGCACTGTGCACGAATACGATGTCGCGATCTTCGGCAAGATCGTGATGCGCACGGCTCATCGACATGAGCGGCGTCACGCCGGAGCCGGCAGAGAGAAACAGGTACTTGCGTGCTGGATGCCGCGCGCAGGTGAACTCTCCGGCAGGGCCCAGCACACGGATTGCAGCGCCAGGCTGCAGATTGTCGTGCAGCCAGTTCGACACCTTGCCGCCCGGCACACGCTTGACGGTGATCGAGATCGTATGCGGACGTGCAGGCGACGACGAGATCGTGTAGCAACGGTTGATCGTCTCGCCCTCGATGTCGAGTTCGAGGGTGATGAACTGACCCGGCTCGAACAGGAACGTGCGACCCATCGGCGAACGGAAGAAGAAGCTCTTTACGTCGTGCGTCTCCTGCCTTACGTGGCAACACACCAGCGTTTCTTCGGCATCGCTCGTCCAGCGTTCAGGAAGCGCGCTCCAGAACGCGAGCTGCGTCACCCGGCTGTCCATGACGTCCAATTGGCCCGCATCTCGCATCATGTCTTGCTCCCGTTTACAGGCTTAGTGCGATTCTGCGATCTGGTCGGCGAGTCGGGCGACGTACCAGGCCGCGAACTTCTCGACAAGACCTTCGGTGTACGGCGAATACGGACCCGGCTCGTACGCGCTGCTTGCTGAACCCGCCTGGGAATACTCGACCAGCGCGCGATCCTGATCGTTGGTCGCGTTCCACACGGCGGTGAGGTTCTTCACGTCATAGTCAACGCCCTCGACCGCATCCTTGTGCACGAGCCATTTCGTGCGCACCAGGGTCTCACCGGCGGACAGCGGAATCACAGAGAACGCCACGATATGGTCACTCATGAAGTGGTTCCAGGAGTTCGGCTGCGTCCAGAACGACAGCCCGCCAAGATCCGCCTGCTTGAAACCGCCGAGCAGCTTCCTGGACGCAACCTTCGCATCCAGTGTTTGGGACTCACCGCTGCGATCAAGCGGCAGGCGTTGCGTACGGAAACCGGTGGTATCGAGCAGGCGCTCGATCTCTTCCGATGGCAGCCCCATCTCCGCCCACTCCTTGCCTCGCTCGATGCAGGTCTGCACAAACGCATCCATGCCTTCGGCGTTGGCATCGGAGCGCTGATAGCCGAAGCCGTATTCATACAGCGAGATTGTCAGCTCAGGATGGTTCGCAACGCAGTGATAGCACTCGCGGTTGTTCTCGAGCGTCAGCTTCCAGTTGCCTTTCTCAATGATGTCGACCTGCGCGGCGACCTTGGTGTTCGGCAAGTCGTGCGGCAGCAGATACGGCTCCATGGCCTCGCGCATTGCCGAAAAATCGGGCGGGTTGTCTGCCAGGCAGATGAAGATCAGGCCCGCGAGGTTCTGCGTGTGCACCGATTTCAGGCTGTGCTTGCAGCGGTCGAACTTCTCGCCCATGTGTTCCGCAAACATGAGCTGGCCTTCGAGGTTATATGTCCAGCTGTGATACGGGCATACGATATTGCCCACCGTGCCTTTCTCTCCGTTGCACAAGCGCGCGCCGCGGTGGCGGCACACGTTGTGAAACGCGCGAATCTGCATGTCGTCGTCGCGCACGATCAGGATTGAATCGCTGCCCAGCTCCACCGTGACGTAATCGCCCGGCTCTGGCATGTCCGGTTCCACCGCCACCTGGATCCAGTGCTGGCGGAAAATCGCCTCCATATCGAGCGCGAAGATCGCTTCACTATGGTAGAAGGGCGCCTCGAGGCTGTAGCCTGCTTTGCGTCGTTCGATCAATTCGCGAATATCTGCCGATACCTTCATCGTCTGCTCCGGATTCCTTGCGTCTCTTTAGTTCTTGCCGACAGGTTCAAATCAGTAGTCGATGAGCTGATGCTCGCGCAAATAAGCCAGGATGACTTGCGCTTTTTCGACAGAACTTCCGTCAATTACGACGTTGCCACCCCGGCTTTCGGTGGTGGTTGCCGAAAGCATCCGCGCGTGGCCGGAACGCTTCTCCGCCGCCGCGAACTTGACCGGCTTGCGCTCGATCGGGCCGAGCGTCCACGCAGACGCCTCGGCATCTGCAACGGCCGTCACACTTGCCCAGCGCACATCGCCTGCCCGTAGCCGCGCGTACGCGTAGCGGGGATGTGCGTTGGCCAGCGGGTGCACTGCAATGACGGCCGGCAACGAGGTATCGACGCGTCGGCGCAGCCCCTTGGGTAGGAACTGCCGCACAGCAGCACGGCCATCATTGACTGCAATGTCGACGGCCGCGCCAACAATCGGGTAGCCCAGCAATGCGGCAACGCGATACGGCAACACACCGGTGTCGTACGCACCTTCGGCTCGCACGCCGGTCAGGACCAGGTCGCAGCCCTGCAACCGCGCTGCGAGCATGGCCGCTGCGTCGTCACCCTCACTGCAAGTCAGCACATCGACTTCGCGTGCGCCGAGCGCGAGATATTCGGCAAGCGCCGGATTTGCCGGATCGCCCGCATGGATGACGTCAAGTTGTGCAAGATGGCGATCGGCAAGCTGGCGGCCGATCTCGAGAGCAACCGCATCGTTGCGGCTGTACCGCAAGGCGCCGCTGACCGGATGACGGCCAACCGACACCAGCACCGCAATGCGCTTCAACTGTCGCGGGGCGCTCATGCTGCAACTCCTTCCGGTTCACGGTTACCCACTGCAGCCGGCGGCTGTCCGCGGGCTGCCTGGGCTGCGCGTGCGCTCTGAACCTGCTCGATCAGCGCCGCGATCGTTGCCTGAGCATCGCCCACCACGGTCAAGTCGGCGCGCTTTGCAATTGGGGCGCTGCCGTCAAGATTCACGGCAATCACGTGGCGGCAATCCTTGATGCCTTGTAAGTGCTGCACGGCGCCGGAAATGCCAAACGCGATGTAGACGCTCGCCTCCACTGTCTTGCCTGTGGCGCCCACCTGTTTGTCGCGCTTGAAATGTCCGTTGTCGACCGCGACCCGACTCGCTGCAACCGCGGCGCCCAGCACATCAGCCAATCGTTCGAACGATGGAATGTCGGATACGCCATTGCCGGCCGAGACGATGAAATCCGCTTCCTCGAGCGCCACCTGCGCAGCGTCGAGGTCTTCCAGGCCAAGATCGCGTGTTCGTTGCGCTGCAGGGGCCGCAACGTCTATGAAATCGCTGAGCAGACGCTCGCCGGCGCCCACGAACGGCAGCTTCGCGTCCACCGCGTTCTGTGCGAGCAGGATCACGTCTGGCAGCGAGCGCGTTGCGAACGCCCGCTTGGCGTGGGCATAGGCGCCAACATGCTGCGCGTTGATTTCGACGATGTGCGCGCCAATGCTTGCGCCGGCGGAGGCCGCATAGCGGCGGCCGAGGTCACCGTCGCCGATCGCGTTGTCAGGCAGGAACACGTTCTTCGGTGCAAATGCGGCAACGCACGCCTGCAGCGCTTGCAGTTCGCTTTCTGGGGCAAACACCCGGCGGTCAAAGCCCGCAAGCTCGACGAGCTTGTCGACGCCAAGCGCTGCCGCGTCATCCTTCAGCTCACCGAACACCACCAGCACGACTTCAGTGTGCGTATCCGCCAGCAACGCAGCGGCAGCAACGGCTTGGCGTGCGTGCTCGTCCAGCGCGCCGCGCTCACTGTGCGCCGCAACGAGCAGCACATGTTTTGGGTCGGTCAACGTGCGGCGCGGCTTGGCCGCAGCGCCGCCGTGGCCGAGCGTGGGCCAGTGCGCCACGTTGGCATCCGAGCTGCCGATCTCCCCGAGCGTGATCCGCTTCACCCCGGCGGCCGTGATGATGAACGGCCGGCGCGGATCGATTCGTTTGATCGTGTTCATCGATTCACTCCAGCGAAGCAGCAACCAGTTCAGCCACGTCGAGCACGTCTGGGCGTGGGCCCACCACACCTTCGAGCATCGCAGTGCAGTTCGGGCAGGCAACCGCAACAACATCTGCGTTGACGGCACGCGCATCGGCAATGCGGATATCGGGAATGCGCTGCTTGCCGGGGATGTCCGTCAACGGAGCGCCGCCACCACCGCCGCAACAGCGGCCGCGCATGCCGTTTCGCTCCATCTCGACCACCTGGATGCCGATCGTCTTGAGAAGCTTGCGGGGGGCGTCTGTCTCGCCGTTGTAGCGCCCGAGGTAGCACGGGTCGTGATAGGTCGTGCGTTTCTCGCGCAGTGAGTCGACGGCCTTCGGCGCAATCTTTCCGCTGGCTGCAAGCTCCGCCAGGTACGTTGTGTGATGCTTGACGGTCACGCGCAACCCGAGTGCGCGGTATTCGTTGCGCAGGCTGTGCATGACGTGCGGGTCAGCGGTGACGATCTGCTTGTAAGACAGCGTCGACAATGTGCCGATCAGCGTCCTCGCCATCTTCTGAAACGTTGCTTCATCGCCCAGCCGGCGCGCGACGTCACCCGTGTCCGTTTCCACGTTGCCGAGGACGGCGTAGTCGACGCCCGCCTTGTTCAGCACCTTGACGACCGCGCGCAAGGTACGTTGGTAGCGCATCTCAAACGCACCCTCGCCCGCTACGAAAAGCACGTCGACCGGCTTGCCAGCCTGAGCAATGGGCGCATTCAGATCGACCGCCCAGTCGTAACGCGCCGCCGTGTCGTAACCACCCATGGTGCCGGTCTCGCGCAGGTTGGCCAGCACTTCAGCGCCCTTGCCCGGCACCGTGCCATGCACGAGGGTCTGGTTGCGCCGCATGTCGACAATCGCATCTACATGTTCGATCAGCATCGGGCACTCCTGCACGCAGGCGCGGCAGGTTGTACACGACCACAGCGTCTGCGCTTCGATCAACCCAGACACGATGGAGCCGTTCGGCTCGCCACGATGCTGGCCGACCGCGAGACCTGGCGTGGGGCTGCCCGCATAGGCGGCATCGGTGCCGCCTGCCATTCCGACGACAAGATCCTGGATCAGCTTCTTCGGGTTCAATGGCTGGCCGGAGGCGAACGCGGGGCAAGCCGCTTCACACTTGCCGCATTGCACGCAGGCGTCAAAGCTTAGCAGCTGGTTCCAGCGGAACTCGACCGGTTTGGCAACGCCGTATTCCTGGTGCTCGATGTCGGGCAGCTTCAACGCGGTCGGCGGCGTCGCCGTTCCGCTGCCGGTGAACGCTTCGGGCGTACCAGCAAAACGCTCCTGACGCGGGTGGAAGGCCAGATGCAGCAGACCCGCCATCGCGTGCTTCATCGGCCCGCCCTTCGCGGCACCGAACGTCATCGCGAACGCACCGACGCCGATCAGCACTGCGCACAGCACGGCAAACGCACCTGACATCATCTCCGTCGGCACGACCACGAACAGAACAAGGCCGAGCGCGAACGCGCCGAGCAGCCATGGCAGCGTATTCCACGGACCGCGAGAGAGGCGCGCAGGTACATCCTTCGCTGCGCGACGTCGCCAGACGAACACCACACCAATCAGCATCGCCAGCGCTGCGACGAAGATCAGTTTGTCGAGCCACGGCGAATAAATGGCAAAGCCGTAGTTGACGAACACCAGCGCGAGTGCGGCAATCGCGCCGCCCGCGGTCGCAACGTGCGTCTTGGCGATGTACGGATCACGCGCCACCACGTGGTGCAGGTCGACAAAGTAGCGTTTCGGAATCGTGAACAAGTTTGCAATGCCAAACTCATCGCCCGCAGCCGCGCGCCCCAGACGCCAGTACGAGGCACGCTTGGCCACCGCAAACACGAGCCCCGCCACCGACAGCCACAGCAGCGCGGTAATCAGAAAGGCCGGATTCATGGTCAGAAATCCTTCACGAGGCGCAGCGCGTCGTAGATCGCGCCGTGGATGTTGTGCATCGAAATGCAGTCGCCAACGCGGAACAGCAGAAACCGGCCATTGCCCAGTTCCTCCGACAGCCACGGCTGCGGCTCGGCCGCAAACAGCTTATGCACATCGATCTGCCCGCTGTTCACCGACTCCGGCTTCAGCTTCCAGTACAGCGCGTCGTTGGGCGTGCTGCCGTTCTCGATGACCACCTGATCGACGGCTCGCTCCTCCAGTTCCTCGGTGTATTCGTTGCGCAGCACCGCGATCTTCTTGCCGTCTTCCTCGTACACCCGGTCAAGCCAGTAGTTGGGCGTGTGGATGACCCCTTGCGCGTACAGGCGCCGGTAGAAGATCGGGAATGTCGTGCCGCCGCAATCGTCGGCAACCTTCACATCGGGCGTGACAATCTCGACCTTGGAGCCGCGGCTGGCGATGAAGTCGGCGACACCCGCGCCGGCGTGCGTGCTGACGCCGTCATAGACGAGTACGTTCTGCTTCGGCTCGACCTTGCCGGAGAGAATGTCCCACGAGCTGACCGCCAGCCCGCCGGCGACGCCCCAGTCCGGCACCTGATCAGAGAAGGCCCGGCCACCCGTGGCGAGCACGATGATGTCAGGCCGTTCGGCCATGATCGCCTTCGTGTCGACTTCCACTCCAAGCCGTCGGTCCACGCCCAGGCGCTTCGTCTCCATGTCGAACCACCGGACGATGCCCGACATCTGCTCGCGCTGCGGCGCCTTGGCAGCGAGCATGATCTGCCCACCCACCTCCTGACTTTTCTCGAACAGCACAACGTCGTGGCCACGCGATCGCGCAACGCGTGCCGCCTCGAGCCCAGCGGGCCCGGCTCCCACGACGACCACCTTGCGCTTCGGGCCGCGCGATTTCTCAATCACGTGCGGCATCGTCTGTTCGCGCGAGGTCGCAGCGTTCTGGATGCACAGAACATCAAGGCCGTTGTACTGGCGGTCAATGCAGTAATTCGCGCCCACGCACTGCTTGATCTCGTCCTCGCGGCCATCGCGAATCTTGATGACCATATGCGGATCAGCCATCTGCGCACGCGTCATGCCCACGAGGTCGATCATCCCGCTCGCAAGCAGGCGTTCGGCCTGGCCCGCATCGCGAATGCTCTGTGCATGCATGATGGGCACCTTCACGACTGACTTGATGCCGGCCGCAAGATGTACAAACGGCTCCGGCGGCAATGCCATGGGGGGCATGCAGTTCGCGAGCGTGTTGTGGGTGTCCGCCCCCGAGCCGATCACGCCGAGATAGTCGATCAGGCCGGTTTCAGACATCGCTTGCGCGATCTCTTTCAGTTGCTCGTGGTCGAGACCGTCTTCATGGAATTCGTCGCCGCACATGCGCAGCCCGACACAGAAATCCTTGCCAACTGCCTCGCGTACTGCCTGCAATACCTCGACACCGAAGCGCAGGCGGTTCTCAAGACTGCCGCCCCATTCGTCGGTGCGGTGGTTGGTGCGCGGGCTCCAGAACTGGTCGATCAGATGCTGATGCGCTGCCGAGATTTCGATGCCGTCCATGCCGGCCGCCTTGACTCGCTTCGCCGCTGCAGCGAAATCGGTAATGATGCGTCGGATCTCTTCCACCTCGATGATCTTGGCGTTGCCTCGGTGCACTGGCTCGCGCACGCCGGAAGGCGACATGAGGTGCGGCCAGTGTTCACCGTGGAATGCCGAACGGCGGCCCATGTGCGTGGCCTGAATCATGATCTTCGCGCCGTGCCGGTGCATCGTTTCGGCCAGCCGCGCGAGCGGGTCGATGATCCTGTCAGTGGCCAGATTCACAGACTTCCACCAGCCCTGGGGGCTATCGATCGACACGGGGCTCGAACCGCCGCACACGGCCAGGCCCACACCGCCCTTGGCCTTTTCCTCGTAGTAGCGGATATAGCGCTCGCCCGGCAGACCGTCCGGCTCCGCATACACCTCTGCGTGCGCCGTGCTGACGATCCGATTGCGCAACGTCAATTGGTTGAGCTGCAGGGGTTTAAACAGGTGGGGATAACGCATCGCTGGCGACCTCTGGCGTTCGTGTGTGTCGTATTGCGGGTGTTGTCTTGTGTCAGCGCATCAATGCGCAATCGGCGACACTTCGAAGATGCAGTTGTCATGGCCTTCCGCCGCACACTGCACCTCCCTTGATTGCGCACGCGGCGCGCCCTTTCCTTCCGGCGCGGTATCGTTGACCCAGTCCATCGCCCCCGCAAACCAGCCGGCGAACATGTAGCAGAGCTTGCCTTCCTTGCCCGGTTGCGCGAGTACGAACGATGAGTGACACAGTTCGATCTTGGCGCGCGCTGTCGCTGGGTCCGCTTCCAGAATCGAGAACAGACCCCAGCCGCGCTGGGACAAACGCTTCAGGTAATGCTCGAACACGGCCATCCCCGCAAGGCCGTGCAGCTTGGCTTCCTTGTCGCACCAGTGGTATGCGGACTTGTAGCCGGCCTTGTAGAGAATCTCCGCATACGCATCGCGCCCCAGTGCCTCTTCGACAGCCGTGTGGTTGTTCGTGAAGAAATGACGGGGCACATACAGCATCGGCAGTGCATCGGTAGTCCAGACGCCGGTAGTGGGATCGACGTTGATCGGCAGTTGAGGTTGCATTGCAATGACTCCGTGAGGAAGGCCGTCGGTGTGCCGCTTTGCTGCAGGTATTGCAGACACGACATCCCCTGCGCACCCCGAAGCTTGCGGGGCACGGCCGGTTTTCTTGTAGATGAGATCGCTGAATTCGATGGGGCCTATGCGCCCCAGACGTCCTTGAACACGCGCACCCAGTTCTCGCCCATGATCTTGCGGATGCGCGACGCCTTCCAGCCATGGCGCTCCATTGCCGCGGTCAGGTTCGGGAACTCGCCGATCGTGCGGATGCCGTCCGGGTTGATCACCTTGCCGAAGTTGGTCAGCTGGCGGTAGCGCCCCTTGTCGTGCGTGAGCATGTCGAAGAATTCCTTGGCGAAATCCTGCGTGAAATCCGTGCCGATGCCCACGGCGTCTTCGCCGATGAGGTTCACGACGTAATCGATCGCCTCAATGTAGTCGTCGATCGTCGCTTCGATCCCGCGCTTGAGGAACGGTGCAAACATCGTCACGCCGACGAAGCCGCCCGCATCGGCAATCTCCTTGAGCTGCGCGTCGCTCTTGTTGCGCGGGTGCTCCTTCAAGCCCGACGGCAGGCAGTGCGAGTAGCACACCGGCTTCTTCGAGAACGCGATCGCTTCCGACGACGTGTTGCCGCCCACATGCGACAGATCGACCATGATGCCGACGCGGTTCATCTCGGTGATCACCTCGCGACCAAAATCCGACAATCCGCCATCGCGCTCGTAGCAGCCCGTGCCGACCAGGTTTTGCGTGTTGTAGCAAAGCTGCACGACACGCACGCCCATATCGGCAAACGCTTCGATGTAACCCAGGTTGTCTTCGAACGCGTGCGCGTTCTGGAAGCCCAAGATGATGCCGGTCTTGCCTTCCTTCTTGGCGCGGAAGATGTCTTCCGTCGTGCGCACCAGCGTCAGCAGCTCGCCGTTGTCGCGAATCTTCTGCTTCATCACGCCGATGTTGTCGACGGTCTTGGTGAAGTTTTCCCACACCGACACCGTGCAGTTTGCGGCTGTGATGCCGCCACGGCGCATGTCTTCAAACACCGGCCTCTCAAACTTCGAGATGTTCAGACCGTCGATGATGATGCTGTCTTGATGCAGCGTGCTCATGTGTTCCTCCGGTTCGGTCAGTCAGCCAGCTCAGTAGATCGGAAAGCGATCGCACAGCGCGAAGATCTCGCGGCGCACACGCTGCTCGGTGCCCTTGTCGCCGTCCGGATTGGCGCGCAATGCCTCGAAGACCTCCAGGATCAACCGGCCGATCTGCTCGAACTCGCTCACCCCGAAACCACGCGTGGTGGCGGCGGGCGTACCGAGACGGATGCCCGATGTGATGGTCGGTTTCTCGGTATCGAAGGGAATGCCGTTCTTGTTGCAGGTGATACCGGCGCGCTCGAGCGCCTGCTCCACCTGCGTACCCTTGAGCCCCTTGGGCCGCAGGTCAACAAGCAGCAGATGGTTATCGGTGCCACCGGTGACCAGATCAACGCCGCCGGCCTTGAGCACTTCACCCAGCGCCTTGGCGTTGGCCAGCACGCTATCGATGTAGGTTTTGAACTCGGGCTTGAGCGCCTCGCCAAACGCAACGGCCTTGCCCGCAATCACGTGCATCAACGGGCCGCCCTGCAGGCCCGGGAACACGGCGGAGTTGATCTTCTTGGCGATCTCTTCATCGTTGGTGAGCACGAAGCCGCCGCGGGGCCCACGCAGCGTCTTGTGCGTGGTCGACGTGACGACGTGCGCATGGTCGACTGGATTATCGTGGCGGCCCGCCGCAATCACGCCGGCAATGTGCGCCATGTCGACCATCAGCTTCGCGCCAACGCTGTCGGCGATTGCGCGGAACCGGGCGAAATCGAGTTTGCGCGGATACGCAGAAAACCCAGCGATGATCAGGCTTGGCTTGTGCTCGTGCGCGAGCTTTTCGACCTGTTCGTAGTCGATCAGCATCGTGTCGCGACTGACGCCGTACTGCACTGCGTTGAACCATTTGCCTGACAAGGCAGGCTTGGCGCCGTGCGTCAGGTGCCCGCCTGCATCAAGCGACATGCCCAGCACTGTATCGCCCGGCTTGGTGAGCGCAAGCATGACGGAGCCGTTTGCCTGGGCGCCCGAATGCGGCTGCACGTTGGCAAAGCCAGCGTTGAAGAGTTGCTTCACACGGTCAATCGCGAGCGATTCCACCTCGTCTGCATATTCGCAGCCGCCGTAATAGCGCTTGCCCGGATAGCCTTCCGCATATTTGTTGGTCAACACCGAGCCCTGTGCTTCGAGCACGGCGCGCGACACGATGTTCTCCGATGCAATCAATTCCACTTGCGATTGCTGGCGCTCAAGTTCTTTCAGAAGCGAGCTGCGGATGGGCGTGTCGCGCTCGGCAAGTGATTGCGAGAAGAATGACTGCGTGTTCGACATGGGGCGTCCGTGAATGGAGTGGGAGGCTGCCTGATGGCTTGCGAAGCGCGCTATACCCGCTCTTTCGCTTGATCGGCATTGCGTTGTTGACGGCTCTATTCTTGACGCCCGGATTCGTCGTCGATTGGCGAATTCAGACGCGTTCTTTTCCTTTTCCGCCATTCGCGTCCGTTTTGCACAAATCCGGAAACGGGGGGCTGCTCGGAGGCGCCTCGCTCCCACGCATGCTGCTTTGCAATACGCGTGCGCACTGCAGCGGTGCAGCCCGCGTCATGCGAGTGCGCCGGATCACGCATTCGGAGCGGCGCGCCGTGGTCACCCGCCTCCACACTCCGGATGAGTAGGGTTTCGCCGTATGGCCCGGTTGTTGCATTCCCACTATCAATAGCGAATAGAGCCTGAATCGATGATCGGGATAACCCGGCACGAACGGCCAACGGAAATGAAGGAACGCCCCCATGTCGTCCGACCGAACTGCGTCACTGCAGCATTTCGCGTTCATGCCGCTGCCCAACTTCACGATGATCGCGTTCACAAACGCCATCGAAGTGCTGCGCATGGCGAACTATCTCAGTGGCCAAGAGCTGTACCACTGGTCCATTGTCAGTCCGGAGGGGGGCCCCGTCATGGCCAGCAACGGATTGGTGATCGACACCCAGCCCATGACGTCCATCGATCGGCCGGACATCGTCTTCGTCTGCGGCGGTATCGATGTTCAACGCGCTACGACCACCGAGCACCTCTCCACGCTGCGCCGCGCCGCACGTGAGGGCATCGTCCTGGGAAGCCTGTGTACCGGCACGTATGCGCTTGCGCGGTCGGGGCTGCTTGCCGGCTATGCGTGCGCGATCCATTGGGAGAACATGTCGGCGCTCAAAGAGGAGTTTCCAGAGACGCGCTTCCTCAAGGAACTCTTTGTGATCGACCGGGACCGCGTCACATGCACCGGTGGCGTGGCGCCGCTCGACATGATGCTGAACCTGATTGCCAAACGCGTGGGTACAGCGCGTGTCACGCAGATTGCCGAGCAGTTCATCGTCGAGCACGTGCGGGATACGGGCGCGCAGCAGAAAATGCCGCTCGTGGCGCGGCTCGGCTCGGCCAATAAATCGCTGTTCGAAGTCATCTCGCTCATGGAGAACAACATCGAGGAGCCACTCTCGCGCGAAGAGCTGGCGCGCCTGGCAAGCATGTCGCAACGCCAGCTGCAACGGCTGTTTCGCGACCATCTCGGGATGACCCCGACACACTACTACCTCACACTGCGTCTGCGCCGCGCGCGTGAACTCCTGCTGCAGACGGACATGTCGATCATGCATATCACGATGGCGTGCGGCTTTCAGTCGGCCTGCCATTTCAGCAAGAGCTACCGCGACGCGTTTGGCGTTGCACCTACGCGCGAGCGCAGGGCTCAAGCGGCTCCACTGGCCCGACCCACCACGCCCATTGGAGCGTCTGCGTTTTCCTCGTCCCCGATGTACGCCGCTTAAGGCAGGGGCGGCCAAAACCAGAGCACTCTCGCGCCAGAAAAAAAAGGCGGCCCACAAGTGGCCGCCTTTTTTCTTTGCCCAGAATCGATCACGCAGCCGCAAGCAGCCCATGGGGGTCAATGACAAATTTGCGCGGCGCACCGCCATCAAATTGCTTGTAGCCTTCGGGCGCCTGGTCCAGTGAGATAACCGACACGTTGACGATCTCTGCGATCGGCAGACGGTTGTGCAGAATCGCCTGCATCAAGTTGCGGTTGTACTTGAGCACAGGCGTCTGGCCGGTATGGAAGGAGTGTGACTTCGCCCACCCAAGACCGAAGCGGATGCTCAGGCCCCCATGCTTGGCAGCCACATCCTTCGCACCCGGATCATCGGTGACGTACAGGCCTGGAATTCCGATCGCACCGGCGGGCCGCGTAATTTCCATCAATGAATTCAGCACCGCTGCCGGCGCTTCCTCCGTGTGGCCAGAGCCGTGACCGTGCGCTTCGAAGCCAACGCAATCGACTGCGCAGTCGACTTCGGGCGTACCGAGAATCTCTGCAATCTGCTCGCCAAGCGTCGCGTCCTTCGACAGGTCGACCACTTCAAAGCCCATTGCCTTCGCGTGGGCAAGGCGTGCCGGATTCATATCGCCAACGATGGTGCATGCTGCGCCAAGCAGACGCGCCGACGCAGCAGCAGCCATACCGACGGGGCCCGCACCGGCGATATAGACCGTCGAGCCCGGCTTCACCCCCGCCGTGACGGCACCGTGGTAGCCAGTCGGCAAGATGTCCGACAGGCACGTGAGATCGCGGATCTTCGCCATGGCCTGGTCGCGATCAGGAAACTTCAGCAGGTTGAAATCCGCATATGGCACGAGCACGTATTCGGCTTGGCCGCCGATCCATCCGCCCATGTCGACGTAGCCGTACGCTCCACCTGCACGTGCCGGATTGACGCTGAGGCAGACGCCGGTGTGTTGCTCCTTGCACATTGCGCAACGCCCGCATGCCACGTTGAACGGTACCGATACGAGGTCGCCAATCTGCAATGTCTCGACGTCGCGGCCGATTTCGACCACCTCGCCGGTGATCTCATGACCGAGCACGAGCCCCACGGGAGCCGTTGTGCGGCCGCGCACCATGTGCTGATCCGATCCGCAGATATTCGTGCTCACGACCTTGAGGATCACCCCGTGACCAATCGCGCGACCACTCGGGTCGACCATCTTCGGATAGTCGATGTTCTGCACCTCGACCTTGCCCGGGCCAAGATATACGACACCTCGGTTGTTGCTCATCGCCTTGTCTCCATGTCCTGTTGATTCGTGGCTGCCTCGCTGACCCGTGCGACCAGCGCGGTAGCGTCTTCGAGAGTAGCGGCGCGGACCCGGGTATCGATGTGCAAAACACGACGCGTGCTTGGCTCACGCCGACATCGCAACGCAATGCCACAGCTGCCATGGCGGATTTGCGCAGGCTGGCGACGTTTTCCTGCCAGAGCGGTCATGGATAACCGCGTCTACTGAAGATCCGGGCCCTCCAACAACCTCCAACAGGGCTCGTTCTTTATGAGGACGCCATGCCAACCACTTTCCCCGTATTTCCACAGGCGAACGCCGCAGCGCGGCTCGAACGCCTGCCGTTCTCCGGCTATCACAAGCGGATCTTCATCATCATCGCGATTGCATTCTTCTTTGATTCCGTCGATCTGGCCACGATGACCTTCGTGCTCGGCTCCATCAAAAAGGAGTTCGGGCTATCGACCGCCACGGCGGGCCTGGTCGCCAGCTCAAGCTTCTTTGGGATGGTGATCGGCGCGGCGGTTGCCGGGCTGCTGGCAGATCGATTCGGGCGCCGGCCGGTGTTCCAGTGGAGCATGGTGTTGTGGGGCGTCGCGTCATATCTGTGCTCGACCGCGCAGAGCGTTGAGGCGTTGATCGCTTGGCGCGTGCTGCTGGGCATCGGCATGGGCATGGAGTTTCCCGTGGCGCAGACGCTGCTCTCCGAGTTCGTGCCCGCAGCAAACCGCGGGCGCCTGATCGCGCTGATGGACGGCTTCTGGCCGCTGGGGTTCATCACCGCGGGCATCGTGTCGTACTTCGTGCTGCCGCAGTTCGGTTGGCGGGCCGTGTTTGCGCTGCTCGCGGTTCCGGCCGTCTTCGTGCTGATCGTGCGCCGCGCGGTGCCGGAGTCGCCGCGCTGGCTGGAACACGTGGGCCGCAACGCGCAAGCCGACACGGTCATGCGTGGCATCGAAGCCAAGGTGATGCGCTCGATGAACATCACCACGCTGCCCCCGATCGTTCAGCGTCCCGCGGCTCAGCCGGTGCGCCAGCACAGCTCATTGCGAGAAATCTGGAGCGCCGCATACCGCCGCCGCACGACGATGGTCTGGCTCTTGTGGTTCTTCGCGCTCCTGGGCTTCTACGGTTTGACGTCGTGGCTGGGTGCGTTACTGCAGCAGGCGGGTTTTGCGGTCACGCAATCGGTGTACTACACGGTGCTGATCTCCCTGGGCGGTGTGCCCGGGTTTCTATGTGCCGCCTGGTTGGTTGAACGCTGGGGACGTAAGCCGACCTGCATTGCGTCGCTGCTGGGTGGTGGTGCCATGGCCTATCTGTACGGCCAAAGCGCGCTGTACGGTAACAGCGTCACGCTGCTCGTCTGCACTGGCCTGGCCATGCAGTTCTTCCTGTTCGGCATGTGGGCAGTGCTGTACACCTACACGCCCGAACAATACGGAACGGGCGCGCGTGCAACGGGCTCCGGCTTCGCATCGGCCATCGGCCGGGTCGGCTCCTTGATCGGACCTTACGCGGTCGGGGTTGTGCTGCCCGTGTTCGGCCAAGCCGGGGTGTTTACGCTGGGCGCGCTGTCGTTTGCAGCTGCGGCGCTGGCGGTGTGGGCACTTGGTATCGAGACCCGTGGCGTGGCGCTGGAAACCTTGGCCTCAGAGGGAACAGCTGCTGAAACTGCAACGTACTCCACCGCGGCAGACAACATCTCATAAATAAAAACCCGGCCCCTGCGTCATACGCAAGGGCCGGGCGACCTGCCTGCTGCGCGGTATCAGAACTTGTGGCGAAGCGCGATGCGGGCCTGGAATTGATTTGCCGTGGACGAGGCGTTTGCTGCCCCAGGCAGATCCGCCAGATCCAGTGCCGTCCCGGTCTTGCCGCCGGCAACACGCGCATAAGCAGCCTGGAAGTAGATGTCCGTGCGCTTGGAGAAGTTGTAGTCGGCCATCACCCCGAAGGCATGCACCTTCGGCTTGGCATCGCCGGACGAGGCATGGAAGTTCTCCAAGGTGAGCGTATACAGCGCACCGGCATAGAACGCGGGCGTGAACTGGTATTTGAAGTTCGCCTCGATGTTCTGGAAGCGCAGCGAACTCAACGTCCCGCTCGCCGGCAGGATCGACCCGGAAATGTACTCGGTCGATTGCGGCTGGCTCAGATTCGAATTGGAATAGGCCAAGCCCGCCGTCGCTGCGCCAAACGTGTAGTTGATACCGGCACCGAAGATGCGCAGACGGTTGGCGAGGAAGTTCTGATCGCCGCCGTTGTTGATGGCACCGCCTGCCGTGGATGACGGGTTGTCAGCCTGCAGGTACGCGGCCGCCAGCAGCAACCCGCCGTTTGTGTATTGCATCCCGGCGCTGTACTGGCGATTCTTCGCGAAGCTCGTATCGTCGCTAAAGCTGTAGGTGCCACCAAACTGGAACCCGGACAGGACCGGGCTCGTGTATTTCACGGTGTTGTTGACGCGGAACGAATAGATGAAGTTGTCGTTGTCGTACGGGTGGCCGAACATGGTGCCACCCCAGTTCCCGGCGGCCGTGGTGGGCGACAGATAGTCGATCACCGAGTCATACTGCCGCCCAAGCGTGACGGTGCCGAACCGATTGTCGGAGAGCCCAACGTATGCCTGGCGCCCGAAGAGCAATCCGCCTTGCCCGGCTCGGCCGGTATCCACGTTGAACCCGCCTTCAAGCTGGAACAGTGCCTTGGTGCCACCACCAAGATCCTCGGAACCCTTCAGCCCCCAGCGGCTGCCTTGCGCAAAGCCGCTGGCCATTTCAACCAGATTCTTTCCACCAACATTGTTGGTGTAGTTGATGCCTTCGTCGATCACGCCGTAGAGCGTCACGCTGCTTTGTGCGAAGACCGGCGCGGAAAACATCAATGCAATACCGGAACCCAGCGCTGAGCCCAGTGCGATTTTTTTCATTGGATTTCCTCCTCGTATTGTGGAATCGCGCCGCAGCCATGCCCATCAGCAAAGACAGCAGCGGCTGTTTACGAGAGTAGTCTCCGGGGCGGGAACGCTTGATGCTAAACGCGACATGGGCTTGAACGCCGCCGCCATCTGCACCACGCAGGGGATCAGACGGCCCGTCCGCCGCGCCGCAGATAGTCGGCGCGTGTCCATTCGAGCGCCACGCCAACGCGTTGCGTACCCGGCCGGATCTTCGGCTTATGCACTGCAAGGGTCAGCGTACCGAGCGCCGGCCACTCACGGAAAGAGAGGTCGGCAAGCTCGGCCGCTAGCGTCTCTAGAAGCCGTGTGTGCGGCTTGCTCGAGAGGTACGCCGTTACGCGTGCGCAGTAGCTTTCGTAGTTGATCCAGTCGCTCTCTTCGCTCGGCTCGCAACCGTAGCCAAGACGCGCGTCGATCACGACAGGCTGCGGGGCCTCGTGTTCGTGTGGATGAATCCCGATCCTGACGGGCACGGTCAATGCATCGACAAACACGCTCCAGCCCCGGCCAGGCAGGAGCGGTACATCGACCGCGGCAAGCGATTCGCTAAAGGCGGTGTCGATGGGCTTCATGACGTCAATGGCGCGGCCGCGTCGAGCATGATGCGCACGAAGTAGTCGGCAAAACTACGCCGGACGACGATCTCATACACATCATTGCCGGTCGGAACCAGCACGATCGACGCCTTGAAGTAATGCGACTGTGCACACTGCCCGGGCTTGAATACGCGCGGATGCAGGTCGAGCGGGCAACCGCGGGCCAGGACATCCCGCACGCACAGGCCGCTGATCTCGACCACGGTGTAGCCGCTGCCGACATCCACGGCCGCAGCGTACGAGCCCCGCACGGCCTCGGCCAGCTTTGCCTCCAGCACCCCCGCCTGTACCGGCCCGATCGAGCGCACAAGCCATTCGTCGGGGCCAAGCCATAGCACGTCGTACTCCGTGCTGCGCGCCACCGTATTGGGGTCGGCCGGGGGCCGGCAACCCACCACCCCCTGGAACGCGGCAACGAACGCCGGATCGTTCAGATCGCCGCGCACGTTGACCAGATCGAGAAAGGGCCGCTCGCGGAACGCAAACTTTTCGGGTGCACGGTTTTGGCGGGTCTTCAGCAGGTCGGCCGCGCCAATAAACGGCGATTCAAGTCGTGCGCTCGCCATGTTGCTCATCTGCGCTTCAGTTCTGGATTCATTCCACATGTTGGCGCACCCCTTCCGTATCGTAGAAAACCGGGCTGGAAACCTTCGCGGTGACGCGCTTGCCATTGGCCAGCGGAATCACCACGCTTTCGCCCATCTTGTTCAGGCCACCCTTGACCACCGCCAGCGCAATCGAACGGTTCAGGATCGGGCTGTAGTAGCTCGAAGTCACGTGGCCGATCATCGGTGTCGGTTCCAGCGCAGACACCTGCGTGCCGTTGGCGACAATCTGCGCCCCTTCGGGCAGCACAAACTGAGCGTCGTCGGTCAGCAGGCCGACAAACTGCTTGCGGCCCTCCTTGGCGGTATCGGCGCGCGCAAGCGACCGCTTGCCGAGGCAGTCCTTCGTCTTGGCGACCATACCGCCCATGCCCAAGTCGTACGGCGTGATGGATCCATCCGTGTCCTGGCCGACGATGATGTAGCCCTTCTCGGCGCGCAGCACGTGCATGGTTTCGGTGCCGTATGGCGTGATGTCGAACTCGGCACCCGCCGCCATCAGTGCTTCCCACACAGCGCGGCCCGCATTGGCCGGCACGTTCACTTCGTAGGCCAGTTCGCCCGAGAAGCTGATCCGCATCACGCGCGCCCGGGCGCCCGCCACGGTGCCGTTCCGGTAGCTCATGAACGGGAATGCCTCGTTGCCGAAGTCGATGTCCTGGCAGACCTTTTGCACCACCTTGCGGCTGTTCGGGCCAACCACCGCGAACGTCGCCCAGTGATCGGTGACGGACGCGAGCCGCACCCGCATGTCGGGCCATTCCGTTTGAAGCCAGCGCTCAAGCCAGGTGAGTACGCGAGCCGCGCCACCGGTGGTGGTGGTCATCATGAAATGCTGATCGGCCAGGCGTACGGTCACACCGTCGTCGAACACCATGCCGTTCTCGTCGAGCATCAACCCATAGCGGCACTTCCCCACTTCGAGCTTGCCCCACGGGTTGGTGTACATCCAGTTGAGAAGCTTCACAGCATCCGGCCCCTGGATGTCGATCTTGCCAAGGGTGGACGCATCCAGAATGCCAACGCTGTTGCGCACCGCGAGGCATTCCCGCTTGACAGCCGCGTGCAGGTCTTCGCCCTTCTTCGGGAAGTACCAGGGGCGCTTCCAGTTGCCGACGTCTTCAAACAGCGCACCGTGCTCGGTATGCCATTCGTGAATGCAGGTCTTGCGGACGGGGTCGAGAAAGTTACCCAACTCGCGCCCGGCGAACGTGCCAAACGACACCGGTGTGTAGTTGGGCCGGAACGTGGTCGTGCCGGTTTCCGGGATCGTCTTACCCAGCGCCTGCGCGAGAATCGCCATCCCGTTGATGTTGCCGAGCTTGCCCTGATCGGTGCCGAAGCCCATGGCTGTATAGCGTTTGACGTGCTCGACCGATTCGAAGCCCTCGCGCGCGGCAAGCAGGATGTCGGTCACCGCAACGTCGTTCTGGAAATCGACGAACTGCTTCGGCCCACGTGTTGCAGAGTTGGTATCCCCGATGAGCCACAGTGGTTGGAGCGGGCTCTCCTTCACGTCGGTCACCTTGGGTGCAACAGGGCGCTGCGCAGCCGTGAACCCGGCAATCTTTGCCGCCTCGGCGCCTGCGTCCACGGCAAGCTTCAGGGCCTCTGCAAGCGTGAACTTTCCAGCCGCAGCGCCCACGCTCACTTCGGCTTGCATGGGCTTGCCGGGTACGAAACACGCCTTCCCATCGTCCCACTGCGCCTTTCCGCCCGATTGGGCGAAGAGGTGCAATACAGGACTGAAGCCACCCGACGTCGCGACAATATCGCAGGGCAGCGTTTTGATCTTCTCGCCGACTTTGCCGCCGTTGTAAGCCGCCACGTCGGCCGCCGACACGCGCATCTGCGCCGGGGCAGCCATGACAACGCCACCGCTCGTGTTTGAGTACGAGACAACATCGACCGACGATACGCGCCACTTGCCGGAGGCCGTGGTGACGACAGCGCCGTTCATCACAACCACGCCTTGCCGTTTCGCTGCGGCCGGCAGTGCCCCCTCCGAAGATGCTCGCGAATCCACCACCGTGACCTTCGCGCCGCACGCCTTCAGATCCAGCGCGGTTTGATATGCGCGATCGTTGTTTGTGAACACAACGGCTTCCCGACCGGGCAACACACCATAGCGATGGATGTATGAGGAAACAGCCCCGGCGATCATCACGCCTGGAAGATCGTTGTTACCGAACACGAGCGGACGCTCGTGCGTGCCGGTCGCCAGGATGACGCGCTTGGCGCGAACCTTCCACAGCAGCTCGCGCGTGCCCTTGCGCATCGAAATCGGCAGGTGATCGGTCAGGCGCTGCGTCACCGTCAGGAGATTGTGGTCCTGATACCCGAACGCCGTGCTGCGTTTCAGGATGGTCACATCGGGCAGTTTGCGCAGCTCGGCCTCGATCTTCTCCACCCATTGCAGAGCGGGCTTGCCGTCGATCTCTGCGCGACACGAGAGCAGGCTCCCGCCCAGCTCGCGCTGATCGTCCACGAGCATTACGCGCGCGCCGGCCGTGGCCGCTGCATATGCAGCAGCCAGGCCGCTTGGGCCGCCGCCCACCACCAGCACGTCGCAATGCGCATAGCACTTGTCATAGCGATCGGCATCGCGCATATCAGGCGCCTTACCCAGACCAGCCGCCCCGCGAATCTTCTCTTCGTACTTCGGCCACATCTTGCGCGGCCACATGAACGTCTTGTAGTAGAACCCGGCCGGCAGAAAGCGCGAAAACTTCTGATTGATCGCATAGCGGTCGTTTTCCAGCGAGGGCTCCGCGTTGACGCTGCTGGCAATGAGTCCTTGATACAGCTCGACCTCCGTCGCGCGCGCGTTCGGCACGCTGTAGGGGCCGGACTCAAGCTGCACCACTGCGTTCGGCTCTTCCACGCCTGCGGTCATGATCCCGCGCGGGCGGTGGTACTTGAAGCTGCGCGCCACAAAATGCACGCCATTCGCCAGCAGCGCCGACGCGAGCGTGTCGCCCTGGAACCCCTGATACGTACGGCCGTTGAACGTGAATGTCAGCGGAATCGCACGGTTGATACGGCCCCCCGTACCGAGACGGTCTTTCTGGCTCATTTGCTCGCCCCTTCTTGCTTTGCGTTGACATCGGGTTGACTGCCAGCCTGGCCAGGCTGGGCACCCACAAATTTTTCGTAGCCCTTGATGTCGTATGAGACGGTATCGCGAGCGACCTTGAACCAGCGGCGGCAGCCCTGGGTGTGCAGCCATTGTTCGCGCGCAACGCCACGCGGGTTCTCACGCATGAACAGGTAGTCGCCCCATTCGCGGTCAGTCAAATTTTCGGGTTCGAGTGGACGTGCGATATCAGCCTCGCCCCCGCACGAGAACTCGGATTCGGCGCGCGGCCCGCACCACGGACATTCGATCAGCAGCATGGTTTTTTCTCGTCGTGATGGCAATCAATGGGCGACGGCGGCAGCGCCATGCTCGTCGATCAGGTGGCCCGTGTAAAAGCGATCGAGCGCAAACGGAGCGTTCAATGGGTGCGGCTCATCGCGCGCGATGGTGTGTGCGAATACCCAGCCTGAACCCGGTGTCGCCTTGAAGCCGCCCGTGCCCCACCCGCAGTTGAAGTACAGGCCCTTCACATCGGTCTTGCCGATGATTGGGCAGGCGTCAGGGGACACATCGACAATGCCGCCCCACTGACGGTTCATGCGCACGCGCGAGAACACCGGGAACATCTCGACAATGGCCTGCAACGTACTCTCGATGACATGGAAGCTGCCACGCTGCCCAAAGCCGGTGTATTGGTCGATACCGGCGCCGATCACGAGATCGCCCTTGTCGGACTGGCTGATGTAGGCATGCACGGCATTCGACATCACGACCGTATTGACCACCGGCTTGATCGGCTCCGACACCAGCGCCTGCAGCGGATGGCTCTCCAGCGGCAGGCGGATGCCGGCCATGTCGGCCAGCGTGGTCGTGTTACCAGCGGCAACCACGGCCACCTTTTTGGCCTTGATAAAGCCCTTCACGGTCTCCACGCCAACCACCGCACCGCCTTCACGCCGAATGCCCGTCACCTGGCAGTTCTGGATGATGTCGATGCCGGCCCGATCTGCGCCACGCGCAAAACCCCACGCCACCGCGTCATGCCGCGCGACACCGCCACGGCGCTGGAACGAGGCACCCAGCACCGGGTAGCGCGCGTTCAGATTGATCGTCGGCTCGATTTCCTTGATCTGGGCGGGTGTCAGAAACTCGGCGTCAACGCCGTTGAGCCGGTTTGCATTGACGCGACGCTCGGTATCGCGCACGTCCTGCAGCGTGTGGGCGAGGTTCATCACGCCTCGCTGGCTGAACATCACGTTGTAGTTCAGGTCTTGCGACAGCCCTTCCCACAGCTTCATCGCCTTTTCATAGAGCGCGGCCGATTCGTCCCACAGGTAGTTCGAGCGCACGATGGTCGTGTTGCGGGCTGTGTTGCCGCCACCGATCCAGCCTTTTTCCAGCACCGCGACATTGGTAATACCGTGCTCCTTGGCTAGGTAGTAGGCAGTGGCAAGACCATGTCCACCGCCGCCGACGATCACAACGTCGTACTCGCGCTTCGGTTCCGGACTCTTCCACTGCCGCTCCCAGTTCTCGTGATACGAGAGGCCATTTCGGAACAGGCTGAATATCGAGTAGCGGCTCATTTTGAATAGACCTCTTCGTTAGCATTCGATAACGTTCACAGCCAAACCGCCGCGCGACGTTTCTTTGTATTTCGTTTTCATATCGGCACCGGTCTCACGCATCGTCTTGATGACGGAGTCGAGTGACACGTAATGCTGGCCGTCGCCCTTGAGCGCCATGCGAGAGGCGTTGAGAGCCTTGATCGCGCCCATCGCATTACGCTCGATACACGGGATCTGCACCAACCCTCCGACCGGGTCACAGGTCATACCGAGGTTGTGTTCCATGCCGATTTCGGCAGCGTTCTCAACCTGATCGCGTGTACCGCCCATCACCGCAGCAAGCGCGGCCGCCGCCATCGAGCAGGCCACGCCCACCTCGCCCTGGCAGCCGACTTCTGCGCCGGAGATCGACGCGGTCTCTTTGTAGATGATTCCGATCGCCGCAGCGGTCAGCAGGAATTCGACGATGCCGTTGTCGTTCGAGCCCGGCACGAACTTCACGTAGTAGTGGAGGACGGCGGGGATGACGCCGGCGGCGCCATTGGTCGGCGCGGTGACGACGCGCCCGCCCGCTGCGTTCTCCTCGTTGACGGCCATCGCGTACAGGTTGACCCAGTCGAGCATCGAGAGCGGGTCGCGCAGCGACTCTTCCGATCGCGAGCGCAGACGTGTATTCAGCTCAGCCGCACGGCGCTTCACGCGCATCGGGCCGGGAAGCTCGCCTTTGGCCCCGCAACCGCGCTCCACGCACGCTGCCATCGTGCGCCAGATGGTCAGCAGGCCGGCACGAACCTCGTCAGGAGAGCGCAACGTGCATTCATTGCGGAACATCAGTTCAGCAATTGACAGACCGTGCAGGCGGCACTGCCGCATCAGGTCGTCGCCAGTGCGGAATGGATATGGCATCTCGGCCGTCGCACGCACACCGTTCACGCGATCGCCATCGCGGTTCACGACAAAGCCGCCGCCGACCGAGTAATACTCCTTCTCGACCAGCAGCTGGCCGTTGTCGTCGAACGCCTGAAAGCGCATGCCGTTCGGGTGCACGATGCTGGTGCCGCTCATCAACTTTCGATAGAAGCCGATGTGCTCTTTCTCGTCGAAACGGATGGCGTGCCTGCCAAGCAGCGACAGCGACTTGGCCGCCCGGATTGCGGCAAGGCGCGACTCGATCAGGTCAGGGTCAATCAGGTCCGGCAGGTTGCCCTCCAACCCCAGCAGCACGGCCTTGTCGGTGCCGTGACCCTTGCCGGTCGCACCAAGCGACCCGTACAGTTCCACCCGCACGTGCTTGACGAACGCCAGCAGGTTGGTGTCTTCAATATGCGAGGCGAAGCGGCACGCGGCAATCATGGGCCCGACCGTATGCGAGCTTGACGGCCCGATGCCGATCTTGAATAAATCGAAGACGCTGACGTTCATCTGGTCGCCTTTGCGGGTAGTCGCGTTGAATGACGTTGGACGTCAGTACAGCAAAGGTCGAAGTGGATCGATAGAACAAAAACGGCATTGGCATGGGATGCCGCCGCCAACTGCATCCGGCATGTCGGCAGCGGGCGCTTTGACGATGATTTGTGGCGGAAATCGACAAGTCCGCGTGCGGCAAATGAGCGACGCTGAGCCCATTGAAGCTTCACAACGCTGCTTCCTCCTGCGGTTGTGGTGTGCGCTGCACCAACGACCGCCGTGCCGGGAGTCGCCAACTTGACTTGCGGTGATGAACTCTGACGTGCAGGCTTCGCCCCTCTCCGAACCGGCACCCAAACGCATCCGGTTTGGCATCGTGCTGCTGCCGAACTTCACGCTGACCGCGTTCTCAGGGTTCGTCGACATGCTGCGCCTGTCCGCAGATGACGGCGACTACAGCAAACCAGTGCGTTGCGCGTGGAGTGTGATCGGGGAAACGCTTTCCCCCGTGCGGGCGAGTTGCGGGATCCAGGTCACGCCGTGGGAAACCTTCGACGAGGCCGAGCCTTTCGACTACATCGTCGTCGTGGGAGGGCTGCTGCACTCAGGACCGCAGGCCAGTCAGAAAACGCTGGAGTTCATCCAGCATGCGGCCGGCTCCGGCGCAACACTCGTCGGTATCTGCACCGGCGTGTTTTCGCTGATGCGCGCGGGCGTGCTCGACGGACATCGCACGTGCGTAAGCTGGTTCCATTACTGGGATTTCATCGACCGATTTCCATCGGCCGACCCGAATCTTCTGATTGCGGACCGGCTATTCGTGATCGACAGACGGCGGATCACATGTTCCGGTGGACGGGCGTCGATCGACGTCGCCGCGGCAATCCTGCTGCGCCACTTCGATCACGCGACCGTGCAAAAGGCCCTGCGGATACTGCTTGTGGGCGAAATGCAAAAGGGCAATGCGCCACAGCCGCAACCGACAGGCCTCGAACCCGCAACACATCCAAAGGTCAAGCGCGCCATCCTTCTGATGGAACAGCACATTGGCCGCGCATTGCCATTGGAGGAACTCGCCCGCAAGCTTGACCTGTCAGCTCGGCAGCTTGAACGACTGTTCAAAGCCGAAACAGGCAAGAGCCCGCAGACATTTGCCAAGCAGATCAGGCTACGCACAGCCGCCTGGCTACTGACAAGTTCAGACCGCGGGGTTGCAGACATCGCGTTCAGTTGCGGCTTCGCTGACGCCTCGCATCTGGGCCGCGAGTTCCGTAAGCAGTTCGGTATGCCGCCGGCAGCCTACCGAGACAAGGGCGCAAATCCAGACGACCCCGCGCGCCATGATGGCGACGTTGCTGCAACGCCGGAGTCGGAGGGCGATCTGATCTCGCTGGCGCAACATGTCATGCCAGGCCCGTCTCCCGCTGCCAGTGCGCTATTGCTCGCCACCCATCGAGTCCCGGAGATGCGCTAGCCCTGGGGCGTATTTACGCTGCGGGCAGACAAAAACTCTGTACCAAGGATCGCCCGTTACCGCGGCCGCCTGGCGGCACGACGGCCTGTGGACGCCTCGAACCAGAGCGCGGGGTGACTGGCTGCTCCGTCACGCACGGGCCCTCGGACGCTACCTGTTGCCGCTGGATTTATCGCTGGACTGAGCAGGTGTGGCGGGCTTCGGCTGGGCCTTGCGCTGCCCAAACAGCTTGCTGGACAGGGTGCCGGACTTTTTGGGAGCGGAAGCAATGCCTGCCTTCGCGTCCATTTGCTGTTTCAGACGCCCCAGATGCGCGCGCGTGTCGTCGGGCCGCGAACGCGGCGGAGACATCGCCAACATGTCGGCAAGCGAAGGGGATCGCTGCCCGCGCGGCGGGACGGAAACCGGCTCGCGGTCGGACTCTTCGTGCGCCGGTTCGATTTCGGAACGCGCGCCTTGCACGCTCTGATACAGCGGGATGTCAGATGACCCTTGGCGCTGCAGCGGGCGAGTCGATAGCGGCACGCGGGGCGGGTCTTGTGTTGCCGCTGAATGTGGCGGCGTGTTCTGACCTTCTTTCAACTGCGCTTCGTACTCTTTCAGCAGCTTGGCGTCGATCGTATCGAACACGATCTGCCGCTCAACCTTGAGCCCGGTGTTCTGCGTCAACCGCAAACCCGCGTTGACGTTGAACCCGTCGGCCTCGCTGTATTTTTCGTAAGCACGCAAGCCGATCGGCATCCAGGAATTGGGGGCGTTGATGGTCTTCGTGTAGGACGCAGCGAGCTGCTCGTGCAGCTTGGTCTCGCTTTGCGGCGTCACCAGCGAAAGCTGCTGCAGATCGTTGAGCGTTTTCGCAGCATCCGCGGTGAGGGCGCGCCGCACAAAGAACGCGTTGTATGGGCTGTCCAGCAGACGCGCAGTATCGAGATTGTCGTTGACGGCCTTGAGCCCCTTCGCCAGGCCGCCATCCGGATCGTTCCGGTGGGGATAGGCGAAGAACTTCACCCACTCCTGCTTGGTCGCTTCGACATACCGCGCGTAGTCGTGGAAGCTGTCGAATTCGAAATCGGCCACCGACTTTGTCGGCAGCACATTGTCCCGATCGATCGCCAGGCGCAGCTTTACGTTTGTGCCGCGCTCTTTGACCACCGCGCCACCCCCAAACAGATCGGCCGACGTATTGCCGATCGTGCCCGTCACTGCCGACGTAGTGAGCCCAAGGTTGATCTTGTGTCGGCTGAGCTTCTGCTCGCGCAGGTTGGCAATCCGGTACGTGCCGGTCGCGTCGAGCTGCTTGAATGTCGATAGCCATTGCTTCTCGAACGAGTAGCCGAGGCTGGTGCCGAGCGCACCTGTCTCCTGCCTGCTCGCGCGGTGTTGGCTGGGATTCAGCAGCTTGCTGACGGATATGCCGATTCCCGCCGACATCTCGCTGCGATGCGCGCGCGTCTTCTGGTTGATCCAGCTGATCGAAAGATCGTGCTCGGCGTAGAACTCGCTGGCAAAGGCGTGGAAAAGCGCATCGGCATCGGGCATGCCTGCGGGCGAGCGGCGCCGGGCATCCGCGGCCGAGAACATGAAGTCGGTAACGCGCGAGAACAGCGCGCGGACTTCCGCATCTTTAGCCGCCGTCCGGCGCGGGATGCGGACCATGATGCCAGTGGCGTCCGTGCGCTCGTGCTCGTACGGATTCACATCAACGTTGGCGCCAGTGCGGCAGCATTTGAACAGCTTGGCGCCAAAGAAACAGCCCGCGCCGATGCGCCCACGGTGGCGCTTTTCGGTGCCGATGAACAACTCGGCGGCGTGCACGGGGTACGACATGGAGACCGCCGCTTCGCGCCCTTTCTCATAACGTAGATCGACACGGGCATTGCCGGCCACCGGCACGCCCAGCAGCCGCTTCTTGGCGTTGACGAGCGCCTTGGTAATGCCCTTGGTACTGAACCCGCCGGTGGTGCCGCGACTGAACCGCACCGTGTTGCCACCCGGAATCGTCTTCAGGTAATCCACCAGCATGGCACGCACGCTCTGCTGCGATCGGTCAGGCGGGGCCAGCGGCGGCGCTGTGGCAATTTTCCGGGCGGCTTCCATTGCCTTTTGGAAAGGCTCGGCCCGTTCGACATTGAGGAAGTTTGCAAGCGCATGCAGGTCTTCAAAGCCAAGACGGACATTGCCGAGATGCTGCCTGACGCCTGCAATCGCCTGCTCAAGAGCCTCCGGAGAGCCCGATGTCACCTTGTGTGCAGCGTCTTCCGTGAACTTGCGAATACGCTGCTCAACGTCTTCCGGCAATGCTGCGGGCGAGAGTTCGCGGCCCAGCACGAGTTGATGCCCCTGGCGGGCGGCCTTGTGCTCGGGCATCCAGTCTTCAAGCGCGACGCGCAGGGCGATCCACTGGCAATGGGTGTCGCTCAACGCATTGGGGCGATGGGAAGCCCCTTCTCCGGCTTCAGTCGCTGCGGGCGGGGAGCTACCGCAAAGGTGCTCCATCTCAACAGCGACGGCCTGCACCACCTCGTCGACCGCCGGTTTCGCGAGCTCAGCTATCAACGCTTTCTGCTCGTTCGCCAACACCGCGCGATCGCCCTGCGCCATGCCATTGCGCGCGGCGGAGAGCGGCGATTTGTGGTTGCTTGGCAATGTCGCGCGCCGGTCGTCGTCCATCCGATCGACCCACGCAAGTGACTTGAATAAGCGAGCCTTGAACTGGCTCAATTCGGAACCCGGTGCATCGTCAGTGAAGCCGTTGCGCCACGCGACCAGATCACTCTTTTCAGCGGCGCTCAAGGTTGCCGGACCGACACCGTGGATGAGCTTTGCGCTTGCATCGCTCACGCGCTGGGCGAAGTTCGTCGCGCTCGACACGGCCTCGTGTGGAGCGAGCCGCGCTGCAATCAGCGCCTCCGGGGTCGGCTGGGCCTTCAGTGCCGTGGCAATCGCGGCGCCGGCCTGCAGATGGACACGCAGATTGCCTTGATCAGTTGCGTCAAGATTACGGTTGCCCGTGGCCGCGAGCATGGCCTCGAAATTGCCTGTGGTCGCGGCATGCTGTAAAGCGCCCCACGCAACTGCCCGCCCCGATTCGGCATGCTTGAGCTGCTGGTCGTGTGCGTGCAGATGCGCCGGCGTCGAGACAACCGCAATCATCGCCTCCTGCGCCTCGCGTATTTTCTCGACGGTATGGGCGGAAACCTCAGCCGCACCCTTTTGCGCGTGCGCAGCCGGTTGCGATCCGATTTCATCGGCCACCGCTTCGAGCGTGGCCAGGCATGCGGCGGCCGCCTCGGCGTTGCGCGCATCAAACTGCCCGTGGCTGTCGCGCACACCCGGCCAATCGGCGAGGGCCTGCGGCGCATGTCGTGCCGCCCCGCGCATGGCGATGGGGAAATCGCGCACCGTCTGGATGAAGGCCTGGAGCGCCTTGACATCGATTGCGTGGGATGGTGCCGACGACGACTCACCGCCCGAACCGGCGCCCGTGGTGCACCGGTTTGCCATCAAGGCCTCGCGCGTCTGCTCCAGCGCGCCACGCAGGGCAAGGATATGAGAGTCGCGCGATGTCTCGGAATGCGTTTTCGCGTTACCGATTTCGGCACCCAAGTCCGCATGCTTCAGATAAGAAAAGACGTCGCCAATGAGCGTTGTGGCGTTGCCCGGATCGAGACGCTCCTTGGCCGACACGAGCGCCAGCGATACCGCCATGGCAACGGCTGGCGAATGTACCGCGGCCATCTCCCGGACTCCCGCAACGAATGTCTCAGGTTCGCTGCTGACTTTCGCAGCCAGCGCTTGCCCTTGCGTCGACTCCCAGTAGGCAATGACATCATCGACGTGTTGCAGCGCCTGCGCCGGTTGCGGCTGACCGCCGTGGAGACTGGCGCTGGCATTGGTGATCGCTGAAATCTGGGTGCGCAGCCCCGTCATTGCCTGATTGAGCGCCTGCTCCGTTCTGCGTGCCGAACCAGAAGGACTACCGGGTTGCGGCGCGTCACCGCGCGCGGCGGCCATCCGCGCCGCAGATTGCTTGACGTGCGCGAAATCACGCAACGTGGTCGGTCTGCCGGCCCGCGAGTGCGCGCTAAACGGCGTGTTCCAGTCGAGTCGGCTCGCGCCGTCCTTCGTTACGCAGCTGAATGTGCTTTTGACTTGCGCACGCAATGCCTTGCCCACCCGCTTCACTACACCGACGTTGGTCTGCGGTGTGCCCGGCAGTGCAGGCGGCGCCGGGGGTGCCTTCTTCAAGCCGGCAAGTTCGCCACGCTGGCGAGACGCCTGTCTGGCAGGCGTGGATGGCGTATTCGTCTCGCCGGTCACCGCCTGTGACGACGAAGGTGTAGAGACAGAGGCACCGGACGAGATGCGGGGCAGTTTGAATGGCATGGGTCAGCAGAGCGCATTGAACCAGGTTGGAACGCGTTCAAGTCTGCTTGCCCCACAGTGAGGCTGGCGTACACCATCCGAATGCGTGGCATCCAAAGCGAAGCTTGTCGGGCCACCGAGGTTGGACGAGCAACCCAGCGGTATTCAGTCTCCGTTTGAATGCTTCGATCTGAAATCACGCTGTACCACTGACAGCATCGTCAGGATGCATCGGGCATGTATGCACAGTTCATGACCAGCCGCTGTCATCTGGATTGGCTGCACGTCACGATTCACCAACGGAACGCTCGCCCACTTCTCCAACGACTGTATTTGCCTGGACAGGGCCGGTTGTGAAAGACAGCGCTTGCGTGCGGCGTGGGAAAAGCTTCGTGTTCCCTCAAGCGCAATAAGTGCCTCCAGCCATTTCATTTGCATCGTCGAAACAAACTGCGCCAGTGATGATCAGGGAATGGGGTCTCAAGCAGAAACGGAAACGCATTCCGACGGCGTCTCACTGGCCAAAGCCAGCTTCTCGGGCTGGGCCAGGCCCACACAATGTCGCGCCAGCACGGCGGTGGGATCCACCAGCACAACGGATTTGCCGTTGGCCAGCGCAAACGCCGTCGTTTCTCCGTAGATGAGCGGCAGCTCGGTGCAGCCCAGGATGATCACCTTGGCACCGGACAGTGCCAGATGCTCGATTGCCGCACGCAGAGAATCACGGCAAGCCCCATCGACGTAACCTGCTTTTACGCCTTGCTCTCCGTAGATCGCGGATGTGACTTGCTGCTGGAACGCCTCTGTAGGCGTCATCAGCGTAATGCCGGCTGCCTGGGCTGCGTCGTGGTAGACCCGGCTTGCGATCGTCCCGGCGGTTGCCAGCAGTCCCACGGGCCGAACGGTGCCGTACTGTGCGCGTATGAACGCAATCGTCTCCGTGAGCATATTCACGATAGGGATCGCCAGGTAAGGCTGAATGTCCTGGACGAACGCGTGTGCCGTATTGCATGGGATAGCGATTGCGCTGGCGCCCTCAGATTCGAGCCGCTTGCACGTCGCGTAGAGGCTGACTGTCGGGTCAGCCTCCTGATGCAGCAAGTGTGCGGTGCGGTCTGGAATCTGAGGGTTCTGCTCCACGACCATCTTGATGTGGTCTTGGTCTCGGCTCGCTGGCGTGCTGCGTACAACTTTGTCCATGAAATCAACCGTGGCTGCCGGGCCGACACCGCCGACGATACCCAGCTTGAATACACGGCGTGGCCCCGATGCAGTGAATGACACCGCGTGCTCGGCATAGATGGCGTTGCCGTCGAGCACTGGGTAGCCGCGGCGCTGCAGCACCTGGCAAACCAGCGACAGCTCAGTCACCCCCGGAAGGATCCACTCCACGCCCTGTCGCTGCAGGCTTTCGCACGCATGCGCCAGGTGCTCGACGGCGTGACCTTCCAGCTTGCCTGCCTTGACACCGTCCTCGCCGTAGATGGCGTTCATGACGAAGGCTTGGTCGAGGCCGCCGGGATAGACGATGTCGTAGCGATCTGCAAAGTACCGCTCGAACAAGCCGGATCGCCGCACAAAATCCGACGCGACCACACCCAGCACGGCGCCTTTGGTGGCGATGCGGTCCACGTGCCGCCGCAACGCCGCCATCATGTCGACAATGGGTACAGTCAGCTCGCTCTGCAGTTCCTCTCGAAAGGTGTGGCTGGCGAAGCATGGCAGCAGGATGGAGTTCACTTCTCGCTGCGCAAGCGACTGGCACATCTGGAACACATACAGCTTGCGTGCCGTCATGCTGCACGTCACATTCAGCGGTGCACGTACATCCCGAAATGGATGCTGCTCGAATAGGAAGTGGAAGGCATCCTGCTCCGCCAGCACGGGCTCGCTACGTACCAGTTTGAAGAACAGATCGGCGCCGGCCAGCGACCCGAGCCCACCAATCACGCCGAATGTGTGCTGTTTCATGGTTGTCCCCCAACCGTCACACCGAAGGCGTGGCCGAGGTTGCGCCGCTGGTCTCCAGCTCGCTCGGCTGCTCCGCCTGTTCGTACTTCGCCACCACGGCAGTGGCCAGGCTATTGCCGATCACGTTGGTGGCCGTACGGCCCATGTCGAAGAACTGGTCGATGCCGATGATCAGCAGCAGACCCGCTTCGGGCAGGTGGAACATCGGCAGCGTGGCCGCCACCACCACCAGCGAGGCACGCGCCACGCCGGCCATGCCCTTGCTCGTGAGCATCAGCACCAACAGCAGCGTCAGTTGCTGGGTGAAACTCATCTGAATATTGTAGGCCTGCGCGATGAACAGCACCGCAAACGCCTGATACATCATCGAGCCATCCAGGTTGAACGAATACCCCAGCGGCAGCACGAAGCTGGAGATACGCTTGGGCACGCCAAAACGGTCCAGCGCCTCGATCGTCTTCGGATAGGCGGATTCGCTGCTTGCCGTGGCAAACGCCAGCATCGTCGGCTCGCGAATCAGCCCCAACAAGCGGCCCAGCGAGCGGCCCAGCAGCACATAGCCGACGAAGAAAAAGATGGCCCAAAGCAGCGCCAGGCCCAGATAGAACTCGCCGATCAGCTTGCCGTACGTGACGAGCACGCCCACGCCTTCCACCGTGATGGCGGCGGCCATGGCAGCAAACACGCCCAGCGGCGCAAAGCGCATCACGTAATCGGTAATGCGGAACATCAGCTTGGTCAGCTCTTCCAGGCCACGGCCGATCACGCTGTCCATCGGGTTCTTCATGGTCGACAGCGCAGCGCCGAAGAACAGCGAGAACACCAGGATCTGCAGGATCTCGTTGGTGGCCATGGCCTCCACGATGCTGCGCGGGAACACGTGCGTGATGAAGGCCTTGAGCGTGAAGTCGCCGGTCTTCAAGGCTGCCGTGGCAGTAGCTTCTGGCAGCGGCAGGTTCATGTACACGCCCGGCTGGAAGAAGTTGACGAGCAGCATGCCCAGCGCCAGCGACGTGGCCGATGCACACACGAACCACAGCATTGCACGCAGACCCACGCGTCCGACCGACCGGCCGCCGCTCATGCTTGCCAGGCCCGTCACCAGCGTCGAGAACACCAGCGGCGCGATGATCATTTTGATCATGCGCAGGAAGATGTCGGTGATGATGCCGAAGTACGAAGCGATATCCTTGGCCGCCGCAGCGTCCTTGGCGTATTCGTGGCAGCCCCACCCGACGGCAACGCCTAGCAGCATTGCCAGACTGATATGGGTGGTCAAGCGTTTGGTATTCATGTTTCCCCCTTTTTGTGTACGGCCGGTCGCTCCGGCTCAGTGCGCTGTCTCTGTGGCTTTCTTCTCGTAAGTCGCCATCCCGATGCTGCCCATGTTAGGCAAACAGGGCCTACTGGTTATGAGGATATGGACTGGGCCCATGCGCATTCGGAATACTTTTCGCGCTGATGCGATCCATCATCTAGGGCATGCAGGAGGCGATATCGGATGGTTGCTCAGCCGGCCACGACCCTAATGAGCAACGCTCGAAAAAATGTAGCTGAGCTAGGCAATCCGGAGCGGGACAGAAAACAGATGACGTCCGTCTAAGGGCGCTCAGAGCACAATTTTCGGCACCCAAAACACATCATGCCGAAGTTGCGCTGTCGCATTCGTCGGAGTCTTGCTGGCGACATGGCAAAGGCAACCGACTCTTTTGGGGGAGGAAACTAGCTATGCCACTGTTGTTCTCACGGGCGCGACCAATCGCAGCGCCAATCGTCGTTTTGCTGTCTATCTTTGCGCCGGGCCTCGCTCTGGCCTCTTCCACGCCGGTCCTTGACCGCATCCGCGATACGGGCACCATCCGCCTCGCATACCGCGAGAGCTCCGTGCCGTTCTCGTTCTACGACACCGACAAAAAGCCCGTCGGCTATGCCATGGACCTCTGTCTGCGCGTGGTCGACAAACTGCGCATCGACCTCAAGCGGCCGGACCTGAAGGTGCAGTACGTGATGGTGACGCCCTCCTCTCGCATCCCGACCATTGCCGAGGGCAAGGCCGACCTCGAATGCGGCTCGACCACCAACACACGTGAACGACGGGAGAAAGTGGCGTTCACCATCCCGCATTACATCGCGGGCAGCCGGATGATCGTGAAAACATCGTCGGGCATCCTGAAGTGGGACGATCTGCGCGGCAAGACTGCGGTGTCCACCAAAGGCACCACTAACATCACCGAACTGCGCAAGGTGAACGATGCACGCGTGCTGGGCATGAAGATTCTCGAAGCGAAAGACCATGCCGAAGCCTTTGCCATGGTTGAGAGCGGCAAGGCCGATGCCTTTGCAATGGACGACGTGCTGCTTTACGGGTTCCGCGCCAACGCCAGGAGCCCGGGCGAGTACGCCGTCGTCGGAGACATGCTGACGGTCGAGCCCTACGCAATCATGCTCAGCAAAGACGACGCTGAGTTCAAGCACCTGGTTGATCGCGCGATGACCAACATCATCCTCGACTACGACGCCGAGAAGCTCTACAGAAAGTGGTTCCTGCAACCGATTCCGCCCAACGGGGTGAGGCTGGACATCCCGATGAACTTCCTGCTGCGCGACTCGTTCAAGTATCCAAGCGACAAGACCGCCGATTGAGTGCTGAATCGAACACTTCCCATGGCCCCCCTTTGGTGCCACCGATGCATTCTTTGCATAGCGCTAAAGCCGGAGGGGCCTTGGATCGATTAGCGTGTAACCAGCCGGGCCTCTCTGCCGGCGGCACCTCACCGATACTTCAAGAGGCTGTTCATGTTTGCTTCCATTCGAACGAAGATTCAACTGGCGTGTGTGACCATCGTGGTCTGCGCGCTGGTCCTGGCGGGCGGTCTCAACTATCTGGTCGCACAGGCTCACAATGAACAGGCTATCCAATCGAATCTGCAATCTGTCGCAAACGGACACGCAACGGGTATCGACGACTGGATTGCCAGCAAACTGCAACTGATCGTCGCGCTTCAGGATGCGGCGCTGTCAGACGATCCGGTTCCCATGTTCCAGACCGTAGCCAAGGCGGGTGGACTGATCAAGGTGTATGTCGGTTATCCCGACAAGTCGTACAAGTTCTCGAACCCCGAAGGCATTCCGCCAACGTATGACCCAACCGCGCGCCCCTGGTACAAGCAGGCCGTGGAGGCGGGCAAGCCTGTGGTGACGCCGCCGTACGTGAGCGCGAGCACGGGCAAGCTGGTGGTGACATTTGCCGTGCCCGTCATACAGGGCGGTAGTCTCAAGGGCGTGATCGGCGGTGACGTGGCGATGGACAGCGTGATCGCCAACGTGAAGGCCATTCACCCGACGCCAGCCAGCTTCGGCTTTATCGTCAACGCGGCGGGCAAGATCGTCGCGCACCCGAATGACAAGCTCACGCTCAAGCCCGCAACCGATCTGTCGGCAGGGCTGAACGAAGCCACGCTGACATCGCTGGCGCAGGCGGAGAAGCCGGTGGAAGTGTCGGTGGATGGCGCATCCAAACTGCTCTACCGCCAGGGCGTAAAAGGCACCGACTGGGGCCTGGTGGTGGCGCTGGACAAGTCTGATGCCACGGCCGGCATGCGCTCGCTGGTGATGACGTCGATCGGCGCGCTGGTGGGCGTGGCCATCGTTGCGGCACTTATCGTCGGTGCGATGACCTCGCGCGCATTCCGCCGCCTGTCGATGATCCGCGATGCCATGGACGACATTGGCTCAGGCAGCGGTGACCTCACCAAGCGTCTGCCCTCAGATGGCGAAGACGAAGTCGCACAGATCGCCCGCTCGTTCAATACGTTTGCCGACAAGCTCACCGCGGTGATGCAGCAGATCCGCCTGGGCAGCGACTCGGTGCGCTCGGCCGCGCAGGAAATTGCCGCCGGCAACGCAGACCTCTCGCAGCGCACGGAAGAGCAGGCCAGCTCGCTGGAAGAAACGGCGTCGAGCATGGAAGAGCTCACGAGCATCGTGAAGCAGAACGCCGACAACGCACGTCAGGCCAGCCAGCTTGCCGTGACGGCGTCGGACGTTGCCACGCGCGGCGGCAACGTGGTCGGCCAGGTGGTGCAGACCATGGGCGGCATCAACGAGAGCAGCAAGAAGATCGCTGACATCATCGGCGTGATCGAAAGCATCGCGTTCCAGACCAACATCCTGGCGCTGAACGCTGCGGTGGAAGCCGCGCGTGCTGGTGAGCAAGGCCGCGGCTTTGCGGTGGTGGCCAGCGAAGTGCGCAGCCTGGCGCAGCGCTCGGCGGGCGCGGCGAAGGAAATCAAGGCGCTGATTCACGACTCGGTGGACCGCGTTTCCAACGGCACGGCGCTGGTGGATCAGGCCGGTGTGACGATGGCGGAGATCGTCGATGCGGTGAAGCGCGTGACCGACATCATGGGCGAAATTTCGTCGGCGTCGGAAGAGCAGAGCAGCGGCATCGAGCAGGTCAACCAGGCCGTCAATCAGATGGACCAGGTGACGCAGCAGAACGCCGCGCTGGTGGAGCAGGCGGCGGCCGCTGCGGAGTCGCTGGAGGAACAGGCCCATAGCCTCAACGAAGCGGTAGGGATGTTCCGACTCTCACGTCAATGAGCAGCGGGTGCGGCGTACTGCATGTTGATCGGTGCGGCGTCGGTATTCGCGGTCGGGCTCGATTCCAAGTGCCGGTTCGATATGGCCAAGAAGGCTGACCGCAATTTCCCAAATTGCTTCAAACAGATTCCACCTTGCCCGGAAGGATCGCGCTTTGGCGGCGTCGTATTTCACGAATACGACTAATCCGGCACCACGGCCGTCACCTCGATCTCCACCTTGGCCCGGTCCTCAACCAGCGCTGCCACCTCCACTGCCGTCATCGCAATGCTGAAGCTGCCGATCAGCTCGCGGAACGCCTTGCCGATCTCGGGGTAGGCCGCCACGTAAGCCTTCTTGTCGGTCACGTACCACGTCATGCGCACGATGTGCTCGGGCTTGGCGTCGCCGGCGGCAAGTACCTCGACGATGTTCTGCAATGCCTGACGGACCTGACCGGCCAGGTCATCGGTATGGAACACGCCCTGCGCATCCCAGCCGATCATGCCTGCCACGAACACCATGCGCCCGCGCGCGGATACACCGTTGGCATAGCCCTTGGGGCGCGGCCAGTTAGGGGGGAGGAGTACTTCCATGATGCGATTCCTTCTAGTTCTCTAGTTCTATTGCGACTGTTGAACGCTCGCCTCGATCGCCTGCCGCACATCGGGCGGCATCGGCATCGCGCGATGCGTATTGAGATCGGTAAATACCAGCACCTGCTGAGAGCGCACGCGCCGCTCGTCGCCCGCCCAGCAATCCAGGCCTAACGTGAGCGACGCATTGCCGAGCCGCTCCAGCTTCAGCTTGAACTGCACGTCGTCGCCCATGCGGCTGATGGCACTGAACTCGCAATGCAGCTTGACGATGGGCAGGCCGATGCGGCGCGGGCCCAGCATCTGCGCATACGAAACACCCAGGCCGTCGGTAAACCAGTCTTCGACCAGGCCATTGAACAGCACGAGGTATTGCGGAAAGTAGACGATGCCGGCCGGGTCGCAATGCGCAAAGCGGATGCGCGCGGCACGCTCGAAGTGGTAGCTGCTCATGATTTTTCGTGTTCGCGCAGGCGGTAGCGCAGCAGCTTGCCGACTTCACTGCGCGGCAGGTTCGTGCGGAACTCGATGGCGCGCGGGTACTTGTACGGCGCGACGGTCTGCTTCACGAAGTCCTGCAGTGTCTTGACCATCTCCGGCCCCGCCGTGTGGCCAGCGTGCAATACAACGAAGGCTTTGACGATCTGCCCGCGCTCTTCGTCGGGCTCGCCGATCACCCCGCACTCGGCCACGGCCGGGTGTTGCATCAGCGCGTCTTCCACCTCGGGCGCGGCAATGTTGTAGCCCGACGAGATGATCATGTCGTCGGTGCGCGAGTGGTAATGGAAGTAGCCTTCCTCGTCCATCACGTAGGCATCCCCCGTGAGGTTCCAGCCGTTGCGCACGTAGGCGCGCTGGCGGTCGTCGGCCAGGTAGCGGCAGCCGGTCGGGCCTTGCACAGCCAAGCGGCCCACCGTGCCCGGCGGCACGGGGTTGCCGGCGTCGTCCACCACCTGTGCGACATAGCCGGGGACGGCCTTGCCGGTGGCGCCGGGGCGCACGTCGGCATCGGCGGCGGAGATGAAGATATGCAGCATCTCGGTCGCGCCAATGCCGTCGATCAGCTCGATGCCGGTGGCGTTCTTCCAGAGCGTGCGTGTGGCAACCGGCAGCGCCTCGCCTGCCGACACACAGCGGCGCAGCGGCGTGGCACGCAGCTCGTCTCCGCGCGCCGCGATGTTGCGGTACGTGGTGGGGGCCGTGAACAGCACCGTCGCGCCAAACGTGCGGATGCCATCGACCAGATCGTTCGGCGATGCCTTCTCCAGCAGCACCGTTGATGCACCCATGCTCATCGGAAACAGCAGCAGGCCGCCGAGCCCGAACGTAAACGCCATCGGCGGGCTGCCGATGAAGATGTCGTCCGCGCGCGGTTGCAACACATGCGGCGGCCAGCACGCGCAAATGGCGAGGATGTCCCGATGAAAATGCATCGTCGCTTTCGGCACGCCCGTCGTGCCCGACGTGAAGGCGAGCAAGCACGTGTCATCTGCCGCCGTATCCACGTTGGTGAAGGTGGCCGGCTGGCGTGCCATGGCGGCCTCCAGCCCTTCCGGCGTGTCATCGTGAAAACACAGCATCTGCACCGGCTTGGCGGCTTGCGCCACGGCATCGCGCAACTCGTCGACGAGCTGCGCATCGCACAGCGCGAAGCCGATCTCGCCCTTGCCCAGGATCTGCCCAAGCTCTTTGGCGCGCAGCAACGGCATGGTCGTCACCGCAATGCCGCCCACCTTCATCACGGCAAACCAGCAGGCCGCCAGCATCGGGCTGTTCGGCGAGCGCAGCAGCACGCGGTTGCCCGGCACCACGCCCATCTCATTGACCAGCACGTTGGCGATGCGGTTGGCGTGTTCCTGCAGATCGGCGTACGTCCAGCGGATGCCGGGCGCCTGGATGCAGAGGCGGCCGCCCTCGCCTGCAGCAACACGGCGGTCTAGCAGTTCGGTTGCGCAGTTGAGCTGCGGCGGAAACTGCAACGCCGGCAGGTCGAAGCGGTACACCGGTTGCAGCTCCGCCGGCGGCAGCCGGTCGCGGGCGAAGGTGTCGATATGGGCGCTGGGCATGGAAGACTCTCCGTCTCTAGCGTGGACGTGGGCGTAGGCGTGTTCAGGACTTGGCGGGCGCCGCCGCACGCAGCAGTTCGCGCGCGATGATGAGTTGCTGCACTTCCGTCGCGCCTTCGTAGATTCGCAGCGAGCGGATCTCGCGGTACAGGCGTTCGACCGGCTGTTCGCTCACCACGCCCAGGCCGCCCCACATCTGCACGGCGGCGTCGATCACCTGCTGCGCGTTCTCGGTGGCGGTCAACTTGGCCATGGCGGCCTCGCGCGTCACGTTGCGGCCCTGGTCGCGCTGCCACGCGGCGCGGTATGTCAGCAGCGCGGCGCTGTCGATGGCGGTCGCCATTTGCGCGAGCTTGGCCTGCGTCAGTTGGAAATCCGCCAGCACGCCGCCGAACATCTTGCGGCTGGTGGCGCGCGCCAGCGCTTCGTCCAGCGCCCGGCGTGCAAACCCCAGCGCGGCTGCCGCCACCGACGTGCGGAACACATCGAGCGTTCGCATCGCCACCTTGAAGCCCTCGCCTGCTGCGCCCACACGCTGGCTGGCCGGGATGCGGCAGTTGGTAAAGCGCAGGCGCGCCAGCGGGTGCGGCGCAATCACGTCGATGCGCTCCGCAATCTCAAAGCCCGGCGTACCGGCTTCGACGATGAACGCGCTGATGCCGCGCGAGCCCGGCGCCTCGCCGGTGCGGGCAAACACGACGTAGAAGTCGGCGATGCCGCCGTTGGAAATCCACGTCTTCTCGCCGTCGAGCACGTAATCCGTGCCGTCCTCACGCGCGGCGCAAGCCATGGCCGCGACATCGGAGCCGGCATCGGGTTCGGACAGCGCAAACGCAGAGATGGCCTCACCACGCGCGACCTTCGTCAGATAGCGCTCGCGCTGCTCAGGCGTGCCGTGCAACGAAATCGCGCCCGACCCCAGCCCCTGCATCGCAAAAGCAAAGTCGGCCAGGCCGGAATGGCGTGCCAGCGTCTCGCGGATCAGGCAGATGGCGCGCGTGTCGATGCTCTCGGCCGCGCCGCCGTGCGCCGTGCCGCCCACGGCGTGGCGCAGCCAGCCGGCCTGCCCGAGCGACTTGACCAGCGCACGGCACTCGGCATCCACATCGGGGCCGTGGTCGTGCGGGATGTTTTTCGTGGCCCAGGCGTCGAGTTCGGCTTCGAGCTGGCGGTGCTTGTCTTCAAAGAAGGGCCATTGCAGATAGTCTTTGTCGCTCATCTCAGTTCCCCTCGAATACCGGCTTCTGCTTGGCGACAAACGCGTGATACGCGCGCGAGAAGTCTTCGGTCAGCATGCAGATGGCCTGCGCCTGCGCTTCTGCCTCGATGGCCTGCTCGATCGTCATCGTCCATTCCTGGTGCAGCATCGTCTTGGTGATGCCGTTGGCGAACGTCGGGCCGGCGGCCAGGTCGGCAGCCAGGGCTTGCGCTTGGCTCAGCACCTCGGCCGGTTCGCACAGGCGGTTGAAGAAGCCCCAGCGCTCACCTTCTTCGCCGCTCATCGAGCGGCCGGTGTAGAGCAGTTCGCTCGCACGCCCCTGCCCGATGATGCGCGGCAGGATCGCGCAGGCGCCCATGTCGCAGCCGGCCAGGCCGACGCGGTTGAAGAGGAACGCCGTCTTGCTACGCGCCGTGCCCAGGCGCAGGTCGGAAGACATTGCCAGGATGGCGCCCGCACCGGCACACACGCCGTCAACTGCAGCGACGATCGGCTGCGGACACGCGCGCATGGTCTTCACCAGCTCGCCCGTCATGCGCGTGAACATCAGCAGCTCGGGCGCCTTCAGTTGCACGAGCGGGCCGATGATCTCGTGCACGTCGCCACCCGAGCAGAAGTTGTCGCCCGCGCCGGCCAGCACGATGGCCTTGACGTCGTCCGCCCACTTGAGCTGATGGAACAGGTCGCGCAGCTCGGCGTACGAATCGAACGTGAGCGGGTTCTTGCGCTCGGGCCGGTTGAGCGTAATGGTGGCCACGCCGCCTTCCACGCTCCACAGGAAATGCTTGGCTTGATAGCCCGCCAGCGGCCGGCGGTTGCCGGCCAGCAGGGCCGGGTCCACATGGTGATTCAGGTCCGTCATGGTTGGGTCGTGTTCGTTCAGGGTTGATCTTCGCGGGCGTCCAGCTCTTGCTCGCGCTGCGCAAGGTGCACGCGCAGGTGGCCGAGCTGCGCATACAGCGCGTCTTTGTTGGCCATGCCAAGGCCGTCGAACATCTCGATCAGCCAGCGTTCGTGCTCGGCGGCCATCTCGGCAAAGTGCCGACGGCCGGCGTCCGTCAGCAGCACGCGAAAGGACCGGCGATCATCCGGATCCGCCTCGCGTTTGACAAGCCCTTCCTTCTCCAGCTGGTCGGTCAGGCCGGTGACGTTGCCGCCGGTCACCATCAAGTAGCGCGACAGCACATTCATGCGCAGGCCGTCCGGATGCCGGTCGAGCTGCGCCAGATAGTCGAAGCGCGGGAGCGTGGTGTTGAAGCGCGTGCGCAGGCGCTGGCGGATCTGCTGTTCGATCTGCGTGCTGCACGCCAGGAGGCGCAGCCAGATCTTGACGTCCACGTGGTCGTCCACATGCGCGCGGGCTTCCAGGCCGATACGTTCGTCGCCCAGCGCGCGCACGACAGCGTGGTGGCCTGAGGCGCGCGTGGCCAGCGCGGTTTTGCGTGGTTTGCTCACATCACCTCCCCGCCGGATACCGAGATGGCCTGACCGGTAATCGAAGACGCGCCATCGGAGCACAGCCACACCACGGCATTCGCCACTTCGTCCGGCGTGATCAGCCGGCCTTGCGGGTTGCCCTTGACCAGCTCGGCCCGCGCTTCTTCCGCGCTGCGGCCGGTGCGAGCGACGATGCGATCGATGCTCTCGCGCGCGATGTCGGTTTCCGTATAGCCGGGGCAGACTGCGTTGACGGTGACGCCGCGCGTCGCCAACTCCAACGCCAACGAGCGCGTCAGGCCGATCACCCCATGCTTGGCCGCCACATACGCCGACACATACGCATAACCGCGCTGCCCCGCCGTGCTGGCAATGTTGACGATGCGGCCGCGGCCCGACGCCTGCACATCGGCCAGCGCCGCCTGCGTGCACAGGAACGTGCCCGTCAGGTTGACGGCCAGCATGCGCTGCCATTGAGCAAGCGTGGTCTTCGCAAACGGTGCGCTCTCCGCCTGTCCCGCGTTGTTGACGAGGATGGAGATGGGGCCGAGCCCCGCGCGTGCGGATTCGAATGCCGCTGCCACACTCGCCTCGTCGGTCACATCGCACGTCACGACCTGCGCGCGGGCGCTGTCGGGCAACGTCTTTGCGGTGGCTTCCAGCACGTCGGCGTTGCGGCCCATCAGCGTGAGCGTGGCGCCTTGCGCCGCGAGTTGCTTGGCAATCGCAGCGCCAATCCCGCGCCCTGCGCCGGTAACGACGGCGTGGTGCCCGGCGAGCATTGCAGGGGTCGCCATCTCAAACCCCCTGCATGCGGTTGGCCTGCTCCAGCGGAGACAGCCCCGCCGCCTGCGCCGCCATGGCGCGCTCGCGCTCCAGGTTGCGCTCCAGCTGCAGCTTGCCCGCGCGGTACTGCTTGGGCCACGGCATGTCGAGATAGCCGATGCGTGCGGCTTCGTTCAGCGTCCAGGCCGGATTGGCCAGGTGCGGACGCGCCACGGCGCATAGGTCGGCACGACCGGCAGCAATGATGCTGTTGACGTGGTCCGCCTCGGAGATGGCGCCCACGGCGATGGTGGCGATGCCCGCCTCGTTGCGCACGCGGTCGGCAAACGGCGTCTGGAACATGCGGCCGTACACCGGCTGTTCCTTCTTGCTGACCTGGCCCGACGAGCAATCGATCATGTCGGCGCCTGCGGCCTTGAAGATGCGCGCGATCTCGACCGCATCGTCCGGCGTGATGCCGCCTTCCACCCAGTCGTGCGCGGAAATGCGCACCGACATCGGCTTCGTGCTCGGCCACACCTCACGCACGGCGTGGAAGACTTCCAGCGGAAAACGCAGCCGGTTTTCCAGCACGCCGCCATATTCGTCATTGCGCTGATTCGTCAGCGGCGAGATGAACGACGACAGCAGGTAGCCGTGCGCGCAGTGCAGTTCCAGCCAGTCGAAGCCGGCTTCCGCCGCCAGCCGCGCCGAATGGACAAAGTCATCACGCACGCGGTCCATGTCGTCGCGCATCATGGCGTGCGACCACTGGCTCACGCCATCCAGATACTGCTGTGGCGATGCGGAGATCAGCGGCCAGTTCTGCCCATCTTCCAGCGGCAGATCGATGCCCTCCCACGCCACGCGCGTGGAGCCCTTGGCACCGGCATGGCCGAGCTGGATGCCCAGCTTCGCATCGCTGTTGGCATGCACGAACTGCACGATGCGCGCCCAGCCGTCGCGCTGGTCGGTGTTCCACAAACCCGGGCAGCCCGGGGTGATGCGCGCATCGGGCGATACGCACGTCATCTCGGCCATCACCAGGCCGGCACCGCCCATGGCGCGGGCGCCCAGGTGCACGAGGTGATAGTCCGCCGGCTGGCCGTCTTCGCACGAGTACTGCGCCATGGGCGACACCACCACGCGGTTCTTGAGCGTGACGCCACGCACCGTGAACGGCGTGAACATCGGCGGCACCGGGCCGTGCTGCGGGCCGCGCGGTGCGCCTGCCTGCTCGGCAATCCAGTCTTCAAACGATTCGAGATAGCGCTTGTCGCGCTGGCGCAGGTTTTCGTGGCTGATGCGCTGGCTGCGCGTGAGCAACGAATACGCAAACTGCTCGGTCGGCAGGTTGGCGTAGCGGTCTACGTTTTCAAACCACTCCGTCGAGTTGCGCGCCGCGTTCTGGATACGCAGCACTTCCACGCTGCGCACCGCCTCGTAGTGCTCAAGCGCGGCACGCAAATCGCCGGGGTGCTGGCCGATGCTGCGCGCCAGTTCAATCGAATCTTCCAGCGCCAGCTTGGTGCCCGAGCCAATCGAGAAGTGCGCCGTGTGGGCGGCGTCGCCCATCAGCACCACCGGCGTGTTGTGCACATTGGTATGCACCCAGTGCCGGCAAACCACGCGCGGAAACCGGATCCACTGCGCAGAGCCCCGCAGGTGCGTGGCGTTGGAAATCAGCTTGTTGCCGTCGAGGTACTTGGCGAAGAGCCGCTCGCAATACGCGATGGCATCTTCCTTCTCCATCGTTTCCAACCCCGCGGCGCGCCATACCTCCTCGGGTGCCTCGACGATGAAGGTGGAGGTCTCGTCGTCAAAGCGGTACGCATGCGCCTGGAACCAGCCGTGCTCGGTCTCTTCAAACGCAAACGTGAAGGCCTCGAACAGCTTGTGCGTGCCGAGCCAGACAAAGCGGCAGCGTCGTGTGTCGATATCGGGTTGATACGTGGCGGCGTACTTGGTGCGGATGCGGCTGTTCAGGCCGTCGCTGGCAATGATGAGGTCGGCATCGGCATAAGCGGTGTCATCTTGCACATCGGTTTCAAAGACGAGCTTGACGCCCTCTTCCTCGCAGCGTGCCTGCAGGATGTTCAGCAGCCGTTTACGGCCGATGCCGCAGAAGCCGTGCCCGCCCGAGCGCACGACCTGCCCGCGGATGTGGACTTCAATGTCGTCCCAGTGGTTGAAAGCGTCGAGGATCTGCGCGGCGCTCTTGGCGTCGGCGCGCTGCAGGTTGCCCAGCGTCTGGTCGGAGAACACCACGCCCCAGCCGAACGTGTCATACGGGCGGTTGCGCTCCACCACGGTGATGTCGTGCGACGGGTCCTGCAGCTTCATCAGCAGGGCAAAGTACAGGCCGGCCGGCCCACCACCAATACAGACAATCTTCATGACAACGGCTCCGCATTTGATGCGGTATTACCTTAGTCATGAATAGTTTAGTTGTAAAGCAATTTGCTCAGACGTTGCCCCGGGGTTTACACCGAACCGGGCGGCGCCGGGCTCACACCCGCATGTGAGCCCCCACTCAGCTCAGGCGCTGCCGGAAGAACGCCAGGATCTCGTCGCGGGCCGCCAACGTGGGCTCGCCGGCGGCGTCGATCAGGTGGGCGGTCACCACGCTGTGCGGACAAGGCACATGCTGGGCAAAGAACGGCGGCGGATTCGGGTGCGCAGCGCTGTCGGGCAGCACGCGCGCCGCAAAGCGCGGGCCCAGCGCCTGCGCATACGCAGCAAAGCGCTCGGCACGGCAGAAGCGGTCGCCCTCAAACCGATAGGCCAGCACGGTCAGGTCTTCCTGCTCCAGCCGCTGGCGCACGGCGGCCGCTTCCTCCGGCGCAATCTCGATCCCGCCCGGCGCGTTCAACGGCAACGACGGTTGGCACAGCACGGGCGCCAGCATGGCCGGCTCCAACATCATCGTCAGCGCAAAATTGCCCGTGAAGCACATGCCGATGGCGCCAACGCCCGGGCCGCCGCACTCCGCATGCGCCAGCCGCGCCAGCGCGCGCAGCCATTGCGTGACCGGGCTCGACTGGTTGGCCGCAAAGGCGCGGAATTCTGCGCTCACGCACGCATGGCGGAAGACCTCCGCGCCCGCATCCGCCTCGGGCACCGCGCCATCGCGCCCGAACAACGACGGCATATAGACCGTCAGCCCCGCATCGCGCACCCAGCGCGCAAACCGCGCCACATGCGGGCTGATGCCCGGCATCTCGGCCATGACGATCACGCCCGGGCCTGCGCCAGCCACGTACACGGTCTTGGTGATGCCATCCAGCGTGATCTGGCGGCGCGTGAAGTCTTCCAGGCGGTCATCCTGCTGCGGGGGCTGGCTTGTCATGCGTGGGCTCCGTTGGAGTGGCGTGGCTCAGGCGACGAGGTGCTGCAGGTGTGCATAACCCGCCGCCCTAGCGAAATCGGGCAACGCCCACAGCGCACCGTTTACGCCCCAGGTGCCGTCGGCCACGTCATGCAGCATCACGGAGGTCACCACGCGCCGCGCATCAGCGGCCGGCAACGCCTGCGCAAACGCTTCGTGCATCTGCTGAACGAAGCGCGCACGCGCATCGGCATCCAGCACACCCGTCGGCACGTGGGCGATGGCCAGGCACGGCACCACCTGCGTTGTCACGTCCACCCCGCCGCACCACCAAGAGGCGGCCGGCACGTCTTCCATCACCACCCAGGTTGTCGCCCGCCGGCGCGGATCATCGGGGATCTGCTCGGCCTGCGCCGCAGCCTCGGTGATGCGGCGTGCGAGCGTCGCGCGTGCGTCGCCGTCAAAGGTGTTGGCAGGAATCTTGACCAGGATGTTCGGCATGTGGGCACTCGTGAGCGTTGTTGACATGCCTGCATTGAACCCCCGCAGCCGCTAGACTGGCAGTGTCGATTTCGACATCTTTCGGGCAACTTTGGTCATGGCCGATTTCACCATCCTCGTACTCTCGGGCGCCTACGCCACCAGCGTGGCAGCCACGCTGGACATCTTGCAGGCCGCGTCGACACTGGCCCCGCGCATCAAAGCCCCACGCCCCACGTGGCGCGTACTCTCAGCCGACGCGCCCAGCGTGCAGCTCAGCAACGGCATGCAAGTGCAGGCCACCGCGCTGCCAAAACGCCCGCGCCCCGATGGCAGCACCTGGATCGTGCCCGGCCTGGGCCTGGACCATGCCGAGATGATTGCCACGCGCCTGGCGCAGGACGATGCCCAGCGGGCAGCGCGCGCCCTTGCCGCGCACGTGGCGGCGGGCGGTCAGGTTGCGGCATCGTGCTCGGCGGTGTTTCTGTTGCAGGCGGCGGGGTTGCTGCCTGGGCGCTGTATCACCACATCCTGGTGGTTGGCCGCCACGTTGCGGCAGTGGGAACCCGCATGCACCGTCGACGCAGACCGCATGGTGTGCGCCGACGGCCCGGTCGCCACCGCCGGCGCCGCCTTTGCGCAGACCGACCTGATGCTCCACCTGCTGCGCACGCGCTTTGGCGTGGCGCTGGCCGATGCCGTGGGGCGCGTGCTGCTGATCGACGGGCGCCACGCGCAGGCGCCGTTCGTGGTGCCCGCCATGCTGGCCAACGGCAATGCGCTGATTGCCCAGCTGGTGGCACGCATTGAAGCCGCCCTGCCCGACCCGCCCAGCGTGCAGACGCTGGCCGACGAGCTGGCCATGTCGCAACGCACGCTGTCGCGGCACGTGCGCGAGGCCACCGGCAGAAGCACCCTGGCCCTGGTGCAGAGCGTGCGCTTGAACCGCGCCCGCATGCTGATCGAATCCAGCCGCATGACCATCGACAGCGTGGCCGAAGCCGTAGGCTACGAAGACGCCACCGCGCTGCGGCGCCTGATGCGCAAAGTGTCGGGCGCCAACCCCAGCCAATACCGCCCGGCCGTCTAGGGGCCTGGGGTTACAGGCCGTTACACAAGAAGCTGCCGGGCCTTAATTTTCGTTTAAGACTTGACGCCTACCTTGGTCACGTCGCACCCACCCAGACAGGACCCCACACCATGTCCCCGCAAGAACAGCAAGCGCTGGAAAACTTCCTGGCCCAACTGACGCAAGCCCGCGCCGCAGCCAAGGACCCGCAGGCCGAAGCCCGCATCCTCGACGCCGTGGCCCGCCAGCCGGACGCGGCCTATCTGCTCGTGCAGCGCGCCATGCTGCTCGACCAGGCGCTGACCTCGGCGCAGGCGCAAATCGCCACGCTGCAGAACCAGTTGCAGGCGGCGCAAGCCGGCCGCAGCGCGTCGTTCATGGACTCGGCCAACAACTGGGGCAGCCACGCCGGCAGCCCGACGCCCACGCCCGCATACGCTCCGCAGCAGGCCGCCCCGGCGCAGATGCCGCAGATGCCGCCGCAAGCCCAACCGGCGCCGGCGCAACCGGCGCGCTCGGGCTTCTTCAGTGGCGGCCTGGGCAGCACGCTGGGCAGCGTCGCGACCACCGCAGCCGGCGTGGCCGGCGGCGCGCTGCTGTTCCAGGGCATCGAGAACATGTTCCACCACAACAGTGGCGGTGGCGGCTTCTTCGGCCAGCAGCCGGTGATGGGCGGCGCCACGGAAACCGTCATCAACAACTACTACGACAACGACAGCGGCACGACCAACACCGCGTCGCGCGACGACAGCCTTGGGCTGATCGACGACAGCGACCTGGGCGGCAGTGATTACTCGGATGACGATTCGACGTTGAGCTGATCGCGCCATCCGGCGTTATGGCCGGCGGTGCCACCGCCGCTCGGGGCCTCCAGAGATGGCGGGAGGCCCGTCACCCAAGTTGATGTAAGCAGGCCACCGCCCGCAACACTCACTCAAGATAAGGCTTCAACAGCCCTTCGATCCAGGCCATGAAAGCCCGAACGCGCGGCGACAAATTGCGCCGATGGGCCACCACGAACGACGCAGGCAGCGGCTCCGGGCGCAGGTCGGGCAGCACTTCCACCAGCGCACCGCTCTGGATATGCGGCGCGAGCGCGGTGTATCCCGCCTGGATCAATCCAATGCCCGCCAGCCCGGCGGCGTGATACGTCTGCACGCTGTTGACCTGCATGGCACTTGGCAGCGGCAGCCACGCATAACCGTCGCCGTCGGGGTATTGCCACCCGGCGTGTCTGGCGCCAAGCGTGAGCGTGTAATGCACCATCTGATGCCCCTGGCTGAGCAGATCTTCCAGCGTATGCGGGACGCCATACCTTTCCAGATACGCGGGGCTTGCCGCATTCGTCATGCGCAGCTTGCCGAGCGGCCGCGCAATCATCGTTTCATCGGTGACGGGCCCGAAACGGATCACGCAGTCGAAGCCTTCCTGGACGATATCCACGCGCCGATCCGTGCTGGAAAGCTCCAGTTGCAGCTCCGGGTGCGCCGCCATCAATTGCGGCAACGCAGGCACCACGACGCTACGTGCCAGCTCGGTCGGCAGATCAACGCGCAACCGCCCGCGTACCGGCCCGCCGTTCGCCAGGAACATCGATTGCAATTCCTGCGCTTCGGCCAGCAGGTCGCGGGCGCGTGCATAGAATTCGCGGCCGTCTTCGGTCAGCTGCACGCTCCGCGTGGTCCGGTGCAGGAGCGCGACACCCACATCCCGTTCCAGCGTGCGGATCACCGTTGAGACACGTCCCTTCTGAATGCCGAGGCTTTCCGCCGCGCGCGTAAAGCTCGTCATTTCGGCCACACGGGCAAAGATCAACAGCGCGTCGAGGTTTTGCATTGTTCATCCGGTGAAGAACAGAACGTTCAAATTGGCGTCATTTATAGCGCCGCCACAGCTCGGTACAGTGGCCTCCCATGTCGTCCGCAGCGGACCACGTTCACAATAGGAAGCCACCATGACTGAAACCACCACCCCAGCAAAAACGGCCGTCGTCTACCACTCCGGCTACGGGCACACCGCCCGCTTGGCAAGCGCTGTTGCCGAAGGCGCCGGCGCAGACCTCATCGCAATTGATGCTGAAGGCAATATCTCCGAAGACGCCTGGGCCACGCTCGCAGCAGCAGACGCCATCCTGTTCGGCTCGCCGACCTACATGGGCGGGCCGAGCTGGCAATTCAAGAAGTTTGCAGACGCTTCGTCGAAGCCCTGGTTCGAAGGCGCGTGGCAAAACAAGGTCTTCGGCGGCTTTACCAACAGCGCCAGCATCAATGGCGACAAGCTCAACACGCTCGAATACTTCGTTCTGCTCACGGGGCAGCACGGCGGCATCTGGGTCAGCATGGACATCAAGCCTGCGAACGTAAAGACCTCCAAGCGCGACGACCTGAACCGCATGGGATCGTACATCGCGCCGATGGCGCAGACGCCCGCCGATGCGTCGCCGGAAGAAATGTCGTCAGGAGACCTTGAAACCGCACGCCGCTATGGCGCACGGGTGGCGCTAGTTGCGGCGCAGCTTCGCGCGGGGCGGGCGCAGGTGCGTTGAAATGATCGCCCGTGAGGACGCGAACCGACGGTAAAGTGGCCGCCGGTGACGCTTCCGGCGGCCGTCGACTGATGCGGAATGCGTCAGCCCATCGTTACTGCTCGCTATAGCCACGCCGCTCAATGGCGGCGAGCACATCCCATGCTTGCGGATCCACGTCCCGGCCTCCAAGCGACATCGACACGTACACATCGATCGCGTCCACAAAGCCCTTCACGAACGCAGGCGGAAGACTGTGCGCCGAGAAGTGCTGAAGCTGCTCACGCAGCATGCCGGGCCGGCATTGACCATGGGAACACATCGCGGTGCGCGTGCGTTTGAGGTAGGCCTGCCCAGCGAGCGCGCCGTTCAGGTAAATGCGGTTCTTGGTAAGGGCGCCTGCGGCCGATGACGTGACCTCGGCGCGAGGGGCGAAAGGCGGTGGAGAAGGGTATGAAGCGATTGGCATGGAGCCTCCTTGGGTAGTTGGAGACCCGCCGCTCATTTCCACGTGAGGGTGGCGGGCCCGACAGCGGAGGTGGAAAACTGACACCCAAGGAAGCCAGCCAGCCCGTAGGCTGCTCCGCCCGGCCCGCCATAAAACAAGCGTGCGTGAGCGTCTCGGACAACATGCTGTCCGCCTTGGGTCAATGTCGGGTTTCCACGCCCGGCCACCGTTGGTGCGGCAGCGGGAAGGATTATAGCGACGGGGCTGGCAGCGCAGGTCTGATTTGCGGGGCGTCGCTCCAAATGCGCCACGACTCACCTCCAAGCCCTCGCGGTCCACTCCCCGACTCCCAAGCTTGACCTTCAGACACTCGAGCGCCAAGCTCGAAGCCCCACGCTCGACCCTCAAACACTCGATCTCCACCCTCCGAGTGTCGCGCATCACCGTCCGACACTCGCGCGCCACAGTCTGAGCCTCGCGCTCGGCTCTTCGAGCTTCAAATCTTCGACCTCGGAGGGTCGCGTTCCAGCCTCGGACAGTCGATCGCGACGGTCGGAGGCTCGCGCTCCACAGTCTGACCCTGACGCACGACTCTCGGAGGTCGAAAATTTCGAGCAAAAACAGCGGCTTTCCACGGTCTGAGTGCCGTGCGTGACCCTCCCACCGTGGAAGACGGGCCTCAGAGGGCCGAACGCCGCCCTCAAACCCCTGCACTCGGCTATGTATCGTTGGTCAGCCGCTCTCGCGCCATCATCGATTGCAGTGCGTGCTGCAACTGATCGAGCGTGTATGGCTTGCGTAGCGCAGTCCACCTGAACGCAAAGCGGTCGTGGTTAGGAATCGGGTTGCCGGAGGCGAAGACGACGCGGAGTTCCGGATGCAGTGTGGACGCGCGCTGCGCGAGTTCAATGCCGGACATGTCGGGCATGACCACGTCAGTAAACAGCACGTCAAAAGACCCCGCCTTCAGAGCTGCCAGCGCCTGCGCGCCGCTGGCCGCCTGCTGGGGCGTGATCCCGATCAGCATCAGCAGCTCGCACACCGCGCCACGCAATGAAGCGTCGTCCTCCACCACGAGGATGCGCAGGCGCGCGGGCTCCCACACCGCACCCGTGTCGAGACCGGGCGGCGTGTCGCCCTCATCGGGTCCGGTTGCTTGCACCGCGTCGCTTCCGAGCACCTGACGGATCTTGAAGGCCAGCTGCTGGCGGCTGTACGGCTTGCTCAGCAACTCGACGCCAGGATCGAGCCTGCCACCGTGCACGATGGCGTTCTGCGTGTAGCCGGACGTGTACAGCACCTTCAGCGCGGGCAGGGTCTGCAACGCTCTGCGCACCATCTCCGTACTGCGCACGGCGCCGGGCATGACCACGTCTGTGAAGAGCAGGTCGATATGCACCCCGCTCTCGACCACGGCCAGCGCCTGCTCGGCATTGTTGGCCTTGAGCACGGCATAGCTGAGGCCGCTCAACAGATCAACCACGGTCTCGCGAACCTTTGCGTCGTCTTCCACGACGAGGATCGTTTCGTGGCCATGCTTGAGCGCGCCAGCTTTGACGCGTGCGGGCTCGACCGCCGTGCCGGTGGAACGGGGCAGATAGACACGCACTGTCGTGCCCTCCTCGACCTCGCTGTAGAGCCGGATATGGCCGCCGCTCTGTTTGACGAAACCGTAGGCCATGCTCAACCCCAGCCCCGTGCCCTCACCCTCGGGCTTGGTGCTGAAGAACGGGTCGAATGCCTGCTCCATGACGTCGGGGGCCATGCCCGTACCGGTATCCGTCACCGCCAGCATGACGTACTGCCCGGCCGGAACGTCGGGCAGCGCGACCACGTAGTCGTCATCCAGCGTGGCATTGGAGAGTTCAAGCGTGAGCTTGCCGCCGTCCGGCATCGCATCCCGCGCGTTGATCGCCAGATTCAGGATGACGTTTTCCAGCTGATGCGGATCGACCGCAATATTCCAGAGGCCGCCCGCAACCACCGATTCGATCTCGACCGCTTCGCCCAGTGCCCGGCGCAACAAGTCGTCCATGGCGCGCAGTTGCCGGGCAGGGTTGATCACGACAGGCGCGAGCGGTTGCTGACGGCCGAAGGCAAGCAACTGGGCGGCGAGCTTGGCGCCACGATCAACGGCGTCGATGGCGTTACTGAGCCGCTCGGCGCTCCAGCCATCACGGCCGTGCCGGCTTTCGAGCAGTTCGAGATTGCCCCGCAGCACCTGCAGCACGTTGTTGAAGTCATGCGCAACGCCGCCGGTGAGTTTGCCCAGCGCTTCCATCTTCTGGGCCTGGAACAGCGCCCTTTGCGTTTGCTCGAGCTGCTCGCTGGCGCGTCGCCGCTCCGTAATGTCGCGAGTGATCTTCGCAAAGCCGACCAGCTCACCCTCTTCGTAGATGGCATCGATGATGACGTGCGCGAAGAAACGGCTTCCATCACGCCGTACGCGCCAGCCTTCTGCCTCGAAACGCCCGTCGCGCCGGGCCGTTTCCAGGCCGCGGAACGGCACGCCGGCCGCAACATCCTCCGGCGTATAGAAACGCGAGAAATGCGAGCCGATGATTTCGTCTTCGGTGTAGCCCTTGATGCGCCGTGCCCCGGCATTCCAACTGCTGATATGCCCGTCGGTCGACAGCATGAAGATGGCGTAGTCCGTCACGCCCTGAACGAGCAGGCGGAAGTTGCGCTCGCTCTTCAGCACGGCGTCGTGAGCGGCCTTCTTGTCACTCACATCGCTAATCACGGTACCGAACCCGATCAACGCGTTGGTGCTGTCACGGAGTGCCGTCATGGCGACGTTCGCCCAGAAGAGCGTGCCGTCCTTGCGCATGCGCCATCCTTCCTCGACGTGCCGCCCCGTTTCAGCGGCGGCATGCAGTGCGGTCTCGGGCGCACCCGAGGCTCGGCCCTCCGGCGGATACAAAAGTGCGAACGGCTGGCCAATAATCTCGTCCGGCCGATAGCCCTGCATGCGCTCTCCGCCGGGGTTCCACGTGGAGACAATGCCGTGGATCGACAGCGCAAAGATGGAATAATCGGAGGTCGATTCAGCCCACAGCCGGAGCCATGTAGGGCCAAATTCAGGGGACTGAGAAGCGGCGTCGTTCATTCAATGGGTAGGTATGCGCGAAGCGCCGCAAGCGTGTACCAGCCAAGAACAGCAACTGGCGTGCCCATGGTGGCTCGCTCGTGCACCACAGCGGTCAAGAGTGGGAATCGGAGTGGAATCTCCGCACCCCGCTAGCGACTGGAACGCAGTTTGCATACCCTATGCAGTAATACGGGGCATCGACCCTTTCAACGGTGTGGGCAATGCCCCCCCCCCGGCGCCCCACATCCCGTCTCAACATGGCTTTCGCAACCGTCGAGGAAATCCATGACGCTGTCTGACTTTATCGAGGCAAACCTCGGGCCCCTCATCGATGACTGGACGGAATACGCACGCACGATCAACAGCGGCCGTACCCGCCTTTCTGATTCTCAGTTGCGCAATTCAGCGCGAGACCTTCTCGTCCGGATTGCCGCCGACATGCGCGAGCGGCAGACGCCCGAGCAACAGCAGGCCAAATCGCGGGGCGACCGGGCGCCCTCGGAGTCTGGTTTCAATGAAGCGGCCCATGAACATGCCGACGACCGCCTCTCGCACGGGTTCGACATCAACGATGTGGTGGCGGAATACCGCGCCCTGCGCGCCAGCGTGCTGCGCCGGTGGCAGCAGGATCCACAGTCACACGCGCTCGCACTGCAAGAGATGACTCGGTTCAACGAAGCCATCGACCAGATGCTCGCAGAGTCGGTGCGACAGCACGCGCAGCGCACGGAGCGCATGCGCGACCTGTTTGCCGGCGTGCTCGCGCATGACCTGCGTTCGCCCCTCAGCGCGATCCTGGCCTCTGCTGAAACCCTGCTGCATGACGACGGGCTGTCGTCACGCAGCGTGCGCGCGGTCGCATTCATACAGCGCGGTGCGATGCGCGTGCAACAGATGATCGACGATCTGCTCGTCTTCACCCGCACCCGGCTGGGCGACTTTCTGCCCACGACGTGCAGCCCTCAGGATATGGGGCGGCTGTGCAGCGATGCCATCGACGAAGTGTGTGCGTCTTACCCCGATGCGCAGATCGATCTGCGCCTTGCGGGCGAACTACGTGGCACCTGGGACGGCAGCCGGATTGGCCAGTTGCTGGTCAATCTATTGGCCAACGCGGTGCGATACGGGTCGGGGCGGGTCGCCCTGGAAGCAGCCGGACGCGACGGGCAGATGACGATTGCCGTTTCAAACGAGGGCAACCCCATTCCGCCCTCCGCTTTCCCCACACTGTTCGATCCGCTCACCCGCGCCAATCAGCCCGACCACAGCGGGAGCGCCGCTGGCATTGGGCTTGGCCTGTATATCTGCCGCTGCATTGTGCAGGCGCATCGCGGAACGATCGATGTGCAATCGTCGGAACACGGCACGACGTTTACGGTGCGGATTCCCTGCTCGGTGGCGGCTTGACACGGCCGGCTGCGCGGGCATGCCGGTCGCCCAGCGCTAAAGAAAAAAGCCGGCACCCTGAGGTACCGGCCTTTTCTCTTCGTTTTGCGAATCGCAGCGTCGATCAGCCTGCCTGACGCAGCGTAGCGGCTTCCTCCCCACGCTTGCCCATCAGCAACTGCACCACCACCGCAACGATGATGTTGAAGGCCAGTGCCGCCAGGCCCGTATAGATGGTGTACTTGTCTGCGCCAATCACAAAGGTGTGCACGGGCTTGATGCCGTCGGAGAACGCCAGCCAGCTGCCGGCAATCATGCCCGCTGCCCAGCCGGCCAGCAGTGCCGGCGCGCGGAAGCGGTTCGAGATGTTGAACAACCCGAACACGACCGACGGGAACGTCTGCACGATCCACACGCCGCCCAGCAGTTGCAGGTCCAGCGCGAACTTGGTCGGCAGGAACAGGATGAACACCAGGGCGCCCGCCTTGACGATCAACGAGATCACCTTGGCAACCTTTTCCTCACCGGCATGCGTGAGGTCCGGGGCCACGTAGGGCTTCCAGAAGTTGCGCGTGAACAGGTTGGCCGCACCAATCGACATGACGGCCGCCGGCACCAGCGCACCAATGGCGATGGCCGAGAACGCAAAGCCCGTGAACCAGCTCGGGAACAGCGCGTTGAACAGCGCGGGCACGACGTCGTTGTTGTTGGTGACCTTGATGCCTGCCGCATAAGCCATGAAGCCCAGCAGCGCAATCAGGCCCAGCAGCACCGTATAGGCCGGCAGGAAGACAGCGTTCTTGCGGATGGTGTCTGCACTGCGCGCGGCAAAGATGCCCGTGAGCGTGTGCGGATACATGAACGCCGCCAGTGCCGAGCCAATCGCCAGCGTGGCGAACGGCAGGAACTGCGCAGGCTTGAGCGTCAGGCCCGTGGCACCGCCCTTCAAGGCAAACGCATCATGCGCGGTGGCAAACACCGCACCGTAGCCGCCCAGCTTGGCCGGCACCAGCACCACCGCCACCAGCACCACGATGTAGATCATGATGTCTTTGACGAAGGCGATGAGCGCAGGCGCCCGCAGGCCGGCGGAGTACGTGTACAGCGCCAGGATGACGAAGGCGGCCGCCAGGGGCAGCTCACCCGTCAAGCCCAGGGCCTTGATCACGACTTCCATGCCGATGAGCTGCAGGGCGATGTAGGGCATTGTCGCCACCACGCCCGTGAGCGCCACCGCAAACTCCAGCGAGCGCGAGCCGTAGCGGCCATACACGGCATCGGCCGCCGTGACGTGGCCGTTGGCATGCGCCACCTTCCACAGCTTGGGCATGATCAGGAAGACGATCGGGTACACCAGGATCGTGTACGGCAGCGCAAAGAAGCCATACGCACCCACCGCATACACGAGTGCCGGCACGGCGATCACGGTGTAGGCGGTGTAGAAATCCCCGCCCACCAGGAACCACGTGATCCAGGTGCCGAAATTGCGGCCGCCCAGGCCCCACTCTTCAATGTGGGCGCCCTTGTCGGAGTTGCCGCGCTGCCAGCGCGAGGCGATGAAGCCCATCACCGTGACGAGCGCGAAGAAGAAGATGAAGACCGCCAGCGCAGTCCAGTTGATTTGTCCGTCCATCATTCTTCTCCTTTGCTCTGACCGTTCTTGAAGACGATCCAGATCAGCAGCGAGGTGATAGGCACCCAGAGGAACTGGTACCAGTAGAAGAACGGAAAGCCGAAGAGCGCCGGCATTTCCTGGTTGTAGAACGGCACCCACAGCAGGCCGATGAAAGGCAGCGCGAGCAAGAACTTCATGGGTTGTCTCCTAGTTCGGGGACTTCGGATGTTGTTTTGAACAGGTGAGGTGCCACGCCCGATGCGCGGCCAGACGGATGTCTGAGGGAATGCTTTCCGCCTTTGTTGTTATCCGGCGCACTCTGATCGCGCGCTCTCCGGAAAACCATCCGCACCTGTACGCAGCAGCCACACGTAGTACTACGCAGTAAGCGTAGGCTTTTCGCATGAAATAACCAATCGCTAAGGTGGGTGCGGGTTTCCTAGGGTTTTCACGAATTCCTGTCATGACAGACAACCGAAAAACGCGTGAGCAAAACTCGCAAGCCACCACGGTGCCGCATGGCACCAAGCACAACGGGGAGCCGCAGTGGCTCCCCGTTGATTGTTGTGACGCAGCATAAGCCCTGGCGTGCCCAGGGTTTCTGCACGGTGCAGCACTGCCGCGTTGCGGCCGGCTTACCAGTTCCAGCGCATGCCGAGCTTGCCGTCGTAGCCGTGCAGGCGGCCGTCCGAGCTGATCTGGTAACCCACGCTGGCATAGAACGATGCCGTGCGCGTGAACTGCGCCGTCACACCGGCCTGCATGTCGAGCACGGTGGCGGGCATGCTGGATGTGAACGGCACCCAGCCGTTGGCCGACGAGAACGACGTCGTGCTCGCGCCGCGAAACTCCTGCCACACGCTCGCGCGGAACCACGTTGAGCGCGGACGCTCGGGCATGTCGCCCCAGTCTTTCGCCACGCGCACGCCCACGCGGCCCAGCAGCGATTGCGCATTGCCAAAGCGCACCTGAGCGGCCGGGTCGGTGCCATCGGCCAGGCCAATGCTCTGGTAGATCAACTGCGCTTGCGGCTCGACGCGCCAGCGGTTTTCCAGCGCAATCGGGTAGCCCGTCTCCAGCGACAGCGCATAGCCCAAGCCATGCGATGTCAGCCCGGCCATGCGCGCGGACGATGCCTTGACGTCGTAGCGCGTGCCCTGCGCGACGGCATCGACATACCAGTCGTTCGGGCCGAAGTGCGTCCAATACACGCCGACGGCCGTGGCGTTGATGCCGTTGCTGCCGGCGTTGGCGCCATCCGCGTGTGTGACATCTCCGGTGATGCGGCCGGTGGAGAACATCACGCCGGCGTGGTCGCGGCTGTTGTCGGCGTTCTGCGTGCGGTACAGGTCGCCGCCGAGCTGCACGGCCGCGAGCTGGTAATCGAATGCCGGGCCGTCGACACCATAGATGCCGCCGTCCGACATGCGGCTGCCCTTCTGGCCGATCACGCGTGCCCATGCGCCATTGAACGCCTTGCTGCCGTCTTTGCCGGCATTCGGCACGCCGGTGCGCAGCAGAGTCTCGTCGCCCACGCGCTCGTGCAACGTGTCGAGCATTGCGCGGCTGACCATGAGCGCCATCGACGGCACGGCGGTGTACAGCGATACCTCCGGGCGGTAGTTCGGCACCTCGCGCGCGGGCGGCGTCACCGGATTGACCGTGTTGTTGTTCGGGTCGGTGCTCTCGTTGGGCGTGCGCGGGTCTGGATTGGGGTTCGGATTCGGATTTGGCGTGGGGTCCGGCTCGGGCATCTGACGAGTCGAACGCAAGTACCAGCTGTCGGCCGAGCCCGTGCCGCCACGGTACAGCGTGTACTCATACGGGCCAGCCACCACCGGCGCGGCCAGCGTAAAGGCACCTGCCTGCGTGGTGGCGCCATTCACAGCCGCGATGACCTGGATGCCATTGCCCGTGGTCTGCGCCCCCGCGCCGCCCACGTTGGTCACACGCACGCCGGTGTTGCCTGCGGCGGCGCCGCCCGAGAGCACGAGGCGGTCGGTCGGCGAGTTGTCGGCGCCCAGTTGCGTGTTGAGGGCCAGCGTGCCGCCCGCGCCCATCAAGCTGCCGTTGACTGCCAGCGTGTTGCCCACCCCCGCACCGCCCACCTGCATGACGCCCGTGTTGAACAGCGCCCCGTTGATGGTGAACGTGCCCGTCCCGGCGCCCGCGAGTGCCGGTACGGCATCCGCCACGGCCAGCGTGCCATCGTTGCGCACGCTGCCGCGCACGTTGCCAAAACCGCCCAGCGTGGCGCCGCTATTGACCAGCGTCGAACCCGCCAGCGAGGCACCAGCGTGCGTGGCATCGCCCACCACCAGCGTGCCGGCCGCAACCGTCGTGCCGCCGCCAACGCTGTTGGTGCCGTTCAAGGTCAGCACACCGCTGCCAAGCTTGGTCAGTGCACCGCTGCCTGTGATGCCTTGCGACAGCGTCGACGTAAAGCCTTGCGTATCGATCGTGCCACCGCCCGCGTTGAGCGTGACGGCGCGCGTGGCCGCCAGATCCAGGTTCTGCGTGAGCTGCAGCGTGCCGCCGTCAAACGACACACCGCCGGTGGCTGCGCCGAGTGCGTTGTCGGCGCCAATGGCCACCGTGCCGCCGTTGATGCGCGTGCCGCCTGCATAGTTGTTGCCGCCCAGGGCCGTGGGCGACAGCGTGAGCGTGCCTGCGCCGGTTTTTTCCACCGCGCCCGTACCCGAGATCAAACCCGTGAAGGTGCCGGCATCCGGCTGGTCGAAGCGGACGAGGCCGTTGTTGACGATGGTTGGCATCAGGCTCTGCGCGCGCCCCTGCAGCGTGCCCGCCGCGTCCACGGTGATGTTGCCGGTGTAGGCGGCGTTGTCGCCGGTCAGGACGAGCGTGCCCTGCTGCACGGTGGCGTTCTTTACGCCGCTTACCGTGCCCGTCAGCGTCCAGGTGCCGGTGTCGTTCTTGATGAGCGTCTGGAAGTTGCTGATGTTGCCGGGCAAGGCGCTGTCGCCCGTGCCGCTCAGGTAGATCGTGTTGGCGCCACCACCGCCGTCGAAATTGCCCGTGATGGTCGAGCCCGTGAACAGGCGCAGCGTGTCGCTGCCCCCGGCAAACACAAGATTGCCGACCACCCGGCCCTTGTTGGTGAAATCCACGCTCGCGTTGCCCGCGCTGCCGATCACGTTGCCGTTGGCCTGAATGACGCCGGTCTCGTTGTTGATGATCGTGTTGCTGCCGCTGAGGTTGTCAAACCAGATGGCCGCGGCGGTGCTTGATCGGATCGTGCCGTTGTTGATGACGGTATTGCCCGCGCCCATCACGTTGACGGCCTCGCCATTCTGCTGGCGGCCATTGGACAGCACACTGCCGCCCCGGTCCACCGTGAGCGTGCCATTGCTGCGGAACTCGATGGTGTTGTTGCCGGTGCCGAACAGGCCCGGGCCGCTGGTCGCGTTGTTGCTGACGGTGGCGCCGTTCTGCACGCGGATGTTGGCGTTGTCGCGCAGGCTGATCGCGTTGGCGCTGCCCACGTTGATCGTGCTGCCGGTCTGGACCATGACCGTGCGGTTGTCTTCAGCGGCGTTGTTGCCGGTGCCAACTGTTTGTGACCACGGGTTGGGGGCAGTGGCGCCACACAGGGTGGTGGCGCCCGAGGTAACGCATGCAGCCTTGGCCGCCAGGGCGAACAGCGTCAGGGGCGACGCGACCAGCGCCATGGAAAGCATGCGTTGCCGCTCGCGGCGGCGTTGAGATGTCGTCGGCATATTGATTTCCCGTGCCCGCACGCCGCCGACGACATCTCCGCACACCGCATCACGCTAGACCTACCGCGCTGGACACGACACACAAAGCTCCGCCCGCGGAGCAGACACCGCTCCGAGAAACAATGGTGGATGGATGGAAAAAACGAACTTCCCCGTTCGTTGCCGCCTTTCACCGGGCCGCAGGCGCGCGCGTCCGGTGGGGCTTCGGGCTGCTCTATCGGCGGCTCCGGCCCCGCAAACGATTCAGCTGCACTGTCCCGTTGGGACGTGCATGGCGACATTGCCTTCGTTGCTGGCGTGAATTCTGGGCGGCGGACGCGCACCAAAATTCAACAAATGCAAATGCCTGCTCAGGCAGGGCTCAGCGTGCCGAACGGCTTTTGACGCCCAATATGCGTGGCCGGATTCGACAATTAAAGACGGAATGGATTAATTCACCATCCCGATCAATTCAATCAAACCAAAGCGCTTCTATTGATATGTTTCGCCTTGTTTTTTTATTTGAAAAACAACCTGCTTTGAATTCAACCCATCAAAAGGAAATCGTTTGCCCGAACCCAGAAGATGGCTTGGCTATAAGGAAAACCCGTACACCGGCGCCATATTCAAGCGCTCGTTTCTTTAGAGCAAACACTCAAAACCGTGTGGTGTTTTGAATTTGTTTTCAATCTGACAAAAGAAATACTTGTAAGGTGGCCCTGTCGCACGAATTCACATCCCACTTAGCCCGGCAATCCCCTCGCCGGGTATTTTTTTGGCAGTGCATCCGATGGCCTCGCCTTCGGTCACGCACTGTTAAAGAACCGAGGACATTGGAAAGCGCTTAGTGGCATTCAATGGCGCTCAGCGCCATGCCGCCACGCCACAGCGGCGCACACAAGCTGTACAACGCCCCCGCACAACATGGCCACGCGCAGCCCCGATGCGCCGCTGCCGCACACGGCGTACACCGCCCCCAGGATTGCCACGCCCAGCGTCGCCCCGGTCATGCGCGCCACGTTGACGAGCGCCGATGCGGTGCCGGAACGCTCCGGCCCCACGGCGCCTACCGCCGCGCCCATCAGCGGCCCGGTCGCAAAGCCCATGCCGAGCCCCGTGAGTGCCAGCCCGATGGCCGACGGCACCACCGATGCCGCACCGGCAAAGGCGCCCAACGTAAGCAGTCCCAGCGCGATGATGCCCACCCCGCCCGCCGTGGCCAGCCGCACGCCATGGCGGCGCGCCACCGTGCCCGACATGGGCGACACCGCCATGAAGACCAGCGCCATCGGCATCAGCGCAATGCCCGCGCCAATGACGTTGAAGCGCCCAGTGCTCTGCCACATGAGCGGCAGCAGAAAGAGTGCGCCGTACATGCCGAACGTCATGCCCGCCGTGGCGACAATGGCGCCGCGAAACTCCCGCACGCGAAAGAGATCCAGCGGCACCAGCGCCTCGCCGCCATGGCGCGCCTCTACGCGGATGAACCACACCAGCGCGATGATCGTCACGGCCAGCACGGTTGCCGCCACAACGGGCGCCTGATGCGCTTCGATAGCGGCAAAGGCCAGGCCGCCCAGCGTGATGGCGCCCAACACCTGGGCCAGCGCATCGAAACGGCGATGCGCGGCGTCGGACGATTCCGGCACCACGCGCACGGCCAACGCCATGATGGCCACGCTCACCGGCACCACCACCCAGAACACGGCGCGCCAGCCGAAGTGCGTGACCAGCACGCCGCCAGCCGTCGGCCCAATCGCCATGGCCAGGCCGTTGCATGCGGCCCAGACGCCCAGTGCATGCGCACGTTCGCCCGGGTCGCGCCACACCACCCGCAGAATCGCTAGCGACGCCGGCAGCAGCAACGACGCACCCACACCTGCCATCGCACGCGCCCCGATCAGCCATCCGATCGACGGCGCCAGCGCGCACAGCACCGATGCCACTGAGAACACCGCCGCACCCGACACAAATGCCCGCCGCCGGCCATACAAGTCGGCCAGCAGGCCGCCGCTGAGCAGCAACGCGGCATAGGCGAGGTTGTAAGCGTCGATCACCCACTGCAGCGGGCCAACCTGTGCGTGGAAGAACTGGCCAATCGGGCGCACCGCCAGGTTGACAACGGCGGTGTCGATCTGCGCGACCAACACGGCCATCGACAGCACGCACAGCACCAGACGCTTATGTGTCGCGGTGTTGGCATGCGCGGGTTGCATCGTGATTCCATCCATCTTGGAGCCTCTGGTTTTTGGCTTTAGCAAGCGATGGCCCCAGCGTAGTGCCGGCACCCTTGGCAACGCTTCGATGCGTGTCGAAGCATCGCGGCGCGCGGCTCCCTAGAATGGCCACATGACAAGGAGCCCGATATGTCGCATCCGAACAGCTTTTCCGGCACGGCCTTCCTGATTGCAGACCCGGCACGGGCGGCCATGCTGACGGCGTTGCTTGATGGGCGCGCGCTGCCCGCGGGCGAGTTAGCGCATGCTGCGGGCGTCACCGCGCAGACGGCCAGCACACATCTGGCCAAGTTGCTCGACGGTGGCTTGGTGGTGGTGGAAACGGAGGGACGGCACAAGTACTTTCGGCTGGCCGGGGCCCATGTGGCGCAAGCGCTGGAACACCTGGCGGCCATCACGCCCGCAGCAGCTGTGCGGCGCACCACGCCCAGCCCAAAGGCGCGAGAGCTTGGCTTCTGCCGCTGCTGCTATGACCACCTTGCCGGACAGGTGGGCGTGGCCGTCACGCACGCGCTGCAATCACGCGGCTATCTGCTGCCGATGCCGGACAAGCAATACGAGATCACGCCCGCCGGCATCACCTGGTTTGGCGACGTAGGGCTCGATGTTCGCGCCATTCGCCCGACGCGGCGCGGGCTGGCGCGGCAATGCCTGGACTGGACGGAGCGCACGCATCACCTGGCGGGGCCGCTGGGGGTGCAGTTCCTGCGTCGCCTATGCGATGTCGGCTGGATGCTGCGCGCACGCGATTCGCGCGCCGTGCTGGTCACGCCCAAGGGCTGGCAGGAATTGCATCAGCGCCTGGGCGTGGATGAAGCGACGGTGCGCAGCGAGGCCGAACACCGTCATGCATAACGCCGTCGATCAGTGCCCTGCAAAGGCGAGCACTTCCGGCAGGCGGGCAAGCAGCGCATCGCGCGAGCGGATGCCGCCCGAGGTCGGCTCCACCTTGTCGTCCTGGATCAGGTTGGCAAATACGTAAGTCTTGTCGCCCTTCTTGGCCCAGCCGACAAACCAGCCATAAGCGTGCGCCTGATCCCACGTGCCATCAGGTGACGTGTTGCCCGGCGCCGGGCCCGCGGTGCCCGTCTTGCCCTGCACGGCCCAGCCGCCCGGCACCTGCCAGGTCTGCACGGTACGGTCGACCATCTCGTAGGTGCGCGCCGACACCGGCAACTGCCGGTTGACGATCCTGCGCATAAAGCCGACCTGCTCCTCCGGCGAGATCTTCAGCGAAGAGGTGATCCACGAGCGGTCCATGCCGTTGTTCTTGCCCGGGTCACCGCTCACGTCCATGTTGCCGTAGCCCAGCTTGCGCACGTATGCCTGGAAGGTCTGCGCGCCCATCGCCTGCGTAATGCGCTGCGAATACCAGACCACCGAATACTTGAGCCACAGCGCCGGGTCGATGGGCTGGTGCCAGGCTTCACCGCCCCAGTCGGGATCGCCGCGCCTGAAGTGCTCGACCGGGGTGTGCTCGTCTTTGAGGAAGCCGTGGTCAAAACCCATGACCGCGAGTGCGAGCTTGAAGGTGGAAGCGGGGGTCACGCGCTCGTCGCACTTGCCTTCGTGCAAGACGGCCTTGCCGGTGGCGGCGTCGGCCACGATCGTGCAGATCGGGTGCTCGGCGTGGGCAAAGGTGGCAAGCGCAGCCAGCATGGCGCCGGTGGCGGCGCGGCGGAGTTTCATCATCGATCAACCTCATGTTGGGGGGAATGCAAATAGCTGCGTGGCAGCGTAGCAGCGAGGTTGCCGTCCTGCTGACCACCACACGCGTAACGGCTGTAACGCTGGCGCGCCGGTGGAATAGCCGAGCAGAAAAGAAGGGCTTGCAAATTTTTTGGCGGTCGGTAAAATGCGCCGCTCACCTAGCCCAGGTGGCGGAATTGGTAGACGCACTAGTTTCAGGTACTAGCGGGTAACTCCGTGGAGGTTCGAGTCCTCTCCTGGGCACCAAACACAGTCCCAAGCAGTTCAGGGGCGACAAAAAACCCGCGTGGCGATGAGCCTCGCGGGTTTTTTGTTTGTCCGGATGGAGACGAGATTCAAACCGCCCTGGCTCGCCCCACGTTGCTCTGGTGACGCCCGGCGCCACCAATTCCATGCAAGGCAGAGCACGAATGCGCCCGCTGGATCAACGGCTTTGCAGCGGCAAGACGAGCCGAAAACACGTGCCGCGGCCAACTTCGCTACGCACGTCGATCTGGCCACCATGCTTGCGCACGATGCCGTAAGAGACGGACAGGCCGAGCCCCGTCCCCAGGCCAACGGGCTTGGTGGTGAAGAACGGGTCGAAGATGCGGCTGAGATGCTCGGGCCGGATACCGCCCCCGGTATCTTCCACCTCCACCCAGACGTTGTCCGCGTCGTGGCCGGTTCGCAGCGTGATGCGTCCGTGGTCCTGAATGGCTTGTCCGGCATTGACCAGCAGGTTCATGAACACCTGGCTCAGTTGGGTGGGCCTGCACTCGATGTCTGGGATTCCGCCATATTCGCGCACCAGCTCCACCTTGTACTTCAGCTCATTCCAGACGATCTTGATTGTTGTTTCCAGACACGTTTCAAGATTGGCAGGTTGCGGCTGCGCTTCTTCCACATGGGAGAAATCCTTGAGACCCTGCACGATTGTCTTGACCCGCTGCAGCCCCTCCTGGGATTCCGCCAACAGCCCCGGCACATCTTCGCGCACGTACTCGAGATCAGCCGCCAGCTTGACCTGCGCAAGCGCAGCCCGCGTGGCGGGCGCCAACTCTGCCTCGTGGGATTCGTAGGCTGACAGCGCGTCGAGCAATCCTCCAACGTAGCGCTGCAAACTGCCCAGATTGGCTTTGACAAACGAGACGGGATTGTTGATCTCATGGGCCACGCCGGCAGCGAGCTGGCCGATCGACGCCATCTTTTCCGATTGCAGCAGCTGTCCCTGCGTCTGGGCCAGTTCGTGCAGCAATTGCTCCTGGCGCGCACGCTCGGCCTGCAGTGCCTCGTGGGCCAAGGCAAGCTGCCATCGGTCACGCTGGAATTGTTCGACCGCGCGCGCCATCTGGCCGATCTCGTCGTCGCCATCGACGGGTACCGCACTGGGCGCCCCGTCCGAACGTCCTTCGCGCAAGCTGCGGCTGACCTGCAGCAAGCGCTGAAGCACGTGGCGCCCGAGCAGCCCGTAAGCCGCCAGGCAGGCAAATACCACGCTGGCGGCGAGCAGCGCTGTCACCCAGCGCTGATTGCGCTCGGAAACAACCGCCAACGCCTGCATTGCCTGCTGAAACGCCCGCGTGTGCTGCTCCGACACCTGCTGTGCCGAAACCACCATGGCGCCGGCCTGCATGTAAAGCGCATCCAAGGACCGGCGCCCGGCAAGGCTGCGTTCGGATGCCGGCGCCTGTGCAGCCGCACCGGCAGTTCCGGCATGTTGCAGCTCGCTTTCCCACCACTGGGCGACGATATTGACGACGTTGCGAAACAGCTGGGTCGACTGATGCAGATCGAGCACTTCAATGTCGTCGTCGGTTGCAGCAAGCCGCTCGGACAACTGCTCGAACGCCTCCAGGTTGCGCAAGATCTCGGCATAGTGCCGGCGCAGGGCTTCCACCGACGAGGTCTTTTCCAACTGCGCCGATTCGCGCTCAATCAACAACGTGCGCTGAACGAGTTCCTGCGCCTCGCGCAATTGCATGAGCTGCTCGCTGGCGAGCCTGCGCGTGGCTTCCGCCGAGGTGCGCAGCGCATAGACCGCAGTGATGCCGCCTGCCGAGATCAGCAGCGCCAGCATGGCGACGGCCAACATGAATTGACGCCCGAGCGATCTGGGCCACAGACCGTACCGCGGCGTGCGCGCACAGCGGATAGCAGCGGCTGCGCTGAACATTCAACGGCCCCATATCCGGCGATACACGGCCCGGTAGCCGTTGTCCGGGTCGTATTGCCCGAGTGGTCCGCCATCGAAAGCGACGTTCTTGACCGTCACAAGGTGCACGGGGGCCACATACCCGGTGACCACATGATGGGCCAGCAGCCGATTTACCTCGTCCACCAGTTGCCAGCCTTGCAGGTTCAACGGCTCGGCCACCGTGCTCGTCTGAAACGCTCCAGCCTGGATGCGCAGGAACGCCGCGGCGCTGCCGTCGCCGGCAGACAGCATGTGGATGCCGTCGGGCTTGCCGGCGCGGGTCAGCTCGGCGGCGGCGTAATCGAAGTAGATGTCGTTGATGGCCAGCGCATGCGTCCACACGCGGCCATACCGCTCCAGCAGACGTCGCATGACGGCGGGCATGGCCTGCGCACTGCCCGAGATAGGTACGTCCTCGACAGCCAGCAAGCGGCAGCCCTTGCACGCGCTGATCACCTCAGCCATCGCCGCAGCCTTTGCGCTGGCGATCTGGAAATTGGAGTCGGTAAAGATGACCACGTTGGCGTGGCCGGCAGATTCCACGACAGCCGCCATGGCCGTGAGGCGGGCGACGGCCATCGGGTCGGTGGAAACATTGATGGCGATCGGGCTGTCCGCGATGGTGCCGGCCGTAGCCGCAACGTGCCAGCCGACCACGGGCCTGCCCTGCCGCACGAAGGGCAACAGCGCTGCCTGCATCTCGCGCGCATCGCCGCCAACGAGCACGACGCCGTCCGGTTGCAGCGCCAAGGCCGATGCCATCGCACGCTTGCGGCCCTCGGGCGTCCCGCCGGCGTCATAGACGCGGATTTTCCAGCCGATGGCGCCAGTGGCCTCCTTGATGCCTTTTGCAACACCAAGAATGCCGCCGTTGCGCAAGTCTTCACTTACGACGGCCAGCGTGATGCCGACCTGCGCACGAGGACCTGCCTGGGGACCATCCCACGGGGCCCCGTGTTCGCTGGCGCGCGCGACGATCTGCTGCATGCGCGCGTCGTCAGCGGGGCCCCCGGAGGCCACCGCCTGACCTGGCGACGCTCCCAACCCGATTGCGCACAGCAGGTACGCCAGCATTCGCTTGCCAGTGCCTGCAACCATCGCCGCCTCCCGAAGGTCATGCTTCACGCTGTTGGCGGCGTCTCTGCCGCATTCGTCACTTCGGGCACGGGCGCGTAGACAAGAATTGCGAACGGCACATCCTCATGGGTTTCGAAGCGTCTGATCTGCAAGACCTGGTGCGCACTGACAATGCTGTCCCGTGTAATGAGCAACACACCGCGCCGTGTCAGCAGATCGTCGGCCAACCGCATACCCTCGCGCAGCTCGGCTGCAGAGATCTGCCGCACAGGCATCACCTCGCCCTGCTGTCTGAGCACGGCCACGAAGCGCACGACCACATCGGGGTCATAGCGCAGGCCCGATTGCGCCTTGACCATCTCCAGGGCTTGATCGCCCGATACGTGGTCCTTGATGATCTCGCCTGCCAGAAGCCCCTCGAAATCGCGCGCGACCGCCACGATGCGTGCACCGATCGGGATGGAGGCTCCGGCCAATCGGTCGGGCGTACCACGGCCATTGAAGCGTTCGTACTGGTGCCGGATGATTTGCGCGACGTTCTCCAGCTGCGGCACGGGTGTGAGCACCATCTGAGCACGCAGCGGATGCTGATAGAACTGCTGTGCCTGTTCAGCCGAAAGCCTGTCGAGCGACGTATTCAGCAGGGCATCGGGCAGCGACAACTTGCCAATGCCGTGCAGCAGGCCGGCGTGGAAGATGTCCTGCACCTGCAGCCCCGTCAACCCGCATTCAATGGCAATGCGGCGCGCCAGATCGGCCACGCGCAGCGACTGGCGCGCCATGGCACCACAGCGCATCTCGATCATGCTGGCGCATACCTTGACCATATTCGTGAAGTTCGCTTTCTGGTCCCGCTGAGCTCCTTCCAGGAACATCACGGTCTGGCGAATTTCTTCGGTGCGCGCCAGCACCTGGGTTTCCAGCCCGGCATTCAATTGCTGCAGCGTTTCGTTCTGCCGCTGCGTCAACTCGCTCAGGCGGCGCGCCTCGCATGCGAGCGTGCGCTGCTCGAGCGCGTGCTTGACGGTGAGCAACAGGTCCTGGTCATCCCACGGCTTGTTGAGGTAGCGATAGACGCCGCCCTCGTTGATGGCACGCACAGCCGAATCGACTTCGGAGTAGCCGGTCAGCAGGATCCGCATGATGTCCGGATAACGCTCACGAGCACGTGCCAGGAATTCGGCGCCGTTCATGCCGGGCATGCGCATGTCGGAAATGACCAGATCCACCGGATATACCGACAGCATGTCGAGCGCGGCCGCACCGCCCTCGGCGGTGATCACGCGGTAGCCCGTGGGCCTCAGTAGCCTGCGCAGCGACGAGAGCACGCCTGGTTCATCGTCGACCAGCAAGATCAACGGCGTGGCTTCCATAGGCGTTGCGGAAGCCGGTGCGCTCTCAGGCTGCGCGGCGGCCTCGGTGTCGGGTGCGCTCGCTCGCGCGGTGTCTTCGTCGTAAACAAGCATGGCTGGTCGTCTCGGTTCGGTGGCTGGCGGGGCGCGTCTCAGAGCGCCTGCAGGAATTGCTCCAGCGCGTGCTTCATTTTTCGGATAGCGGTTTCAGGTAGCAGCATCACCAACTGGGCCACAAAGCCGCCGCGCTCGAGGGTGAAGCGCACTTCCAGGAACAGCGCCACATCCCAACGATTGAACTGTTCGCCCGACAAGGCTTGCTGCAGCACCGCAGCCGGAACGAAGCTTGGCCGCGAGAACGACAGATTGCGGCCGAGCTGCTCGAAGACGCTGCGTACACAAGCACCCACGAGCAAGTTGGCGATGTCGGACAGGGCTTCGCTTTCGCTGTTTACGTCCGCATCGCCGTAGCCCATCAGCTCTTCGAGTTCTTCGCGGCCGTCCTTGCCGAACAGCACGATCGCCTCGCCCGAAATGTCGGACTGAAACGCCTGCCGCACCGGTGACGGTGCGTCGCCCGCCATGTCGCGGCTTAGCAGCTCTGCCTTCAATTGGGCCGCGTTGACGAGCTTGATGCCCGGCACCGAGAGCGTCACAAACGCGCCCAGCAGCTCCGCCAGCGCCGCGCCCGCCTTGCCCATCCCGATATTGGCGATTTCCTGCAGAGCGTCGCGCTGGTCTTCGTTCAGTGTCAGGTCATTCATAGAGCCCGTACCCCCGCAGGATCGGAACAATGCGCTCGGCCGATACGGGCTTTGGAATGAAGCCGATGGCGCCGAGATCCTTGACGCGCTCGACGGCGCCAGACTGAATGTCGGCGGACACCACGATGACGAAGGCGTCGTCGCCGGCCTTGCGAATGTGTTCGAGCACCTGGAAGCCGTCCATGTCCGGCATGGTCAGATCAAGAAAAACCACCGTGCCCTTACCGGCACGAAACAGCTCCAGCGCCTGCGCACCGTTGGATGCCTGTGTAACCTCGACGTCCCAGTCATCAGGCAATGCATTGATCAGAAGCTTGCGCGCCAACGATGAATCGTCGGCAACGAGCACGGGTAGCGCCATGATGTTTCCCCCTTCAGGCGTAAAGCGTGAGGCTTGCGTTATATAGCCAGCGCGGTAGCGGCCAGCGGTTGTTGTTCGACGGGCGGAGCTTCCGGCCTGCATCGTGGCAACGTCACGCGGAAGGTCGTGCCCACGCCCACCGTGCTCGACACGTCGACGCGTCCGCCATGCGCTCTGACAATGCCGTAGGTGAGCGACAGCCCCAGGCCGGTGCCCTTGCCGACCGGCTTGGTGGTGAAGAACGGGTCGAAGATGCGCTTCAGGTTTTCGGGCGCAATGCCGCTGCCGGCGTCTGCTACCTCAAACCAGATCGATGCAGCGTCGGGCGCGTCAGTTCCGGTGCGGACGGTGATGGTGCCGCGCCCGCCGCCCTGGGGGCTTTTGCCCGCATACGACTGCGCCGCGTTGACCACCAGGTTCAGCACCACCTGATTGATCTGTGACGGGATGCAGGTCACGGCCGGCAGTTCGCTGTACTCGCGCACGAGGTCAGCCTGGTATTTGATCTCGTTGTGGACGATGTTGAGCGTCGACTCGATGCAGCGGTGAATGTCCACCTGATCCCACTGATGGGCGCTGTCGACGCGTGAGAAATCGCGCAAGTCCACCACGATGTCGCGCACCCGGGTCAGGCCTTCCTGCGATTCGGCCACCAGCGCGGGACCATCTTCGGCCAGAAACTCGATGTCGGCCGCCTGCGCAAGCGCCAAGAGCTGTGCGTCGAGTGACGGTGCATGCTGGCCAATCAGCTGATCCAGGTTGCGTGCGTAATCGAGCAGCGTGCTCATATAGCGCTGCAAGCTGTTCAGGTTCGAGAGCACGAACCCCACGGGGTTATTGATCTCGTGCGCAATGCCGGCGGCGAGTTGGCCAATGGCGGCGAGCTTTTCCGACTGCAGCAGTTGCTGATGCGCCTGGGCCAGCTCTTCGTTCAGCGCGGAGAGTTGGGCGTTACGCACAGTGAGTTCCTGAAGCGCATCGGTTACGGTTTTTTCACGCTTCTTCAGCTCGCCATAGGCAAGGCATACGTCCGTCGCATCGAGCAATGTAATCCCCACCGCGATGACCACACCATTTCCATCTTCGATCGGAATAAAGCTGCAGTTCTGCTGCATCCATTCAATCGTGTCGGTAATGGGCCGCGTATGACGAAAACGGAACAAATACGGGCGGTGCTCCCAAGATGTGTACGCAGAGACACCCAGAACGAATACGCTTTCGATTTTCTTGCGCAGCCACTTTTCCGGCAGTTCCGGAAATAGCACGAACATGTCCTTGCCGATCACATCCTCGCCGGAAAAACCGCTGTGATATTGCATGAAGCGGTTCCACGACAGGATCTGCATCTGGCGATCCACCGAAAACACGCCGCAACTCACCAATTGTGCAATGGCATCAGATAACTGGGGTTGGGTAATGTCTGCCATGTTTGGCATGCTTCCTGCGAGGCAATAGTGTTCGCTATCAGCCACTTGGATTCCGTGGTCGTCTCTGTATTTATCGACCGAATTTTGCCCAGGCAGATGCGTACAAATCCCTATTAATCCTGAATATCTGGATCGTCGGCAGCCTGCGCAAAATAATCTAGAGTTAAGTGCGAGACACTTGTCGCGTGTGACATTACCGCTGTCCCGACATACTGCTCCTTGGCGCTCCACTGATGCAGAAAATGGGTAGACGATCACTCGCCGGGAAAATGATCCGGCTAAGGAGAGAGAGGAATTGGAGCACCTTCTCACCAGTAGCCTCATCGAGGCCGACCTTGAAGCGACTGCGCACATTGCGCAAATTCTGCGTGCCGTCCGGACGCATTTGGGAATGCCTTTCGCATTTGTCTCCGAGTTCGTCGAGTCAAAACGTGTCTTCCGGTATGTCGATAGCGGTGCTGAGCGGCCGCCCTTCAGCGTCGGCGATTCCGGACCGCTGGCTGACAGCTATTGCACTCGGGTGATTGACGGCCGCTTACCGCCACTGATCCAAGACGCGGCCAAACTTGCAGCCGCGCACGAGTTGCCCATGACCGCCGCATTTCCCATCGGCGCACACATCAGCGTGCCGATTCAATTGGCCGACGGATCGGTGTTCGGCACGTTCTGCTGCTTCAGTGACCGCCCCGACTACTCTCTGAACTCCCGCGACCTGGAACTCATGACCGCATTCTCTGGGGTGATCGCGCGCCAGATCGAACGACACAAAGCGGCAACACAGCAGGTGAGCGAAAAACTGTCGCGCGTGAAACGCACGATCGAACATGATCAACTCTCGATCTACTTTCAGCCGATACGGTCTTTAGTGGACGGACACCTGGTCGGACTTGAGGCCTTGTCCCGATTTCCCGGTGGGCAGCAACGGCCCCCGTATCGCTGGTTTGCAGATGCCTGGGAAGTCGGCCTTGGCGTTGAACTCGAAATGCTTGCCATCAAAAAAGGCCTGCGCGCATTGCACTCGATTGCCGGCGCCTATCTGGCCGTCAATGTCTCTCCTGCCACGGTACTCAGCGGCAAGCTGGAAACATTGCTGCACGATGCCCCGCCTCATCGCGTGGTACTGGAAATCACGGAGCACGCCCTGGTCGACGACTACCCCAGCCTGCAGGAAGCGCTTCTTCCGCTGCGTCGCCACTTGATCCGCATCGCGATCGATGACGCAGGTTCCGGCTATTCCACGATGAACCACATCATTGCGCTCAAACCGGACCTCATCAAACTCGACGCATACCTGACGACCAATCTGGAAGACGACCCGATCAAGCGCGCGCTGCTCAAGGCCATGGTGACGTTCGCCAATGAAATACGATGCGATCTCGTCGCCGAAGGTATCGAAACAGAGCCCCAGAAAACGATGCTGGCCGACCTGGGCGTGCGCAACGGACAAGGCTATCTCTTGGGGCGGCCAGGCCCGCTTGAAGCCGTTTCGATAAACACCACGGTGTAGACGGGGCTCGCCGGGCACGCGGTCTTTACCATCGCGTTCCGACGCATGCGTACCGCCTAGGCCGGCTTCAGCTTTGACTGAGCAACGCGGTTGCGGCCCGTTGCCTTCGCGTCGTACAGGGCTGCATCTGCCGCACGGATGACGGCCGACACATCGACATCCTGTTCTGGCGTCCATGCGGCCGCGCCGATGCTGGCAGTCACGCGGCCATACTCGCTGGCCTTGTGCTCGATGGCGAGGTTGGAGATGGCCGCGCGTATTTTTTCTGCAATGGAGGCAGCGCCTTCTGGCGACGTGTCCGGCAAAACCACAACGAACTCCTCACCGCCATACCGCGCGGCGCTGTCAGTCGGCCGGCGAATATTGTCGCCAATACACTTCGCGACCGCCGCCAAGGCATCATCGCCGGCCTGATGCCCGTAGGTATCGTTGTACATCTTGAACCGATCGATATCGACGAAGAGCAAAGACAGAATGCTGCGCGTCCGCTTGGCGCGACGCCACTCTTGATCGAGGATTTCGCCAAGGGTGCGGCGGTTGTTCAGCCCCGTCAGCCCATCAGTGCGTGCCAGCATTGCCAGCTCCGACTCCGCGCGCATGCGCCGCCGCAACTGTGCCCCGAGGGCAAAGGACAGCGCGATGAAGCCAAGTGCCAGCGCGGCCATCAGCGAGGCGATGATCAGCGCGCGACGCTTCCAGGCCGCGTAGATGTCGACATGTGCTTCGGCCACCATGATGATGAGTGGCAGGTTGGGCAGGTTCTTGAAGTAATACAGCCGCTCGACGCCATCGAGTGTCGATGTATCCGAAAAACTGCCCTCCGGCGCCGACAGGAACTGCTTGAACGTACTAGCGTTGCGGATGTTGCGCCCAATGACCTTCACATCGTAGGGCTGCCGCATGACCATCGTGCCGTCTCGGGCAATCAACGCGACCGATCCGTGCGGCCCCAGGGATAGCGCGGCAAACAGCTTGTGGAAATATTCGAGCTGCAGCGCGATCAGCACGACGCCGGCAAACGAGCCGTCCGGCCGCGACAGCCGTCGACTGAGCGGAATGCTTGGCGCCCCATCCCGCAAGCGGGACGCGTAGGGATCGCCAACGTACAGGCCGACGTTCGGATTGTCGCGGTGGACTTTGAAGTACTCGCGATCAGAGAAGTTGGCTTTGCGCGGCACGTCGCCAGCGGAATCGATGACGATATTGCCCTCGGCATCCAGCACCAGCATCGAGCCCAGATACGTTGCGGTTGCGGCACGGTCGAACAAGGCAAAGCCACGCAACCGGGGAGACGCGCTCATCACCTCAGGATCGTTCACGCCATCGACGACGGCCCGGAGCGACAGCGCATAGAGTTCGAAATTTCTTTCGATGTCGCGCTCCGCCAAGAGGGCAAGGTTGCGCGATGTTTCGGTCGCGCGGGCCATGGCGTCCAGCCGGCTCTGATACAGGACCACCGCGCAGATCACCACCATCGACATCGCGATGACAACTCCCGCGGCCACGATTGCATGGGGCGTCGTCACCTTGCGGTGGTCCCAATAAGGGAAAAGCCAGCGAAGTCGATTGGTCTTGTGATTGCCCTTCACCGTGATCGCCATATTCGTGTGCTCTTGTCTGAAAGACCGCGAAACGCCCGAATAGATCAACGCCACCCTTATCGTGGCCGGCCTGACGCAGCGTTGGCCGCGGCAAACCCGTGAAGAACAGTCTAGAAGATCGACGATGCTTCGTGCCTGACAGCCGATTCAAACGCCTGATCTCAACATCGCCCCTAGGCGATATGGCTGAGACGTTGACGTCTCAAGGTTCCAGAGGCTGGACCGATAAACCCCGGGAGAACATAAAGACGAACGGGGTTTCCACATGAAAGTTTTCGATCTGATTGGCGCAGCGTGTGTCACCCTCATGCTTTCGGGATGCGGCGGCGGCGACGGCGCATCCGGCTCGGGCGCCGCTGTGCAGACGAACATCCCCACGACGTCCACCAAGCCCGCCGCGGCCGCGCCCAAGGTGCTGCTGGGCTACGCATTGGGCAGCACAACGTCGATGGCATCGGCCATGAGTGCGGCCACGCCCGTCACTGCCATCTCGGTGGATGTGATCCGCGCAGATGCAAACGGTAGTTTGAACGGCTCGCTCCCAACAGCACTGCTCTCCGGTAACCAAGCGGCGGGCAAGCTTTCATACGCGTGTATCACGAATTTCGGCACCGATTTCGATCCGGTCATTGCGCACGGCGCGCTCGTCACCAATCGCGCGACGACGCTGCAGAACATCGTTACGCTGGCCAAGACGCAGAACCTGGCCGGTATCAACCTCGACTTCGAAGGCCTGTACACCACCGATCGCGACGCCTACACCAGCTTCGTCGCCGATCTCGCGGCGCAACTGCATGCCAACCATTCCACGCTGATGCTCAGCCTGCCGGCCAAGAGCGCAGACGTGATCGGCAACACGTGGACGTGGCCCTACGACTACGCCGCCCTCGGCCAGAGCGCCGACTTCATCCAGGTGATGACCTACGACGAGCACATCCCCAGTGGCCAGCCCGGCCCGGTGGCTGGCAGCGACTGGATGCTCACAGCGCTGCAGTACGCCGCGAGCCTCGTGCCGTCGACCAAGTTGCTGCTGGGCCTGCCGGCCTACGGCTACGACTGGAATCGCACACGGAACACCGGCACCTCGGTCGCCTTCAAAGACATCTCCACGTTGATTGCCACGACCGGCGCTACAGCCCAATGGGACGCCGCCACGCAGTCCGCTCATTTCAACTACACCGCCACCGATGGGAGCGCGCACGAGGTCTGGTACGAGACCGCGCAAGGCTTGCAGACCAAGGCCGCCATGGCCAACACGCTGAACCTGGCCGGCGTATCGATGTGGGTGCTGGGTGCGGAAGACATGAGCTTCTGGGGTGCCATCACCGCTGTAATCCACTAGGCGACCGGGCACCGGGCGTAAAGCGAAACGCCCGCATCACGAATTCCACCGGTTGCCCGTTCTGCGGCGGCTTGCCCCGAAACAGCCACAGGTTCAGCTGGAGGCGCGCGTCGCCCGCATCGGGCACGCCCGCGGTGCGAGACCAGTGCTGCAACACCGCGCCGTCGGCCGTCGTAGCGCTGAACTCGGCCAGGCCGTGCTCCCAGCGGATGCGATACGTCACGTGCCCCTGGTTGACCTCGAAGCGGCGCAGCGTGTCTGGCGTACCGGACGGCTGCACGACAAACTGCGCGTTATTCGGCTCGTCTGGCCGCGCCCAGTACGACAGCTCGACATCCAACTCGCGGTGCGCCTGTTCCGGTGCGCTGCTATAGGTGAAGAAACCGAAGACGGCCTGGCGGTCCATGCCGAATGGATCGGTTTCCACTTCAAGTTCGTAGGTGCCGTAGCCCAGCGGGCGCGAGAGCGTGACTTCGGCGCTGTGCCAGCCCTGCCCTGCCTTGACGATGGCCATGCGCAAACGCCCTTGCGCATCTACATGCGCCGCATCCAGCCCGTCCGAGAACACGTTTGGACCCGGCCCGCTCAATTGGCCGCCGGATGAACGTACCACCCACTGCTGACCAGAGAACGTGATCTCCCGCGCCGTTGCTACCGTGCACGCACACGTCAGGCTCGCGAGCAGACAAACCAGTCGACGGAACATGGCGCGCCTCACAGCAGCAGCGGCTTGCGCCCGAAGAAGACGACGCGGCTGGTGCTCGAAGCCGGATCGGTGAAGCTCACCTCGACCAGCTTGCCTTTCAGGTCGTAACGGAACAGCGGATGTTTTGCATATTCCTCGGCATCGTAAGTGGCGGCCACCTTGCCGACCTGCTTGCACAGGAAGATCTGCAGGATGCAGTCATAGACGGGCTCGCCCGCCTTGGCGCGTTCCATGTTTTCGTACGGCACGAAGGCCACCGACACCGGCTGAGTGAGCGCCTTGTAGTACGGCGAGCGCATGGCCACCGCCAGGATGCGCTCCGACTCCTTAATACCCGCGCGCAGCACGCCCAGGTTGCCCTGTGCCGAATCGATTTCGGCCTTGAGCTGCATACGCGAGAAGATCATCTGCTGCGTCTGCGCCAGCGTGGTCATGGTTTGCAGGTCGTCCGCCGCGCCGCCCAGCGTGGACATCACCGCACGGCTCTGCGTGGAGTTCACGCCCACCTGCATCGCGGCGATCTTGGAGTCCGTCAACGCATTTGCCGACGATTGCAGCGTCACCATGCGCGCGGCCGCGTCTTCCTTGGAGATGAGGCCCGCGCGCATCTCTGCATCGGTCGAAGCCATCATGCCTTTGAGCTGCGCGTGCGCGCGCTCGCTGTCGGCAATGTCACCCGACTTGAGGCTGACCAGCCGGCTGAGGTTTTTCGACACATGCGACATGTTCTGAATCTGGCGCTGTTGCGCCTCGGTGGTGCGCGCGATCAGCGCGTCGAGCGCTTGCAACCCCTCTTTCTTGACGGCGAGCTGCGCGGTGAGGTCCACCAAATCTGTGCGTTGCTTGTCGAGCTGCGCGCGCAGTTGCGCCACCTGCGGCTGATACGACAACACGCGCTCCTGCGCGGGCGAGATCACGAGCGGCGCGCCCCAGTTGTTGCTCTGCAGGTAGAAGAAGAGCAACGCGATGTAGCCAAAGATACCGCCAATGATGGCGATCAGCACAAAGAAGGACGCTAACCGATAGACGACGAGCATCTTCGACTGAAAGTAGTTGGAGAAGGCGGCAATCATGGAGGTGCCCCGCAGGTTGAAGAGTTCGAAATCAGTTGGTCGGATTGGCCTTGAGCCACGTGCCGATGTCCTGGATGCGCGCGTTGCTGGCGGCCAGCTCGGCCGAGGTGGTCAGACTCTCCACCGACATGTTGCGCAGCAGGCGGCGCGCGGCATTGGTGTCCACGCCTTGGGCGCGTTCGATCATCGTGTGGATGGCCGCGTTGCGTTGCTCCAGGCTGCGTTGGCGCAGCGTTTCGGCGCTCAGCGCGCCTTCGAGCGACTGCCTCATGCGCAAGACCTGCTGATACGCACCGTCGCGCTGTTCGCCGACGAGCTTGGCGGTCAGTTCGCCCACGCGGTCCGACGCGCGCACGGAGGCGTCATAGCCGAAACTGCGCGATGCAGTGAGCCCGATGAACGGCGATTGCGAACCCGATGTGAAGTCATGGCGCATGCCGGCCAGGATGGTGACGTCCCAGCCGAGCGTGGCGCTCGCGCGCGAAGCCAGTTGAGCAGCGCGCGCCTGGGCGGTGGCGTTCTGGCTCACGAGTTCGCTCAGCGGGCGTTGTGCGGGGTCGGCGGCCGTGGACAGCTCGGCCTGGCGCTGGCGCAGTGCGGCCAGATCCATCGCAATGCCGTCGCGCAGGCGCAGCGCCGCCGTGAGATCGGCCAGCGTGGCGTCATTGCTCGCTAGCAGGGCCTGCTCGGTAGCGAGGTTGCGCTCGGCGGCCTGCAGCGCGTCCTCCAAACCCAGTTTCCGCTCCGCCAACGAATGCAGCTCGATCTTGGCGGGCACGCCTTCCACCGACTCCTTGAGCGCCAGACCTGAGCGATAGGCCTCGCACTCGGCCGCCGCGCGTTCCTGGACCAGACCCGCGCGCCGGGCCTGCGACAGGCTCTTGCTGACACCCGCCGACACGACCTTGTTGGAGATGGACGGATTGCCCACATTGACGAAGGCGTACGGTGCGTCGAGCACCTTCGATTCCGCGTCGGCCTGCACGCCCGACAGCTCGCAGAACAGATCGGCCTCGCCCGCCACCGCAAGCATCGGCAAAGCCGCGCACGTAAGAAACACTGCGCCCGTCCAGCGCATAGAACGACGAACCATGTCTGAGCTCCCCCGGCCGTCTCCGCGTATTCATCTTGTGGACCCGGCGCGTTCGATTTGTTTTTTTGTGTGTGTCAGCCTTGTTGTGGCTGCATGCCTTCAAGTTCGGCGCCGTCCTTTGCGGTGCCTGCGGATTCCTCCGGTTTCTTGGATACGCGCGTACCCCAGCTGCTTGAGTCCATCGTGAAGATGGCCATCATTGCGCACGTGACTGTGCCCGCCAGCGCCCATGCCGCAATGAACGGCAACAGCGGCAGCGGCCCGCCCTTCACGGCCTGATCGGGCGCGCAACGCTTGGCCCAGAAATGCACGCCAAACAGGAACGGCGCGAACACCGTGTACGTGAACACCTGGTGCGACACGATCCACTCAAGCGCGTTGCCCGACGCGATGGCGAAGATGAATGTGAACAGCATCAAGTAGTTCACCGTCTCTGGCAGGATCAGGTTCATGGCCGAGAGCGGATGGACATTGCGCGCGTGCCGGCCCAGCGTGCGCAACGTGAGCAGGTAATCCTGCGTGCCGCTGCGGCGCCAGCGCCACTGCTGCGTGAAGAACTTGCGGAAGGTGGTCGGGACCTCCGTCCAACAGATAGCGTCGAGGTTCACCGCAGTCTGATAGCCGCGCAGCATCAGCAGGTGCGTCATATAGCGGTCTTCACCCGCAGAGAACTTGGCGCCGAGGAAGTTGCACGTCTTCACGTCTTCTTCGATCTCGAAAAACGCATCGCGGCGGATAGCAAACAGGCAACCGCTGATGCACGTGACATTGCGCAGGCGGTTCTGGAACATCTTCATCACCTTGTAGGCGTAGAAGTACACCGTGGCCTGCGTCTTGGTGACGAGGTTCTCGTTCACGTTGCTCACGCGCACGTGCCCGCCCACGGCCGCGATCTTGTCCGAAGCAAACGACGCCACCAGTTCGCGCACCGCATCGGGATGGAAGGTGCAATCGCTGTCGATGCAGATGAAGATATCTGCGCTGGTGGCAATGTTGGCCGCCCGGTTCAACGCTTCGTACTTGCCCTTGTTCACGGGCTGCCGATACGCGGCGATCCTGACCGCACCCGAGAAGTCGCGCTGCGCCTTCTGGATCCATTCCCAGCTGTCGTCGGTGGAATGGTCATCCACCGCAACGATCTCCAGCAACTCTGCCGGATAGTTCGACTCGCTGATGCTCTTGATCGTGTCATACGCGTGCGGGCCTTCATTGAAGCAAGGCAGCAGCACCGACACGCGGCGCTGCACGGTGTAGTCCTTCGCAAGGAAGGTCTCCTTGCGCCAGACAATCACGCACAACAGCGGGATCACGTACAGCAGGGCAGACAGCACCCAGCCGAGCGAAAGCGTCAGCAACAGATAAGCATCCATGAAGAAGCCAGGGCGATAGAGAAAATGGAGCAACAGAAGAAACGAAAGCGGCGAGGATCAGGCCTGCGCGGAACTCAAGGCCGCCAAAGCACAGCCCGGTCCGGGCAGGTATCCCGATCCAGCACCGCCTTGAGATCGCTCACCACGAATGGCGAGCCCGGTCTGGCGAGCGACTCCACCAGTGCCCAGCCGCCCTCGCGGTACTCCGAGTGCGGCACGGCCAGCACGATGGCGTCGGCGGGCTTGGCATCGGCCAGCTTCGTGAGGCGGAAGCCGTACTCGTGCGCCACTTCGTTGCTGTCCGCAAACGGGTCAATCACCTGTGTGCGGATGCCCAGCGCGCCAAGCTTCTTCACGATGTCGGCCACCTTAGAGTTGCGGATGTCCGGCACGTCTTCCTTGAACGTGGTGCCCAGGATGGTGACGAGCGTGTGCGGCCCGAGCAGATGGCACTGCGTCATGCGGCGCATGAGCTGGTCGACCACGAACTGCGACATGCTGTCGTTTGTTTCACGCGCGGCGAGGATCAGGCTCGCGTTGAAGCCACACGACGCCGCCTTGTGCGCGAGGTAATACGGATCGACCGAGATGCAGTGCCCGCCCACCAGCCCCGGGCGGAAATCCAGGAAATTCCACTTGCTGCGCGCGGCGGCCAGCACGTCGTGCGTATCCACGCCGAGTGCAGCCAGCAGTTGCGACACCTCGTTCATGAGCGCGATGTTCACGTCGCGCTGCGTGTTCTCAAGCACCTTGGCCGCCTCGGCCACCTTGATGCTCTTGGCGGGATGTACCTGCGTAACGGCGCCGTACAGGCTCACCAGCGCCTGGAGGGTTTCGGGTGTGTCGCCGGCCACGATCTTGGTCATCGTGGTGAGCGTGTGTACGCGGTCGCCCGGGTTGATGCGCTCGGGCGAATAGCCGACGTGGAAATCCTTCAGATGCTTCAGGCCGCTGTGGCGCTCCAGCAGCGGAATGCAGATCTCTTCGGTCACGCCGGGGTAGACGGTGCTTTCGTACACCACGACCGCACCGCGCTTCATGTTCTTGCCCACCGAGACGGACGCCTGCATGACCGGGTTCAAATCGGGCACGCGGGCCTGGTCCACAGGCGTGGGCACCGTCACGACAATCACGTCGGCCTGAGCGAGCACAGTGGCGTCCGTCGTGAAGCGCGCGCCCGATTCAAGGAGCTCGTTGCTGGTCAGTTCGTTGGTGCGATCACGGCCTTCGCCCAGTTCTGCGACGCGCGTGGCGTCAATGTCGAGGCCGGACACGGCAAAGTGCTTCGAGAACGCCACGGCCAGCGGCGCACCCACATAGCCGAGACCCACCACCGCAATCTTGACTGTGGCCGGCTCGACTGCCGGCGCGACCGGATCCGGCCAACGCGGCGCTGGCTTGATGAATAGATTTTCTGCAAACGTCGACTTGCCACCCAGTGACATCGCCCACTCCCCTCGTTGAACCAGACCGGCTACCCGTGGGCCGGTCCGTTGTGATGGCTCACTCAGACGCAGTTCCGGCGGCGGCTGGTGACCATTTTTATGGGGTCATTTCTGCAAAGTGCGTGCCATGCGCGGTTGCAACATCACCTAAATCAGATGAAAACGTTGCCGTACAAGGCGATGCGGTCGACACAAAGTGTCGGAACCATTAATGGAAAGCGCCTCTTAAAGCGCTCAAAAACGTTTCGCGTTACGTAACGTGCGCACATCCCCATCATGCGTATGGCAGTGAGAATCACAAAATTTGCATAATGTGGTGCCTCGTGCCAGCGTGCACAGACACAAGCACGAACGCGCATCTGTAGCGCAAATGCGCTACACGGTCGGTCGCCCGGCCCTCGTACAATCGGTCCATCATGCAATCCGTCCGTACCGGCTCCGAGCCGCAACCCATCCACGTCGCCATCGTCGAGGACGACCCCGGCTTTAGCGACGCGCTCAGCCGCGCCGTGCAGGCCGCGCCTGACATGCGGGTGGCCGGCATCGCCATGTCGCGCGCCGACGGCCTGGCCCTGCTGCAAGGTCCGCCCGCTGATGTGCTGCTGGTCGACCTCGGCCTGCCCGATGGTTCCGGCATTGACGTGATTCGCGCGGCGGCTCAGTTGTGGCCGAGCTGCAGCATCATGGTCAGCACTAACTTTGGTGACGAGACGCACGTCATGCGCTCGATCGAGGCGGGCGCCGCGGGCTATCTGCTCAAAGACAGCTCGCCGGCCCGGATGGCCGAAGAAATCCGCAGCCTGGCAAGCGGCGGCAGCCCGATCAGCCCGATCATCGCGCGGCAGATTCTGGCGCGCTTCCAGCAAGGTTCAGCCGGCACCGCCACGCGCTCAGAACCTGAACCGGCCGCACCCAATTCGCCAGCACCGCTGCTGTCGGCGCGTGAGAAGGAAGTCCTGGACTACATCACCAAGGGCTTCACGACGCAGGAAATCGCCAAGCTGATGGAGCTATCGCACTTCACGGTGCGAAGCTTCGTGCGGCGCATCTATAGCAAGCTGAAGGTGACCTCCAAGGCGGAAGCCATCTATGAAGCGAGGAATCTCGGACTGCTGTCCGAGTAGCGCATCGCCCCGGGGCGGAGGGGCCAGCGCGTGGTGTTGCCCCTCGTGAGCGGGGGTTCTCAAGCAGCGTCGAAACGCATGTCATATTGGCCCGTCCACTTCTTCGAGCGTTGCCCCACGCGCGTTGCATGAGCACCCGTCCTGCGCCCCTCTTTGCCAAAGCGATGTTTGTCTTTTCACTGGCGTTGCTGGTGATTGTTGGCATGTTCTACGCAGAAGCTGGCAGCGAGCCTTCGTCGGCCGACAGTCTGCACCTGATGCAGGCCGATTGGCAGACGACGGATGGGTCAGGCTTCCAGGCACCGCCGTCAACGTTCGACAGCGCATCGCTACCCAACGTCTGGCAGCACGCCGCACTGCCATATGCGCCCCCGATTGCGCTGCTGCGCCAGGCCGGCTCGAAGGCGCAGTCCCGTGCCGTACATACGACGTGGCTCAGGATCGCCGTACCCGCGTCGCCCGTGCAATCGGGGCCGCTGGCGCTGTACGGCGTGCGCATCAAGACCGACGGCACGATCGCGGTGTACGTCAACGGCCGGCTGGTGCATCGGGCGCAGGAACGCGGGCCGCTGTGGAACAGCACGCGTACGCCGCTGTGGGTCGCGCTGGACGAGCCGGGCGACGACGTGCCCGTGCGTGAGATTCTGCTGCGTCTGGAACACACCCAGGGCACGCAGGTGGCCGTCTCGTCGCTGTGGCTGGGCCCGATCGACGCGTTGAAGGGCCGCTACAACATCCGCCAGTGGCTGCAGCAGGAATTGCCCGCCGTGTTGAGTGCAGCGTTCCTCGCCATCGGCATCTTTGCGTTGTTTGTGTGGTTCCGGCGCGGCCACGAAACCGCCTATCTGCTGTTCTTCAACCTGGCCGTCACCTCGTTCCTGCGAGGGCTGCATTTCTATGTGGCGCAGCCGGTGGCCAACGATTGGTTTGCCTGGCTGACGGTCAATTCGCTGCTGTGGCTCGTGCTGGTGGTGCACTTTTTCCTGCGCCAACTGCATGGGCGACCGCTCGTGGGGTTCACGCGCACGCTGGTCATGGTGACTGTCGCGATTGGCGTGCTGACGCTGCCGATGCTGGCCGTGCTGCCCAATACGCCCAAGGTCACGCCGTTGATCTACCCGATTGCCGCGCTCATGGGCGCCGCCGTTGGCGTGGCCGGCGTGGCCAACGCCTGGCGCCGCTCCAACGAGGGCGTGATGGTGGCCATTGGTGTTGGCATCTGCACCTTGCTTGGCGTGACCGACTGGCTGCTGCAGAACAATTTCAGCAGCCCGGAAGGCTGGTACTTCGGCGCGTACACCAACGCCATCACGTTCGGCATTTTCGGCACGCTGATGTACCGGCGCTACGTCAACGCCATCGACGAAGTCGAACAGGCCAACGCCAACCTTGCACAGCGCCTGAAAGCGCGCGAGGCCGAACTTGAACTCAGCCACCAGAAATTGCGCGAGGCCGAACGGCAGCGCGCCATCAGCACGGAACGCCAGCGCCTGATGCAAGACATGCATGACGGGCTTGGTGCGTCGCTCATCAGTGCGATCCGCTCGGTGGAGCGTGGTGCCGTGAGCGAGGTGGATATCTCGCTCATCCTGAAAGGCTGCCTGGACGATCTGAAGCTGACCATCGATTCGATGGAACCGGTCGAGGCGGACTTGTTGCTGTTGCTCGCCACGCTGCGCTTTCGCCTGGAACCGCGCCTGGATGGCACGGGCATCGCCCTGTTGTGGGAGGTGCAAAAACTGCCGACGCTGCCATGGCTCGATCCATCCAGCGCGCTGCATATCCTGCGCATCGTGCAGGAGTGCATTGCGAACATCCTGCACCACACGCGCGCCAGCGAGATCCGCGTGGGTACCGCAGCAGACCCGGACGGCGTGCGCGTCGTCATCGAAGACAACGGCCAGGGGTTCGACGTGGAAAGTGCCCTGCGCGACGGCAAGGGGCATGGCCTGCGCAATCAGCAGCGCCGCGCGCAGGCGTTGGATGGGGCGGTCGATTGGGCGTCGGGGCCAGAAGGGACACGCTTCACGCTTTGGCTGCCGCTTGAGCGCAGCGCGTAAAGTGCCGACACCATGGCTGGCTGGCGCGCACTGCTGTTCCCGCTATGCAGTGCGCGCCGCAGCTCTCCCCCGTTTTGACCTGTGCTCTTTTCTTTTTTTTTTTTTTGGAACCGTCGCAGCATAGCGACGCGGGCTGGATTCGTCTGTGGAACAAATGCGCTACATGGCCCCACATCAAGCCGCAACGGCTTCCTGCATCCCAAATAATGCCAACGCCTGTGCAACACAGTCTTCGGTCGGTTGCACGCCGGTATCCAGCGTCAACCGGGGATGTAACGGCGGCTCGTAAGGATCGTCGATACCGGTGAGGTTGGCGATCGTTCCGGCTCTCGCCTTGCGATACAAGCCCTTCGGGTCACGCGCCTCACAAACGGACAGCGGTGTCGCGACATGCACCTCAAAGAAGCGTGATGCGCCCACGATCTGTCGAGCGCGCTCCCTGTCTTCACGGTACGGCGAGATCAGGGCAGCAATGGCCCAGGTGCCGGTGTTGTTCATCTGTGCGCACCACTGCGCCACTCGTCGCGCGTTTTCGCTGCGATCTGTCCGGGAGAAACCCAGATCGGCGCAGAGCTGTTGACGCAAGGCGCTGCCATCGAGCACCCGGCACGGCAAGCCGCGCGCCGTCAGCGCCTCCGCCACGGCCAGCGCCAAGGTGGTCTTACCGGCCGCGCTCAGCCCGGTCAACCAGAGTGTGGAAGGTGAGGGTTGCATGTCATGTGGTCGGCCGCTGGCGCCTCGCGCTGCTGCGACAGATTCAACTGCCTGTTGCGTCCGAGTATACGAAGGCAGTGCAGTGCGGCTCTGTAGAACAAATGTGCTACAGCGCGCTACGGGGCAGCGTGTTTACAATCCCGACACCTTGTCGCTGTTGGCACTGGTTCCGATTCGCTCCCCGGCCATATCGGAACCATCAAGCGCGGCTCGGGCTTGAGCGTCCTCAGCCGCGCAAGAAGCATTCGGTAGATTGGATTCAAGCAAAAGGCCCGCAGGAACACGCTGCGGGCCTTTTGCTTTTCGTCATGCCGGATGTGTGGCTCACCAGCCGTGGAACCGCGCCCACGTCTGCACCGTGCCCCGCGACGGCACCGCTTGGTATTCCGGAAATTGGGCACCCGTCGCGCACGCATGGTTGGGCAGTACACGCAGCTTCGTGCCGACCGGAAATCGCGCCGCCAAATCGTCGCGTACCGAGCCATCGCTGGCCGCCAGAATGCCGTGCTCCTGGTTTGCGCCAATCAGCATGAGCCCGTCGAGCGGCGTGCCGTCCAGCGCGCACGGTTGCCCATAGCCGAAGTCATGCGACTGCTTGGCGGTGCCGCGGTCACGGCTCATCGCCATCCATCCGGCGTCGACAATCACCCAGCCTTTGTCGGGCTGATGGCCAATCACGGTGGTCAGCACGCTCAGCGCGATCTCGTCCATCGCGCATACGCCCACGTTGTGCATGACCAGATCGAAGAACACGTAGACCCCCGCGCGCACCTCCGTCACGCCTTCGAGGTGTTCGGTGGCCAACGCGGTCGGCGTGGAGCCAATGCTCACGGCCGAGCACGGCATGCCAGCATCACGCAGGCGCTGCGCGGCGCGCACGCAACCGGCGCGCTCCTGCTCGGCCAATGCCGCCAGCGCGGCGCGGTCGTTCAGGTCGTAGCTGGAGCCGGCGTGCGTCATCACACCGCCCACGTCGATGCCGCCATCTTTCAGGATGCGGCCGACCTCCAGCAGCGCATCCTGCTCGGGTGTGATGCCGGAGCGGTGCCCATCGGTATCGACTTCGATCCACACTTCGCAGCGCTCGCCGTGTGCGCGGGCGTAGTCGACCACCGCGTGGGCCGCCTCGGCGTTGTCGACCACGAGCTTCAGATCGCAGCCCCGCTTGCGCAGCGCCATCGCGCGCGGCAGCTTGGTGGCGACAATGCCCACCGCGTACAGGATGTCCTTGATACCGGCGGCAAAGAAGGCCTCGGCCTCCTTCAACGTCGATACGGTGATGCCTTGTGCGCCGGCCGCCAACTGTGCGCGCACCACGTCGAGGCACTTGGTGGTCTTCACATGCGGGCGGAATTTCACGCCCAGCGCGTTCATGCGGTGCTGCATGCGGGCGACGTTGTGTTGCATGCGCGGCAGGTCGATCAACGCCGCGGGCGTGTCGACGGTTTCCAGGGTGTGCGTCTCAGGGGTCATGGTTGCATCCTCATGCGGCAAAACGGCGGGCCCAGGGCAGCAGATCTTCGAGCGTGGGCGAGGTGATCTCAGGCAACTGGGCGCCCTCCACCGGCGCCAGGCCGATGCGGTTGTGCCAGTACGTGCGCAGACCGACGGCCGCCGTGCCGAACATGTCGTAGCTGGAGCCCGCAACAAATGCCGCGTCAGCCGCATCCACGCCAAGTTGTTCAAGCGCCATGCGATAGGGCTTCGGATCGGGCTTGTACACGCCAGCCTGCTCGGCCGTGACAACGACATCCCAGGGAACAGGCAACAGCGCGGCGGCTTGCCGGCCCAGTCGTTCCGAGCAGTTGGTGACAACGGCCAGCTTGCAGTGCGGCTGCAACTGGGCCAGCGCTTGCGCAGCGCCGCTCCAAGGTGCCAGGTGCAACCAGTTGGCTTCCAGCGCTTCAGGGGCGGAGGCCAGCAAGCCGACGTTCTGCGCAGCCTGCCGAACCATCGTTTCATAAGGAACATACGTGCCGCAGCCGTACGTCAGCCGCAGATACTCTGCGCGCCACGTGCGGCCTGCCTGTTCAGAGCCAGCGGCATCGTTCCACAGCGACCACGAATCGAGCAGCGCTGTCAGCAGATCGAACAGGATGGCCTTGGGATAGGCGGCGTCGGGAGAAACCGTAGAAGCATTCACGCTTGTCACCTGCAAATCGGTAGAAATCGATGCCACCGATTGTAGGTACCGCACGCCGGCTTTCGGTGAAGTCGGCTTGAATCAAAGATTCAGTATTGCTACATCAAGCGCGCCAGGGTGGCTGCGGCTTGAAGCGGCTTTGCAGCGCCTGCATGAAGTGACGCGTACGTTGCGGCAACCCCGCGCGGTTGTGCGTGAGCGCGATCACGTTGGCGTCCGGCGCCTTCCAGCCGGGCAGCAATCGCACGAGGCGACCTGCGCGCAGGTCGTCGGCGACATCCCATTCGGAGCGCAGGATCACGCCACGCCCTTCGCATGCCCACTGTCGAATGACATCGCCGTCGTTGCAGATGAGCTGCCTGGGCACGCGCACGCTGCGGCTCGTGCGGCCTTTGCTGAAGTGCCAGAGCGACACGTCTTCCTTGTTCTCGCGCAGCACGATGCAGGGCATCGCGGCCAGGTCATCGGGCGTTTCCGGCAAGCCGAAGCGCTTCACCAACGCGGGGGAAGCGCAGACAAAGCGTGCATTCGGCGCAATCGCATGGCCGACAAGGTTCGACACCTGCAGTGCGCCGATGTGCACGACCACATCAAAGCGGTCCGCGGCTTCGACCAGCGGCGCATCGGACAGCGCCAGTTCGATGTCGACGTCGGGATGCTGCTGCTGAAAATCTGCAATGACGGGCGCCACGTAGCGTCGCCCAAACCCCAGCGGCGCATTCACCTTGAGCGTGCCCACCAAGCCGCCCCGGCGCGTGTGCAAATCCTCCGATAGTGCATCGAGCTGGCGGATCAGCTCTGCTCCACGCTCGCACAGCAGCGCGCCCTCTTGCGTAAAGCGCAGGCTGCGCGCCGTGCGATCGACCAGCCGTGTGCCCAGCTTCTTCTCCAGCTGCTGCAAGCGCTGCGACACGGCGGATGGCGTCAGGTCGAGCGCCCGCGCCGTCGCCACCAGGCTGCCGTTGTCCTGGATGGCGAGCAGGAAGCGCAGGTCGGCCGAATCCGTCATGGGTTACTTGCCGGCAAAGCGGTCCGTTGCGGCCAGCAGTTGATCGAGGATGCCCGGTTCGGACCACGCATGGCCGGCACCTTCGATCAGGTGGAAGTCCGAATCCGGCCACGCCTGATGCAACGCATACGCATAGCGCGCGGGGCACGGCATGTCGTAGCGGCCATGCACGATCACGCCCGGAATGCCCGCCAGCTTATGTGCCTCGCGCAGTAACTGGCCCTCTTCCAGCCAGCACTGATGCGTGAAGTAGTGATTCTCCAGCCGCGCGAAAGCCAGCGCGAAATGGTCGTCGGCGTGCTTGGCGCTGTTGCTCGGGTCGGGCAGCAGCGTGATGGTCTCGCCTTCCCATACGCTCCAGGCGCGGGCGGCTTCGATCTGCTTGGCGGTGTCGTTGCCGGTGAGCACTTTGCGATAGGCCGCAATCATGTCGCCGCGGTCGCCCTCCGGAATGGGTGCCTGAAAGCGTGCCCATTTCTCGGGGAACATCTCCGACACGCCGTACTGGTAGTACCAGCGCAGCTCGGCCTGCGTGACGGTGTAGATACCCCGCAGCACGAGTTCGCTCACATGCTGCGGATACTTCTGCGCGTAAGCGAGCGCCAACGTCGAACCCCATGAGCCGCCGAAAACAAGCCAGCGCTCAGCCCCGGCAATCGCGCGCAGGCGTTCGATATCGGCCACGAGATGCCACGTGGTGTTGGCCTCCAGGCCTGCGTGCGGCGTGGAGCGCCCGCAGCCGCGCTGGTCGAACAGCATCACGTCGTAGCGTGCCGGATCGAACACGCGACGGTGATCTGCCGAAACACCGCCGCCCGGCCCGCCGTGCAGGAACACCGCCGGCTTGGCACCGGGCGTACCAACGCGCTCGTAGTAGATCGTGTGGCCATCGCCCACGTCGAGCATGCCGGTTTCATAGGGCTCGATTGGCGGATACAGGGTACGCAGTGCAGTCATGGTCGGTCCTGTCGAAAGGTTGCCGGAAGAATGGGCTGATTCTACAGAGGGGTTCTCGCTTGCACATATTTTTGAACGACGCATAAAATTGCGCATCGTTTAAAAAGTGCGAGCCGCCAATGTCGTCCAGTCCGATCCCCATTGAAGCCGGCCGCCGCGAACGCAAGCGCACCCAGACGCTGGACCACCTGGCGGCCACGGCGTTTTCCCTGTTCGAGCAGCACGGTTACGACGCCGTGACGATGGAGCAGATTGCCGCGCAGGCCGATGTGTCCAAAGGCACGCTGTACAACCACTTTCCAGTCAAGGAAGCCCTGCTGGCGCACCAGTTCCACGCCGAGCTGGCGGCTGGCGGCGCCCAATTGCGTGCGCAGATCGAGGCACAGCCGGATTTCGCCTCGCGCCTGGCGGTGCTGCTTTCGGCCTCGGCCGATTGGTGCGATGTGCGCCGGCCCTATCTGGCCGCGTATTTCCGCTACCGTTTTGCCAGCGCTGACTTGGCCGCCCGCAACCGCGACAGCGACAAGCGCAGCGGGCTCGAAGCGGTGTTCATGGCGCTCATCGACGCTGCGCAGCGCTCGGGCGAGCTCGACACCCGATTCGATGCCGAGCAGCTGGCAGGGCTGTTCGAGTACTTGTACCTCGGCGCGCTCATGCGCTGGCTGGCACGTCCCGAAACAGACCTGCACGCGGGTTTCTCCGCCGTCATCGACCTGTTCCTGCACGGCATGGCCCGCAAGGAGGCGTGATGAATCCGCTCGTGCTCGATTGGCCAGCTGCGGCGCAGGCTGGTGCCGCAGTGGCGGGCGGCAAGGGCTGGCAGCTTGGCCGCATGGCGAGACTCGGCGTGCCGGTGCCCGATGGTTTCGTGCTGGCCGCAGATGCCAGCCTCAGGCGGAATCACGGCGATGCAGTGCCCGATACGGTGCTGGCTGCCATCGCGCAGGCGCTGGCCGCGCGCGGCTGGCAGAACGCGCCGCTGGCTGTGCGCTCCTCCGCGCCGCAGGAAGATTCCGCGCAACGCTCGTTCGCGGGCATTCACGAGACGCGCCTGAACGTGATTGGCGTGCAGGCGCTGGCGGACGCGGTGCGCGCCGTGTGGGACTCGGCGCACGCACCGCAAGCGTTGGCATACCGGGAACGCTTTGGCATCGACACTGCCGACCTGGCGATGGCCGTGGTCATCATGCCGATGCTGCCGGCGGTGGCCGCAGGCATCGCGTTCACGGGTGACCCGCTGACGGGCCGCGACGACCACATCGTCATCAACGCGCACTGGGGCTTGGGCGAAGCGCTGGTGGGCGGCCACGCCGATGGCGACGTCGACCGGCTGGAAGTACCGCCGCAAGACGACACGCTGCGCGTGATCGAACGCCGGATCGGCACCAAGCGCCACATGACGCGCGCGCTGGCCGAAGGCGGCACCACACTCGCCGACACCGCGACAGAAGACGCCCGCCGCGCCGTGCTGGACGACGCGCAGCTCGTCTCCCTTGCCACGGTGGCGCGCGACGCGGCACGCGCACTGAACTTTGCGCAGCCGCGCTATGACATCGAATGGGTCTGGGACGGGCAGCGCTTTTGGATCGTGCAGGCTCGCCCGATCACCACGGCCGGCCGCCAGACCTACGCCGCCCTGCAAACCCAGCCGACGTTCTGGACGCGGGGCAACACGCGCGAGGTGTTTCCCGCGCCGCTGTCGCCCATCGACTGGGTGCTCTACGGCCACGCGGCCAACCGCATGCTGACGCTGGCGTACTCGCTGGCAGGCTACGCGCTGTTGCCGGGGCTGGAGCGTGCCAGGCTGTTTGGCGGCCATGTGTACCTCGATGTCTCGTTGATGCAGTGGGAGGCATTTGACGCATTCGGCATTGCGCCGGAGGCCATCAATCGCATGCTGGGCGGCACGCAGCCTGAGATTGCGCTGCCGCGCGCCACATGGCCGCAGCGGCTGGCGCGCGGCGCGCGGCTCGTACGTTATTTGTGCAGCGCCGGCGCCGCGCGCCGCCATGCACAGAGCGATCTGAACCGCGCCCGCAAGCAAGCCGCGCAATGGCGTGAAGACGCGTGGCCGGAAGCAACAGCGGAGTTGGCCACCTGCCTGCGAGAACGCTTCAACATCGCGCGCAGCGCAGATGGCCTGTTCTTCCTCCAGGGCTCGGCGGGCGGCTCCGTTTCGGGCCTGGTCGACGTGATCGAAAAACAGTGCCCCGGCGAGGGCCACGCGATGGCCGCCGCGCTCATGGCAGGCGCAGAACCCAGCGTTACCGCGCAGCAAAGCTACGACCTGATGGCCCTGGCGCAAACCGCCACCGCCGACGCCGAAGCCCTCACCTGGCTTCGCGCCGACAACCGCATCGGCACGCAATGGGCGCAGCAACTGCCGGCACACAGCCCGTTCCGCCCGCACTTCAGTACGTTTCTGGAGCGCTACGGCCATCGCGCCATTGAAGAGAGCTACTTCCGCCGCCCGCGCTGGCGCGAGCAGCCCGACTATGTGCTCGACCTCATCGTCGGGCTGATTGGCAGCGACGCGCGCGCCGTGCGGCAACGGCAGCTGGCGGCGTCTGAGCGTGCGTGGGCGCGCCTACCGTTCTGGCTGCGTCCAATCGTGCGAGGGATGCTCAAGGGTGCCGTGCGCGACAGCAACCAGCGTGAAGCCGCACGCAGCGCGCTGGTGGCGTATCTGGAAGCGCTACGCATCGGCCTGCTGAAGCTGGCAGACAGGCTTGTCGGCGAGGAAGGACTCGATGCGCACGAAGACATCTTCAACCTGACGCTGGACGAATGCGTGGCCGCGGCCACCGGCGCGTTACCGCTGCGCTTCGCCGCCCAGCGGGCGCGTGAACGCCGCCGGCAACAGGGTGAGTGGGCCGTCTTGCAAGCGCCGGACATCGTCACCGAGCATGGCGAAGCGCCGGTCGCTTCCACCACGCCCATCGCCCTCACCGGAGATACCTGGAGCGGCACTGCCGTGGGCGCAGGCTCGGCACAGGGCCGAGCAAGGCTGGTCGATCACGCTGTTGCCGGCACGGCGCTGCAGGCTGGCGATATCCTCGTCGCCCCCAGCACCGACCCCGCCTGGACGCCGCTGTTTCTGAAGGCCGGCGGGCTCGTCATGGAAACCGGTGGATACCTGTCGCACGGTGCCATCGTGGCGCGGGAGTTCGGGATTCCGGCCGTGGTGAACCTCCCCGGCATCCGGGCCCAGTTGAAAGACGGCGAGACGATCTGTGTGGACGGCAATGCCGGCACGGTCAGCAGAGTGGCGGGTTAGGCACCCATATGTGGTGACGAGGCGACACTGGCGAATGCAGCTTTGCTGCGCCGCAATATTCGGACTAACATTCGGGTATTCCCCACTAGGGTTATCCCTAAATCAGTTCTCAGAAGGAATCGCCATGAACACCGTCGCTCTCAAAGCCGCCCCCGCCTCGCGCCTCGCCCGTTTCTGGCAAATCGTGCGCCGTGAAGCCAGCCGCGCCGTCGCGCTGCACGTGGAAAGCTGCGGCATGATGGCCGAGCTGTATCGCCGTTCGGGCCACTAAGCCGAACCTTCCCCCTGGGGCTCTGCGGACTCAGATCAGGTCTCGCTCCACTGCCGCATCAGGTTGTGATACACGCCGATGAGCGTGCGGCGCGCGGTGGCATCCGCGTCGGTCTGGTTGAGCGTCTGGATGGCGTTGTCCAGGTCGAACAGCATGGCGCGTTGCGCGTCATCGCGAATGAGGCTCTGGATCCAGAAGAAGCTCGCTACGCGCACCCCGCGCGTGATGGGCGTCACCTGATGCAGGCTCGTTGCCGGGTAGATCACCAGGTCACCGGCATTGAGCTTGACGCTGTGCATGCCATAGGTGTCTTCAATCTGCAGTTCGCCGCCGTCGTAGCTGGCGGGGTCTGACAGAAACAGCGTGGCCGAGATGTCGGTACGCAGCTTTGTGCCGTTGTGCGGATGGATACGCACGCTGCCATCGACATGCGCGCCGAAGGTCATGCCCTCGCCGTAGCGGTTGAACATCGGCGGGTACACCACGTTCGGCAGCGCCGCGCTGATGAAGCGCGGGTGCCGCTCCAGCACGCTCAGGATGAGCTGCTGGCACTGCAGGGCCACTTCCGCGCCCTCGTCGATCTGCTGGTTGACCTTGACCGGCGCCCCCGAATATCCGGCCGACACGCGGCCATCCACCCAGGCATCGCCCGCGTTGTCGAGCAGATCGCGTAGCGCAGCCACCTGCGCAGCGTTGAAGACGTTGGGAATGCAAACAAGCATGGCGCTGGAAGGAAACGGGGATGCAGCCGAGGGCCCATCCCCCAGCCATTACATCCGATACACCACCGACAGCATCGCCGCACGGCCGGTGCCCGGCACGGCGCGACCGCCATCGGAAGGAATCAGCGCATCGTAATACGTCTTGTTGAACACGTTGAACAGGTTCAGACGGACGTCGTATTTCGGCTGGTGGTAGGCCAGCATCGCATCCCAGCGCACGAAGCCGCCCACCTGCACCGTGTCGGTGTTGTTGGCGTAGCGCTGCGACATGTAGAACGCACCTGCGCCCACTTCCCAGTTCGGCAGGAAGGCGTAGCTCGTCCACACCGTCGCGGCGTGCTTGGGCGTGTTGGCCGGCGTCATGCCCTGCGTGCCCGCGGCGATGCCGTTGACGATCTGCGCGTCCAGGTACGTATAGCCCGCGAAAATCTGCAGCTTGTCGGTCACGTGACCCGTGGCACCCAGGCGCGCACCGCGCACGCGGATCTTGCCCGCCGACGTGTACGTCGTGCTGTCGATCTGTGTGCGGGCGTTGTCCTTGGTGATCTGGAACAGCGCCGAGCTGACCGACAGATCGCCGTTGAGCAAATCCCACTTGCCGCCGGCCTCATACGACTTGTTCTTCTCCGGGTCCAAACCCTGCTGGCCCGTGGTGCCTACGAGTTGCTCCAATGACGGGTTGAACGACGTGCCATACGACACGTAGTACGACTGCCAGTCCGTCGGCTGCCAGATGCCGCCCAGGCGCGTGCTGACAAAGTTCACGGTCTGCTGCGCGTACGGCAGCGCAGTGATCTTGGCCGACGCCGGCGTGTTCGCCGAATTCAGCGAGTTCGAAATGCTCGCCACGTAGCGGTCATAGCGCAGGCCGGCGACTGCCTTCCATTGCTTGGTGAATTCAATCGAATCGTTGAAGTACGCCGCCACCGTGTTGGCCGAACCGCCCTGCAGGTTGCCCAGGCTCGACGGTGTGCTGGCCGGCGATGTGGTGTAGTTGGGGCTGACCAGCGGCTCGCACGAGACAAAACCGCTCGTCATGCTCGACTGCGCCAGCGGAGTGCCGTTGCACGAGCCGTTGCGGTAATAGTTCTGGTTGTCGTAGCCGTCGTGGCCGAACTCGGTGCCGACCAGCAGCGTGTGCTTGACCGAACCCGTATCGAACTTGGCCGTCAGCTCGGTCTGGTTGAACAGCGAATAGTCACGGATGCGGCGGTCATGGCTTTGCAAACGCACCGACAGCGCCGAGAGCGGCAAGTTGCTGTTGGTCAGTGCCGTGAACACGCCCGACGAATTGACCGTACCCACCGCGTTTGGCGCTGTCTCGCGCGCGTCCGTCTGCACGTAATTGAACTGCGTCTGATTGCGCAGGCGCAGGTTGGGCGAGAACTTGTGATCGATATTGGCCGAGAACGACGCCACGTCCTGCGTGGTGCGGTCATCGGTGTAGCCGTAGTACGTCTTGGGGCTTACGTTGACCGGGTGGCCGTTGAGGTTCGGCACGCCATAGTCGGGCATGTCGCGGTTGTGCTGCAGCAGCGCGGACAGCGTCACCTCCGTGGGTGTGCCGATGCCGAAGCGCCACGACGGCGCAATGCCGAAATCCTGCGCGGTCATCTCGTCGCGCGTACTGGTCTTGCCGTTCTGCGCCATCGCGGCGATGCGGAAGGCAGAGGTGTCGGACGTCGGTGTGTTGACGTCGGCGGTCGCGCGCACCAAGCCGTTGGTCGTGACCGAACCGGTGATTTCCGTGGCGGCCTTCAGCTTCGGCTTCTTCGTCACCTGGTTGATGACGCCGCCCGTCGAACCGCGGCCGAACAGCATCGACGACGGGCCCATCAGCACTTCCACCGAATCGAGAGCGAACAAGTCGCGGTAGTACTGGCCGCGATCCCGGAAGCCGTCGAGGTAGATATCGGTACGCGCAGAGAAACCGTTCAGGTTGATGTTGTTGCCGATCTGCCCGCCTTCGGCCGCACCGATGGTGATGCCCGGCACGTTGCGCAACGCATCGGCCAGCGAGCTGCCGCCTTGCGCGTCGGTCAGCGCCTTGGGCACGACCGTCACCGATTGCGGCACATCGCGCAGGTTCTCGGGCAGCTTCGAGATGGAGCTTTTGGCGGCGTTGTAGTCGTCGCGCGGGGCGGCGCCCTTCACAACGGCTTCCGGCAACGTGGCGGTAGCGGGTGCCTGTGCAAGCGTGGCCTGCTGGGCAAGTGCGACGGTTGGGGTGGCAAACAGGGCCAACAGGGCGCTGGCAACGGGCGTGCGGCGGTTCATTGCGTGGTTTCTCCGGCGGCACTCTTCTATGGGTGCCAGCCGCTACGGAACGCCCTCCTGCGCCCGTGCCGCCGTGCACGAGAGTGCACTACGAATTGCGGACGCAAATATAAATGATAACGATTCGCAACAGCAACAAATTGTCGCAGTATTTCTTGAAAGTTCCCCAGAACGCACACTTTAAGGCGATCTATAGATCGCTTTTCCTTCTATTTAGCTGACAAGGCAAGCTGGTCACCACCAAATATTTCTACGTGACACTCTGGAGCCGGCAAAGCGTACCTATTTCTGCGTGCTGTCCGATGGCGATGGAAGGTGCCGCGCGTCGTCGCCGGCATCCTGACGATTGCGCGCCAGCGCACGCGCATATACCGACGGCGCGCCCGCCGCATGTGCCGTCACGTAGCCGGTAATGCACGCCAACATGAGCGGCAGCACCACCTGATACGACAGCGTCATCTCGAAGATCATCAGGATCGACATGAGCGGCGCATGCGTGGTGGCCGCCAGCAGCGCGCCCATGCCGACCACCGCGTAGCTGACCGGCACCGGCGCCGCATCCGGCAGCAGCGCGTGCATGCCCGTGCCGTACAGCAAACCCAGCGCAGCACCACAGAACAGCGTGGGGGTGAACACACCACCCACCGCGCCCGAGCCCGCGCTCGACGCCGTCGCCACCACTTTGCAGATCAGCACCAGCGCCACCGTCTGCCACAGCCACGGCTCATGCAGGAAGCCATTGACCACGCTGTAGCCGTTACCCCAGACCTCGGGCACGCCCGTGGACAGCGCACCGACAATCAACCCACCTGCGGCCAATCGCAGCGTGAGCGGCAGCTTGGTACGTGCAAACGCATCGCGCGCGCGGTCGATCAAACCGAGCAGCAGCGGGCCCACCATCCCCGCGGCCAGACCGAGGCCCAGATACGTCAACACTTCCCAGCCGGAAACGAAATCGAAGTGCGGCATCTCGTAGACCGCCCCGTACCCGAAGAACTGGCGCACCACGATGTCAGCTGTCACAGCCGCCACCAGCAGCGGCCCGAGCGTTGCCGTGGTGATGACGCCAAACACGATTTCGCAGACGAACACGGCGCCCGAGATAGGCGCGTTATAAGCGGAGGTGATGCCTGCGGCCGCACCGCACGCGACCAGTAGACGCAATTGCTCGACCGGCACGGGCGTCCAGCGCCGCAACACGCGGCCGACAAGCGAGCCGCACATTGCCGCCAATTGCACCATCGGCCCTTCGCGCCCGATCGAAGCGCCACTGGCCACCGAGCACAACGACGACGCACTGCGTACCAAGCTCTGCCGCGCGCTGAGCACGCCATCGCCCACGGCAATGGCTTCCATATAGTCTTCCGAGCCCTTTCGGGGGATCCACTTCAGGCCCACCTGCAAGGTGATGCCTGCCAGCAGTCCGCCCACCGTCGGCACCAGCAGTCGCGCCCACCACGGCAACGCGCGCGCCGTGGCCACCAGGCCCTGGTCCGTACCCGAGAGCCACCATTGCAGATGACGCAGGCACTCGCGAAACAGGATCGTCGAGAGGGCGCCCGCGCAGCCGATCACTCCAGCAATCACAAACACCAGATGCTCGCGACCGAACGGCAGCCGGGCAATCGCGCGGCGCCACCATGGCTGGTGGGGCACATCAGGTTGAGGCGGCGGCGTGTCGGTCATGTCGATTCGCGCAAGGACAGATCGACATGATAGCGGCGGCGCCGCGCCCGTTTTAAGTCACTGTTGCGACCACGGCGTCTGGCAACCACGCCTGCGGTGTATCTGCGCTGCGACGATTCGGGCCCCAGGCAATGACGCGCGCCTCTACGAGGTTTTCGATCACGAAAGGGTCGCGCGCAACGATGGCGTCGATCTCTTCGCGCGATTCGGCACGCGCCAGGATGCCACCGCCCTCCCGCGGGAAGAACGGTCCTGACATCAGAAAGTGGCCGCTCGCATAGTGGGCGTCCAGATGCGCGCGGTGCGCAGGCAGCACACGATCGAGTGCTTCGAGCGGTGCGGTGTAGTTGAAAAGAATCAGGTACAGCATGCGATGGCTCCTTGTTGGGTGAGGTAAAACCTTCGAAACGCGAGACCCGGCAGCGTGAAGCAACGACGCTGAGTGTCCCGCAGAAATGGGTACGCTTTGCACGGAAACCCTTCGGCGCGCAGGGTTCTCAAGGGCGCAAGAGCAGTGCGCCCGAGGTCTGTCCGGCTTCGAGCGCGGTGTGGGCAGCAGCCGCATCTTCCAGCGCATAGGTGCCGCCCACCGGCACGCGCACGCCGTCGAGCATGCGCTGCAATGCCGCCTGCGCTCCCGTCCGGTAGTTCGACAGATCGGCCATGTAGCGGAATACGCCTGGCCGTGCCAGCGCAATCGAGCGCGACGGTCCAAGCGCGGCAAGATCGACGGCGCTCGTTTGAGCGTTGCCCACATCGCTCGCCTGACCGATGCTGGCCACCATGCCGAACGGCCGCGTCACTGCCAACGACGTCTGCAGCATGGCGCCGCCAATGCCGTCGACCACGTAGTCGACGCCTTCTCCGCCGGTGAGCTGCAGCACGGCCTCGCGCACGTCCTGCTGGCGATACAGCACGGCGTGGTCCGCGCCGTGGCCGATGGCGACGGCGGCCTTCGCTTCGCTGCCCACCGTGCCGATCACGCGCGCCCCCTGACGTTTGGCCCACTGCACCAGCAACGCGCCCAGGCCACCGGCCGCTGCATGCACCAGCAGCGTATCGCCGGCGCGCACCTGCCGTACCCGCGTCAGCAGCATGTGCGCGGTGATGCCGCGGACCAACGTGGCCGCCACGGTTTCGTCATCCAGCGCATCGGGCAAGGCAATCGCGCGCTCGGCCGGAATGTTGCGATGGCTGGTGTACCCACCGGGCGCGCCATCCACCAGGCCGGCCCAGGCCACGCGCTGGCCAACCACAAAGCCGCGCACATCCGTACCCAATGCCTCCACCACGCCGACACCCTCCACGCCGAGCACCGCCGGGAATGCCGGCACCGGATACAACCCGGCACGGTGATACACGTCGACAAAGTTCACGCCGACGGCGGTGTGGCGCACCGTCAACGCGTTCGGCGCGGGCGGCGGCAACATCAGGCTGGCGGGCCGCAAACCCAATGCTGGTCCGGGTTCTCGGAGTTGGATCAACTTGGCGTGCATGGCAAAAGTCCTCGCAGAAATGGGTACGCTTTTCAGTTTTTTGAATGACGGGTACTGCGTTCGTCACGTTGTGAAACAAGCGTAATCCGTTCAGAATCACCCGGGAATTCACAAAAACCGATCAGCTTCTGTGCAAAAAAGCCCAGGTCGACCAAAAAATGTGCGTGCCCTGGCGCGTGCGGCAGCGGCCGAACCTTCCTCTTCCTTGCAGTGGGATGACGTGCGCTACTTTCTCGTGCTGGCGCGCGAAGGCAGCTTGTCGGCCGCTGCGCGGCGGCTGGCGGTGGAACACACCACGGTGGCGCGGCGTGCCGATGCGTTGGAGCAATCGTTGGGCGTGCGCCTGTTCGACCGCCTGCCGCGCGGCTGGCGCCTGACGGCTGAAGGCAACGCACTGGCCGAGCGCGCCGAACGCATGGAGCAGGAAGCCGCCGGCTTTGCACGCGCAGCAGCGGGCGCGGGCAGCTTGCGCGGGACGGTGCGTATCTCTGCGCCGCCCACGGTGGCCAGCCACATCATTGCGCCAAACCTGGCGACATTGCGCCGGCAATGGCCCGGCATCGATCTCGTGCTGCTGGGCGAAAAGCGCAACGCCAACCTGATGGCGCACGAAGCTGACCTGGCGGTGCGCCTGTCGCGCCCGACGTCATCGACTTTGGCGACACGGCCGCTAGGCGATCTCGGCTACGGCCTGTACGCCACCGCAGAGGTGCTCGCACGCCCCGAATCCGAATGGGAATTCATCGGCTACGACGAAAACCTGCGCCACGTCCCGCAACAGCGCTGGCTGGACAACTACGCAGGCGACCGTCGCGTGGTCTTACGCTGCAGCGACCTGGCGGCGATGCATCAGGCGGCGCTGGCCGGACTGGGCGTCGCGGCGCTGCCTCACCTGCTCGGTGCGCCCGCAGAAACGGGTACGCTTTTGCGCCGATTGCCCGTCGACGACCCTGCGTTGCATCGAGAAATCTGGCTGGTGATCCACCCCGACGTTCGACGATCACCGCGCGTGCGGGCGGTAGCCGACGCATTGATCGCGCTGTTCGACGCACAGAGACACGTGTTAGCGGGGATTTGAACGTACGCAGAAACGGGTACGCTTTTGGGTGAAAATGAACCGCAAACCAAATGGATATGCGGTTCTTGCGCCTCGGCAATATTGCATGCCGAGGCGTGCAAAAAACACTCAGCCGCCCAAGTAGGCTTCGAGCACGCGCGGATTGCCCAGCAGGTTTTTACCGCTGTCAGCCAGCACGATCTGGCCGGTCTCAAGCACGTAGCCGTGCTGCGCGATCTTCAACGCCTGGCGCACGTTCTGCTCGACCAGGAAAATCGTCAGCCCTTCGGCATTGATGGTGCGCAGGATGCGGAAGATCTCCTGCACAATGATCGGCGCAAGGCCCATCGAGGGTTCATCCAGCAGCAGTACGCGCGGGCGAGCCATCAACGCGCGGCCGATGGCCAGCATCTGCTGCTCGCCGCCCGAGAGGTTGCCGGCCAGCCCATCGATACGCTCCTTCAGGCGCGGAAACAGGTGGAACACGCGCTCCAGATCAGAGGCGATCTGGCCCTTATCTTTGCGCGTGTAAGCGCCCAGCTCCAGGTTTTCGAGCACCGTCATCGTGGTGAGCGTGGCGCGCCCTTCGGCCACCTGCACGATGCCGCGCTCCACACGCTTGTGGGCAGACAACAGCGTGACGTCTTCGCCCTCGAACAGGATCTGGCCGCGCACATCCCCCTGCGACTTCGGGATCAGCCCCGACAGCGCCAGCAGCGTGGTCGATTTGCCCGCACCGTTTGCGCCAACCAGCGAGGTGATTTCACCGGCCTTGAGCGCAAAGTCGATGCCCTTGACGGCTGCGATGTGCCCGTACGACACATCCAGCCCTTTGACTTCCAGCAAGGTGGTCATGCCGTCTCCTTCTGCGCGGCATCGCCGTTCGCTTCATCGTCGTCATCGCGGCCCAGGTACGCCTCGATGACTTGCGGATCGTTGCGGATCGCCTCGGGCGGCCCTTCGGCGATGATGCGGCCGAAGTTGAGCACCGCAATGCGCTCGCACAGGCCCATCACGAAGCGCATGTCGTGCTCGATCATGAAGATCGTGTAGCCGCGCGCCTTGATGTTCTCGATCTCGGCCATCAGGTCGACCTTCTCGCCCGTGTTCATGCCGGCGACGGGCTCGTCGAGCAGCAGCAGCTTGGGTTCGGTGGCCAACGCCCGCGCGAGTTCAAGCTTGCGCTGGTCGCCGTATGAGAGGTTGTCGGCAATGTCATGCGCCTTGTGGTCGAGCTTGACCCACGAGAGCAGCTCGAGTGCACGGTCGCGCGCGCGGCGCTCGGCGGCACGGTACTTTGGCAGCGAGAGCAGCAGGCCCGGCGCACTGTAGTCGAGATGCCGGTGCATGCCCACCACGACGTTTTCCAGCAGCGTCATCTCCTTGAAGATGCGGATGTTCTGGAACGTGCGTGCGATGCCCATCTGCGTGATCTGGTGCGGCTTCTTGCCGACCAGGTTCTCGCCATTGAACGTGAGCGAGCCACCGGTGGGTGCCAGCAGGCCGGTGATCAGATTGAACACCGTCGTCTTGCCGGCGCCGTTCGGGCCGATCAACCCGAAGATGCTGCCTTGCGGCACTTCAATGTTGACGTCCTGCAAAACCGACAGGCCGCCAAAGCGCTTGGAAATGGAGGTGAGTTTCAGCATGGCGGCCTCAGTGCGATTCATTGGAAGCAGCCGGGGTGGTGCCCGTACCCGGCATGGTGCCGCCGCGCTTGATGCCGAACCAGCGCGCGAAACGCGCCGGATCCCAGATGCCCTTGGGCAGGAACAGCACGATCACCATCAGGATCACGCCGTTGACGACCAGGCGGAAATCCTTGAACGCACGCAGCAACTCGGGCAGCAGCGACAGGATCAGGCTGCCGAGCATCGGGCCCGTCAGGCCGTTGGTGCCGCCCAGAATCGTCATTGTGAGAATTTCGACGCCGCGGTCGAAGCCGAATTCGTTCGGGCCGATAAAGAACGTCAGGTGCGCATTGAGTGCGCCCGCCAGCCCGGCGATGGCCGCACCCAGCGTGAACGCCAGCAGCTTGGTGCCGGCCACGTTGATGCCCATGAGCCCGGCTGCGGTTTCATCTTCCTTGATGGCCTCGAACGCGCGGCCGACCTTCGAGCGGCGCATGCGCGCCAGCACGAACAGCGTGGCCAATACGGCCACCGCCACATGCCACCACTCGGTCAGTTGCGGAATGCCGTTCAGGCCCAGCGCGCCGCCGGTCCAGTTCTCGGTGTTCAGGATCAGCACGCGCACGACTTCGCCAAAACCAAGCGTGGCCATGGCCAGATACACACCGGAAAGACGCAGCGTCGGCCGGCCGATGACGACGGCCACCACGGCCGGTGCCACCATGCCGCCGAACAGCGCGACCGAAAACGGCATCTCGGCGTTCATCGTCAGCAGCGCCGCCGTATATGCGCCGATGCCCATGAAGGCCGCATTCGCCATCGCCAGCAGGCCGCACGACAGCGTGAGATAAATGGACAGCGCCAGCAACGCGTTGATGCCGAGCGTGAGCACCAGGTTGCTGTAGACCGACCAGAAGTTGTCGAGCCATTCCATGTCGGTCTCCTTATGCCTTGCGTTCCAACACCTTGCCGAACAGCCCTTGCGGTCGCACCAGCAGGATCAGGAACAGCAGACCGAACGCCACCGCGTCGCGCATGGTCGAGCCGATGTAGGCCACCGACAGCACCTCGGCAAACCCGAGGAACAGGCCGCCCAGCATTGCGCCGCGAATATCGCCCAGGCCGCCCAGGATGATGACCGCGATGCCCTTGTGCAGCATCGGCTGGCCCATCAGCGGGAACACGGCGTTGGAGTACAGGCCGATCAGCACGCCCGACAACCCACCCAGCGCCGCCGCTGCAAACGAGGTCAGCAGGAACAGGCCTTCAACGTTGATGCCCAGCAGCGCGGCGGCTTTCGGCGACTCCGCAATCGCGCGCAGTGCGCGGCCGAGTTGCGTGCGCTTGAGCAGCAGCATGAGCGCCGCCATCAGCGCGAAGGACAGCACGATGATGCCCAGCTCCAGCGGGGTGAGATGAATGCCGCCCAGATCCAGCGAGGCATCCGACACGAGCCCGGCCGGAAAGCGCAGGTTCTCCGCACCAAACGCGCCTTGCATGGCGTTGTTGATGGCGATGCCCGCACCGATGGTCCCGATCATCGGAATCAGGTGGGGCGCGTTGCGGCGGCGCAGCGGGCGCAGCAGCAGCACGTCGATGATGAGACCGGCCACGCCGCTCACGGCAAAGCCGACGGCCAGTGCCGCCCACAGCGGCAGTTCAAAGTGAAGGACGACCTGCAGCGCCGCATAGGCACCGAGCATGAAGACCGCGCCGTGCGACAGGTTGATTACGCCCAGGATGCCGAAAACCAGCGTGAATCCCAGGGCGAACAACGCATACACGCAGCCGAGCGACAGCGCATTGACGAGTTGCTGTTCCAGCATGATGAATCAGAGTGAGGTGCGGCCGAATGTCACCAAAGCAGCCGCAGAAAAAGCGATGGGGCGTAGGTTTAGCTACGCCCCGCGTTTCGGTTTCAACGAGAACCGAAGGTTACTTCTCGATCGTGTACTTACCGTTCTTGGTTACGCTCACGATCGGCGTCTGCACGGCGTCGTAGCCAGCCGGCTTGCCGCGTGCCGTCACCTGGCGGAACGCAAACGCCCCGGTCGCGCCGGTGTGCTTGACCGCCGGCAGCGCATCGCGGATCGCCTTGCGATCGGCTTCGAGGTTGCCGCTGAACTTGACCGTCTTCAGCGCCTTGCTTGCGATGTACATGGCGTCATACGCCTGCGCCGCAAACTGATCCGGCGCTGCCTTGTACTTGGCGGTGTAGGCGGTGATGAACTTGCTGTTCTCGGCCGTGTGGTTCTCGATCGACCACGGGCTGCCCACCCACAGGTTGTCGGACTTGTCCTTGGCCAAGTCGAACACCTTGACCGAGTTCATGCCATTGCCGCCGATGACCGGCACGTTCAGGCCAAGCTGGCGCGCCTGCACCATGATCGGACCGCCTTCGGCAATCAGCGCCGACAGCACGATCGCATCCGGGTTCGTCGCCTTGATCTTGGTGAGCTGGGCCTTGAAGTCGACGTCGCCCTTGGCGAACGTTTCGGTGGTCGTCACCGGGATCTTCAGATCTTCGAGCGCCTTCTTGAAGTTGTCGTAGCCGCTCTTGGTGAAGACGTCGTCGTTGCCGTACAGCACGGCCACCTTCTTCACACCGGCCTTTTTCACAACGGTCTGGATCGTGGCCGGCAGCACGTCGGCTTCGGTCACGGAGTTGCGGAAGACGAAATCGCCGATGCTGGTGATGCCGTCTGCGGTGTTGGAGGTACCAAAGGCAACCGTCTTGGACGCCTGCGCGATCGGATCAGCCGCCTGTGCCGAGTTGGACAGCGTGGGGCCGAACACCATCGCCACCTTGTCCTGGAAGATTAGCTTCTTGAAGACGTTGATGGCCTCTTCCTTCTTGCCCTGCTCGTCTTCGATCACCAGCGCGATCTTGCTGCCGTTGATGCCGCCCGCAGCGTTGATCTCATCAGCAGCCAGCTGGAAGCCGTTGCGGATGGCCACGCCGTACTGGGCTGCGCCGCCCGACAGCGCTTCGGCCACACCGATCTTGATGTCCTGGGCCGCAGTTGCCGCGCCCGTTGCGATTGCCGCCCCCGCAGCCACTGCCGTCAACAGCAGCCGTTTGATCATTTTTTGCATGCGAACCTGCTCCTTGTTTGTCCGTCGCGATTGCTTGAATGCGATTCGTCTCGAAGATGCGCTGGCCCAACACCGTCGCTCCCCCCGCATGCGCCCTGCATCGCGTCCGGACGCTCGCCTGTCGGGTTTCGCGCCACGAAGACAAGCAACGTTGGCGAAACGGCGGAAGACCTGCCGGGCGAGCGATGCCGGATCAGGCATGCGTGCACCGGGAGTGCGTCGGAGTGTGAAGCGAAGGCGCCATGGGTACAGCGCTCTTGTGCGACGCGCCGGGGTGGCCGGCACGTGCAGTCAGTCGCGGGACTTTACCGGAAAGCGCACGACCGTGCGATAGGGGATTGTCCGCCGCCCGGCCTGGGGGGCGGCTATTGCGGCGCAACATTGCCTGCGCGATACCGTCAAATCGACGTGGAGCGTACCCGTTTCTGCGTGCCTTGCGGCACCGCGAAATTAGCCTGTCGAGAGCTCGTCGGCGCTCACAAACAACCCCTTGCCGCGCGATTTGGCTTCGTACAGCGCCTCGTCGGCGGCTTCGAAGACAACGCTCTGCGCCAGCGTACGCGCGTCGAAGGTCGCGATACCGATGCTCGCGCCAACCTGCACCATCGTCTCACGCAACCGAAACGGCTTGTTGCAGGCGGCAAGAATATTGGCGGCGACCGTCTTCGCGTCGTCCGGGTGCGACAGGTGGTCCAGGATGACGGCGAACTCGTCGCCGCCGAAACGCGCCACGCCGTCGTACGGGCGCACGGCCCGCGCCAGGCGCTGTGCGAAGGTACGCAGCAGCACATCGCCCACGGCGTGCCCGTGCGTGTCGTTGACGACCTTGAAGCCATCGAGATCGACCAGCAACAGCGCGCCGGTGGACCCGTTCACGCGCGCCTGGTCCAGCGCCGCCAGCAAACGCTCTTCAAAACCGGCACGATTGGCCAGACCGGTGAGGTGGTCGGTGGTCGTCAGCGCGCGTAGGCGCAGCTCTTGTTTCTTGCGCTCCGTGATATCGAGCGTGACCGAATGCACTCCCGCCACGCGGCCTTGCGCATCGAACTGCGGAAGGTAGCTGACCTCTTCGCACCGGTACAGATCGCGGCCCCGGAGTTCGCGCTCAAAGACCATCGTCTCGCCACCCAGCGCACGCCGCAACGCATCGCGAAGGCTGCTGTAAGCATCGTCACCCACGACTTCACGCAGGGTCTGTCCGAGCATGCTCGCGGCCGATCGCCCATACGCTTTCTCGTAGGCGGCATTCAGGAAGCGGAAGCGCTCGTCGGTGTCAATGAAGGCCACCAGCGCGGGCAGCGCGTCGGTCACGGTCTGCAGCGTTTCGCGGCTGCGCTGCAGCGCTTCCTTGGCGGCCCTGTCCTGCGTGATGTCGCGCATGACCGATGAGAAGTACTCCATACGCCCGGCTGGATCGCGGTGCGCGATGATCATGTGGTTGATCGGCACGACCTGACCTTCTGCACCTCGCGCGGTGGTTTCGCCAATCCATACCCCATCGCGCGCGGCCGCAGGTACGGCCACCTCGCGCAGCCAGCCCATCGTCTCGGGTGGGTAGAAATCCGCAACGGTCAGGCCTTGGAGATTGGCATCCAGCGCAATGCCGGCAAAGCGGCGGCCGGCCGGATTCATGTAGGTGATGTTGCCCTGCACGTCGCTCTGCGCAACGAAGTCGGTGGTGGAGTCGAGAATCTTGGTCAGCACGCGCGAAGCCTGTTGCGCCCGCGCCCGTATGGTGATGTCTTCCATGACGCCAACGTGGCCGACCACCTCGTCGTCAACCCGCACCGGCGCCGTCGTGACCACCAGCAATCGCTCGCCGATGCCGGGCACGATCACGCGCTGCTCGGCGTTGTAGCCGGCGCCTCGCGCGACCGCTTCGCGCCAGCCGGCCATGGTGGCATCGCGGTCGTCCGGATGCAGGCGCGCGAGCCATACATCGGCCAGCGCCTCTTCATGCGTGGCACCAAGCAGGCGGCGGTACGCCTCGTTGGTATAGACGGTCCGGCCATCTGCATCCGAGCGAAACAGCCCGAGCGGCGAAGCATCGTTCACGGCTTCCAGCTCGGCACGCTGGCGCATGACCTCGCCCATCAGCCTATGGAACGCTGTCGATACGGCATCGATTTCCGCGGAAGCACCGTCCAACTCGAGCGGCGGCGCGTTGCGCAAGTCCGTGGCCGATAACTGCGTCATGGCGGCATGCAAGCGGCCAAGCGGGCGCAACAGCCACAGCATCGCCGCCCACACCGACACGCCAATCAGCGCCGCCAGCACCAGGAGCGACCAGCGAAAACGCTGACGCATGAGGAAGAGCTGGCGGTTGGCCTCGGCGCCGGGCAGCACGGCAGCAAGCGTCCAGCCGGCCGCGATGATGTCTTGCGTGGTGACCACGTCGCCGCCAGGCTCAGGCAGCGCATCCGGGTCCGCGCGGAAGGCCGCAGCCGCCACAGGATCAGCATCCAGCGGGGCAAGCGTCTTGTCGGCCGCGGGGTGCACGATATAGATGGGGTTGTCGCCTCGCGTGATCAGGTAGACGTGGCCGGTCTGGCCCACGCGCGTGTCGCGCAGGTCGCCCAGAAAGTTCGGCTTGAGGAGGTACAGCGACGCGCCGATCAGCCCGACGAGATTGCCGTCCTGATCGTGCACAGGCGCGGCCATGATGACAATGGGCTCTCCGCCGACGCGGTTGCGAAGCGGCGCGGAGATGGTCGGCTGATCGACGACCATGACCTGCTTGAAGTAATCCCGATCTGAAATATCGATGCCGACCACGCCCTCGCGGTGCGGCGAAGTGGCCGTCACCTTACCCTCGGCCGAGGCCAGGAACACGCCGTCGAACAGGCCGCTGGCCGGCTGGATGGATCGGTAGAACGCCGCTTCCTGCGCGGGGCTGTCGAACCGCACGGTGCGCATCTGCTGCGCGGTGCGCTCGAGCACGCCCAGGTAGGTGTCCAGCCGCTGCTTGAGATCTTCCGCCGACTCCTTGACCAGGGCCGTCTGTTGCACCTTGATCTGCGCCATCACCTCGCGGCGGATCGGCTCGCGCTGCGACCAGCCGAACAGGCTCACCACCGTCACGCTGATGACGGTCGCCATGATGGCCGCCTGCGATTTCAGGGTCAGTTTCATCGGACCGTCGGCTGGCACCGGTGCCCCGCGCGACCGGTGTCTTGTTGTAGTTAAAGGGCAAGCACCATAGTGCTATGCCCGCCGGTCGTTGTCGAGCGGCCCGCAGGGTCTAGCGGCGGCCGCAGACGTAGGCGGCGGAGCGGGCAGCGAGCGTACCGGAGCGGATGCGCATCCAGTGCGCGCCGGCGGCGGTATCGGTATCGAGGGTGGCGCCGTCCGGCCCGCGCACCACGTAGTCGACCAAGCGGATCCGCTGGCGATGGCAGTCGATCTCCTGGCGCGAGAGGATCACGGTGCCGGGCCGGTAGCGGGCCCCATGGGCGCGGCGTTCGCTGCGCCTGAGCACGGTGCGCGCCAGAAAGGTCTTGTGGCCGGTACGGTTGGAGCGCAGCGACGTGCGATCGATGGAAGCCACGACGGATGTCGTCGTCAGGTATTCGTGCCAGCGTCCAGCCTGGGCAGGCACCGCCATGCCAAAGGCGCCCACGCCGACACCGCATATCCAGATCCACCGCCACATCATGCGTTTCACGACCGTCCGTCCTGCCATATCAAGAAGCCAAGAAGCGGCACTGCTGCCGCAGGCACATATTGTAACAATCGGTCCGCAAGACTTGCGCCCGCGCCCTCAGGTAGCATGCGGCCACCTTCATTGCCTCAGCTGCGCCATCCGCCATGCCCACCGTCGCCCTGTCTGCCCTCGTTGCCCATGCCGTCGCCGCTTTGCTTATCGCAAGCGTGCCGGTCGTGGCGTGGTTCTGGTTGCGGCGGCGCTTTGACCTGGCGTGGCGCGACATCGGCGTGGGCGCGGCGGTGTTTGTCGTGTTTGCGCTGGTACTGGAACGCACGCTGCACCTGTATCTGCTGCAGCTCAACCCGATCACGGCGCACTGGTTGCGTATGCCCGTGCTGTTTGTCATCTACGGCGCGCTGATGGCCGGTTTGTTCGAGGAAAGCGGACGCTGGCTTGGCCTGCGTTTTCTCGTGCGCAAGCCGGGGGGTGCCGCCACACCTGTGGCCTACGCGCTCGGTCACGCGGGCATCGAAGCGTGGCTGGTCGGTGCGGCATCGCAGGCGCAGATGGTGATGTTCGGCATTGCCGCCAACCGCGGCGAGCTGGAATCGCGGCTCGCGGCCAGCGGCGCCGATGCCATGGTCGGGACCATCCACGCCATGCTGGCGCAGCTCTCGCCGTGGCTGGCGCTCGGTGCAGTGAGCGAGCGCATTGCCGCGATGCTGATCCAGTTCACGCTCACGCTGGTGGTGTGGCACGCGGTGCGGCAACGGCGGTTTGTGATTGTCGTGCTGGCAGTGCTGCTGCACGCGCTGGCGGACTTGCCCGCTGCGCTGTACCAGGTACATGTGCTGCCCCTGGCCGTGACCGAAGCGATCTACGCCGTGGCGGCCGTGCTGCTGGCAGCAACGTGCTGGCCCCCACAAGGCGGCCGCAAGATCGGCGAATCCTCGCTGCGCTAACTGCTGCGGAAGTGGTCCGGCTCGATCCCGTGCCGGTTGAGCTTGTCGTACAGCGTCTTGCGCGGCACGGCCAGCAGATCGGCCGCGCGGGCAACATTGCCCTCCGTCGCGCGCAGCGCTTCCTCGATGGTGGTGCGTTCGACCGCCATCATCCGGCCCGCCAGGGAATGCTGGCTCGCCTCCGAAACCACCAGGCCGTCGTCCAATCCGAGGCAAAAGCGCTCGGCAACGTTCTTCAGCTCGCGCACGTTGCCAGGCCAGTCGTGGTGCTGCCAGCGCATCATGTCCTGCGCAGACCAGTCGGGCGCCGCACGCTCGTAGCGCACCGCGGCCTGCTGCAGAAAGTGGGCCATCAGCAACGGAATGTCTTCGGCACGCTGGCGCAGCGCCGGTAGCGCAATCGACACGACATTCAGGCGGTAATACAAGTCCGCGCGGAACTGCCCGTGATCGGATGCATCCTTCAGGTCGACCTTGGCGGCGGCCACCACACGACAATTGACCGGCACGCTCGCGTTGCTGCCCAGCCGTTCGATGCTGCGTTCCTGCAGCGCGCGCAGCAGCTTGGCCTGCAGCGACAGCGGCATCGATTCGATTTCGTCCAGGAACAGCGTGCCGCCATCCGCATATTCCATCTTACCGATGCGGCGGCGGTTGGCCCCCGTAAATGCGCCCGCCTCGTGGCCGAACATCTCGCTCTCGAACACGGATTCCGGCAGCGCCGCGCAGTTGAGCGCGACGAACGGCCCGCGACGTCGGCTGCCTTCGTGAATGGCACGCGCGAGCACTTCCTTTCCCGAGCCGGTCTCGCCCGTGACGAGGATGTCAGCATCGGTCGGTGCCAGTGCGGTGACGAGACGGCGCACGTTCTGCATGACAGCGCTCTGGCCGATCAACGGGTACGCCTGCCGGCCCTGCAGCGCTTCACGCAAACGCAGGTTTTCGGACGTGAGCCTGCGCTTTTCCAACGCGCGCCGCACCACGTCGACCAAGCGCTCGGAGTGAAACGGCTTCTCCATGAAGTCGTAGGCGCCGGCGCGCATGGCGGCCACGGCCATCGTCACATCGCCATGACCGGTGATGAGGATGACGGGCAACTGGCGGTCGTGCTGCAGCATCTCGCGCAGCACAGCAATGCCGTCGCGGCCGGGCAGGCGCACGTCGGTGACGACCACGGCGGGCGTTTGCGCGGCGAGTGCGGCCAGCGCGCTTTCCGCATCGGCAAAGGATTGCACCGGCACATCCGCCAGCGTGAGCGCTTGCTCGCAGCCCAGGCGCACCACGTCGTCGTCTTCGATCAGGAAGACGGGCGCGTGGTCGATGGGGGAAGGGTCCGGCGTACCGTGTTCAGTCATGTCGGTTTCACAACGCGTTCAAGCTCGATGATGAATTCTGCGCCACCCGCATCGTCACCCGCATTGCGACCTTCGAGCCGGCCGCCAAAATCTTCGATGATCGCCAGCGAAATCGCGAGGCCCAGCCCCAGGCCCTGGCCATCGTCCTTGGTGGTGAAGAACGGCTCAAACAGGCGCGGCAGCACGTCGGCGGGAATGCCCGGGCCGAAGTCGCGCACGGTGATGCGTACCCATTTCTCGATGGGCTGGACGCTCACGCGCACGATCGCCGATTCGGCTGCGGGCGCCTCGGCGGTGGCGTCAATGGCGTTGCGGATGAGGTTGACGAGCACCTGCTCGAGCCGCACGGCATTGGCCCAGACCGCAAGATCGGTCGGCACCGGCTCTGTCACCACCGTCACGCCGGCCTGGCGGCGACGCGTCTCAACCAGCATCAGCGCCTGGCGGATGGCCTCGTCCACCGAGACGGCCGCGCGTGCCGCATCGCCCTTGCGCGAGAACGCCTTGATGTGCGAAACGATACGCCCCATGCGTTCGGCAAGCTGGCTGATGTGCGTGAGGTTGCCGCGCACTTCGTCGATGCGGCCGCGCTCGGCAAGCTGGTTGGCGTTGTCGGATAACGTGGTCAGCGCGGTGAGCGGCTGGTTGAGTTCGTGCGTGATGCCGGCGGCCATCTGGCCGAGCACGGCGAGCTTGCCGGCTTGCACGGCGGCATCGCGCGTTTCGCGCAGGATGCGTTGCGCGGCATCGAGCGCCTCGACCTTGCCGGCCAGCGCGGTGTTGGCCGACGTCAACTCGGCGGTGCGCTGGGCGATGCGGGCTTCGAGGTCACGCTGGACTTCGCGCAGCGCGGCGCGCGCGCGGTGCTGCTCTTCGCGCCGGCGCGTACGCAAACGCAAAGCAACGAGTACCGCGAAGATCAGCGCCATCGCAAACGCGGCGCTTGCACCGGCCACCAACGCGGTGCGCTGCTCGTCGCGCGGGTCGATCAACACGGCGACTTGCCAGCCGAGCAGGCCCACCGGGCGGTACTGCACACGCAGTGTCGACACCGATTTTCCGGGCAACGCCACACGCACGGTCTGCGGGGGATGGTCCGCAGAAAAGGGTACGCTCGCGGCTTGCCCGTCGCTCATTCCGAGCGGCGTGAGGATGTGCGGGGCGTATTGGCGCGTCGCGTCGAGTGCGGCGCGCTGGTCGGCGCTCAAGGTGCCGAGCGTGCGGTATTTCCACTCGGGTACGGACGACAGGAAGATCACGCCGTGCCGATCCACCAGCAGCACCGTATCGCCGCTGCGCGACAACGTGGCCTCGAACGCATCGAGGTTGACCTTCACGACCACCACGCCGATCGGCTTGTTGTCTTCGCGCACGGGAGCGGCGACGAAATAGCCCGTCTCGCCCGTGGTGTTGCCGACGCCGTAGAAGCGACCGAGCCCTTCGCGCATGGCCTCGACAAAGTACGGGCGGAACGCGTAGTTCTGGCCGACGAACGAGGTCGGCAGATCCCAGTTGCTGGCCGCAATCGTGAGGCCGGTCGTATTGATCAGATGAGCGGCGGCCAAGTCGGTGGCCGCCTGGACTTCTTTCAGATAGGCGTTGGCCGCGCGACGCATGACGGCGTCGCCAGCCTGGGGATTCTCTTGCAGCGCGACGTGCAGCACATGCTCCAGCGCCGCCAGCCTCGGCAATGACTCATAGCGCGCCAGCGTGCTGCGCAGGTTCTGCGCATAGAAAGTGGTGCGCTGGCCGGCCTCTTCAGCACGCGTGGCGACGTAGCGCTGCAGGGCGACGGCGTACGCGCCCCATCCCGCTGCTGCGCAGCACGCCGCCATGGCCAGCGCGACGGCCACACGCCAGCCACGTCCGCGTGCGGGTTGGGCAAGGTCGGCATGGCCGTCGGTTGGCGACATGGGTTCAATGTTCGATGCGGGAATGCTCGCGAGTATCGCGCATGAACACGTACACCAACAGCGACAGGAAGATCGTGCCCGTTACATACCAGTAGAACAGCGATTCGTGGCCTGCCTGCTTCAGCCACAGCGCGATGTACTCCGCCGTGCCGCCAAAGATCGACACCGTGAGTGCATACGGCAGGCCCACGCCCAGTGCACGAACTTCCGCGGGAAACAGCTCCGCCTTCACCACCGCGTTGATCGACGTGTAGCCCGAGACAATCACCAGTGCGGCCATGATCAGGAAGAAGGCCGTCCACACGTTGGTGGTCTGGCTGATGCCGGTCATGATGGGCACGGTGAACAGCGTACCCAGCACGCCGAACGCAATCAGGATCGGACGGCGGCCAATGCGGTCGGACAACCCGCCCACGATCGGCTGCAGCATCGCGAACAGCAGCAGCGTGGCGCCGGACACCAGCGTCGCCGTGTCCTTTGACAACCCCACCGTGTTGGCCAGGAACTTCTGCATGTAGATCGAGTACGTGTAGAACGCCACCGTACCGCCCATCGTCAGGCCTACGACCGTCGCAACGGCGCGCGGATGCTTGGCCAGTTCCGACAGCGTGCCGCGCTTCTTGTTTGCCTTAGCGGCAGTAAAGGACTGCGTTTCCTCCATGTGCGAGCGCATGGCCATTGCCACCAGCGCACACAGCGCGCCAATGAAGAACGGAACGCGCCAGCCCCACGCCTCAAGCTGCGCCGGCGACAGCACGAACTGCTGCAGCACGATCAGCAGCGCCAGCGCCGTCAGTTGGCCGGCGATGAGCGTGACGTACTGGAAGCTTGAATAGAAGCCGCGGTTTTCCTTGTTGGCGACTTCGCTCAGGTACGTGGCCGAGGTGCCGTATTCCCCACCGACTGACAGGCCCTGCAGCAGACGGGCCAGCACCAGCATCACGGGTGCCGCAACGCCGATGGTCGCGTAGCTGGGCGTGAGCGCAATGATGAGCGAGCCCGCGCACATGAGCACCACCGAGAAGAACAGTGCGCGCTTGCGGCCGTAGCGATCGGCGTAGATGCCCATCAGCCAGCCGCCCACCGGACGCGCCAGGAAGCCCACCGCAAACACCGCGGCCGTATTGAGCAACTGTGCGGTCTGGTCGCCCTTGGGGAAGAACGACTTGGCAAAGTACAGCGCGAACGCCGAGTAGACATACCAGTCGTACCACTCGACCAGATTGCCAACCGAACCGGAGAAGATGGAACGCAGACGACGGCGTACGTCTGCGGGAGTGTCTTTGGTGGGGGCCTGCGCGGGCGAAAAGTCGCCCGTGACCGCACCAGCCTGAGGCTGCGTCATGGTGTCTCCTTGGAGCGTTGGCGGCGGCCTTTGCTGGTGACATGTCGCACATAGAACTGCATGTGAGACGTCCGAGCGGTCCGCCGGTTTATGGGTGGTCGCTCTTACTCAAGAAGCATTCCATGCGAAAAGCAGACGCGCAGATCCGCCGCAAAAGCCCGTGGCACAAGGCTTTGCAGGAAAGCGACGAACGGTGGACGAAGGGAGGAGTGTGCGGTTTCTCAGAATCGACCGGGGCGACCTGTGCGGAAACCCGCACGACCGATTCTGAGAAAGGGAGAGGCGAAGCTCAGGCGGCCACGCTCAGCGGAATGGTGTCGCGGACCAACGAATCCAGTTCGGCGGACACCTCTTCACGCGTTGCGGACAGGCCCAGACGGTCATGCAGATACGCTTCAAAGTCAGCGCGCACTTCCGGATGGCGCAGCGCAAACTCGACCGTCGCCTGCAGGTAACCGAACTTGCTGCCGCAATCGAAACGCTGACCACGGTAGCGATAAGCCAGGATCTGCTCTTCAGCAAGCAGGCTCTGGATGGCGTCCGTCAACTGCAGCTCGCCGCCCGCGCCAGGCTTCAGATTGCGCAGATGATCGAAGATGCGCGGTGTCAGGATGTAGCGCCCGACCACACCCAAGTTGGACGGCGCATCCTTGGGCGCCGGCTTTTCGACAATGGCATCGAGCTTGACCAGGCGGTCATCCCATTCGCGGCCGGCGACCACGCCGTACGAACGCGAGGCTTCAGGCGCAATCGTTTCGACGCCGACGATGGAGCAACGGTAGTGATCGTAAAGCTCCGTCATCTGCTGCATGACGGGCGGCTGGTTGTCCAACAAGTCGTCGGCCAGGATCACGGCGAAGGGTTCGTCGCGTACCAGTTTCTGCGCACAGAGCACGGCGTGGCCGAGGCCCAGGGTCTCGGGCTGGCGGACATAAAAGCACTCGACGCCGGACGGTTTGATGGACTGCACCATCTCCAGCAATGCGTGCTTGTTCTTAGCGGCCAGCTCAGTTTCCAGCTCGTAGGCCTTATCGAAATGGTCTTCGATAGCGCGCTTGGCGCGGCCCGTAATGAAGATCATCTCCGTGATACCCGCAGCGGCAGCCTCTTCCACCGCATATTGGATCAGCGGCTTATCGACGATCGGGAGCATCTCTTTCGGGCTCGCCTTGGTGGCGGGTAGAAAACGTGTACCGAGTCCTGCCACGGGAAACACGGCCTTGGTGATCTTCTCGTTCATGACAACTCCATTGGTGAGACGTAGCGTCATGAGCAAGTCATATGCCAGCGCAAGCCAATGGGTCGACCCGTTGATGGAACGCCATCTGGCGTGTCCCGCGCAACGCTACGAGCACCGCATTGGCATCTTTCCTACAACCGGTTGCAACTCCGTCGCACCAACTTTCAGCGCCGAAAGTCGAAAAGCGTACCCAATTCTGCGTACCGATTTGTGCCAACTTGCGGTCGGCTAGGCCAGTAAGCACCCGCTGACAAGCCGTTAGAAATCAGGAAGATGGCTTGACCCAGCCCCGTGAGACGGGTGCGTTGCGCTCAGGCGTGCGCCGGTAGGCATCAATCTGCGCGTTCAATTGCGCGACCTCGGCTTCGAGGGTGCGGATGCGCTGGCGCAGTTGATCCGCTTCGTTTTGCGTCTGCTGGCGCACCGCATCGTTCTGCAAACGCAGAAAGCGCTCCGTACCTGCCAGCGCGCTGGCCGCCCCTTCCAAGCGGGTCACGGTCTCCATGGTCTGCTCCAGGCGCTCGAGGGTCGCATCAGTCAACTTGGGCGGTACGGTGGGCGCGGTGGCAAGCGCCTCGCCAAGACGGCGCTCCAAGTCGGCCATGGCAGCCTGCAATTGCCGATTGCGCGCAGCTTCGTGCTCTAGGGCGCGCTCGGCCACCTCGGCGCGAATGCGCGCTTCCATCCATTCGGCGCCTGCACCGGGCGCGCCAATGGCGCGCGAGGCGATGCGGTTTCGCTCATCACGTGACGAAAGCGTACCCGTTTCTGCGTGAGCCAACGGGATCGGCCACGTCTCAACCGCGTCCGCGGCAACACCGTTTGCAACCGGTCCGCGCCCCTGCGCGCGGTCTACCGCCTTCTGCAACGTCGTATTGCTCGGACGTCGGCGCACTCCCGCCTCCGCCAACCACTGTACGTAACGCCGAACGCCGTAAACACGACGTGTCACGGCCTGAACGGCTTCGATTACCTCATCCAAGAACACCGCGTTGTCGTGCGGGAAGGCGATATCCAACCTCCGGATCGCTTCAACGATCCGCTGCTGCTGCTCAGCCGAGAAATGGAGACCGGGGCGTGCCATAAGAGCTATCAGGTGTTATTACAGTGTACATCAAGGGTTAAAAACATCAAATACCTCGATAAATGCTTCATTATTTATTTATTGCCTAACTGTAGTTGCAGTCGAGTTCTGACTCGTCGGCGTGGCCTTCCGACATCAAATCTGCTCATTTCGGCGGACGTTGGATGATGACGCGCGCGGCTCTGCGTGGCGTCGCCGACCCTGTCAGCCAACGCAGAAACGGGTACGCTCCCTGCATTGACAAGCTCTGAGCCGTCGAAAATTGAGGCAAAAAAAAGCGCCCTATTGGGCGCTTTCCGATGAGCAAAACTGTGGCGGAACTACAGTAAGGCGACGTCCAGGCCGAAACGGCTCTTCAGTGCCTCAACCAACGATTCCCGTGCGCCACGATCTCCTAGCTTCACATCGAGCATCACGCGGCCGGAATCCCATTCCTTAATTGTGCCTAGAAGATCACCTTCAGCACTTCGAATCTTGTACTGGCGGCTGACTTCCTTGACCTTTCGGGTGCGCCCTTCCTGAGCCACTTTGCGGATCTGCTCCACATCGCGGCTCGATAGCCCCTCTTCCAGCACGCGATGCACGAGCTCACGCGTGCGGTCTTCGCCGGCGCTCTTGAAATACAGCGTCAGTTCATATCCGGTCGCGATACCGATGCCAGCCGGGCGCTCCTTCATGACTTCGAGTACCGATTCCGGCAGCTTCAACAGTGCCAACGTCTTATTGACCGTTCCTGCAGAGACACCGGTAATCTCACAAATATCTTCTTCTTTTTTAACTTTTCCTTCATCTAGTAACTGCCGCCACGCGATAGCGTTGTCCAGCACGGATTGCCCGGAACGCTGCTCGTTCAAGACGAAGGACAGCCGGTAGAAATCGATGTCTGACAGGCCGTCTTCGATGAAGCAGTCCATCTCGACCTTCCCCGCAGCGGCCAAGGCGCGCTTACGGTAATGGCCATCGATCAGAACATACCAGCCTGGCCGCGCCGGATCTGGCGCCGCCAACCCTGGCGTCTGCTGACCGTGCGTAGCGATGGATGCCGCCCGTTCCTGAACGATCTGCGGATCGTAGATGCGACGGGCGTTGAGCGGATTTTCCTGCAGCCGTTCAAGCGGAACCTTGATCACCCGGCGTTCGGAAGTATTCGCAGGTGAGGGACTTTCAGCGCTGAAAGCGGGATCTGAGGCGGCTTGCCCGAGCAGACCGCGGGGGTGAGAGGTAATCGCTTTTTCTGCCAATGCAAAGCGATCGACCGGTGTCGTTTTGGTCTTTTCTGCGGCAATGCCGGCCAGCATACCGTCTTTGAGCGATTTCAACTTCGCGCTCATACACGTTCCTCCTGCAACAACTGCAACACCTCGTCGATCAAGGTGTCGACTTCACTCACGGCTTCCCGGGCACCAGACACCCCGTGCACCGTCGCCCCGATCGCTTGGCACTCCCGAAATGCAGAGCGCGAGCCGATCATGGATTCCATCAAAGGAATATCACTATCATCACCAAGAATTTCAATTGCTTGCTTCGCGAGCGAAACGCGCCGCTGAACCATGTTCGCCAGCACGCGAATACGCAGCGTTTCGTTGGTGACTTGAGCCTGCTGCGCAAGCGCTTTGGCAGCCACGGCAGCCCACAAATCCGGCGGCGACGGCACAACGGGGATCAATGCAATATCGGAGATAAGCAACGCGCTTGATGACGACGGCGAGTGGACCGCCGGCGGGCAATCGACCACGATGTAATCGTAATCCGCCACAAACTTGCGGACCTCTCGATGCATGGCGCCACCAGAGGGGGCTAGGCCGATCACCGAAGCCGGAAAGGGCTTGTCTTCCGGCGCTTGAGCGGCCCACCGTGTGGCCGTTCCTTGCTCGTCCATATCGACGAGCAGCGTCTTACTCCCTCGCAAACCAAGGGTTCCGGCGATGTGCATGCTGACCGTGGTCTTGCCGCATCCGCCTTTCTGATTGAATACCGTTACGATCTTGGCGCTCACTGGGCCTCCACTTTCAGCGCTGAAAGTCAGCAGCGCTCATCTTAGGGAAGACCGCAAGAAAACACAAGATCGATAAAATTCAATTTATACAAAACGCATCGCTGAGAGGGGCGGGCGATGTCTAGAACAGGCGATTTTCAATTCACCTAAATTGAGATGTAAATGCGGTCTTTAGCGCATAACTTCATGCGTTCAACCCTGCATTTACGGGCTTCATAGGTGTTTACCAGTGAGATGCATAAAAGCGACATTTCGGAAAAATGCCGCCCATCGACACTGTGGCTCAAACTGGTTATGATGCTTAGACAGTCGTCTGAAGACTTTGTCTACGCAAGATTCGGAATCAGCCGGTTCTTCGTGCGATGTCCGGATCGGCTGGACGACGTGTTTTTTGTTTTTTAAAGGAATTTTTGCATGGCCACGGGTACTGTCAAATGGTTTAACGAAACCAAAGGCTTCGGCTTCATCACTCCGGACGGCGGCGGCGCAGATCTGTTCGCGCACTTCTCCGAAATTCAGGGTTCGGGCTTCAAGACCCTGAAGGACGGCCAGAAGGTCACCTTCGAGGTGAAGCAAGGCCCGAAGGGTCTGCAAGCCTCGGCGATCAAGCCGGAATAAGTTTCGGGCTGATCGCCTGAGATGAAAAAGGGGAGCTTCTGCTCCCCTTTCTTTTTGTCTGCCGCTTCCGCTCTGCTTCAGGCCAACTTCCGTACGCTGGTGCGCGACGGCTGCAGAATCAGCGCCTTGGATGAATCAGCATCCACCTTCGCGTCCGGATAGACAACCAGCACGTCCTTCAGCGCCTTGCGGAACAACGCCCGGAATTTCCGCTCGCTTTCGGTCTCGGTGCCGAACTGCATCTGCAGCGCTTCCCAAGGGATCTCTGTACGCTTCTGGATCGTAAAGAAGCGGTATGTCAGCCACGAATACACATCCAGCGCAAACGGCGACTGTTTGAGCGCCTTTAACGCACGCATATCCACCGGCACAGGCCGATTCACGAGCTCATTGAAGAACGGCTCGGACAGCACCACGAAGCTCTCGAACATCGAGCCCTGACCCGGCTGCATCGGATCCCACCAGGTCGATAGCTGATCTGCCAGCAAGTAGCCGATGCGATCGATCGACAGCGGTTCCTGGTTCTGATTCTGGCTGCTGGGCGCCGATTTGTTCTGCACGATAGCAATCGTGGCAGAGAAGAGGCGAATCATCTGCTGGCGCACCAGCGTCATGGTGCCCCGCTTGCCGCCCGTGGCCATCGGGATGCCCAGGTTGTACATGAACTCGGACAACGAGTTGCCCAAGGAAATGCGCCGATCTTCCACTGTGCCCTGGAATTCGCCGCGTTTCTTTTTGGCCATGATCTCTTTGCCGATCCAGGCCAGCATCAGGCGCGGATACGAACCATAGGGATAGCCAAAGGAGACGGTCTCGGAGACGATGCGCTGCCGGCCGTTGCTCGCCCGCTCGGAACGCTGTTGCGTGAAGTAGCCGGGCTGAATCATCAGCGAGATGTTACCGCTCGAGCGGGTCCAGACCGGCGGTGCACCTTTGGGAGCCCGATAGGGCAGGGTGACCTGCACACTGGCACGACTGAGAAAGCCGACTTCGCCGCTCTGCCAAGCGTCTTCGCGCTCCATCGCCTGCGCTTCGTCGAACAGGCGCTGAAACTTCTCTGGCGCGGCAATGACTTGCCCTCCCGAGGGGACGATGATGCGGCCGGGCGAATTGTCGTCCGGTTTCCCATTGGGTGTGAGGCGTTTGGTGACCATGGTGGGCAAGAATTGTTCAGAGCCTTTGTACTAAAACGCCTTCGCCTTGTCACGCAGAATTGGGTACGTTTTCTTATTTTTACTCGTTGTCGCGGGAAGGGCATCGGTGGGCAACCGTTAAGGTTGTCCACGGAAGACCTTTCCTCACTACAAGCTATATATACCTTCTACGTTTACTACAGGTAAACCGTATACGCGGCCCGCAAAGCCTTGCCAGCATTGGGTTCAGTGGGGTAAACCGAACCAGATTCTGCGAGGGGGCGAACCAGATTCTGCGCAATGGCGTACCCGCTTCTGCGCGAAACCGTACCCGCTTCTGCGCATTGGGCGTACCGGAATCTGCGGGGACAACATCATGTTATCCACAGTGTTATCCACAGAAAACAGGGGGTTGGACTGGGCGTTTCGATGTGTTTCCGCTCGTGCGTACCCGTTTCTGCGGCCGATTTGGCTATTCTGGGGGCTCGCGCGGGCTGGCAGCCACCGAAGCGTACCTGTTTCTGCGTGAGTAAGGGCAAATTCCGCGTGTACCTGCGTACCCAAATCTGCGCGTGCTACGAGGCTCGTGATTTTCTTGTCCCAACGCTTACAACATTTCAGCGAAAGCGAGTGCACGCTTCGAGCCGTCGGACTTGGCAGTATGCGTACCTGTTTCTGCGTGGCGGTTCGCCAGCTGCGTGCGGCTGCATTTCAACGAGCCTTCGCCCCGGACTGGCGAATTCTGAACTTTCATCGCTGAAACCAACACGAGAGGATGCCGTTTGCTGGGGCCTCGTGGCTCCGCGTTCTGATCCCCGTACCTGTTTCTGCGGGTAAAAAGCCTTATTGGCCAAGGGCTTGGCGAGGGGGCCTGCAGATAAAGCGTACCCGTTTCTGCGCGATGCTCCGCAGAAACGGGTACGGCAGATCCAAAACCGTTCCCGCAGAAACGGGTTCGCTTTGAGTCGCCGCGTGGCGCCGTCATGCACAGAAACGGGTACGGTGCGCACTTCAATGGCGCAGAAACGGGTACGCCTTTGCGCTTCATCCTGCGCCCCTGCTCCTGCAGAAGCTTGTACCCATTTCTGCGGAGGCAAGCGCAGAAATGGGTACGCCAATCGCTAAGCACGCCGCATGGCTCCGGGTTTTCGCAGAAACGGGTACGGTTTGTTGGCCGGGCCCGGCCTCCCGCTGCCGAGGCGATGCGTCTTGCCGGGCGAGTGCACACGCCCGGCGTTTCGGGCATCATGCGCATCCCGCGCGCCGGCCTGGCACTTGGCTGGCGCGTTTTCCATCATTCGATTCGCATGAACAGTATTTCGACCGCGTCGCCTTGGGGCGCCGGAATCTTGCTAACAGTAGCCTCGCCCCGTGGTGGGCGTGCATCGGGGGAGCCGCGCGCAAGACAGCGCTGGCCGGCGATGACACTTCACAACAAGAGGAGACAACCTGAATGACCTGGCTCGCGCGCACCTTCAAGCTCGAGGAACACCAGACCAACGTTCGCACGGAAGTGCTCGCGGGGCTGACGACGTTCCTCACGATGGCGTACATCATCTTCGTCAACCCGAACATCCTGGCTGACGCGGGCATGCCGCACGACGCGGTGTTTGTCGCCACCTGCATTGCCGCGGCGATCGGCACGATCATCATGGGGATGTACGCGAACTACCCGATCGCGATGGCGCCGGGCATGGGCCTGAACGCCTACTTTGCGTACGCGGTGGTCAAGGGCATGGGCTTTACGTGGCAGGCGGCGCTGGGCGCGGTGTTCATTTCCGGCTGCCTGTTCCTGCTGGTGAGCGTGTTTCGCGTTCGCGAGATGATCGTCAACGGGATTCCGCATTCGATTCGCGTGGCGATTACGGCCGGCATCGGGCTGTTCCTGGGCATCGTGTCGCTGCGCGGCGCCGGGCTGATCGTCGGGAATCCGGCGACGCTGGTGACGCTGGGCGACGTGCACCAGCCTTCGGTCATCCTGGCGGTGATCGGCTTCTTCTTGATCGTGGCACTTGACCATCTGCGCGTGAAAGGCGCCATCCTGATCGGCATTCTGGCCGTGACGGCAGCGAGCTTCTTCTTTGCGGGCAACACCTTCCACGGCGTGGTGTCGATGCCGCCGTCGCTCGCGCCTACGCTGATGCAGCTCGACATCATGGGCGCGCTGTCGGTGGGCATTCTGAACGTGGTGCTGGTGTTCTTCCTGGTGGAGCTGTTTGACGCAACCGGCACTCTGATGGGCGTGGCCAACCGCGCGGGCCTGCTCAAGCAGGGCAAGATGGACCGCCTGAACAAGGCGCTGCTGGCCGACAGCACGGCCATCATGGCGGGCTCGCTGCTGGGCACCTCGTCGACCACCGCCTATATCGAAAGCGCTTCGGGTGTGCAGGCCGGCGGCCGTACGGGGCTGACGGCGCTGACGGTGGCGGTGCTATTCCTGCTTTGTCTATTCTTCTCGCCGCTGGCTGGCGTGGTGCCGGCTTACGCGACGGCGCCCGCGCTGCTGTATGTGTCGTGCCTGATGTTGCGCGAACTGGTGGACCTGAACTGGGAAGACACCACCGAAGCGGTGCCGGCCGTGCTGACGGCGTTGATGATGCCGTTCACGTATTCGATCGCCAACGGCGTCGCGTTCGGCTTCATCACGTACTCGGGGCTGAAGCTGTTCACGGGGCGCATGCGCGAGGTGCCAATCATCGTGTGGATCATCTCAGCGGTGTTCCTGTTCCGCTTCTTCTATCTGTCGGGCGGGCACTGAGCGCCGGGGTCTTCATGCAACGCACAATGAACGCGGACTCTCGGGTCCGCGTTTTTTTGGGAGCATTTGCGCCAAAGCGTACCCGTTTCTGCGTGCGATTTCAGGGCCGAGCGTACCCGTTTCTGCGTGCCATCGTCGGCGATCCAGCGGCCGAGCGTACCCAATTCTGCGGACGACGTAAGCGACAACTGTCGCGCGAATCGTGCCAACAATTGCTTTCGACAAGGCGTGAATATGGCATCCGCGCAGGCGGTGCGTACCCGTTTCTGCGCGATGTATGGAGGAATGTCAGGCGGACGGCAGGGCCAGTTTGCGGGCTGCTTCGGCAATGCTGGCGGCCAGATCGGCTTCACGTGCGCGTACGGCGACGCTCGGCAGGGCGGTCAGGCCAAGCGCATGGGCGACGTCCGCTGCGGCCTCACCTGCGGCGAGCCGTTCGCGCAAATGAGCGCCGCGCACGCCGCGCAACGAAGCATTCGCCAGGCGGGCGGCCGCATCGGCGTGGCCCGTGGCGCGAGCGTACTCAGCGGCTTCGCCGAGCATGGCCTTGACGATGAGCAGCAGTTGCGAACGCGAAGCGATGCCCTTGCGCTCGCCGAAGTCGCGACGCAGGGCAGGCGAGTCGATGATGGTGCCGTCCGCGCGTCGCGGCGAGCGCTTGCGCACCGACAGCAGCAGCGGCGTGGCTTCATTCGGTAGCGGCAACGGTGACAGGCCAAAGGCCGTACGGTATTCGCGCAGCGCAGACATCAACGCATCGCATGGCAGCCAGCGCTGTGAGCGGCCTGTGCCGATCGCCAACAGCCAGACCGACGCCGGCAGCAGTGCGTCGGATGTTGCGTGCTCGGCCGGCACGGCGTGCAGCGCCAAGTCGCCCATGCGTGCAGACACCAGCTCCGATACACGCATGCCCGCCTGTGCGAGCAGCACGGCGAGGAAGTGGTCGCGCGCTTGACGCAAGCGCGCTTCACGGCCCAAGGCGACACGGGCGCGAACGGCATCGATCATCAATGCCATGTCGGACGCGCCGAGTGCAGTGCCCGGTTCGGGTGTTGCGACGGACCTCGTTGCAGGCGCGCTTGGCGCCGGCACGGTAATGACCATCGCATCGTCATCGAGAAACGGGTTCACGCGCAGATAGCCCGCACGCTGCAGCCAGCCGCAGAGGTTCGCCGCGATGATGCCGCTCTGCCGTGTGGAGCGCGCCGAGAGCGGGCCCCGCAACGGCGTCCAGTTGGCATCGTCGCGTTCAATGCCGCGCGCACTGATCGCCCAAGCGGGCGGTTCTTGCAAAAAGCGCAGATAGGCCGACGCGTCGTCGCGCGCCCAGCTTGCGATCGGCTTACCGAATGTGCGCGCGTACCAGCACACACGCTCGGCTTCCACGCGGTACTGCGACAGCGTGGAAGCGCTCACCGCGCGGGCGCCAGACGCCCGCGCAGCGAGCCACGCCTGCACGCGTTCGCGCTCTTGCGCGAAAGCCTGCAGATCGGCCTGGGAAGCGGCGTTATCGGGAAGGGGCACGGCATCGGCCGGGCGCGGTTCGAGCATGCGGAGCGTGTGTGGTGCACGAAGACAAAACAGATCGCGCAAGTATAGCGACCCGTATTCAAGCCCAGGCCGCGAGACCGGATTGGAGTGGTCATTCAACCGCTGTGGGCACGCGCCATGCTCAATGCGGGAACGTCGCTTCGTGTGTCGGACGCTTCCGACAAAACGATCGGAACCGGTTCGATAGGCGCGCCTGGATGTGCGCGGCTATCGTCGGTTCCACAAGTCGGCAACAACGTACACGGGCATGCGATGTATGCCGCCCGTTCATGACAGGACTCTCCCTCCGAGGTGGAAGAATGAAGATACAGATCAGGAAGATCGTCGCCGTGCTGGCGCTGGGTTCGTTGGGTGTGCTTGCCGGATGCGGCGGCGGTGACGACGACATCGGGCAGATCATCGGCACCAGCTCGCCGCAATACCGCACGGTGCACGCCAACCCGTTCATCGGCAACGTTGACTTTGGTGTGAACGGCACCACAAAGATCACCAATGTCGGTTTCAAGAACGTCAGCAACTATTTCGGAATTGACGCGACGGCGAGCACGGCCACGGTGTCGAACACGGGCAGCAGCACGCCGCTGGCCTCGACCGGCTTCACGCCCGCAAATGGCCACCGCTACACGGCACTCGCCATCGTGGGTGCCAACGGATCAGCGACGAGCCTGGCGCTTATCGATGACCCCTATAACAAGTCCATCCTCTCAGACAAGGCGCGCGTGCGCACCTTCAACGCTTCGTACAACGCCCCCAACGTCGACGTCTACGTGACCGCACCGAACGTGGATCTCTCGGCCATTGCCCCGACCATGAGCGGTGCCGCGTATGGCGGCGCGGCGCCCGCCAGCACGCAGGATTCGATCTACGTCGATGGCGGCACGTACCAGGTGCGCGTGGCGACGGCGGGGACGAAAAACGTCATCTTCACGTCGCAGCCGTTCAGCCTGGCCAACAACGCCGACTGGCTGATCACCACGTTGCCGGCCGGCGGCGTCGGTGCCGTGACGCCCAACGCCATTCGCGTGCTCGTGGCCCAGGCCAACGGCGCTTCGCAAACGGCTTCTGAATTACCCTCGCAGTAACTTCGTTCCACGCCCTATGATGCGGTGCTGCGGCACCGCATTTTTTTCGGTCACCTCGGGAATGAAAACTGCTAACGAAAGGCGCAATGAGTGAATCCGTAACGGGCTGGTCCGCACCCGTGCGCGCCGCGCGCGAGGCGCGTACCGCACTGGCCGCAAGGAAGCAGGTTGATGTGTTCTGGGTAGACGATCCGTTGACGGGAACACGTCTGCACGTAAGCGCCGGGGCGCAGACGTGGGGCGTGCAGCCCGATTCCTTGTGCGGCGTCCGTGACCGCTGGCTTGTCCATGTGCATCCGGATGATCATCTCGCGCTGCGTGCCGCCTGGGAGGGCTTGGCGCGCGGGCAGGAGTTCGTGCTCGAGTACCGCTGGCTCGGCGTCGACCACGGCGAAGCTCGCGAATACCGCGTTCGCGAACGCGGCTACCTCATGCCAAGCCTCGACGGAGCATCCGCCCATGCCGTGGGCGTGATTGAAGACGTGACGCAGGGCCAGCAGACCCTGGCAGCGCTCACCGAGTCGGAGTTCCAGTTGCAATGGCTGACCGAAAGCGTGCCGTTTCCGCTGGTGCAGATCGACCCTGAGCACCGCGTGCGCTTTGCCAACCGCGCTTACGCACAACGCTTTGGCTTGCGGTCTGAAGACGTTCTGGGTCGGCATCTGCGCGAACTGATGGGCGAGGCGGCGTATGCGCGCGTCCTGTCGCACTTGAACGACGCATTCGCAGGGCAGCGCGTCGAGTTTGAAATGGAATTGCAGTATCCGGCCGATGTTGGCCGCCGCTTTGTGCACGCCGCGTATTCGCCGCAGCATGGGCCAGACGGTAGCGTACAGGCGCTCGTTTGCGTGGTGGAAGACATCACCGAGCGCAAGGAGGCCGAGCACGAGCGCTTTCGCCATCAGCGCGAATTCGTCACGCTGGTGGAGAACGCGCCGGACGTGATTGCGCGGCTTGATCGCGAACTGCGCTGCGTGTATGTCAACCGCGCCGTAACCGAAGCGTTTGGCGTGACGCCTCCCGTGATGATCGGCCAGACGCTGGCGGCATCGTCCCTTTCCGCCGAGGTCACGCGCCCGCTGGAGGACGCCGCCCGCCGTGCGTTCGTCCTGGGCACCGAACAGACACTTGCGTTGCATCTGGCCGTACAGGAGGGGCGCCCGCGCATTGCGCATTACAACGCGCGCGTCATTCCGGAAGCAGATCGGAATGGCACGATGGAATCGGCGCTGCTCATCATCTACGACGTGACAGAGCGCACTGAGGCTGAGCGCGAGCGCGATGCGCTGTTGCTGCGCGAACAGGCCGCGCGCGCGCAGGCGGAGGCCGCAGCGCTTGCGCGCGATGAGTTCCTGGCGGTGGTGTCGCATGAACTGCGCTCGCCGCTCAATGGCATCCAGAATTGGGCGTATGTACTGGAGAGCCAGATCGCGGGCGGCGCGCCGCTCATGCAGCGGGCGCTGGCAGGCATCAAGACCGGCGTCGAGCAACAGGTGCGCTTGATCGAAGACCTGCTGGATGCCACGCGCGTGATGAGCGGCAAGCTGCGGCTGACACGCGAGCCATTCGTGCTGCGCGCGGCGCTGGAGAGCGCGCTCAACAGCGTGCACGCGCTGGCCGCCGAGCGCCACATCACCCTGCACACCTCCATCGAACTGGACGATCACGAGATTGACGGCGATGCCGATCGTGTCGAGCAGATCGTGTGGAACCTGCTGACCAATGCCATCAAGTTCACGCAGGAAGGTGGCGAGGTGTGGTTGTCGGCCGATCTGCTGGGCGAGGTGGCGCGCATTGTGGTGCGCGATAACGGCCGCGGGATTGCGCCGGCGTTCTTGCCGTATCTGTTTGATCCATTCCGGCAGGCTGACGGCGCGCATACACGGCGCACAGGCGGTCTCGGTCTAGGTCTGGCCCTGGTCAAACGGTTGACCGAGTTGCACGGCGGACGCGTGTATGCGCGCAGCGAGGGCGTCCAGCAAGGCGCCACGTTTACCGTGTATCTGCCGCTGCATGCCGGCGCCGATCTGATCGCGCCGCTGGCTGAAGACCCAGAACGCACCGGGCCCCTGCCATCGCTGGCGGGTCTGCGCGTACTGCTGGTCGATGATCAGGAAGATGCGCGCGATGCGCTGGCCACACTGCTGACGCAGGTCGGTGCCGAAGTCGGTAGCGTGGGCTCCGGGCACGAGACCATGGCGTTGCTCGAAGTCTGGAGCGCACGAGGCGAGGCAGGCCGCCCCCAAGCGGTGGTGTGCGACATCGCGCTGCCCGATGAAGACGGTTACGCGATCCTGCAGAGAATTCGTGCGTGGGAACACGAACACCTGCCCGGCGGCGCTGCGCCAATGGCGGCCATTGCACTGACCGCATTTGCGCAGCCGCACGATCGCGCTCGGGCGCTGGCCACGGGTTTTCAAGAACACCTGATCAAGCCGGTGTCGCCGTACGATCTGGTGCGCACGTTGCGCATGCTTGCCATGCCTGTTTCCGCAAAGCCATAGCGCCCCGGCACAACTTTTGCGCAGAGAACGGTGAACCACATTCTCTGCCATGCCCGCCGAACTCGATCCATCCCCCACGCAGCCGGAACCCTTGCACGGCAGTCTGCTCGACGGGCTACGGCAGCCGGCTTGGCGTGTGGCCATGGTGCTGGTGGCCATTGGCGGCACATTGGTCTTCTTGCAGTGGGCGCGGGCGTTTCTGGTGCCGCTCACCCTCGGCGTGGTGCTGGCGTTTGCGCTGAACCCGGTGGTCGTGTGGCTGCGGCACTGCTATGTGCCGCGCACCATTGCGGCAGCCATCGTGGTGCTCGGCCTGTGGATTGCCGGTGCAGTGCTGGTCTTCGGGATGCAAGACGGCGTCTCGGCCATGGCAGACCGGTTGCCCGTGGCGGCGGAGCGCATGGCCGAAGCCATCGACGGTATGCGTGGGCATATGGGTGGCGCGTTCGACAAGATGCGCGATGTGACTGTCGCACTCGAACATGCCGCCGAAGGAGTGCAGGGCAAGCCGGCGCCGGCACTTGCCAAACGGCCGCCCGCGGTCGCGGCTCCTGCCGCGCAGCCGGTGCTGCCGCTGCGCGAGTTTCTATGGATGGGTTCCGCCAACCTCTTCGCGCTTGCGGGCCAACTCGTCGTGGTCTCGTTTCTTGTCTACTTCCTGCTCGCGTCAGGCCAGGCACTTAAACGCAAATGGGTGCGCGCGGTGGGCAACACGTTGAGCGAGAAGAAGCGCGCGGTGCGCATGATGGCGGTCATCGGCACGCAGATTCAGTATTCGCTGCTGGTGCTGTTTGCAACCAACATTGTGCTGGGCGTACTCACCACGGTGGCCTTCGTGCTGCTCGGCATGGAAGACGCAGCAGTCTGGGGGCTGGCGACGGCCGTGCTGCACTTCGTGCCGTATCTCGGTTCGGTGGTGATTGCCGTGGCCAGCGGCATCGGTGCGTATCTGCAGATGGGCGCGTGGTCGGATGCGCTTGTCGTGGCAGGTGTCACGCTGCTGCTGGCTACCCTGGTCGGCACGCTGCTCGTGACGTGGCTGCAGAGCCGGGCCTCCAAGCTCGATCCGTGCGTGGTCTACATCGGCCTGCTGCTGTGGGGCTGGCTGTGGGGCTTGTGGGGCTTGCTGCTTGGAACGTCGATCACGGCAATGATCAAAGTTGTATGTGATCACGTCGATCGATTGCGCCCGCTCGGTACGCTGCTTGGCACCACTGACGCGCCGGCAGGCATGTCGCAACGCTTGCTGGACCGACTGCGCGGCCGTCCCACCCGGCGTCCTGAACGCGTACGCCTCCCGCATTGATTGCTTTCGGATCACCTTGCGCAGCAAGCGTTACAAGCGCGCATGTAACCCTTACGCAACGATCACGTCGCGACGCTGGCGGATCCATTGGTACGTTGCCTTGTCTGCGTCGCGGTGTTGTGCAGGAGTGGTGCAGGTCTTGTCGATTGTGCGGAGCATGCGGGCGTTGTTGGCACGTCGGTTGCGGTGCGCAAGGCAACTAGATCACGTCCGCAGGAGGGCGCCATGAACCGACTACGCCCCACCTTACGTGGCCCGCATCAGCGCGGCGAACGACCGGCAGGGACTACGCCGCCGCGTGCGCCAGACGCGGGTCGAAACGCTGAAAACATCGACAAAATGCTCGGCAAGCCGGAGCAGGGCAAGCCGGAGTCGGGATCGCAAGAGCGGCTGCCTCACGAGCGCGATCAGAACCTTGAAGAGCAACGTTCCGGACCGCGAAGCAATGTCGAGCAGGCCGCACGCGACATCGAAAGCGGGCAGCTTGACACCGATCTGCACAACACCCCCGGCGTAGAACGCGTCGTGCGAGAACGCCATGCGGCCAACCGTGACGACAGCGATCGCCAGGTCGCCAATCGCAGCGCAGACGATCTTGCTCACAAGCGAGGCCAGACGGGCGGTCCTTCGCACAGCCGCGATAAGCACAAAGGTTGATCGACCCATGCGCATCGCTTATGTGACCGAAACCTGGCCGCCGGAACTCAACGGCGTATCGCTCACTGCCGCGCGCACCGTGGCGTTTCTGCAGGCGCGCGGACATGACGTGATGCTGGCGCGGCCGCGTCAGAGGGCCATCGACGCTGGCAAGCCTGCGTTGGCGGAAGACACGCTGCGGGTTCCTGGCGTGCCAATTCCGCTGTATCCGGATTTGCGTATGGGATTGCCAGCACGCCGGCGCCTGCTTCGCGCATGGGGCGCGTATCGGCCCGACCTCGTGCATGTCGCCACGGAAGGACCGCTCGGCTGGTCGGCCATTCGGGCCGCGCGTCAACTCGGGGTGCCCGTGACCTCGGATTTCAGAACCCGTTTTGACGAGTACGGCCGGCACTACGCCTGGGAGGGCGCTGTAACGCTGGTGCGTGCCTACCTGCGCGCCTTTCACAATCGCACCGATCGCACCTTCGTCCCGACGCGCGAACTGCAGCGGCAGTTGAGCGACCTCGATTTCGAACGCCTGACCGTCAGTACGCGCGGCGTGGACGCACACAGGTTCACGCCGCAAGCCCGCAGTCACGCATTGCGTGCGCAATGGGGGGCTGACGCTGACACGCCGGCCGTGCTCGTGGTCGGGCGTCTTGCGTTGGAAAAGAACCTGGGTGTTGCGCTGGATGCGTTTGATGCCGTACGCGAGCGCGTGCCCGACGCGCGCCTCGTCATGGTGGGCGATGGTCCGCAACGCAACGCGCTGCGCCGTCGCTGTCCCGATGCCATCTTTGCAGGCACGCAGCATGGCGAGGCATTGGCCGCGCACTATGCATCGGCAGACGTGTTTCTCTTTCCAAGCGTGACGGAGACCTTCGGCAACGTGGTGGTCGAGGCGATGGCCAGTGGCTTGCCCGTGGTGGCGTTCGATACCGCCGCGGCCGGCATGCACGTGCGTAGCCACGAGAACGGTTGGCTCGCGCCCCTCGGCGATGCCGCGTCGTTCACGCAGGCTGCCGTCACACTTGCCACGGATGCCGGCTTGCGCCAACGCCTGGGTCAAGCGGCGCGGTTGACCGCACAGAGTCTGGATTGGCCGCGTGTGCTCGAACGCTTTGAAGCGGCGCTCATCGCCGTGCACGACGCTGCCGCCAACGGGGAGGCCTACCATGGCGACCCACGCCTGGCCTGACTGGAAGCGCTGGCGCGAGCGTGATCGGCAACTCGCCGTGGCGCTCAATCACGTGGCGGGCGATGCGTCGGCCATGCGCTTTTATCGTGGTGTCAGCCGCCTTGGCGACGGCATGCTTTGGTATGCGTTGATGGCGGCGTTGCCCGTGGTAGGCGGTGACACCGGCTGGGAATGCGCCAAGCAGATGGGGCTCACGGGGCTGCTGTCGCTGGTCATCTACATCCTGCTCAAGCGCGGCGTGTGCCGGCCTCGGCCTTACCTGTCGTGTGAAGAGATCCACCTGTGCGGGCGCGTGCTCGATCAGTTCAGCTTTCCGTCGGGCCATACGCTGCACGCGGTGTCGTTCAGCATCGTGATGGCCGCGTATTACCCGCGCATGGCGCTGGCGCTCGTGCCGTTTACGCTGATGGTGGCCGTCTCTCGCGTCGTGCTTGGCCTGCACTATCCGAGCGACGTGCTGGCAGGTGCCGGGCTCGGCATGCTGATCGGCGGATTGTCGGTGTGGTTGTTCTAGCGCCCGCGCTCAATACGACGTTTGTGCGTGCCCGGCGACGGTGGTTTCCGGGCCGCCCATCCACGCCTGGGCCAGCACCTGCGCAAAGCCGTTCTTCGTGACGGGCGTGCGCGTCTCCAGGCATGCGGCGAGCAGCTCTTGCCAATGGCGGATGACGTCGGGATGGGCCGCGTCGGCTGGATGGAGGCCCAGACGTAGCAGCGGTGTCTCGGCGTGTCGCTGCGCCAGCCAGCGCAAGTAATACCGCGACACCAGCCGGCGCGCCGGCGAACGCACGCTGTACGTCAGGCAGGGCGCCTTGAGCGGGCGCCGCGGGTGCAGTAGGTAGAAGCGTTGCAGCGTGGTCGTATAGCGCAGGGGCAGGCCGTCCAGCGCTTCCCAGGTTGCCGGGTTCATCAGCCACGCCGGGGCGACAAAGCCATGCAGCGGCCAGCCGTTGGCGGCAAACCATGTAGCTCCAGCTTCAATGCGCGCGCGCGCCGCCGCCAGCGGAATGGCAGAGAATTCGCCTTCACCGGCGGTATAGCGCGTGCGGATCAGTTGGTTGATCACCCCGCCGGGGGGCTGGTCGTCCAGGTGCGCGTAGCCGTGCAGGACAAGCTCATCGCCTTCGGCCAGGCACTCGCTCATCACGCGGCAGAAGCGCTCGCTGCTGCGTGCGGTCGGGCCGCGATAGAAGTTCGGAATGACCAGCAGAGACTTGGGTACGCGCGCCACCTCATCCAACGCAGAGAGCAACACCTTGCACGCAGGCCAGGTGGCGGGCGTGACATCGTGCATGGCAAGAATGAGATAGCGCGACATGATGAACAGAGTCGATCGATCAGGGTTACCGGCCGCGCGAAGCACGCACGGGCTCGCGAGCCGGTTGTGGAGTTGACTGCGCAGCGGTGCTGGTTTGCCGGCCGAGCAGCGCGCGGTAGCGTTGCAGAAGTTGCGGCAGGACGGCCTGCCAGTCGTATTGCATCGCATGGCGGCGTGCCGCATGCGCCAATGCGACCGGATCGCGCTGGCGCAGCGCCTGGAGTGCCTGCGCGAAATCGTCAGCGCGGCAGCGCGGCACGGCATAGCCCACGCGCTCGTTCACCAGCTCGCTTAAACCGCCGGCTGCGCAGGTGACGACCGGCACGCCGCTGGCCATCGCTTCCAATGCGACGAGGCCGAATGTTTCCTGATCGCCCGCATGCACAAACACATCGGCACTTGCCATGGCTGCGGCCAGGTGCTGCGTGTCGCCTTCATATGCGAGTGCGCGTACGTGCTTGCCACGTGGCGGTGTCGGGCCCGAACCGATGGTGACGAGCACGCTGCCGTCGTCCAGCTTGTCCACCGCGTCGCACAGCACGTGCAGATTCTTCTCAGGCGCATAGCGGCCGACGTACAGCAGCACGCGTGCATCGCGCGGCAGGTCGAGTTGTTCGCGCCAGCGCAGCGAGCGCCGCGCGGGATGGAACAAGCGCGTGTCTACGCCCAACGGCTGCAGTTCTATGCGTTGCACACCCAGGTCGGCCACTTTCTGGGCGATGTAACGGCTGGGCACGAACACCGTATCGAAGTGCGGATACAGCTTGCGGGCGTACGCGGCCGCGGCCAGCTCGGCAGGCGGGCCGCCCAGGCGGCGGAAGAACGCTGGCAGATCGGAGTGATAGAACGCCGCCACCGGCACCTGCAGCTGCGCGCCGGCATGCACCGCTGCCCATGACAGCCGGTACGGGTCCCCCGCTTCAATGAGGTCTGGCGACAATGCACACAGCGCTCGCACGGCCGGCCCCGTGCGCAGCGGAATGCGATAGCCATGCGACAGCGGCAGCGGCACACCTGGCACCACGGCGATCTCATTGGTAGCGTCGTCCGCTGTGCCGGGCACGACCAACGTGTGCCGCCAGTGCGTGGAGCGCAGGAAGTCGTGCTTGGCGCGCAGGTAGCGTTTGACGCCACCGCTCTCCGCCGCCCAAAACATCGTCACGTCGGCCAGATGCAAGGACGCGGTGGTCGCATCGCCGTTATCGCGGTGCGGGTAATGATCGGTGGGCAGCTTGCGCACGGGGCTCCTGTCGATGGCGGGGCGCGTCAGACCTGGCGCCGCATTTCCGCCGGCGCAATGCGCATCAGCCCGCGATACTTGGCCACTGTGCGGCGCGCAACGATCACGCCCTGCTCGGCGAGCATCTTGGCGAGCGACACATCGGAGAGCGGTGCGTCCGCATCTTCAGCTTCGATCATCTCCTTGAGCAACGCCCGCACCGACGCGGCCGAGCATGCACCGCCGGTGTCGGTTGCCAGCTGACGCGAGAAGAAATACTTGAACTCGAAGATGCCGCGCGGCGTGGCCATGTACTTGTTGCCTGTCGCGCGCGAGATGGTCGATTCGTGCAGGCCAAGCTCTTCGGCCACGTCACGCAGCACCAGCGGCTTCATGGCCACCTCGCCGTATTCCAGGAAGTGCTTCTGGTGCGCGACGATTGCCTCGGCCACGCGCTGGATGGTGGCGAAGCGCTGCTGCGCATTGCGGATCAGCCAGCGGGCTTCCTGCAGTTGGTGCGCCAGCGGCGTGCGATTGTGGCCGCGCGTCTGGGCAAACAACTCCGCGTAGACCTTGTTGACGCGCGCGCACGGCGCCACCGCCGGGTTGGTCACGGCAACCCACTTGCCCTTGATCTTGGCGACGATCACGTCGGGCACGATGTAGCCCGCATGCGCTTGCGAGAAGCGCAGCCCCGGGCGCGGGTCCAGCATGCGGATCAGGGCGCAGGCATCGCGCAACTCCTCTTCGGTACAGCCGAGCGCGCGACGCATCTGCGTGAGTTCACGTTTGGCCAAGCGCGGCAGGTGGCTACGCACGATGTCTTGCGCGATCTCCTGGATGCGTTCTTCGGCTTCGGTGTCGGCGGGGCGCGCTTCAATCTGCAGGCGCAGGCACTCCGCCAGATCACGCGCCGCCACGCCCGGCGGATCCAGGCTTTGCACGAGCGCCAGCGCAATCTGCATTTCCTTCTCGGTCGGTGGCGGCTCCACTGGCGCCAGCGGAATCAACTCGGAGAGCAACTGGCGCAGGTAACCGTCGTCGTCCAGCGCTTCAATCAGCGTCTGTGCGAGGAGGCAGTCGCGGTCTGACAGGCGATAGCTGCGCAACTCCTGATGCAGATGTTCGCGCAGGCTCGGCGTGGAGTGCACCCATTCGCCGATGTCGCTGTCTTCACCATCGCCATGGTGGGCGCCACCGTGGCTGTAGTAGGTGCTGAAGTCGGTGGGGAAATCCTCCGATGCGGCCAGCGTCGGATCAGTCTCGATGGCGCTCGTGGTGGTTTCCAGCGGAGCGTCGTCTGCAGGCGGGTGATCGGCCGCGGCGCCGTCCCGATCGGCAGGAATGGCAATGTCGCCGGTGCGTGCAGCATCGGGCTGCGCACCCGCTTCTTGCTCGACCTCTTCCAGGAACGGATTGCTTGCGAGCGCTTCTTGCATTTCCTGCGCAAATTCGGTTGCAGACAACTGCAGCAGCTTGACGGATTGCTGCAGTCGCGGCGTTAGCGCGAGATGCTGCTTCGCACGCATTTCCAGAGCGGCCTTGACCATTCGCCTTGCCTCCTTTGGTGAGTGGGCGTCGACAATTACGTCGACCGGTCACCGCATCGATGCAAAGGGTATGCCATGTCAACAAAGCCAGTCGCCACAAGGCTTTACGGGCGGCTGGCACGCCGTTTCTACATGGTCATGTCGTTTTTATATGCCCATTGTTGCCGGCACATGACAGCGCCGACGGCGGCTGCGGGCTGCGTGCGCGGTGCAGGCGGGTGGCACCGCAGGTACATGCGTTGCTGCGCCGAAGGTGGGAGACGCGCCGCAGTGCGCTTCCATTGCCTTCTTTTCGAAGCATGACATTCCAGGAGAAACCACATGCGAACACGTTTCCTGACCGCTGCGCTCACCAGCGTCATCTTCGGGCTGGGCATCGGCACGACCGTCGCCCAGACGACGACCGCGCCGGTCGACAACCAGGAATCCAGCAACCCGACCAAGGCGCCGGGCAAGCGCACCGATCCGCCGTCTTCGACTGCCGACCGCACGGCCAATACATCGATGCCAGGCAGCCAGGCGACACCTGCCGCGGGGAATGACAGCGACACCAACAAGCCGATGCACAAGAAGCATCGCCATCACAAGAAATCGAAGTCGGATGCAACCGTGCCAGGCGGCACCAATAGCGCGGGCGACATGTCGCACTCGGGCGTGCAGGCCGGCGGCAACGATGCTGCGACGACCACGGGGAATTCGTACCCCGGTAGCTCGAAGCAAGGCCAGTAACGTTGAAAGGGAAGGGCTCGCCATGCCGATGACATTGACCACCGCCGTCCGCACGGGCCCGCGCGCCCGCGCGGAAACCGAACCCGCACCCCGTCGGCCGACACCGGAACCGCAGGAGCGCCGCCGCCACGAACATCCCGGCGAGCGCGCGCACGCGCATCCGCGCTAGAACGTCAGCGCGGATGCAGCGGGTACGGCAGGGTTGGAGCCTTGAGAAGCGCCGTCGTCAGGCCGCCATGGCAGCGGCCGCGGTGCTTTGGTAGAGGTCGAGGCGGTTGTACAGCGTCTTCAGGCTGACGCCGAGCGTCTTGGCGGCTTGGCGCTTGTCACCATGAAAATGCTCCAGCGTGGCCAGGATCATTGCGCGTTGCGCATCCGCCAGCGTCACGCCCACCGACAGGCTGAGCACACCTTCCTTGACGGTCGGGCGCGCAGGGCCGCGTGCGGGCGCCAGCGGCGCGGCCAGTTCGACGGTTTTCTCGCCGAGGATGTAGCCGCGCTGCACGGCATTGCGCAACTCGCGCACATTGCCGGGCCACGGCTGGCCGCGCAGTGCCGACAGGGCCTGGCGCGAGAACACCTTGTCGGTCTGGTGCGCGGCGTTGAACTGGGCAAGGAAGTGCAGGGCCAGCTCTTCGATGTCGTCTTCGCGATCGCGCAGCGGCGGTACCTGCAGCGGCACCACGGCCAGGCGATACATCAGATCTTCGCGAAAGGCGCCTTCACTCACCGCTTCCAGCAGGTTGCGGTTGGTGGCCGCGATGATGCGTGCGCGCGTCTGGATGGGCTCAGTGCCGCCCACCCGCATGAATACGCCGGTCTCCAGTACGCGCAGCAGCTTGACCTGCATCTCGACCGGCATCTCGGTAATTTCATCGAGGAAGATCGTGCCGCCGCAGGCATGTTCGAAATAGCCGATATGCCGCTGGGCCGCCCCGGTAAAGCTGCCCTTCTCGTGGCCGAACAGTTCCGACTCGATCAGGTTGGGCGAGATGGCGCCGCAGTTCACTGCGATGAACGCCTGGTCTGCGCGCGGGCTCATGTCGTGCACCGTGCGCGCAATCAACTCCTTGCCCGTACCCGATTCGCCCATGATGAGCACAGTGGCCAGCGTGCCTGACACCTTGCCAATCTGGTCGTACAGCGCGCGCATCACGGGCGAGCGGCCGTAAAGGTGACCGAAATCCGGCTCGGCGATCGATTGGGCGGGGGATGTTTCGGCGTCGGACGGCACGCGTTCGGTGTCGTCAAAGTCGGCCAGGGCAGGGGGATAGCTCAGGCGCCCGACGGTCACTGCACGATCGTCGGCGAAGGCTTCGCTCAAGGACATGGCTCCCTCGTGGTTGGTCGCGACGGGGACGTCCTGGCGAGCGGCTGCATCTTCAGCGATGCAGTCTTCGAAAGGCAGGGTACGTCGTCATCCCGTCACATTGTGTTGAAAAGTTGAGCCATTATCAGGGCCGCCCAAGCGCGTTGTATGTCGGGCATGCGCTGACGTTTCTTCCATCCTGTCGGCCAAACGCTGACAAGAAACGGGCCTGAGACACAGATGCCGCGCGGGTTTCACATTTGTCATGCGGCGTACGATGTCCATTTCGGCCCGCAGGTGGCGAAGCGCTGACCTTCTCAACTATGCTGACTGCTGCGTAGTACCCGCGGTGCTCCCTGAAGAGTGACGTATTCGATCCATTTCTTGCATGCGTGCGTGTAAAAATTACCGACGCCCACGTTGCCAACGTGGGCTTGCCCGCTCGATGGCGCAGTTGTATTGGATGGAATAGTTTTTGCACCTGCCGCCGGTTCTCCAGTCGAGCGCGTCGTTGCGCCCTGCATGACCGCCGGCACATACCGGCACATCCAACCAAATCGAGATGCCACATATCCTGATTGTCGAAGACGATGCCAATGCACGCGCTGCTCTAGGTGAGCTGGTGGGTGCCGAAGGCTTCACCACCGCGCTGGCCGGGTCGCTGCGCGATGCGCGCATTCAGATGTCGCGTCACAGCCCCGATGCCGTGCTCATCGATCTTGTCCTGCCCGACGGCAACGGCATGGATCTGATGGAAGACATCGCGCCGCACTCCGGCACCGAGATCATCGTCATGACAGGCCACGCCAGCGTGGAAACCGCCGTCGAGGCCCTGCGCATGGGCGCGGCTGACTATCTGGTCAAGCCCGTCAATTTCCAACGTTTGAAATCCGTACTGGCGCGCATCCCGCGCCCGGGCGATCTGAAAGCCGAGATCGGCAACCTGCGTGGTGAGCTGCGCCGTCTGGGCCTCTTCGGGCAGATGCTCGGCAACTCGACCGTGATGCAGACGCTGTATGACCAGGTCAGCCGCGTGGCGCCTACCGAGGCGACTGTGCTGCTGATTGGCGAATCCGGCACCGGCAAGGAACTGGCCGCGCAGACCATCCACGACCTCAGCCTGCGTCGCAAGCAGCCGTTTCTGCCGGTCAACTGCGGTGCCATTTCGCCCAACCTGATCGAGTCGGAAATGTTCGGCCACGAGCGCGGCAGCTTTACCGGCGCCGACCGCCAGCACAAGGGCTATTTCGAACGTGCCAATGGCGGCACGCTGTTCCTCGATGAAATTACCGAGATGCCGATCGAGCTGCAGGTGAAACTGCTGCGCGTGCTGGAAACCGGCGTGTTCATGCGCGTGGGCACCAACCGCGAGATCGACTCCGACGTGCGCGTGATTGCCGCCACCAACCGCGACCCCGAAGAGGCCGTCGCAGACGGCAAGCTGCGCGCTGACCTGTATCACCGCCTGAACGTGTTTCCGTTGCAACTGCCGCCGCTGCGCGAGCGCGGCAAGGATGTGGAGCTGCTTGCTCAACATTTCCTCGACCAGCTCAACGCGCAGAGCAATACCAAAAAGGCATTCCTGCCGCCGGCCATGGAAACGCTGCGCGGCTATCACTGGCCGGGCAATGTGCGCGAACTGCGCAATTACGTGCAGCGCGCGTACATCCTGTCGGACGACGCCGGCATCGATACGGCCAATGTGCCGCTGCAGGTGTCGAGCACGCAGGTCTCGTCCGGTTCCACGCTGACGATTTCGGTCGGCACCTCACTGGCGAGTGCCGACAAGAAGATCATTCTTGCCACGCTGGAGCAGTGCGGTGGGGTGAAGAAGCGTGCGGCTGAACTGCTCGGTATCAGCCTCAAGACGCTTTACAACCGGCTGGAGGAATACGGCAACAGCAACGCCGACGACGGCGGCGACGGCAACAGCGCGGGCTCCGGCCGCGCGCATGCCACCGAGGCATAACCAGACTTCCTGGCGCGGTACGCGGCTTGCTGGACCAGTGGGGTATCCGCCCCATGGCGGCAAGCTCACTCAACTGCACAGGAGGTCACCATGCTGCGTTATGCAGTCGTCTTTTTCATCATCGCCCTGATTGCGGCCGTGCTCGGGTTTGGCGGCATCGCTGCCGGTGCAGCGAGCATCGCCAAGATCCTCTTCATGATTTTCGTGGTGCTGTTTGTGGTCAGCCTCATCTGGGGCCTGGTCGCGGGCAGAGGATGACGCCGGGATGATGCGCACAGCTTTCAACCCGGCTCTCACAATGCCACGCAACTCCAGGAGCGCTGATTGATGGAACCGTCTCAAACCAACCCGTTTCCCAAATCCGATGCCAACGGCAACCTCATCCGCGGCGACGTGGCGCAAGCCGCCGAGCGTGTGAAGGCGACCACGGCACAGGCCATCGACCGCACTGCCGACGCAGCGGCCACCGCACTTGACGAGGCCGCTGCCAAGCGCGATCAATGGCGCGCCTCGCAGCAGCGTTTGATGAGCGATGCGGCGGACTGCATGCGATCGCACCCGCTTGCGACGATCGGCCTGGCATTCGGCGCGGGCTTTCTCATCAGCCGGCTGCTGGGCAGCGGTAACGACTGAGGGCGCAAGCCCTCAAGATTCCTCGCAGCCACGGTCGCGCTTGCGCGCGTGCCGTGCGCTGACTAGGCTCAAGGTCGAGGCCGGCACAGCGCTGGCCGCATCGCTTTGCAAGGAACTTCCATGCGCTTGGCTGCCTGCTTCGACCGCGACCTGCTCAAGCGCTCCGCCCAGGTGCTGATGGGGGCGGTGCGGCAATGGTCTGCACATCGCGCCGCGAGCAAGGGTGCGGCGTTGTCGTTCTATACGTTGTTCTCAATGGCGCCGGTGCTGGTGCTGGTCATTTCCATTGCCGGCTTGTTCTTTGGCGAACAGGCCGCGCGCGGCGAAATCTTTGGGCAGATTCAGGGTCTGGTGGGCGCGCAGGGCGCCTCCGCGGTGGAAGCCGTACTCGCCGCTACCCGGCGCTCGGGCAGCGGCCTTTTCGCTGCAGCCACGGCCGTCGCGCTGTTGCTGGTGGGCGCCACCACGGCCTTCTCCGAACTCAAGGACAGCCTGGACGAACTGTGGGAAGTGCCGCCGCGCCAGCAGGCAGGACTGTGGGGCCTGTTGCGTTCGCGTCTGCTGTCGTTCAGCCTGATCCTGGTGCTGGCGTTTCTGCTGCTGGTGTCGCTCACCATCAACGCAGCGCTGGCGGTGGTGGAGCGCTTCTGGGGGGCGTTGTGGGCGGGCTCCACCTCGGGCATCGCGCTGCTGGTGGCGCAGGTGCTGTCGTCGGCGTTTTCATTTGCGGTCGTATCGCTGCTGTTCGGCACCATTTTCAAAATGCTGCCGGAAACGCGTGTGGCTTGGCGCGACGTTGCCCTCGGGGCCGTCGTAACAGCGCTGCTTTTCACGCTGGGCAAACACCTCATCGGCCTGTATCTGGGCAACAGCGCCGTGGCGTCGTCTTACGGGGCCGCGGGCTCGGTGGTGGCGCTGATGCTGTGGATCTACTACTCCGCCCAGATCTTCTTCTTCGGCGCTCTGGTCACGCGGCAATATGCGCTGCGATTCGGCAGTCGCCAGTACGAAGCCTCGGGTCAAGCCGGTGCGGCCGCGCAGGCGGCGTTGCTCAACCCGACGCTGGCGGCAAATCTCTCCAGTGGTGGGACCGGCGGCAACGCAAACGCAGCGCGCAACAGCCGCTAAGACCTAAGGACGCCGGCTTAATCTCGCGTCAACTGCTCCAGCAGCATGCCTGCCACGAACGCCAGACCGATCGTAATGACCGGATGCTGGCGCACGGAACCGCTTGCCTGCTCCGACACATTCGCGTGCAGGTTCTTCAACTGTTCGGTGCGTTTGTCGAACTGTGTGAGCGCCGTGGAAAGGACGCTCGCCAGCCGGTCGATGCCTTCTGCCGTGGCATCTTTGACGCGCTGGGCAGTGTGATCGATCTGCGGATGGAGCGTGGTGATGGTCGCACCGTTGGCGCCATTGCTGCTGCCGGGCGGCTTGGGGGTCAATTCGGTCATGTCGGCCTCCTGAACTGATGCATGTCAGCCAATTCATAAGCAACCGCCATGCCCCACCGTTGCGTGCCGCCCAAAAGAAAAGGGCCACGACTGTGGCCCTCGACACGGTGAGGAACTGCGCGGCTAGCCGACCGTCACCACGGTCTTGCGCACGGCCCAGATTTCAGCTTGCAGGGCGAGTGCGGCGAGTGCCTGCAGGCTGTCCTGCGGCAGGGCCTTGATCCGTTTGCGGCGATTGGCGGCACGCTGCTGACGCGCCGCGCGCACGCTTTGCTCGTCGAGTTGCCACGCCTTGCGGGTGGTCTCGATGATGCGTTGCACTGCCGGATCGACAGGGATTCGACTACGCACGATGTTGGACTCCTTGCTTCTTTGCTTCTTTCAATGTCGCGGCGTACCCAAAGGCGGGTTTCGCGACGGACTCCACAATACGGGAGCTTCATGACAACTTCGATAACACCGCCTCCGAAAGGGTTGTCAGTGCATTCCCACAACGGGTTGGTCTCCTCCGTCTGGGGGACGGTTCCTAGGGAGTTTCCCCCGCTTGCGGCTCGGATCAGTTGATCCTAAGCAAGGGCGCCGATCGCGTACAATCTCGGCTGCCCCGGATTGACAACTCCGTTCGGGCAGTCCATCGGCCGCCGGGATGACCCCGCCAGCCAGCGCCCACGCCATGGGCGCATTCATCACTTCTCCCTTTCGGTTTTTGCCCGTGAGTACGCTGCAGCAGGAGATCCGGCGCCGCCGGACGTTCGCCATCATTGCCCACCCGGATGCGGGTAAAACCACGCTCACCGAGAAACTGCTGTGGTTCGGCGGCGCCATTCAGATGGCCGGCGCCGTGCGCGCGCGCAAGGCCAACCGCCACGCCACCTCCGACTGGATGGAGATGGAAAAGCAGCGCGGCATCTCCGTCACCTCGTCGGTGATGCAGTTCCCGTACCGGAATGAGGGCGGCGACTACATCGTCAACCTGCTCGACACCCCGGGCCACGAAGACTTCTCGGAAGACACGTACCGCACGCTCACGGCCGTCGACTCCGCCGTGATGGTGATCGACTCCGTCAACGGTGTGGAAGCGCAGACCATCAAGCTGCTCAACGTCTGCCGCCTGCGCAGCACGCCCATTCTCACGTTCATCAACAAGCTCGACCGAGAAGGCCGTGCGCCCATCGAGTTGCTCGATGAAATCGAAAGCGTGCTGCAGATCCAGTGCGCGCCGATGACCTGGCCGATCGGCATGGGCAAGTCGTTCAAGGGCGTGTATCACCTCGTGAACGACACGGTGCAGCTGTTCGACCCGAACGCCGACAGCGAGAAGGGCGCCACGGCCGGCCTGATTCAAGGTCTGGATAACCCGGAGTTGGATCGCGTGCTGGGCTCGCAGGCGGAAGAACTGCGCATCGATATCGAACTCGTGCGCGGCGCATCGCACACGTTCGACAAAGAGGCGTTCCTGGCCGGCAAGCAATGCCCGGTGTATTTCGGTTCGGCGGTGAACAACTTCGGCGTGCAGTCGCTGCTCGATGCGCTGGTCGACCAGTCGCCCGAGCCGCTGGCGCGCCCCACCGAAACCCGCGAAGTCAAGCCGATGGAAGAGAAGTTCACCGGCTTCGTCTTCAAGATTCAGGCCAACATGGACCCGAAGCACCGGGACCGCATCGCCTTCGTGCGCGTGTGCTCGGGGCGCTTCGAACGCGGCATGAAGCTGCTGCAGGTGTCGACCGGCAAGACGGTCGCCATCAACAACGCCATCACGTTCATGGCGCAGGACCGCAACACCACGGAAGAGGCATTTGCCGGCGACATCATCGGCGTGCCCAACCACGGCACGATCCGGCTGGGTGATGCCTTTACGGAAGGCGAGGCGCTCAAGTTCACGGGCATCCCGTCGTTTGCGCCGGAATTCTTCCGCCGCGCGCGCCTGAACAACCCGCTGCGCCTGAAGCAGTTGCAGAAGGGTTTGCAGCAACTGGCCGAAGAAGGCGCCACGCAGATGTTCCGCCCGCTGGCATCGAACGACCTGGTGCTGGGCGCCGTCGGTATCCTGCAGTTCGACGTGGTTGCGCACCGGCTGGAGCACGAATACGGCGTCGACGCCATCTTCGAACCGCACGAATGCTCCACGGCCCGCTGGCTGCGCGGCAAGCAGGAAGATATCGACAAGCTGATCGACAAGGCCGGCCACAACGTGGCGCTGGATGGTGCCGGCGATTACGTGTACCTGGCGCCGAGCCAGGTCAATCTGCGCCTGACGCAGGAGCGCTTTCCGGACATCCAGTTCATGGAAACGCGGGAAATCGTCTAAGCGGCGATGGGCGAACAGAAACGGGGCCATGTGCCCCGTTTTTTATTGACCTGTTCGGCGTGCCACTGGGCAAACCGCTTCAAGCTGGCGGGCACCGGTGTCGGCGTTTCGCGCCGAGAGCTGCAGAAGCTGCAGAGGCTGCGTGTCTGCGCCGCCCACTTTGACCGTGATCGGCTTGCCTGTATGGAACAACGCGTAGAAGCGCGCCCGCGGCTTTACGTCACCCACGGCATACGCTTCCATGTCGGACACTTCAAGGCGCGCCGGAATCGTCAAGCGCAAAGGGCCGGAAGCGAATTGGATGCGGAGGGCCGTTCCGTTTTGCCCCGGTTGCGCACTCGTGGATACCGCAACGTGGAGCCGCCCGTCCTCGCAGTTGGCGTAAAAGCTCAAGCCATCGGTTTCGTAGCCGCCATACGTCAATGACTGTGCGACGTAGTACCAGCTTGCGAGTTCTTCTTCGGCGGTTTCCGTGGTGGCCGCCAACGCGGAAGTGGCGAACAAGGTGGCGATGGCGGCAATGGACAGGACGCGCAATTCGGGGCCTCTCACGAGCGATGAAATCCGGCGCGCAACGATGCCGGAATGCCGCTGGAAAGTCCATGGGGCAGACAATTCAAGGGCCGTCCCCGCGGCGTTGTCGCTGTATCCGCACCCGAACCGCATCCAGCCCGGCGCCCGCATCCAACACGGCCTCTGCGGCAAACACACCCTGCGCCAGGCGCGCCAGAGCGCCGCCGCCCGGCACCTCCACCGCCATGTTTGCGCCGCGTTCCAGCGCATGCCGCAGCGTGTCGTGCCACAACACCGGCCGCGCCATGTTCCAGGCCAGATCTTCGACGATGAGATTGGCGCGAAACAGCGCACGCGCGCGGCTGCCGCTGACGTAGGTGATCTGTGGCGCGTGGGCGGTGGCCTTTGCCGCGGCGGCCGCAAGGTCGGCGGCTTGCGCGTCCAGCAACGGGCAGTGCGACGGCACCGCCATGCACAACCGCGTCGCTTTCGATGCGCCGTGGGCCAGCGCGCGCTCGGCGACCTGCGCGAGCGCTGCGTTGTTGCCGGCCACGACGATCTGCCGTTCCGCATTCACGTTGGCGACATAGGCCGGCGTGGCGGTGGTGCTGACTTGCGCAACGATGCCGCTGACCTCCGGTTCGGCGAGGCCGACGATGGCGACCATGCCGTAACCGCTGGGGTAAGCGTCTTCCATGAGCTGAGCGCGCAGGCGCACCAGGCGCAGTGCATCGCTGAACGCCAGCACACCGGCGACAACCGCCGCAGGCCACGCGCCAATGGACAGGCCTGCGACCATGTCCGGCCCTGCGTCCTGTCGAGTCAGCGTGCGAGCCACGGCCACGCCGGCAATCAAGATACAAAGCTGTACGGCCACCGTCGACCGCAACGCCTCTGCGGTGTTGAGCGTGAGCGGGTCGACGCCGAGCACGTCGCCGGCTTCGGTCAACGTCTGCGCAACAGCCGGGTCACCAGGCAGCGCATGCAGCATGCCCGCGCGCTGGCTGCCCTGGCCGGGAAACATGAACAGGATGCTCATGCCGCGTCGCTCCATGGGTCTGCGACGAGGCGGGGGCCGTGGTCGGTCTTGAGCAACGTTTGATGCGGCGACGCCAGCCAATCGCGTAACGCGAAGCCGCCGTGGCCAGTGTCGATCTGCAGGTCGACGCGGCATTCGGTATCGCCCAACAGGCGGGCGAGCTGATCGCGTTGCGCAGTCGACGGGGCACGCGGCATGCGCACAACGAGGTCGAGATCGCTGTCCGCATGCAACACCGGCAAACCGCTGGCGAGCGCAAAGCCGGCGCCGCCCGTCGGCCCCCACGCCCAGCCGAGTGCGTTGAGTCTGGGCGCCAGCGCGCGCAAAGTGCGCAGCGCAGCGAACGGTGCGTCGTGGGCGATGGAGACGGCTTGGGCTGCCAACCCCTCGGGCGAGACCACGCGCGTGATGCTGTTGGCGGCTACCGTCGCTGCGCAGCGTTCATGCCGCGCGCCGCCGCGCAGGCCGACCGGCACGGAACCATCGGTGCTACGCGGGGCGCGTCGCACCACGACAGGCGCCCCTTGCCGGTATGCCGTGATGGCCCAGTCCGGCAAGGGCGCGCCATCCATCGCTTTGGGTGTCTCAGACACCCAAAGCAGATCGTGCGCGCGCAGCTGCGTCTGTGTCATCGCAGCAATGCCTGCGTAGCCAGGAACAGGATCGACGGCCCGAGCAGGCAACCGATACCCGTATGGAACGTCGCCACCAGCGAGCCGTAGGGCACCAGGCGCCGATCCGTGGCCGCCAGACCTGCCGACACGCCGCTGACCGTACCCGCCAACCCGCCGAACACCATGGCCGCGCGCGGGTTGTTCAAGCCCAGCGCCTTGGCCGCGAACGGCGTACCGACCATCACCAGGATCGCCTTGACGAGGCCCGTGGCAATCGACAGCGCCATCACATCGGACGTGGCACCGAGCGCCGCACCGGTGACCGGCCCGACGATGTACGTGACGGCACCCGCGCCGATGGTGGTGACGCTCACCGGATCGGTATACCCGAAGGCGTAGGCAACGCAGGCACCGACGATGAACGGCAGCACCGTTCCGAGCAGCAGCGAGATGGCGCCGATCATGCCGGCCTTGCGCGCCTCGGTTACCTGCACTTCAAAGGCCGTGGCCACGATGGCGAAATCGCGCAGCATTGCGCCGCCCATCAGGCCGATGCCGCCGAACAGCTTCAGGTCGGCCAGGCCGCGTTCGCCGCCGGTCTGCATGCCGCCCCAATAGGCGAGCACCAGCCCAATCATGATGGCGATGGCCGAGCCGTGCACGCGCCCGAACGTCAGCTTCTTGGACACCCACATCGATAGGCCCATGACGATGCCGACCAGCGCAAACGCCGCGACCAGCCCGTTGTGCTGCAGAACTTTCTCTAGCATTGACAGCATGGTGCGGCTCCTTAGGCGCGGGCTTGTTCGGATTCAGGCAGCGGGGGCAGCGGTTGCCGGTCTTCTGCGTTGCCCGTGCGGTTGATGAGTGCAATGCAGACTCCGCACACCAGCACCGCGCCGATGGCGCCCAGCAGTGCGACAGGGCCACCGCGCAGTGCCGTGACGACGTTCTGTGTGGCAGCCATGGCCACCACCACGGGGATGTACATCGCGCCCCAGAACGAGACGCCCGCCTCGGTGGCGGCGGGCATTAGGCCGCGCTTGTGCAGGTAGAGCCGCGCGAAGATGAGCAACAGCATGGCGATGCCCACGCCGCCGACATTGGCCTTTACGCCGATGGCCTGGCCGAGCAGGTCGCCCAGGAAGAGGCCGGCGATATGACATAGCGCCAGCAGGGTTGTACCGTAGATGATCACGTCTTTGTCTCCTGAAGGAACGGCGATGGGTCGCCTGTTGTGGTGTTTGGTGATCGAGGGTTGAGGACTGGTTGTTTTGCGTTGATTGCGTTGGTGGTGCATCCCTTGTTTCATCCCCTGCCGGGGCTGACTTACTTTCTTTGTCTTGCCAAAGAAAGTAAGCAAAGAAAGGCGCGCCCGATGCGGCGAACCCCTCCTTGAATTTCCATAACCGGGCGGAGAAGGGGAAAACTCGCTTCGCTCAAACAGTTCCCCTTCCTTTTTCCTCTCTGCAACAGAAATTCAAGGCGCCATCTAGGGCAAGTACGGCCAAACCATCGAGGGCGCATGTGCTCGCGCCGTGATGTGCTCCTGTTCGTTATGCGCTTTCTGGCTGCGCGTTCCATTGCTCGCGCAGGCGTTTGCGAACTTCCGACGATGCGCCGCGCAGCGGTGCGCCCAGGCGGCTTTCCAGCCCGCGCGACGGGTCGGCTGCGATGTCGGCCAGCGCCGCCGCGAGCGCCGTCTGCACGGTATCGATGTCACCTGCATCGGGCGCGTCGGCAGACTTCACCTTCAGCAATCGCCACAACAACCCCAGCGACGCGAAGCTGGCGATGTCGTACGCCATGGGCGGAATCTCTTGCGCGAGGCGTTCCAGGTCGGCGACGGAGCGCAGCGTCACGCGCGCGGCTGCGGCCTTGCCCATGGCGTGCACCATTACTTCGGCATCGTCCAGGGCGAGCAGGCGATTGGCCTGGTAGCCGTGTGCCAGCAGCGCGCCCGACATGGCACGGCCGACGATGAGGCCAATGACGGGGTGGCCAGCCAATCGGGCGGCGGCGTAGGCATCCGCCGCTGCTGCCAGTGCTAGGTGGATGCCGTAGGCCTCTTCCCGGCGCCCGTAGGCTTGGCTTGCCACATCGATGACGGCGACGATGGCGCGCTTCTTTTCCTGCGCGGCATCTGCAGTCATGACATCGCGCACGGCACGCGCGAGCTGCCAGCCTTCGATGAGGCCGACTTCACCGTTGCGTGCGCGGGGGAAGCGGTTTTCGGCATCGGGCACGACAGCGATGTAGCGCGCCGGCTGACCCGCGAGTGCGGCATCGACGACTTGCAGCGTGCTGCCGTAACCCGGCACCGGCGTACCGTTGGCGAGCGCGTGCATCCAGGTCGCGCCGCGCGTGGAAAGATCGTTCTGGCTCATGCGACGTCCTTTGCATAGTGCGCGCGCACATCTTCTGCCGTGGCTTGGCGCGATGTGTCGACGGCGTTGAGGCGTTCGAGGTAGTGATCGATCTGCTCGCTGCGCTGGTGCTTTGGCACGCCGGCGCGCAGCCACTCGATCACCTGCGCGCGGATCGTGACGGAATCGTCTTCGATGCAGACATCGGCCAGCCCGGTGGCGGCGCGTTGCTCGCCGCCGGTGAGGCTCCAGATGAAAGGGCGATCGCGCGAGTCGTATTCTTCAATGCCGGCTTCCTGCTCGATGACTTGCGGGCCGTTCAGGCCGAGGCGTGCTTCGCGCGTCATCAGCAGGTAGCTGCAAAGGCCTGCGGCGATGCTCATGCCGCCAAAGCAGCCGACCACGCCCGCCGTGATGCCGATCACCGGCCCATACTCGCGCAGCGCACGGATGTCTGCGTGGATTTCAGCAATGGCGGCAAGGCCCAGGTTAGCTTCCTGCAGCCGCACGCCGCCGGTTTCGAAGACGATGACGGCCCGTGTGGGAATGCCGTTGCGGTTGTCTTCCACGGCCAGTGCCAGCGCGCCCGCAATCTTGGCGCCGGACACTTCGCCCATGCTGCCGCCCTGGAATGCGCCTTCAATGGCAAGCACCACGGCGGGCTGTCCGCCCAGCGTGCCGCGCGCCACCACGACGCCATCATCGGCCTGCGTGACGATGCCCTGACGCGGCAGCCACGGCGATGTCAATTGTTCGAAGGGGTCCAGCAGTTCACGGAAGGTACCGGGGTCGAGCAGGGCGATGGCGCGTCGGCGCGCATCGCGTTCGATAAAGCTGTCGCGTTCAATCGGGTTGCGTGACATGCGTGTCTCCTCAAGATTGCGCGAGCGCTTCAAGCGCCTGCTCAAGCCGCAACCGCACCACGGCCGGTGTCGCGCCGAAGTCGTTGATAGTGATCTTGGCAGCCGGCCACGCGTGCGAGCCGAACACACGCGCAAGCTGCGCCTGCCACGTCGCGCTCATGCCATTGACGGACGTGGTGATGGCTACGTCGATCTGGCCGGCGTCGCCCGGCGTCAACAACACTTCGAGGTCGCCCGAGCCGACCACGCCGGCATACGCGCGGCGCCCGGCGGGTGCACCGCCGGTGAACTGAAAATCAAGATGCTCCATGTTCGGTTTCCTGATGAGCGGATTCGATGTCGGACGCTGCGTGCGCGTTTGCGGGCAAGCGATCGAGGAAGAGCGCGGCGGCCAGCAAGTCGGCTGCGCCGCCGGGCGACACGTGCAGCGCCAGCATGTCTTGTTCAAGCGTGCGGAAAGCGCGGCGGCCTTGTGCTGTTGCCAAGCCGCCTTCTGCGCGCACGGTGGCCGCGCCGGTTTGCACGACGTGCAGTGCCTTGGCGCCGCCGCGTGCGAGCACGCAGGTGTCGTCCAGCGCAGCCATGACGGCAAGCAATGCATCCACGCGTGCGTGGTCTTCACGGATGCCGGCCGCACGCGCTTCGCGCAGCGCCGGCAGCGCCACTTTGATCACGTGCGGGAAGCCGGCACAGGCTTGGCCCTTGGCCCCGCCGACACCGTAATCGTTGCAGGCGCGCTCGCCTTTGTGGCCAGTCGAGACGGGCGCAAAGCGATCGGGAATGTTCGCCAGGCGCGCGGCGCGGCCCGCAACAGCGGCTGCGCTTAACGCTTGCGGCGCCTGGCTCGCAGCCGTGACCAGCAGGCCTAGCGCCCAGATGGCGCCGCGGTGCGTGTTGATGCCGCCCGTGGCATCGAGCATGGCCGCTTCGCCTTCGCGCCCCAGGCGGCCGATGCGCTCGCGCAGCGCGAGTTGTGCGCCGGCTTGCGTTTCGATCTGCGCGCCGGCCAACGCCATGGCTTCAAACGCCGGGCGCAGCGTCTGCGCGGAATGCACCATCAGCGTCCAGTCGAGATCGTGATGTGCGCCGTTGCCACGCACATCCACCAGACCAGGTTTGGGCGACAGCGTCACCTCGTCGATGAGGGCAGATTCGACCAGCGCGGCCAATCGCTTTGCACGCGCTTTCGGGCTGGCCGGCAGAGGCCGTTGCAATGTCTTCTCCATTACCAGCTCCGGAAGCGTGCAGGCGGTTCGTACAGGCCGCCGGACCATTCGACGAGGTCGGCGATGCTCTTGGCGGCGAGCAATTCACGGCTGGCATCGCTGCGGCGCACGTCGAGGTCTTCGGGCAGGGCGATCAGGCCGTCGCGGCGCATCTGCTCGGTCTTGGACGTGTCGTGGCGCAGTCCAATCGACGTGACGCCCGCCACGGCGGCAATCATGGCGCGCCGCTCTTCCAGCGAGCGGGCCTTGTAGAGATATGCAATGCCGTCTTCGGTCAGCAGGTGCGTGACGTCGTCGCCGTAGATCATGATGGGCGCGAGCGGCATGCCGCTTTGCTTGGCCACGGCCACCGCGTCCAGCGTGTCGACAAAGGTCGGCTTGCCGCCTTCCTGGAATGTTTCGACCATCTGCACGACGAGCTTCTTGCCGCGCTCGAGCATCGTCACCGGTTCGGTCATGTCGAGCCACGCAGGCGTTGCGTGACGGCGGCCGCGCGGGTCGTGGCCCATGTTGGGCGCGCCGCCAAAGCCGGCCAGCCGCCCGCGCGTGACGGTGGACGAATGCCCGTCGCCATCCACCTGCAGCGTCGCGCCAATGAAGAGGTCCACCGCATATTGGCCGGCCAGCTGGCACAGCATGCGATTCGAGCGCAGCGAGCCGTCGCGGCCGGTGAAGAACACATCGGGGCGCGCGGCCACGTAGCGTTCCATGCCGAGTTCGGTGCCGAAGCAGTGCACGCTCTCCACCCAGCCGGATTCGATGGCGGGAATCAGCGTCGGATGCGGGTTCAGCGTCCAGTTGCGGCAGATTTTTCCTTTGAGGCCCAGGCGCTCGCCGTACGTCGGCAGGATCAACTCGATGGCGGCGGTGTTGAAACCGATGCCGTGGTTGAGCGACTGCACGTTGTGCCGCTGGTAGATGCCGCGAATGGCCATCATCGCCATCAGCACGTGCACGGGTTTGATGAGGCGCGGGTCGCGCGTGAAGAGCGGCTCGATGTAGAACGGCTTGTCTGCCTGCACGATGAAGTCGACCCACGAGCCTGGAATGTCGACGCGCGGCAGGTCCGCCGGGTCATCGACGATCTCGTTGACCTGCACGATGACGATGCCGTCGGAAAACGCGGCGGGCTCGACCAGCGCGGGCGTGTCTTCGGTGCTCGGGCCGGTGTAGATGTTGCCGTCGCGGTCGGCCTTGAAACCGGCCACCAGCGACACGTTCGGAATCAGATCCACCACCAGCCGCGCATACAGCTCGATGTAGGTGTGGATGGCGCCGACTTCCAGCAGCCCGTCGGCCAGCAACTGGCTGATGCGCAGGCTCTGCGGCCCGGCGAACGAGAAGTCCAGCTTGTGCGCGATGCCGGCCTCGAAAATGTCGAGGTGTTCGGCGCGGCTCACGCTCGGCATGATCATGTGCAGATCGTGCAGGCGCTCGGGGTTGACCTTGGCGAGTGAGCGCGAGAGGAAATCCGCCTGTTTCTGGTTGTTGCCTTCCAGCACGACGCGGTCGCCCGGGGCGAGCAGTGCTTCGAGTGCGGCGACGATATCGCCGGTGGGAATGACCTTGCCGTTGGCAATGCGCCGGGCTGCAGTCAGGCGGCGCTCTTTCTCATCGCGCCGGCGGCGCCATTGGGGCGGGATGGGTGCGTTGGCCCCGTTTGCCGATTGGGTGGGCATCGGTTGCATTGGGTGGCGTCTCCAGCCTTGATGGATTTGATGCCCTGTACCGTAGGCTGTAAAAAGGTGCACTTCAATCAACCTAGGCGTTGTTTCATTAACTTGAGGTTAATGAAACGATGGCCGATTCTGAGAGCAGCGCGCCCGTAGAACGCGCCCGGAGGAGCCCCTGCCATGGCAATCGATGAAGACATCACCCTGAAGAAGCTCGAAGTCTTCCAGTCGTTCATGACGCTGGGCAACATGGCCCGCGTGTCGGAGGCGTTGGGGCAAAGCACGGTGAGCGTGCACCGCGCGCTGCACTCGCTAGAAGAAGGTTTGCGCTGTCCGCTGTTCAAACGCGATGGGCGCAAGCTGATTCCGCTGTCGACCGCCTACGTGTTTGCCGAGCACGTGGAGCGCATCCTGGCCGAGTGCGAAGCCGGTGTGCGCCGCACGCGCGAAGCTGCGGGCTTTTCGTCAACGACGCTGAAAATCGGCGGGCTCTATTCGATGACGGTCGGCACGTTGCCGCGCATCTTTGCAGGCCTGAAAACGCGCCGCTCCGCACTCGACATCGAACTCACCCTCGGCTCGAACCGCAGCCTGCTCGCCAAGCTGGAAGACGGGCAACTCGACGCCATCGTCATCGCGCTGGGCGAGCCGCTGCGCAATCCAGATCTGCTGACCGTGCCGATGTTTGATGACGAGATCCTGTTTGCCGCGCCGCTTGCCTCGCCGTATGCGTCGTCAGCGGAGATCGACCTGCAAACCGTGCGCGCCGAAAAGTTCGTCGCGCTCGGCGACGACTTTGCGACGTATCACGATTTCATGGCCGCCTTCGACAAGGCCGGCTTTGCGCCGCAGATTGCCCTGCGCGTGGGCGACATCTTCTCGCTGATGAACCTCGTGAGCGGCGGCATCGGCTACGCGTTGCTGCCGCGCCGCGTGGCCGATTTCAGCCCCAAGGTGCAACTGATTCCGCTGGCCGCGCGTTATGCGATCAGCCAGCACATCGTGCTGGTGATGCAGCGCAATCGGGAGCGCGATCCGAACCTGTTGGCGTTGTCGGCGGAGTGTCGTTTGCTGGGCGCGAGGTAGCGCGGGTGTAAGGGCGGGCGAGCCCAGGCAAGCCCCCGCACCGATGCTGCAACATCGGCACGCAGACCTCATGCGCCTGGGTCGCCCATGAAGTCAGCGTTGTTGATCCGGATGTTCTGGCGCAGGCGTCGCGCCCGTATCGCACGTGTTGCCCGCGGCGTTGCGGCTGAACACCGCGCGCAGGAATCCACGCGCAGACAGCACGCCTTTCTGATATTCGCTAAGCGCGTCGCCAGCCGGTGAGTTGGTGGCGTGGGAGATCGAGCAGGTCACGGCATTCCTCTTCATCTGATGAACGGAACCGCGCCCAACCCTTGGGAGGGGTGGGCGAGCACAGGCAAGGTGGAAAACCGATACATACCAATCGGCACGGCCGAAGCCGTTCAAGCCTGGCTCGCCCCAGGAGGGAGACGAAGCCAAGCCATAGCAAATGAGGACAAGAACCTATGCTCGGTTCCTGCCCGGTATGTACAAGGTTTCCACACCTCGATCGTTTTCTCTATGGCACTGAAAACGATGGCGGAGAGTGTACCCATGGCTGCTTCGTCTGAGCAGGGGCGAAACTATAAATCAGAATTGGCGTATGCCCGTCGGCGCGTGTCGCGCCGCACTACGCTGGTGAAAGCTCGGCAGCTATTGCCGCAGACCAAACAACCCCTGCCAGAACGTCTCGAACGCGCTTGAGTGCCGCTGGGGCGAAGTCGCTTCATCGGGTTGGACCGTCGCTTCACTGTCGGGCGTGTCTGTGGCGGCCACGTTGTCGCGCCGTGCTTCCTGCAAGGCCCACACGCTGTCGGCAATGCGCGCGGCAAGTTCTGCATCGCAGTCCCGGCCAAGCAGCACGCCGAACAAGACGTCGCGATTGTGACCATCGTCGGCAAAGCGCATGGCGATGGCGACCATCTTTTCGTAATGCTCCTGTGCGAGGCGTTCGCGCTCGCGTTGCACCTCTCGCTCCTGTGCTTCCTGCGCATCACGCTCCGCTTGCCAGCGCTGCATTTCCTGCGCGAAGACCTCGTCGTACACGCGGCGCTGTTCAGCGTCGGAGAGGATGGCGTAGGCTTCGCGAATTTCCTGGAACGCCGCATAGGCTTCGGCTTCGCGGCCGAGGTTGCGGTCGGGATGCCACTTCATCGTGGCGCGGCGGTAAGCGCGCTTGATTTCGTCCAGGGTCGCGTCCGGCTGCACGCCGAGTGTCGCGTAGATGGTTGTCATGTGCGGTGTGGCTGCTGCCGGGGGGAAGGTCATCCTAGCATGGGGGTGTGTGCATGCCGACCGGCCACCCGCCTGCGTTACAACATGCTGTCGAACCCGGTTGCATCAACGCATTCTCATGTATATAGTTAGCCAAATGGATAACAATGGAATTGCGCTAGACGCGGTATTTCACGCGCTTTCGGACCCAACGCGCAGGGCAGTTATTCAGCGGCTCGGCGAAGGGCCCGCGACGGTGAGTGAACTGGCAGAGCCATTCGACATGGCGCTGCCGTCATTCATGAAGCACATGCGGGTGTTGGAAGGCGTCGGGCTGGTCAGCTCGCAGAAGAGCGGCCGAATCCGGACGTGCACGCTCGAGCGCAAGAAGCTGGCCGCAGCCGAGCGCTGGTTTGAGAAGCAGCACGCGATCTGGGCGAGCAGGTACAGCAATCTGGACAACCTCTTAGAGAAACTCCAAGGAGAAAACAATGAAGGCTGATCTTCGGTTTGATTTCCTCGTCGACATGCAAAAGAGCAGCCTCACCGTGAGGCGAGAGTTCGCGGCGAAGCGCCAGCTTGTGTGGGATTGCCATACGAAGCGCGAACTGCTCGATCAGTGGTTTGCGCCCAAGCCGCTGACCACCAAGACCAAGCATATGGAATTCAAAGAGGGCGGCTACTGGCACTACGCCATGATCACGCCCGATGGAGAGTCATTCTGGAGCCGTCTGGACTATCAGAAGATCAACCCGATCGACAGCTATGCGGCCCTTGATGCTTTTTCTGATGAAACCGGCGCCGTGAATCCGCATATGCCTCGCGCCCGCTGGGATGTCACCTTTGCCGATGCGAACGAACGCACCCTCGTGACGACCGTGGTGTTGTACAACTCGCCGGAAGATGTGCAGAAGGTCATCGACATGGGTATGAAGGACGGCATGACCTCCACCCTGGAGCGACTCGACGAGCTGCTGCTGACCTTGGCCGAGCGCGACGCGCTGGCCTGAGGCAGCGCTCGCAGATGAAAACGCCCCGACTTGTTCGGGGCGTTTTGCGTTGGGCGTCGGGCGCTGGCCGCTGCGCTTCAGGTGACGGTCAATGTTCCATTCATCGTCTCGTGGCCCGAGCTGCCTAGCGCGCCTGAATCTGCACCGCAGTCCCAAGCTTGCCGGACACCACCGGTGCAATCACAAGATACCGGCGCGTGTTGCCAGCGTCCGCGTTGCCAGGCATGACCACCTGCCGAATCTGCCCGATCGAGTTGACGATGGCGCCACCGGCCGGGTTGGTCATGAAGCTCGCCAGGGTCTCAAGCGGGCCGCTGCCATCCGCATGCTGTGACAAGGCAATCGCATAGGGCTGCTTCGGCTGCAATCCGGTCACCGATGCCTGAAACACCTGGATGAGCCCCTGATCGAACAGCGCCACGCTGGTGGGGGCGGCCGATACGTCGGACTTGTCTGCGGCGGCCGGTACGAGTGCGAGAGGGCTGACCTGCCCCGCTGTGCCAAGCGGTTGCAGGTTCTCCGTGCCGTTGCCTTCCGGCACAGCGTTCGGCACGTACGTCAGCGCCTGCGGTGCCTGCCCAATCGGAACAGTCGATACGACCTTGTTCGTCAGTGTGTCGATGACGGCCAGTGCGTCGTCATTCTCCAGGCCGACATAGATGCGTGTGCCGTCACCGGACGGCCATAGACCGTGCGGAAGTTTGCCGACGGGAATCGTCGCGACCTGTTCGAAATTGTCGGTCCTGAATACCTTGACCTGGTTCGTGCCGCCGATCGTCACATAGGCAAACGTGCCCTTGGCGTTATGCGCGAAGTTGACGTGGTTGGTGATGGGCCCGGTCTCGAACGACGTGATCGCATTGAACGGCGGGCGGGCGTTGAATACCTGCACCTTGCCGATGTCCTTCAATGTGAACCACACCTGCTTGCCATCCGGCGTGGCCGCAATGTTGGGACAGAACGGCGATTCCTGTTTGATGTGTCCCACGATCTTGTGATCGGCCGTCGAGATCACGACCGTTTCCGGATTGAACGACGAGCACACGTAGCCGTACTTACCGTCCGGCGAGAAGATCTGCATGCCGGGGCCCGCCGGTACGGTAACGCGCGTCTTCTCTGCATAGGTATTGGCATCGAGCACGGCGATGTAGTTTTCGCCGCGCACGGTCACCCAGACCTCGCTGCCATCCGGCGTGTAGAACGCTTCGTGAGGCGAGCGGCCCACATACGTGGTGTGTTTGACGGCGTTGGTCTGCGTATCGATGAACGTGACCGAGTTGGAGCCGATGGAGACCACCGCCAATGTCCGGTGATCTGGCGAGAAGCCCATGCCGTGCACCAGCACCTGTCCGCGATAGAGCGGGCTGAAGTTGCCGGGCGCAGGATCGCCCAGCTTGATCACACCCAGGAGCGTGTTGCTGGCGGGGTCCGTGACGGACACCGTGTTCGAGAATTGCTCGGCCGCGTAGACGCGATCCCTGTGGCTGATGGGAATGTCAGGCGAGGCAAGGGATGCGGGTGCCTGCCCGGCGCTGGCGCTCGCGGCGCACGTGATGGCCGCTGCGGCAAGCGCCGTGGCAACAAACAGTCGATTCTTCATCGGTCTTCCTGTTGGGGGGTGGCGGTGTGGGCGTGATGCGCCGCATGGGATGCGGGCGCAGTCGTTGCGGAGGCCGGGCGGAGCTGCGTGGGGACCGGTGCCGACGGGGGCGGCGGCTGGCCAAGCGCCAAGCGCATCGCGGCAATCTCTTGCTGTTGCGCGACGACGATTTCCTGCGCGATGCGGCGCAGTTGTTCGTTTTGGCCGTAGCGCAGGTAGGCCACGGCCATGTCGATGGCGCCCTGATGATGTGGCGTCATCATCGCGACGAAATCCTGATCGATGTTGCCGCTGGGCTTCGGGGCCATGCCGTCCATCATCTTTGTCATGGCGACATCGTTTTCGGCGAAGAAGGCCTGCTCGCGATTGGCCTGTGGCGGCGCCTCCTGCGCAACTGCAGCGTGCGTCCCGATGCCTGACATGAGTGTGAACACAGCAAACAGCAACGTGCGTAGACGACGCTTCGAACGTGACGACATGTAGGTCCTCCAGAGTGCGGGTCGATGGCGTGCTATCGGAGTAAACACCGTAGGCCGACGGTTTATTCCCGCGCGTCGTAAAGAATCTGTATGCCGCTGCACGCACGTCATGCGTGCATCCCGTCAATGAAAACGCCCCGAACAGGTCGGGGCGTTTTGCGTTGGGCGTCGGGCGGTGCGCTTCAGGTGACGGTCAACGTTCCATTCATCGTCTCGTGGCCCGAGCCGCAGAAGATGTCGCACAGGAAATCGAACGTGCCTGTCTTGTCGGGCGTAAGCGCCAGCCGCACGGTTTGACCCGGCACCACGTCGGCCCGTACGTTGAAATCCGGAATCGAAAAACCCATCAGGATGTCCTGCCCGGTCAGCTCGAACACCACGGGCACGCCACGCTTGAGCGAGATCTTGTCGGGCGTGAAGGTGAACTTGCGCGCGTGCACGCGGATGACCGTGGGGCCCTCGCCGTGCGCAACACAGGCGAGGGCCGCACCCGCCGCGAGCACGGTGAACTGACGCAGCGCCAGTCGGCGCTTGGGGTTGTGTGCAATGAGAGGGCGCATGTCAGGTGGTCTCCGGCGTCTTGGTGATGGTGGCTTCGCTGCTCGGCTGGATTGGCTGTTCGGCCAGCGCCCAGGTGGCGGCGTCCTGCTTGCCGTGCTCGGTGATGCTGCGCCAGCCCAGGCCGCGATAGGGCGCTGCGGCATCCCACGGGACAGGGTTGCGCTTGGCCTGTGAGCCCGGTGCGGGTGGCGCGGGCAGCGGGAACATCAGCGAGCGCGCCGAGTGGTGCGCAATGTGCCCGGTCATGTGGTGATGCTCCTGGTGGATGTGGCCGTAAAATACCGTCACGTTCGGGTGCGGCATCAACAAGTCGATGACCTGCTGGCCGTCGCGCGTGGCCCAATCCCATTGCGGGTACAGATCAAACAGCGGCCGATGCGTGAACACGACGATGGGCGTGTGCTCGGGCACGGAGCGCACATCCGCCGCCAGCCACGCGAGTTGTGCATCGCCCACGCGCGCCGATGGGTCCGACACGTTGTCGATGGCGATGAAGTGCACGCCCTTGTGATCGAACGAATAATGCGTGCGGCCGAAGAGTTCGATATAGGCCTCGCCGTTGTCGAGCGAGGCATCGTGTTCACCGGGCATGTAGTGCACAACCGGCACCTTGATCTTGGCGGCAATGTCGCGAAACTCGGCCAGGCGTTTGCGGCGCTCGGCAGGGTCGTCGCTGATGTGGCTCAGGTCGCCCGTGAAGATGACGAAATCTGGCGCCGGCGACAGCGCATTCACCGCCGCAATCGCCTTGGGCAGCGTGCCTTGCGAATCCGGATTGGGCGCGCCCTTGAAGCCCCAGTGGGTGTCGGATAACTGCACGAAATAGAAATCGTCCTGCTTGGTGCCGGCGGCGCGCGTGGTGGCCGCCATCGCCTGCCAGCCGGGCAGGCCGGATGCGTACACCAGACCGCCGACCGCGGCCAGTTGCAGGAACTGGCGTCGTCCGGGTTGCTTGCTCATGGGTGTCCCCTGCAATAGATGACTGAGTTGGGTAGCGGCCCAGCGCGATGGAAATGAAGGAAGCGCCGGTCCTGCCTGTCATACCGGCTGGGGTGCCCGCGTATTCCATAAGATTCGCGTTTTCACAAAATTTCTTCAGCGCGGGAATAAACTGGATTGCACCCCGGTATACGGAGGTCAACCGCCTCCAGGCCGCCATGCCCGACCTGTCAGACCCCACGCTCGATCTGCCCACCGACGCCCAGCGCTTTGCGCAGGCGGTGCTGCCGCATGTCGACGCCGCCTACAACCTGGCGCGCTGGCTCTCGGGCGACGCGCAAGACGCCGACGACATCGTCCAGGAAGCCTGCCTGCGCGCATTTCGGCTGTTCGGCGGGTTTCGCGGCGGCGACGGCCGCCCGTGGCTGCTCGCCATCGTGCGCAACACGTGGTTCTCGGAATGCGCGCGCCGCAAACAGGCCCCGGCCCAGCCGTGGGATGACGACGCGGCCGCCGGCCAGGCGAACGACGACAGCGCCAGCTACGGCGTCGACCCCGCCGCGCTGCTCGCCCGCATCGACGACGTGCGCCGCGTGCATGCCGCGCTGGCGCAGTTGCCCGTGCCATATCGCGAGGTGCTCGTGCTGCGCGAGCTGGAAGACCTGCCGTACCGCGACATTGCCGCCGTGGTGGACGCGCCCATCGGCACGGTCATGTCGCGGCTGGCACGTGCGCGGCAGCAGCTCGCGCGCCTGCTTACGGAAGACAACGCACCGCTGCGCACCAATGTGACACCCATCCGGGCATCGGGCGGTCTGGGAAACAGCACCAAGGAGTTCCGCCATGAACTGTGACGACATCCGCGCGTTGCTGGCTGCCCGCGCCGATGGCGAACTCGGAGCGGCCGACAGCCTGCGCATGGAAGCGCATCTGGCCACGTGTGCCGCTTGCACCGACATTGCGGCGCGCCACGATGGCGTGGTGCGTGCGCTGCGGCAGGGCTTGCGTGCGCCGACGCTGTACATGAAGGCGCCGGCGGGTTTGCGCAATCGCGTATTGCAAGCGGTGCAGGCCGTGCAGGCGGAGGCTGGCGTGCGCCCCGAATTGCCCCGCCCGCGCGCGCCGCGCCAGACGGAATCGCCATGGCGGCGCTTGGCCAACTGGTTGATCACGCCGTCCCGGGGGCTCGGCTTGGGATTGGGCGCCGGCGCGCTCGCGGCTGTAGCACTTGGTGTCGGCGTGTTGGTGGGCCGGCCCGATACGGCTGCGCTCACCGCGCACGACATCACCGCCAGTCACGTGCGGGCGCTGCTGGGTGCGCGGGAAACGGATGTGCTGTCGTCCGATCGGCACACGGTCAAGCCGTGGTTCAACGGCCGCATCGACTATGCGCCGCCCGTTACCGACCTTGCCGCACGCGGGTTCCCGCTCATCGGCGGCCGGTTGGACTACATCGACGGCCGCCCGGTAGCGGTGCTGGTCTACCGCTCAGCGCAGCATCCGGTGGACTTGTACGTACGCCCCGAAGCCGGCAGCGACACCGAACCCGCGCTGCGCACCGAGCGCGGCTACCAGTTGATGGTCTGGCGCAGCGCCGGCATGGGCTACTGGGCCATCACCGACGCGTCTGCCGACGTGGTGCAAGCGTTTGCGCGGGCAGCGCGCGGCAGCTGAGGGGCTCCGGCGGGGAGGGCCCCGAGTGCTCGCCTGTGCTCAATGGGCGGCGCTTCACCCTTGACCGGGCAGGGGCTTACCCTTGTATTGACGCGGAATCACACAGGTTTCGGTTCCGGTGACCGATACGTTCCTTTACCATTCCATACACTCCTGTGTGGCGCGCTCTGGGCCGCTTTCACGTCTTTTTCGCCACGGCTTTCTTGTCGGTTTCTTCTAGGTTTCAAACATGGTCTCTGCGACGCCCCGCATCAGCAACGCAACCCTGTCAGGCATGCTTCGCGGCGGCCGCTTCTCACTCGGCAACCGCATCGTCTTCAGCTTCGGTGTGCTGTTCATTTTGATGGTCATCATGGCGGCGGTGTCGTACACGCGGCTTCGCGCGATTGACGAAGAGGCCATGAGCCTGGAGCGCGATTCCGTACCCGGCTTGTATTTGTCCACATCGCTGCGCGCAGCGACGCGCAATAGCCAGGCGATGCTCGAACGTGCATTGTTTGTCGATACCGATGCAGACGCGGCGCGGCGCGACCTGGATCGCGCGGCCAAAAGCGTGCGGGAGCTGGATCAATACTCGGCCGCCTACGAGGCCACCATCTTCCGTGAGGATGACCGCCAGCGGTTCCGCACGTATCGCGCCGCCATCGACAAATACCTGGCCATGTTCAACGACGCTGTGCAACAGGCAGCCAAATCCCGGCCGGCTGCGCAGGCTGTGGCGCAACATGCCATACCTGCCTGGGAAGAGGCCGTGAACCTTGCCGAACAGCTCGTGACGGATAACCGCGCGGTAGCCGACCAATCGGCGCAGCAGATTCGCAGCTCGGTACAGAGCACCGAGATCACGCTGGCCGTAGCGCTGGGTGTGGTGCTGCTGGCCGCGCTGGTGTTGGGCTATGCGCTGTTCAAGGCAATTACGGTGCCGATGGCCCGTGTGGTGGGTGCCCACGACGACATGCGCACCGGTAACCTGTCGGGCCGGCTCGATCTGCGCCGCAACGATGAGTTCGGCACGCTGGAAGAAGGTTTTAACCGCATGGCCGAAGAGCTGGCGAGCCTGGTGTCGCAGGCGCAGAAATCTTCCCTGCAGGTGACGACGTCCGTGGCCGAGATTGCCGCCACCTCCAAGGAGCAGCAGGCCACCGCCGCCGAGACCGCCGCGACCACCACCGAGATCGGCGCAACGTCGCGCGAGATCTTTGCCACGTCGCGCGACCTGCTGCGCACGATGAACGAGGTATCGAGCGTGGCCGAGCAATCCGCCACGCTGGCCGGCGCCAGCCAGGGCGGCCTGACCCGCATGGAAGACACCATGCGCGGCGTGATGGAAGCTGCGGGTTCGGTCAACGCCAAGCTGGCGATCCTCAATGAGAAGGCGACCAACATCAACCAGGTGGTGTCGACCATCACCAAGGTGGCCGACCAGACGAACCTGCTGTCGCTCAACGCGGCCATCGAGGCGGAGAAGGCTGGCGAATACGGCCGCGGGTTTGCGGTGGTGGCCACGGAAATCCGCCGACTGGCTGACCAGACGGCAGTCGCCACCTACGACATTGAGCAGACGGTCAAGGAAATCCAATCGGCCGTCTCCGCTGGCGTGATGGGCATGGACAAGTTCTCGGAAGAGGTGCGGCGCGGTATGCGTGATGTGCAGCAGGTCGGCACGCAGCTCTCCCAGATCATTACCGAGGTGCAGACGCTGGCGCCCCGCTTCCAGATGGTGAACGAAGGCATGCAGACGCAGGCGACGGGCGCCGAGCAGATTACGCAGGCGCTGTCGCAGTTGTCCGAAGCTGCTCAGCAGACGGCGGAATCGCTGCGCCAGTCGTCGCAGGCGATTGATGACCTGACGCTGGTGGCCAACCAGCTTCGTACCGGCGTGTCGCGCTTCAAGATCGAAGCCTGACCCGCAGCGCATCCGCATTGAGGTGTTTTTGCCGTAGCGAGAATCGCCATGCTTTACCTCCTGTTCCAGCTCGATGGCGACCGCTATGCGCTCAACGTGGCGCAGATTGCTGAAGTGCTGCCCTTGGCCGCCACCAAGTCGATTCCGGGTGCGCCTGCGTGGGTAGCGGGCGTGATCGAACGGCATGGCGCACCTGTGCCGGTGATCGACGTGCCGCAGCTTGCCTTGGGCCGCCCTGCGCGGCCGTTGCGTTCCACGCGTCTGGTGCTGGTGCGCTATGAATCGAGTTCCCGCGGCGACGAAGCACCGCTGCTCGGCCTGATGCTCGAGCACGCAACGCACACGCGCCGCATCGACGATGCGCACTTTGCCGACAGCGGTGTCGCCACGCCCAACGCACGCTGGCTCGGCCCCGTGGCAAGCCTGGGCGATGGCCTCGTGCAGCGGGTCGATACCGAGGCGATGCTCGACGCGCAAGTGCGTGCATTGCTGTTTCCGGCCACCGTTGGCTGATCGTCATGGTGGCCGTCGATCCCCGCTTTGAAGCCTGGCTCTCGCACGAGACGGGCATTGATGCGCCGTCGCTCGGCACGAACGCGCTGGAGCGCGCCGTGCTGGACCGCACGCGCGCAATGCTGGCCGAGCGCGGCATGCCGAACACCGTGGACGCAGCGGCGCTGGATACGTACTGGCTGCGCCTGAACACCGCGCCCGAAGAACGGCAGGCCCTGATCGAAGCGCTGGTCGTGCCCGAGACGTGGTTCTTCCGAGACCGCGAGGCGTTCGTCACGCTTGCCCGCGTGGTGGGTGAAAAACTTGCGCGCGAGCCGATGCGGGTACTGCGCATCCTTAGTGCGCCCTGCTCGACGGGCGAAGAGCCGTACTCTGCGGCGATGGCGTTGCTCGATGCCGGCATCGATCCCGCTCGGTTCACCATCGACGCCATCGACATCAGCGCGCGCGCCATCGAGCAGGCACGGCGCGCGGTGTACGGGCGCAATGCCTTCCGGGGCCATCCGCTGACCTTCCGCGATCGGCATTTCACCGAGGCCGACGGCATCTGGCAGTTGAGCGATACCGTGCGCGGACTGGTGCGCTTTGCGCAAGCCAACCTGGCCGACGCACCGGCGGACGACACACGCTACGACTTCATCTTCTGCCGCAACGTGCTGATCTACTTCCACCGCGACGCGCAGGACCAGGCGATTCGCCGGCTCGATTCACAGCTGGCGGAAGACGGCATGATCTTCGTCGGCCCTGCTGAAACGGGCCTGATGATGCGTCACGCGATGAGTTCAGCGCGGATTCCGCTGGCGTTTGCATTTCAACGCACGGCCGCAAGTGAGACGGGTGCGCGGGCGCCGTTGCCGTTCCGTTTGCCGCTGCCGCCAGAGCATGCGGCTTCCGTGGTGGGATTGCCCGGCGTGGCGTTGCCGTCGGTGCCGGTGCGCCCCGTGGCGGCGCGCCTGCAGATCCCGCCCCGGCCCAACCCAGCGCCCACTTTTGCGGTGCGGCCCTTGTCGCCCGTCATTCCCGAGATGGAAGCCATGCTGCGCGAGCGGCCCACGGTGGCCGACGCCCGGCGGCTGGCCGACGCCGGCAATCTTGACGAAGCCGAGCGCGTGGCGCTGGAGATCGCCAACCTGCGCGCACCCGAGGCCGACACGTTTTACCTGCTCGGCCTGATTGCCGATGCACGCGGGCGCCACGCGGATGCAGGCGACTTTTACCGCAAGGCGCTGTACCTGGAACCCGCGCACTACGAAGCGCTGACCCACCTTGCCGCGCTGCTCGACGTGGCCGGCGATACCGTGGCCGCACGCCAACTGATGCTGCGCGCGGAGCGTGCACTGGCACGCCAGGGCAAGACACCATCCGCATCATCCGAATCCGAAGCACCGGAGCACACACGAGGAACGCATGGCGCACGCCGTCCATGACCACGCGGGCGTTACCACGCTCGTTGATGACTGCTGGAACCGCATCGGCACGCGCGGCGATCAATCCTGCCCGCGCCTGGCCGAGTATTCGCGCTGCCTGAATTGCCCAATCTTTGAAGAGGGCGCCGCCGCGCTGCTGGATCGCGCGCTGACCGATGCCGACCTGGAAGCTGCCGCGCTGGCGCATCGCACGGCTGCTCCGCTGCGTACCCCGGAGCACGCGGGGACGGAGTTGGCCGTGCTCGTATTCCGTATCGCTGACGAATGGCTCGCACTGCCGGCCACCGCGTTGCGGCAGATCGACACGCCGCGCGCCATCCACACGTTGCCGCATCGGCGTAACCGGGTGGTGCTGGGGCTGGTCAACATCCGCGGGGCGCTTACGGTGGCGGTATCGCTGGGCGAGCTGCTGGGCCTGGATCATGCGGGCAGCAAACACGCCGGGCGCAATGGTTATGCCCGGCTCTTGGTGGCTGCACACCGTGATGAATCGGCCGTCTTTCCGGTGGACGAGGTTGAAGGCGTGCTGCGCTTTCCGGCCACCGCGCTGCTGCCGGTGCCGTCTACACTCACGCACGCCACCACGGCCCACGCACGTGGCGTGCTGGCGTGGCGCGATGCCACCATTGGCCTGCTCGACACCGATCGCGTGTTCGACTCGATTGCCCGGAGCCTGCGATGAGCGTGGATGACGATCTGGGCCGCCAATCCTTGCTGGCGCTGTTCCATGAGGAAGCGCAGACGCAGACGCGTGTGCTGTCGACTGGCCTGCTGACGCTGGAGCGCGCGCCCACCGATGCCGCCGCGCTGGAAGCCTGCATGCGTGCCGCGCATTCGCTCAAGGGCGCCGCGCGCATCGTCGGCCTGCAGGACGGCGTTGACGTCGCACACCGCATGGAGGAGTGGTTCGTGGCAGCACAGCGCGCCACGCTCGTGCTGACCGCCGCGCATATCGACGTGCTGTTGCGCGGCACGGATCTGTTGCTGCGCGTCGGCCAGCCCGGCACCGCGGGCCAACTGCCGCGCGCCGAAGTAGAGGCCGTGCTGGTTGCGTTTTCCGCGCCGGAGCGTGCCGCCGCTGCGCCTGTCGCTGCAACTTTTGCCGATCCTGACGCGGCTGCCGAAGATGCCACGATGAAGGCGGCGATGGCGCTGTTGAATGCCGAGGTGGCCGCCTTGTCGACTCCGCCCGTGCCAGCGCCAGAGCCGGCTGCCCCCGCACCGCATCGTGCGCCCATCGGCAACACGCGCGATCCGCACCGCATGCTGCGCGTGCGTGCCGATAACCTCGACCGTCTGCTCAGCCTGTCGGGCGAATCGCTGGTCGAATCACGCTGGCTCAAACCGTTCGGTGAATCGATGCTGCGCGTCAAACGCAGCCACCGCGCGGCCACGCTGGCGCTCGACGCACTCTACGAAACGCTGGTCGAACGGCTCGACCAGCATGCTGACGCCGACATGCACGCAGCGCTCAACGACGTGCGCCAGATGCTCGGCCACATGCAGCAGACGCTGGGCGAGCACATCGACGACCTTGATCGCTTCGACCGTCGCAGCACCCACCTTGCACAGCAGTTGTACGACGAGGCATTGCAATGCCGCATGCGGCCGTTTGGCGACGCGACGCACGCCTATCCGCGCGTGGTGCGCGACCTGGCACGCTCGCTGGGCAAGCAGGTGCGCTTCAACATCGTCGGCGAGGCCACGCAGGTTGACCGCGACATCCTCGATATGCTCGACGCCCCGCTGGGCCACCTCCTGCGCAATGCCGTCGACCATGGCGTGGAAACGCCCGAAGCCCGCGAGACGCAGGGCAAGGCGCCAGAAGCCACCATCACCCTGGAAGCACGTCACAGTGCCGGCAAGCTGCTGATTACCGTGGCAGATGATGGCGCAGGCATCGATCTGGAAGCCGTGCGTGCTGCCGTGGTACGGCGCGGTCTGTCCGATGCCGACACCGCCAGCCGTCTGTCGGATCACGAGTTGCTCGACTTCCTGCTGCTGCCGGGTTTTTCGATGCGCGAACACGTGACGGATGTGTCCGGCCGCGGTGTCGGGCTCGATGCTGTGCACGAGGTGGTCAAGGCGGTGCGCGGTAACGTCCGCATCCACAACGAGCCCGGGCGTGGAACGCGCTTCATGCTGCAGTTGCCGCTCACGCTGTCGGTCATCCGCAGCCTGCTGGTGGACGTGGGTGGTGAAGCGTATGCGTTTCCGCTTGCCTACGTGCGGCGCACACTGGAGCTGGCCCGCGCCGAGATCGACATGCTGGAAGGGCAGCAGCATTTCAGCTTCGAAGGTCGTCCGGTGGGTTTGGTGACGGCGCATCAGTTGCTCGGCACGCAGCCGCCGGGCGAGGCGCGCGAGAGCGTGCCGGTGGTCGTCATCGGCGAGGGCGCGGAGACATACGGCATTGCTGTCGACCGCTTCCTGGGCGAACGCATGCTGGTGGTGCAGCCGTTGGATGCGCGGCTTGGCAAGGTACGTGATATCGCCGCCGGTGCGCTGATGGAAAACGGCGACGCGGTGCTGATCGTTGATGTGGACGATCTGCTGCGTTCGGTCGATAAGCTCGTGCGCGGCGGCCAGCTCGACAAGGTGCAGCGCGGGCAGGGCGTGGCCGTGCAGCAGCGCAAGCACGTGCTGGTGGTGGACGATTCGCTCACCGTGCGCGAGCTCGAACGCAAGCTGTTGGAAAAACGCGGCTACGCCGTCACCGTAGCGGTGGATGGCATGGATGGTTGGAACGCTTTGCGTGGCGCAGACTTTGACCTCGTCGTTACCGACATCGACATGCCGCGCATGGACGGCATCGAGCTGGTCACGCTCATCAAGCGCGACGCTGCACTGAAGGCGCTGCCGGTGATGGTGGTGTCGTACAAGGATCGCGAGGAAGACCGCCGTCGTGGCTTGGATGCCGGCGCGGATTATTACCTCGCCAAAGGCAGTTTCCACGATGAAGCGCTGCTGGACGCAGTGCGTGACCTGATTGGAGAAGCGCGGACATGAATATCGGCATCGTCAACGATATGCCGCTGGCCGTTGAAGCCATGCGCCGCACGATCGCACGCCGGCCCGAGCACCGCGTGCTGTGGGTGGCGACCGATGGGGCGCAGGCGGTTGAATTTTGCGCCGCGCAACCGCCCGACGTGGTGCTGATGGACCTGATCATGCCCCGCTTTGATGGCGTGGAAGCCACCCGGCGGATCATGGCGTCGCGCAATCCGTGCGCGATCCTGGTGGTGACCAGCAGCGTGGGCGCCAACGCGTGGCGTGTGTATGAGGCGATGGGCGCGGGCGCTCTGGATGCCGTAGATACGCCCACCCTCGGCGGTGGCTCGGATGCCGACGCCAACCATCCGTTGCTCACCAAGATTGACCAGATCGGCCGCCTGCTGGAAAAGCCCGTTGCGCCCAGGCCGCGCGTTTGCACCAACGCGCTGGACGGCGCGGTGCCGCTGGTGGCCATCGGCGCCTCTGCCGGTGGGCCCACGGCATTGGCCGCCGTGCTGGGCAAACTTCCGGCAGAGTTTGCCGCGGGCATTGCCGTGATCCAGCACGTTGACCAGGCCTTTGCAGCCGGGATGGCCGAATGGCTGAATGGCCAGACTGCGCTGACGGTGCGCGTGGCCGCGGAAGGCGACCGCCCGCGTGCGGGCGAGGTGTTGCTTGCCGCCACGAATGACCACATGCATGTGCTGCCCGGCGGCACTTTCGGCTACACGCCAGAGCCGGTCAGCACGCCATATCGCCCGTCGGTAGACGTGTTCTTCCACAGCGTGGTTGAACACTGGCGGGGTAGCGCCATCGGTGTACTGCTTACGGGCATGGGCCGCGACGGCGCCATCGGCCTGAAGGCAATGCGCGCCAAGGGCTACCACACCATTGCGCAGGACGCGGCAACCAGCGCGGTGTACGGCATGCCCAAGGCCGCGGCAGCACTTGATGCGGCGCGCGCCATTCTGCCGCTTGACCGCATCGCCGACGAACTTATCACGCTCGTGCGCGCCTGAAGCACGCACGGCCACGACCATCACACATACATAACCAGAAACGGGGAGCATCACATGACCAACCACCCATCTGAGATGCCGGGTGATCCGGACGGTCCGGACGAAACCAAGCCCATCCCTGCAGCGGACGCCGCGCTGGAAGCCGCACGCGCGCTGCTGCGTACGCCGGCGGCCGCCGATGTTCCGGTGATGGTGTTGCTGGTGGATGACCAAGCCATCGTGGCCGAAGCCATTCGTCAGGCCCTGGGCGGTGAAGACCGCATCGATTTCCACTACTGCGCGCGCTCGGACGAAGCGATGGTTGCCGCCATCCAGACGCGCCCCACCGTCATCCTCCAAGACCTGGTGATGCCGGGTACCGATGGCCTGACGCTGGTGCGCGACTACCGCGCCAACCCGGTGCTGCGCGACGTGCCCATCATCGTGCTGTCGACCAAGGAAGAGCCGGTCATCAAGAGCGCCGCGTTTGCTGCGGGCGCCAACGATTACCTCGTCAAGCTGCCGGACCGCATCGAGCTGCTTGCGCGCATCCGTTACCACTCGCGCTCGTACGTCAACCTGCTACAGCGTGACGAGGCGTACCGCGCGCTGCGCCAATCGCAGCAGCAGTTGCTCGAAGCCAATCTGGAACTGCGCCGCCTGACCAACTCCGATGGTCTGACTGGCTTGGCCAACCGCCGCTACCTTGACGAATATCTGAGCGCGGAATGGCGGCGCGGCGCGCGCGAGGGCACGGCGCTGTCCTTCCTGATGATCGATGTCGATAACTTCAAGCTCTACAACGACACCTACGGCCACGTGGCTGGGGACGAGGTGCTCAAGCGCATCGGCAGCACGGTGGAAGCATGCCTGGGCCGACCCGGTGACCTGGCGGCGCGTTTTGGCGGCGAGGAATTTGCTGTCGTGCTGCCCGGCAACAGTGCCGAGGGGTTGAAGCTGCTGGCGGAAAAGATCCGCGGCGCGATCGAGGCCCTGCAGGTGCCGCACATGCATTCGTCCACGGGCGGATATGTGACGGTCAGCATTGGCGGCGCGCTGGTGAGCCCGGTGCACGACGTGCCGACCACCACGTTGATCGAAGCCGCCGACATTGCGCTGTACCAGGCCAAGCACGAAGGTAAGAACCGCACAGTGGTGGGCACTGGCACCGGTGCTGGCCGCGGCGGCTAGTTGATGAAAGCAAGATGGGCGCCGAATGAACGAAGTGGCGTGCCCTGCGCCGCCTAAGTCTCCGCAAGCTGCCTTTTGGCCACAAAGGCTTCAAACGCTGCCGGCGGCACCGGCGGGCAGAAGAGGTGGCCCTGGCCGTAGTCACACCCGGCCGCGACCAGAATCGCCTTCTGCTCTTCGGTCTCGATGCCCTCGGCAATGACCTTGATACGCAGTGCGTGCGCCATGCCCACGATAGCGCTGCACAGAGCGATGTCCTTCGGGTCATGCGCGAGGCTGCGCACGAACGACTGATCGATCTTGATGAAGTCGATGTCGAAGCGCTTCAGGTACGAGAGCGACGAATACCCCGTGCCGAAATCATCGAGTGCGATGTCCACGCCCGCGCGCCGGAATTCGTGCAGGTGTTCGACCACCTCCGCGCTATCGGCCATCAATGAGCCTTCGGTAATTTCGACGACCAGGCTGTGCGGTGGAAGCCCTCGGCGCTCCACCACCTTGGGCCACGATTCGGTGCCCGACTGGTGCGCGCGGAATTCAAGCGGTGACTTGTTGACCGACACCTGCAGCGTGTTGTCGAGCGTGGTGTGCCATTCCGTGAGCTGATCCAGCGCTCTGTTCAGCACCCATTTGCCGATCTCGACGATCAGCCCGCTGTCTTCAGCCACCGGAATGAAGTCTGCCGGATCGATCTCGCCCCGCACGGGATGCCGCCAGCGGATCAGGGCCTCTGCCTTGCGGACCTTGCCCGTCAGCAGATCGACGATGGGCTGGTAATGCACCGTAAGCTGGCCCTGTGCCAGCGCCACGCGCAAGTCGCTGGTCACGCGTAGGCGCTCCTGTTCGGCGCGCTGCAATGCCGGGGTAAAAGCGGCCCATTGATTGCGTCCCGCGCTCTTGGCCGCAAACATGGCCTGGTCTGCGCGCACGAGCAACGATTCCGCGCTGTCGGCGTCGCGCGGGTACAGCGCCACCCCGATGCTGGCCGACACTTCCACGCTTTCCTCGCCAAGCTGCAGGGGTGCGGCAATGCGCGCGAGCAAGCTACGGATGATGGGCGTGGCCGCCGAGCCATCGGGCAGGTCCGGCAGGATGATGGTGAACTCGTCGCCGGCCAGCCGCGCGACCGTATCGGTGCCGCGCACGATGGCCGAGATGCGCCGCGCGATCTCCTTGAGCAGGATGTCGCCCTGGTCGTGGCCGAGCGTGTCGTTCACTTCCTTGAAACGGTCCAGATCGATGAACAGCAACGCCAGTTGTGTAGACGTCTGCCGCGCCCGCGCAATCTCTTGCCGCAGGCGGTTGTAGAACATGTGCCGGTTGGGCAGATCGGTGAGCGCATCGAAGTTGGCCTGCCGCCAGATGACCTCTTCAGCGCGCTTTTTCTCCGTCATGTCGTGGATGAGCGCCACCCGGCGCGGCTCGCCCAGCGTGCTGTCTGCAAACGTGTCGACGGTGAGCAGCGCAGGGAACTCGCTGCCGTCCTTGCGGCGGATCAGGTATTCGCCGCTCCACGAGCCCTTGGTTGAAACGCCGTCGCGCATCGCTTCAATCACGGCGCGCTCGTTGCATTCGGAGCGGATGGCGTCACTCGACTGGCCCTTGAACTCCTGCGCCGAATAGCCCGTGGTGACCGTAAAAGCCGGGTTCACGTCGATCACGCGCCCGTCGAGCGTCGTCACCATCATTGCTTCGCTGCTCGATGCATAAACCATGGAGGCCAGGCGCATGTCTTCGATGTGCCGCTTGCGCTCGGCCCCCTGGTGGCGCAGCGTGAAATACAGCAGCGCCATCAGTAAGGTGGAGGCGGCGGCCTCAACCAGTGCAGTGCGCCGATAGCCGTCGTAAGGCGCCAGCACCGAGGCCACCGACTCGCCCACCAGAAAGTACAGCCCAATCTCCGGCACATGGCGATAGCCGATGATGCGCTCCACGCCGTCGGTGCCCGACACCACGCGGTAGCTGCCCGTTTCCAGCGCACCCGGTTTGTTGAACTGCCGGCGGCGCGGCGGCTTTTCGATACCGGCGGTCGGGTTGGGCACGCGAGCCAGGATCTGTCCGGACTCGCGGATGATCGTGGCAGCCCCGTCCTTGCCAATCGCAAGCGTATTCGCAAAGCTGGCGAACTGTTCCGGGCTGACCGATACCACCACGACGCCGGCAAACTGGCCAGCCCTGAGGATGGGGCGCGTGAACTGGATCGACCACTTTTTCGAGACCTTGCCCTGCACCGGGTCACTGATGAACAGCACATCGCGTCCGCCCGATTCCTTGTGCACGCGAAAGTGTTCGCGCTGGCTCAGGTCGACGCGTTCCGTGGTGGGGCCAATGCTGGAGTAGAGCAGCATCCCGTTCTCGTCGATCACGGCCACCTGGAAGGTCAGGTCACGCACAACCTCCTGCCGTTCGTGGATGACCTGCTCGAACACTTCGCGACCGGCCAGCCAGCTTGCCCGCAGATCGAGCAGGAATTCCGACACGCGCCGCACGCTGCCGAGTGAGTACTCACCAAACGCCTGTGCTTCAACCTGCGTGCGCGACTGCGCATCGCGGATCAGTCTGTCGCGCTCCTGGGTGAGTTGATGGAACGTGAACGTCCAGATGAACAACAGGATCAGCAGCGCCCCGACATTCAGCGGCGATAGCAGCCTGCGCCGCCACCCGGGCTGCGGCGTGATATCAGTCGTACTACCAGAAGAAGCCTTCGATTGCTCTGCGGGCATCCCCACTCCATCGTTTGCGTGTCCAGTCGTTTTGGGCACGCGCGTAGCGTGCCTGAATATCGGCCATTTCATGTGCCTCTCACTCTATATCGGAGCGGAGCCTCTGTGTCTGAAGCCGAACAAACGGGGTAATGACCGGATGCGCAATCGTTTGCTTTTTTTGGGGGGACTCGGATTTACCCTCAGGTTCTGTTTGCGCGGCGCAACGCCTGTACGTTGCGAGGCGCCGCGCATGGACTGCCCGCGCGGCGTCTGAGCGTCAGCGTTCGTAAAACGCAGTGTGTTTGTCTGCCATGTCACGCAACAGGGCGGGCGGCGCGAACCGGCGGCCGTGCTCCGCAGCCAGCCGGTCGCACAGTTCAATAAAGGCCCCCACCCCCATGCGATGGATGTGCGACACCGGCCCGCCCCGGAATGCCGGGAATCCCCAACCGAGCAGCGCGCCCACGTCGGCATCGCGCGGATCGGTCACCACGTGTTCATCCAGGCAACGTGCGGTTTCCACGGCCTGCACGGTGATGAGGCGATCGACCAGCGTCTGAACGTCAGGCTGCGCGGCGGCTTTTGGGTATTCGGTCGCCAGCCCGGGCCACAGCGTTTTCTTGCCGCTCTCCGGATAGTCGTAAAAGCCCTGGCCGGCTTTGCGGCCGATGCGGCCCAGCGCGACCATGCGCTCGGCCACGGCTTCACCCGGGCGCGCGATGTAGGCGACACCCAGGTCGGCGCGGGTCTGCTGGTTGACCTTGTGGATCAGCTCGCTGGAAACCTCGTCGATCAACGCAAGCGGCCCCACCGGCATGCCGGCCAGCAGCCCGGCGTTTTCGATCAGCGCAGGCGCCACGCCTTCGGCGAGCATCGCCAGGCCTTCGAGCACGTAGGTCGAAAAGACGCGGCTCGTATAAAAGCCGCGGCTGTCATTGACCACGATGGGCGTCATGCCGATGGCTTTCACGTAATCGAGCGCCTGCGCCAGCGTGGCCCGCGTGGTTTGCCGGGCGACGATCACCTCCACCAGCGGCATCTTGTCGACTGGCGAGAAGAAATGCAGCCCGATGAAGTTGCCCGGCCGCTGGCTTGCTTCGGCCAGCCCCGTGATCGGCAGCGTGGACGTGTTGGACGCGAAGATGGCATCGGGCGACAGCACGGCCTCGGCCTGGCGCGTGACGTCGGCCTTGATGTCGCGCTGCTCGAACACGGCTTCAACGACGAGGCCCGCGCCATCCAGGTCGGCGTAGGACGTGGTGGGCTGAATGCGCGCGAGCAGCGCTTCAGCCTGGTCGGCATGCAGGCGGCCGCGCTGTACCTGTTTCTCGACGAGCTTGCGCGAATAGTCCTTGCCGCGTTCGGCGGCTTCCTGCGTGGTGTCGAGCAGCACGACGGGCAGCCCCGCCTTGGCGGTGACGTAGGCAATGCCGGCGCCCATCATGCCGGCGCCCAGCACGCCGATCTTGGCGTAGCGACGCGTGGGCACATCGGCGGGGCGTGCGGCCAGCTTGTTGGCGGCGTTCAGGCTGAAGAAAAGGGTACGGATCATCGCGCGTGCCTCCGGCGACAGCACCGCTTGCACGAAGTAGCGTGCCTCGGTCTTGAGGCCTGTATCGAGATCGGTGATGAGCCCTTCGTACACGCACGACAGGATGCTGGCCGCCGCCGGATAGTTGCCGTAGGTTTTTTGCCGGAGCATGGCGTTGGCCGCCGTGAATAGCTGCTGCACGGCGGGGCTGGAGATGCCGCCCCCGGGCACCTTGTAGCCCTTGATGTCCCACGGTTGCAGCGCGCGGATCTGGCCTTCGCCCAGCAGCCACGTGCGCGCAGCATCGGCTTCTTCCCCCGCGTTGACGACCGCATCGACAATGCCGAGCTTGAGCGCCTCAGCCGCCTTGATGCGCTTGCCTTCAAGCAGCATCGGCAGCGCTTTCTGCACACCAATCAAGCGCGGCAAGCGCTGCGTGCCGCCACCACCCGGCAACAGGCCGAGCGTGACTTCCGGCAGGCCGAAGCGTGCACGGGCGTTGTCGGCCGCCACGCGGTAGTGGCAGGCGAGCGCAATCTCCAGCCCGCCGCCCAGCGTGGAGCCCGGCAGCGCCGCAGCCACGGGTTTGCCGCAGGTTTCCAGCTTGCGCAGCATGCGATGCAGGTCGCACGTGCGTTCAAACAGCGTGGCTGCGTCGTCGCTGGCCTGCAGCCATTCGAGGTCGCCGCCAGCAATGAAATCCGCTTTGGCGGACGTGACGAGAATGCCCTTGACGCTTGCATCTGCGCACACGCGGTCGATGGCGGCAAAGAAGGCGGCGCAGGTTTCGCCGTTGAGCACGTTCTGTGCGCGGCCCGGCTGGTTCCACGTGAGCGTGGCGATGCCGTCGGTGTCGATGGTGATGTCGATCATGTCAGCACGCTCCTTAAATGCGTTCGATGATGGTGGCGGTGCCCATACCGGCACCGACGCACAGCGTGGCCAGGCCCGTGCTTGCCCCACGGCGTTCCAGCTCATCCAGCAGCGTGCCGAGAATCATGGCGCCCGTGGCGCCGAGCGGATGGCCCATCGCAATGGCGCCGCCGTTGACGTTGATGCGGTCATGCGGAACGGCCAGCACCTCCATGAAGCGCAGCACGACGGAGGCGAAGGCTTCGTTCAGTTCGTACAGGTCGATGTCGGCCGCCGACATGCCGGCGCGCTTGAGCGCCTTCTCTGCTGCGTAGGAGGGGCCGGTCAACATGATCGACGGCTCCGAGCCGATGCTGGCAAAGCTGCGGATGCGCGCACGCGGTTTGAGGCCCGCGCGCTTGCCGGCCTCGCGGCTGCCGATCAGCACGGCCGCCGCGCCGTCGACGATGCCCGAGCTGTTGCCTGCGTGGTGCACGTGTTCGATGCGCTCAAGCTGTGGATAGCGCTGGCGGATCACCGCGTCAAAGCCGTATTGCTCGCCCAATTCCGCAAACGACGGCTTGAGCTGTGCGAGTGTGTCCACGGTGGTCTGCGGGCGGATCATCTCGTCGCGGTCGAGGATGGTCAGGCCGTTCTGGTCGCGCACCGGCACGATGGAACCCGTGAACCAGCCGGCTGTGCTGGCTGCATGCGCACGGCGGTGGCTCTCGGCGGCGTAGGCGTCGACGTCATGGCGGCTGTAGCCCCACTTGGTGGCGATGGTGTCGGCCGACACGCCTTGCGGCACGAAGTACAGCGGGATGGCCGCGGCCGGGTCCACAGGCCATGCGCCGCCGCTGGCACCCATCGGCACGCGCGACATGCTCTCCACGCCGCCGCCGATGGCGAAGTCGCTCTGCCCGGCCATCACCTGCGCAGCGGCCATGTTGCAGGCCTCCAGGCCCGACGCGCAGAAGCGGTTGATCTGCACGCCGGCCGTCGTCTCGGCATAGCCGGCTGACAGCACTGCCACGCGGCCAATGCACGCGCCTTGTTCGCCCACGGGTTCCACGCAGCCGAGCACCACGTCATCCACGAGCGATGTGTCGAGCTGATTGCGGTCTCGGATGGCGCGCAGTGCGGTAGCGGCCAGGCGCAGCGGCGTGACACCGTGCAGGCTGCCGTCTTTCTTGCCCTTGCCGCGCGGGGTGCGAACGGCGTCGTAGATATAGGCTTCCATAGCGTTGCGTCCTGAAGGTCGTGCTCGTTAAAGGGTGCGGGCGATCAGCTCTTTCATGATTTCGTTGGTGCCGCCGTAGATCTGCTGCACGCGCGAATCGGCCCACGCGCGGGCGATGGGGTATTCCCACATGTAGCCGTAGCCGCCATGCAGTTGCACGCAGCGGTCCATCACCTTGAATTGCAGGTCGGTGGTCCAGTACTTGGCCATGGACGCCGTGGCGGCATCGAGCGCGCCGGCCAGCTTGAGCGCGATGCACTGGTCGACGAACACGCGGCCGATCTGCACTTCGGTTTTCAGTTCCGCCAGCGCGTGCCGCGCGGTCTGGAAATCGAGGATGGATTTGCCGAAGGCCTGGCGCTCGCGCACGTAGCGCAGCGTCCATTCAAGCGCGCCTTCGGCCGAAGCGATGGCCCCAATGGCAATCTGCAGGCGCTCCCACGGCAGTTCCTGCATCAGGTAGGCAAAACCGCGATGTTCCTCGCCGAGCAGGTTGCCGGCGGGCACGCGCACGTTGTCGAAGAACAGCTCAGCGGTGTCCTGCGCTTTCATGCCGACCTTCTTCAGGCGCTTGCCTTTGCTGAAGCCCTCCATGCGGGTGTCGACCACGAAGAGGCTCGTGCCCTTGGCGCCGCCTTCCGGCGTGGTGCGCGCCACGACGATCACGACATCTGCGTGCCAGCCGTTGGTGATGAAGATCTTCGAGCCGTTGAGCACGTAGTGGCTGCCGTCGCTGCTGCGCGTGGCGGTGGTGCGCACGCCTTGCAGGTCGGAGCCCGCGCCAGGCTCGGTCATCGCAATCGCACCGATCATCTCAGCGCTCGCCAGCTTGGGCAGGTAGTGCTGCTTCAATGCCTCGCTGCCGTAGTGCAGCAGATAGGGCGCGACGATTTCCGAGTGCAGGCCGAAGCCCAGGCCCGTGGCACCTGCGCGGGCAATCTCTTCCATCAGAACGGTGCTGTAGCGGATGTCGGCACCTGCGCCGCCGTAGGCCTCGGGCATGCTGGCGCAGTGGTAGCCGGCGGCGGCCGCTTTTTCCCAGATGGCGCGGTCGACGTAGCCCTGGTCTTCCCAGCGCTCGTGGTGGGGCAGGACTTCGGCGTCGATAAAGCGGCGGACGGATTCACGGAAGGTGTCGTGTTCAGCGTCGAACAGCGTGCGGGCAATCATGGCGGCTCCGGAGGGGGCGGATGGGTTGCCGTATTTCAACAAGGCCGCGACAATTCCGGTTGATCCGAATCGCCACTTTATTGATATGAAGCGCCAGCCGAAAGCAGCCTCCAAACGCCGCAGTGCGCATGCGCGGGCCCGCATCGCCATCCTGCTGCCGCCGCGCCTTTTTGCCGGGTATGTGTTTCTCACCCAGGAGATGCTGCTGGTGGCGGGCACCATGCAGGCGCGCAGCGTGGATGTGATGGGCAGCCGGCTCTTCGACATTGATCTGCTGTCCGCCGACGGTGCCGCCGTGTCGAGCTTTGGCGAGATGCCGGTGTCCGCCACCGCCGCGCTGACCGATGTCGCATACGACGTCGTGATCGTTCCCGCACAGTTCGCCCCGGAGGCGGCATTAGACGCGGAAGAGGCGCGCATCGCAGATTGGCTGCGCACGCGCTATGACGCCGGTGCCCTCGTGGTTGGCATGAATGCGGCGCCGCTGTTTGCCAAGGCTGGGCTGCTCGATGGTTGTCGAGCGACCGGGCTGGCGAGTGAGCGCGCCTGGTTCGCACGGCATTTTCCCGACGTGCATTACACGCCGGACCGACCTCTCGCGGTGGATGGCCGCATCATCACCGTCAGCGGCATCAACCCCGCAGTGGACGCCTGTGCGTACGTCATCGATCACTGCTGTGGAGTGGGCGCATCTCGCCGGATGTTGCGCACGGCGCTCACGCAATCCCTGCCGTCGTACGAGCACATGACCGTGTGGACGGCGCAGTTCAAGCGCCACGGCGATGCGGCCATCCTGGCCATCCAGGAAATGGTGGAGCGGGAACTGGAATCGCCGCCTGCATTGGCCGAGCTGGCCGCCCAGGCAGCGATGAGCGAGCGCACCTTGACGCGCCGTTTTGCTGCCGCCACCGGCAGCAACCTGCGGCGTTACGTGGCGGCGCTGCGATTGGAGCTGGCGGCGTTTCTGCTGCGCACGGGCCGACTGCCGCTCGATCACATTGCCGACGAATGCGGTTACGGCAGTGTCAGCGCACTCAGCCGCGCGTTCTCTGCCGGCCACGGTTGCAGCCCCTTGCAATACCGGGCGCAACAGTGCACGCGCTGAAGCGTCATGGACGCAACAAATCGAAACCAGCGAGCAACACCACACCCGAGAGCGCGGTCAGCGGCAACGAATGTTGGCCAAAGTACAGCAACGCGGCGGCCAGCCAACTGGCCGCGAAGAAAGCGCTCATGCGGTTCATGATTTCACCTGTTCTTTTGTTGGGTGGGAGAGACGCGATCGGCACATTTACGCGTGGTGGTAGCGGTACTCCTGCGTCTTGCCGCCGTAGCCGTAAGCTGCGGCGCGAACGTCCTGCACATAGATATAGCTCTCTTCGTGCAGATTGCCGAGTAGCTCAGCAAACGCCGTGAACGCCTCGGCGATGTACTGCGCCTTCTCCGCCTTGGTATTCGTTTCGTCCGTCACCTTGATGTCGAAATAGATGCTGTTCTTGCCTTGTGCGGCCAGCGTCTGCCCGCCGACGACCCAGTCTTCCGGGTCGACATAGTCGATGGCGATGGCCGTTACCTTCGGGTCTTTGCCCAGGATGCGAGAGGTGAGTTCCAGCAGCGTGCTGGAGATCTTCTGCGTCATTTCTGCAGAACGTTGGGCACTGACTTTGACGTTGAGGATGGGCATGATCGTTTCCCTTATTAGTTAGCAATGCAATTATTTAATCAAAAAAAACGGACGCTCATGTCAGGGTGGAGCGCACACCTCGGATCTTCGTCACCGTATCGGTGAATTCGTTACTGCCCAGCACGCGCTTCAGCCTTGCGGTGACGGCGCCGCTTGCCTCGTTCAACGCTGCCCCGATCTTGACCGCCTCCCGCGTCGGAAAGATGGCGGTCTCGCGGCCGTCGGCTTCCGTCTTGCGGCGTTCGATCAAGCCCTTGGCTTCCAGGCCATCCAGCGCGCGCGTTGCCGTGGGGCGCGTGACGGACATCGCTTCCGACAACTCGCTTTGCAGCATGCCCGGGCGGTCGACGATCGCACGGAGCATGAAGCCTTGCGGCGGCGTGAGATCGAAAGGCGCAAAAGCATCTGCCCAGACGCGGTCGAGCTTGCGGGCGAGGGCGGTGGTGTTGAAGTAGAGGCAGTGGTCGAACATGGTGAAGTGGATGGTAGTTGTTAATGGTTAGATATGCAACTTGTTTTTTTGTGTTGGTGGTCCACCTCTCTTTCGTTCCCTGCCGGGACCGACTTACTTTTCTTTGCTTACTTTCTTTGGGCAAGACCAAAGAAAGTGAGTCAGCCCCGGCAGGGGATGAAACAAGGGATGCACCACCAAGATCAAGCTCCGAACCAAAAACCAAAACATCAAAAATAAACCGTAGCACTAGCCCTAAACGTCCGAGGCGCCCCCTGCACCAGAATGAACCCCCAACTCGGCAACCAGTACTTCTCATTCGTCAGGTTGTCGACATTGAACCGCAGCGTCACCGGCTTGCCGCCCACCTTGGTCGAATACCGCGCCCCCACATCAAACGTGTGATACCCCGGCACGATGTTGCTGTTGTTGGCCTCCAGCGCCGAGTTGCCGACGTACTGGCCGCCCGCCGACAGCACGAGCCCGGGCACCGGCGGCACGGCATATTCCACATACGCCGTCGCCTTGAAGCGCGGCGACCCATAGGCCCGCTTGCCCAGCACGGAGGCATCGGATTCCGTGTTCTGGGAATTCATGAACAGCACCCCGCCCAGCAGCGTCCAGTCACGCGCGAGCTTGCCGCGAGCGCTCAATTCGAACCCGCGATAACGCGTCATGCCATCTTGCGTATAGACGTTGTCCGGCCGCAGATACGCCAGTCCGCGCTGCACCTGGAACAGCGCCGCGCCGAATGTCCAGTCGTGGAGTTCGGCTTTGGCACCCACCTCCACCTGCTTGCTCTTGAGCGGCCCGAATACCGTGCCGGCGTTGAGTGCGGTGATCGGTGCGCTGGCACCGGCCTCCAGCGATTCCACATAGCTTGTGTACAGCGTCACCGGCTGCATGGGTTTGAACATCACCGCCAGCGTGGGCGTGATCGGCTCGCGGTCGTACTTGGCTGAGGTGCTGCCGTCGGTGTTGTAGCCGGTCTGGTTGAAGCGCGTGTAGCGCAACCCGCCGAGCACCGACCACTGCTCGTTGAATTTGACCGTGTCGCTGGCAAAGACGGCGGTCTGGTCGATACGGGATGTGCGAGCCAGACCGTCGGACGAAGGCACCCGCATCGGTGTCGCCCCGGACGACACGAACGCGGACGTGTCGTACAGGTTTCCGGTGCCGAGTAGCGTGGAAGCAAAGCCGCCTGTGGCTTGCGTGAGACTCTGCCATGACGTGCCTAAGACGAGTTCATGTTCGATCGGGCCCGTGCGCACTTTGCCGTTGGCCATCACCTGCGCCTGGCTGTACTGGTAGCGCTGGTACGAGCTGTACTGCAACTCGCTGAAATTGCCTGCGTTGTCGGTCAGCTGGATCGCGCTGTCGGCATTGCCGCGGTTCTGCTGCGTGTAGCGATAGGCGGCGCGCACGTTCCAATCGGGCGTGGCAGCCCAGTTCAGTTCGGTGCCGACGGATTTGATCTCGGTCTCGTAATACGACCCGCGCGATGACACGCGTTGGCTGCCGTCAATGGCGCGCGGCGTGCGCACGAACTCCGTGACCGGCACACCAAAATCCTGGCCGGGGATGATGCCGTAGTAGGCGCCCTGTACGTTGCGCTGCATGTACAGGCCGTCGAACGACCACTGCAGATCCGGCGTGATGCGCGCATCGAGCGCCAACGATGCGGAGTCGCGCTTGATATGGCCGCCGTCGACGAAGGTATCGCCTTCTTCATGCACCACACCCAGGCGCGCGCCCAGGGCCTTGGTCGGGCCAAAGCGCCCGCCCATATCGATCGATTCCTTCAGCGTGCCGCCGCTCGTAAAGCCGAAGGTGGCGCTGCCGCCAAAGGTGTTGGTCGGGCGTTTGGTCACGAAATTGGCGATGCCGCCCGGGGTGCCGAAGCCATACATGAAACCCGATAGCCCCTTGAGCAGTTCCACACGCTCGAAGTGTTCGAGTGGCACATCGCTGCCCCAGTTGGGGACGGCCAGGCCGTCGACCTTGTAGCCCTCCAGTAGGTCGAGCTGCAAGCCGCGGATGGTGATGTTCGACGCCTCGCCGATGTAACCGTCGTTGTTGGCGGTGACCGCCGGGTCGCCCTTGAACACCTCGCCGATGGTCTGCGCCTGCCGGTTCTGGATCAGCTCCTGCGTGGCAACGTTGATGGTGAACGGTGTGTCGAGCACAGCCTTGTCGCCCAGTGCGCCGGTGCTGGCCTGCTTCGCGCCATAGGCGGCAGGTTTGCCCGCAGTGACTTGCGTGGCGGGCAGGTCGACCTGCGTGGTGGTCTGCTGCGCGTGCGCCGATGCGCCTGCACCCATGGCGACGAATGCCAGCGCGAGCCGGCGTGCCAGCGGCGTTGGGCGAAGGCAGGCGATAGGACGGCGTGAAGCGGTTGGTAAAGCAGCGGCTCGCATGATCAAGCTCCCCTGGATCAATGTTGTGTAGGCGTGCGCAGCCCCGCGCGAGCCGGCGGGCGGCATGCGCGAGTCCTGTGCGGGTGGTTGTGGGCTTTGGTGCGGAGCGTGTGGAGCTACGGCTCTCTGGCGACGCTCGGGTGCAGGTCATTGCCGGTGCGAGGTTCACGCGCCGGCACGGCCCAGACAGAATCGGGCGCACCGTGGCGCGCCCGGCGCAGCGTCGCGCGCGCAAGGCCGACAAAGCCGCACGCAAGCGCCAGTGCGCCCAGGTCGAAACCGGCCACCATCCAGTCGCCACGCGCCATCGTGCGCAGCAGGTGGTCACCGGTGACGACGGCATTGGTGATGGGCGCAAGCACCGCTGCAATGGCGGCAGCGCTCAGCAGTTCGACGGCGCCGCGTGCTGGCGGCCGCAGCATCGCCCAGGCAATCGCCGCGAAGAACACGGTGTAGTACGTCACGCCGGCCGAACGCTCGGGCCACAGCAGCGCCGCCGGGAACGTCGCCATCACGCCGACGCAGCATCCGATGCACACGCCAACCGTGGCGCGCGCCAGCAGTTGATGCACGCGTGGCTGATCGGCCTTGCGTTGCTTGCGGCGCGATTCGATCCACAGCAGGTTGCCCGAATAGAAGACGAACGCCCCCGCCAGGCCCATCACGAGATACGCGAGACGCAGGGCGATGTCGCCGTAAGTGCCGAAGTGCAGGCCGTAGACGAGGCTGTAGATCGCGTGATTGGTGTCGCGCGCATCGGACGTCTGGTTGCCGACGAGCTTGCCGCTGTCGGGCTGATTGGCAGCCGCGCGAATCGCTACGGAGCCGTAGTCGCCGACCGCCCGTGTGCTGCTGCCGCGCACTTCCGCCACGGCATTCGTATCGCCAATGTGCTGGTAGTGGATCGATTTGACGGTGAAGTTCGGATCGGCCAATTCGCGTGCGCGGGCGAGCAGTTGCTCAGCCTGCAACATCGGCGCCGCACGGTTGGCCGCAACCACCGTGCCGGCTGCCGTCGTCACACGCGGCACCGCATCGAACAGCTTGCCGTTGAGCGCTACGGTGTTGAACAAGGTCATCAGTGCGATGCTCAGACACAGCACCGGCGCGGTGATCGCAAAGATCAGGTGGAAGGGCAGGCTGAACAGTCCGAGCACGTTGTGCATGTCCATCCAGAAGCGCTTGAGGTTGCGTCCCGGACGCACGGCCAACAGATCCTTCTTCAGGCGGGGCAGGTGCAGCAGCACGCCCGAGATGAGCGCCACGCCATAGAGCACTGAGATCGCGCCCATGAAGTACATGCCCGGTTCTTCCAGACCCAGCGAGTAGTGCAGCCGATTCAGGAAATTGGCCAGCTCACCTTTCGACGGCTCGATCGACAGATCTTTCGGCGAGGTCTTGCCGGCAGCGAGCCCCCTGCCGGTCGTCATTTGCCAATCGCCCTTGCTGTTCTGCCAATACGCGGAGAAATCCGGCTCGCCCTCGTTGGGGAAGATGACGTACGCGCTCGCGGCAGCGGCCGGGTGCGTGCGCACCAGCGTGTTCACGAAGTGATCGATATCGGCCGGCTTGGTGGCAACGGCGGCATGGTCAGCGCGCAGCGGGTTCTGCCACGCATGCAGTTCTTCATGGAACACAGTGAGCGCGCCCGCAAAGAACGCGATGAACAGCGCCCAGCCCGCTATCAGGCCCACCCAAGTATGCAGCGTCTGATATAGACGCAAGGTCGTCGATTTCATTGCAAGGTCAGGTCACCAACAGGCGCGGCAGCCACAGCGCGCCGAACGACAGCGCGTTCGCTGCCGTCAGCACGCCCCACGCGCGGGCGCTGCTCCGAAACAGCACGCTCACGCTGATGATCACGGCCCACAGCGGCAGGCACACGAGCAGGGCGCCGATGACGCCGCTTTCCCAGCCGCCCGGCAGCCACAGGATCGCCAGCGTGCACAGCGCAACCGACAACGGCAGCCCAAGCACGGTACCGGCCAGCCACTTGGTGCCCACGCCGTTCATGAGCGCGCCTCCAGGCCTGCACGCCGTTGCTGTGTCCACGCTCCCAACATGGGCCAGAGCGACAAGGCCCCCGTGACCAGCAGCACCACCGCGATGATTGCCCCCGGCCAGCCGAGCGCATCGTTCCACAGCACGACGGCGATGCCCGACAACGCAACGGCAACGCAACACAGCACGCGCCCCCGCAGACGCGAAGCGCGCGCGAGCAGCACTTGGTTGGGCGCGGCCGCATACAGGCAGCCCGCCGCCAGCAGCCCGAGCAGGAGGGCAATACCGTGCATGGCAGTCTTCAGTTTTGTTGAGAACACAAATGATAATGATTCGTATTAAATTACACAAGCCAAGAGGATTCGCGGATTGGAATGGGGGAATTGACGTGCTGCCGCGAGTGCGGACGTTGGCCATGCCGCGCCCGCGCCCTGGGTGGCGGGCGCGGCAGGTGTGATGGGTTACTGCTGCAGGACCTTGTATTCGATCTTCTTGAGCACGCCGTCCGCATCGTCGAAGTAGAACGACGCGATCTTCTTCGAACCAATCGGAATCCCGACAAACACCACGCCGATTGCCGCATTGCGCGCGTAGCGATAGTTCCAGATGTCGAGACCGCCGGCGGTAGCCTTGTCGCTGGGTGCACCCAGTTCGAGCGCTACGTCCTCGCGCTTGGCGACGCCCGGCACGAATTGCTTTTGCAGCGATTCCTGCGTGGCGTCGGCAATCTTGTCAACGCCCGTTCCACTGCCGACGCTGACCGCGCAGCCCGACAGGGCAAGAGAAAGCGCAATACCGGATACGAAAATGCGAAACATGAAAGTCCTTTTTATTGATTGGAGTTTGGAAAGCCGCTTCGATGCCACAGCGCACATGGCTGCTGCGCTGCCCCCGCACCGAATGCGCGCCCGCATCGTAGAGAGGACGCGCAGAAAGCGCATCCCCCAGAACGGCTCGTTCTCCAACAACCTGAGGTGAAAACTTCTAATGTCTCGTCTGATTGACGCTTAAGTCAGCGTCCGCGGGCGTACCAAATCAACCGCGCGCCATGCCCTCCTCGGTCGTCCTGCACCGAATCCAATATCAGCGTGGGATAAATGCCGGCCGCTTCAAATACCGCAGCAAGTTCCTGCAGATCGACGAGGTTGCGCGGCGGCTCGAGCACTGCGCTGACGATGGCAGCGCTTCGAACTGGATCGCTACCCGTGCCATGCCGCCAAATCCTGACGCGCGCGTCGCGCTATTGCAGGTTGCCCCAGCGCGGCACGGCGGGCTCGGCGTTGGCCCATTGCCATGTGGTGCCGTTCTGGCACGCATAGATCGTGTAACCGGCGCCGGGCGCATTTTTGGGAGCCAGGGCTTCCTGAACGGTCAGGACGGCCTCGCGGCAGGTGGCCAGCGGCGTCGTGAATGTGCGTACCAGCACGACCTGGCCGTGCGCCTTGGTCAAGCCCATCATGCGTTCGAGCGACCAGTTGAGCGAAGGTGTGCTGTCGCTCAATCGCCCGACTGCCATCGCCAGCGCATCCTGCTCGCTGGCGGCCCATTTACGCGTTGCGTATTTGATGGAGGCATCGGTCGCGGCGTTGACCGACACGGCCACGCCATAGGCCACCGCCGGGTTGCCCGTGACAGTGCCCGTGGCCACGCCCGCTGCCGCGCCGGTCAACGGCCCCACCGACGAGCAGCCGGCCATCAGGCCCGCACATCCGGCTACAAGCCAGCGCGCGCGGCTCATTGCAGCGAACCCCATCGCGCCGTGGCCGGTTCCGCGGTCGCCCATTTCCATTGCTTGCCGTCGTGGCAGATGGAGGCAACGAAGAAGTCGACCTTTGCAGCGCCATCTTCCATTCCGTCGACGGTAAAGAGGATTTCCTTGCAGTTGACGAGCGGTCCGTTGATCGAACGCGTGACCACCACGCGGCCGTGTTCGTCAGGCTCCAAGGGGATGCGGTGCTTGACCTGCCAGTTGCCGACGGTGTTGTCGGCCAGCGCCCCGGCGATCTGCGCGATGTGGTCTTGGGTTTCGGTGTGGACGACACGCTGGCTGTGTTGCAACGCGGCCCGTGCGCCGGCCTGCACGCCCAGCCCAATGCCGGTGGCCACTGCTGCGTTGTCGGTCACCTTGGCAGCCAGGGCTGCACCGCCGATACCGGCCGCGGTGGTCGTGCCTTCTGACATCAGCGAACTGCAGCCGCTGAGTGCCAACGTGCTCAGGGTGAGCGCGCTGCCCAGCATCCGGGCAGATGCGAACCGTGGTGTGCGCATGTGTGGACTTCCAAATCTGCAACAGAGCGAATTCTAAAGGACACTGCGCCCCGCAAACGGCGTTGCGGCGCGGTTTCTCACAATTGTTTTTAGAGTCGCTAACAAAACCTTCCTGGCGTCGTTGCTCCTCCTTGCCGTACCTTTGTACTGTCTGCGTCGTCGCGCCTAGCCAGGATCGCTGCGCTAGGTTTTGTTAGCGACTCTTAGCCGCTGCGGCGCGGTATTGCCGTTGTTCAGCTTGGGCGAAGCGCTTTCAACTGCGTGGCCAACGCATCAAAGACCACCCGCACCCGCGTTGGTACCGGCCCTCGCTGGGGGCGATAGACGTGGAGCGTCCAAGGTGGGGGTTCGAACCGCCGCAGCACGCGTACCAGTTCGCCGCGCTCCACGTGCGAGCGAGCCAAGTACTCCGTGGTCTGCGTGAAGCCGAGGCCCGCACAGGCCGCTTGTATCTCAGTTTCCGGGTCATCAGTCACGAAGACGGTGCGGTGAGGCTGGAGCTGGATGTCGTCGCGAAAGCCCCACGGCCAGGCGCGGCCGTCGCTGCGGTTGATGAGTGTGGTGACGGGCAGCTCCAGCAGTGCATCGAGCGTCTTGGGTTCGCCCACGCGGGCAAGCAGCGCGGGCGCGGCCACCACCCACAGCGCTACGCTACCGGCCGAGCGCGCCACGAAGCGGTTGTCCCCGATGAAGCCAATGCGTACCCCCACGTCGATCTGCTCATCCACCACGGCGGAAGGCACGTCCGACAGGCGAAGGTCTGCGACAAGACCCGGGTGTTGCTGCATCAGCGCCGTCAGCACGGGCATGACATAGGTGCGCCCCATGTGCGCAGTCGCTGTGACTCGTACGATGCCGCTCGCCTCCGTCGCCTTGGCGGAGGAACGATCGAACAGGCCATCGACGGTCTGCAATGCGGCCTGGGCTTGCGCGGCAAGGTCTTGCCCGTAGCGGGTGATCTGCACACTGCGGGTGTTCCGATGAAAGAGCGTTTCGCCCAGCGTGTCTTCCAGCTCCCGCACCGCCCGCGTGACGGCCTGCGGAGACACGCCGAGCCGTGCAGCCGCCTCGCGGAATGTCGGTGTGCCGGCGGCCGTGGCAAAGATGCGCAGCAGTTCGAGGCGGTCTTGCATGGGGTTGTTGAATTCCAGAAATAGGAATTTTGTTTGCCGGATTATTCCATTTATTTGCCGCGTTGGCCTATCCATACTTGGCTCCAAGCCTGGCAGCACGGAAGAACCGAGCGCCAGCTCACCCACTCACGGCAAGGAGCCGGCAATGAACGCAGCAACGCAACTCAACACGCAATCCATGCAATCCATGCAATCCGCACAACTTAAAGACAAGGTTGCACTCGTCACGGGCGCCAGCTCGGGCATCGGGCATGCATCGGCAATTGAACTGGCCCGGCGTGGCGCCAAGGTTGTCGTGGCGGCACGGCGCAAGCCGGAACTCGACGCGCTCGTCGAGGCCATCCGCGCGCAAGGCGGCGAGGCGGCCGCCGTGGAAGCCGACGTCACGCGCGAAGACGATATCCGCAAGATGGTCGACTTTACCGTCGCCACATATGGGCGCCTGGACATCGCCTTCAACAACGCGGGTACCGAGGGCGTGTTCGCGCCGCTCACCGAGCAGACCGACGCCACCTACGACAAGGTATTCGACCCCAACGTGCGCGGCGTCTTCCATTCGATGAAGTACGAGGCCGAGGTGATGCTCCGCCAAGGCTCGGGCAGCATCATCAACAATGCGTCGATGGGCGGTGTGATTGGCTTCGAGAACGCGGGCCTGTACATCGGCACCAAGCACGCGGTGATCGGCATGACGAAGACGGCATCGATCGAATGGTTTCGCCGAGGTGTGCGTGTCAACGCGCTGGCGCCTGGGCTGATCGAGACGCCGTTCCACCATCGCGGCATCTGGCCGTCTGCAGAAGCGATGTATGACTTTGCGGCGGGCACCCCGGCGGGCCGTGTCGGCAGCGCGCAGGAGATGGCGACCATCGTGGCCTTCCTCGCGTCGGACGATGCGAGTTTTGTCTCGGGCCACGCCTTGGTAGCCGACGGCGGCTATTCGGTCGCTTGACGCCAACGGTCTAGGCGGCGGGGCGTTCGGTCTCGCCGCCCATCTGCCGGCGATAGCGCTCGGGCGAAAACCCGACCTGCTTGCGGAACATCGCAATAAATGCCGAAGGCGTTCCATACCCGAGCGCGAGCGCAATGTCCTGCACCGGGCGGTCTTCCTTGAGCCACACCAGCGCGCGCAGCAGGCGCACGCGGTTGCGCCATTGCAAGAAGCTCATGCCGAGTTCGGTCTGGAAGCGGCGCGCAAGTGTGCGTTCGGTGCTGTGCACGCGTTCGGCCCATTGCTGCAGCGTGGTGGTGTCGGCGGGGTCCAGGCGGATGGCTTGCAGAATGGGCTCAAGCTGGCGGTCGGTGCTGTCTGGCAGGTAGCTGTCGGCGTGGCCGGCACGCGCCAACATTTCCACCAACAACTCGAACTGGCGCAGGTCCCACGCGTCGGTCATGGCGGCGACGCGGCGCGTGGCGAAGTCTTCAAACAGCGCGCGCACCAGGGGCGTTTGTGGAATCAGGCAGGCCATGGGTGGCAACCGCTGCGCAAGCGGTTCGGCCATGTACACCGAGAGGAAGTCCGTCGCCTGCCGGATCGATGCCGAATGGGGCTGGTTGGCCGGCACCCAGATCACGTATTCGGCGGGCGCGGTCAGCCGGCGGCCATCGACCACCACTTCCATCAACCCCAGGCTGATGCGGTTGATCTGGCCCCACGGGTGCGTGTGTGGCTCGATATCGGTTTCGGGCTCGAAATGATCGTAGCGAAAGTAGAACGGCGCTCCTTTGGGCACGCGTAGGTCGGCTTCGCGGTAGGCGGTGTACAGGGTGTCGGCCACGGTTGTCGCTTTCGAGGGGTGATGTTGTCTGGTTTGAAGTATATGTTTTGAACCGGACATTACTAAACTGCGGTCTTCCATTGTTCGAGGAGGCCGTCGTGCCTGTGCTGTATCCCTTGCTGGCGGTGCTGATCTGGGCTGCCAACACCATCGTCTCCAAGGCCGCGGCCGGCGTGGTGGACCCGGCGGCCATTTCGTTCTACCGGTGGTTGCTGGCGGCCATCGTGCTGACGCCTTTTTGCGTGCGGCCGCTGTGGCGCCAACGTCGGGCTGTGCTGGCGCAGTGGCGGCGCTTTGCGGTGCTCGCGCTGCTGGGCATGGTGATGTACCAGTGCCTGGCGTATTACGCGGCGCACAGCACGAGCGCGACCAACATGGGCGTGATCGGGGCGCTGATCCCAATGCTGGGGCTGATCCTGAATGTGGTGGTATTTCGTCAGCCTGTCGGTGCGCAGGCAGTGACGGGCGTGGTGGTGTCTCTGGTGGGCGTGCTGTATCTGCTGGGGCGCGGAGAACCGACCAACCTGTTCGATGGCGGCATCAACCACGGCGACGTGCTGGTGCTTGCCGGCGCCACTGCATACGCGCTGTACAACATCCTCTATCGCCGTTGGACGCTGCCGTTTGGGCAGTGGCTCAACCTGTACGTGCAGGTGCTGGTGGCCGTCGTGATGCTTGTGCCGGTGGCCATGACCGCGCACAGCCTGGCGGTGCCGGCGAAGGGCATCGGGCTGGTGGTGTTTGCGGGTATCGCCTCGTCGATCGTCGCGTCGTATTTGTGGATGCAGGGGCTCAAGCGCATCGGCAGCGAGCGTACGGCGGTGCTGATGAACCTGATGCCGGTCTTCACGGCGGGTATGGCTGCGGTGATGCTTGGCGAGACGGTTCACGGCTATCACTGGATCGGCGGCGGCCTCGTTCTGCTGGGCGTGAGCCTGGCGCAAGGCATTGTTCGGCTGCCGATCGGCCGTTCGGGGTTGAGCGCCCGTTAGTTTTTTGGCCGCGCGGCTTGGGGGATGGCGGTAAAATCGAACACATTGGCGGGCGCGTGATAGCGCCCGTTCCGTGTTCCAGAACCACTCTCGCCAGACCATCGTCAGACCATGAAGCGCAACGCAGGAGCTGTCACCGTCGATGATGTTGCCGCGCATGCGGGCGTGTCTATCAAGACCGTCTCGCGCGTGCTGAACCACGAGCCCAACATCAGCGAGAAGACGCGCGCGAAGGTGGTCGAGGCGATGCAGACGCTCGACTACCGGCCCAACCCGGCTGCCCGGCGACTGGCCAGCAAGCGCGCCGACATCATCGCGCTGGTCTACGACAACCCCTCCGACAACTACATCGTCAACATTCAGCATGGCGCGCTCGAAGCCTGCCAGGCGCTCGACTACAGCCTGCTGCTCACGCCCTGCAACTACCGCGATCCGAACCTCGCTGAGCAGATCATCCAGAGCGCGCGCCAGCGTGCACTGGCCGGCATCATCCTGACGCCACCGGTGTCGGATGTGCCGTCGCTCATCACAGCGCTGGATGAAGCTGGCATCGACTACGTGCGCTTGGCCCCCGCCGACCGCGAGCACAAGGGGCTGTCCGTCAACACCGAAGACCGCGCTGCCGCGCGTGACATGACACTGCACCTGATCGGGCTCGGGCATCGCCGCATCGGCTTCGTGGTGTGCGATCCCGCCCACGGCGCGGCGTATCAGCGCGTATTCGGCTATCGCGACGCGATGGCGCAGGCCGGTATCGAAGTCGACGAACGATTGGTCGAGCAGGGCGAGCACTCGTTCGAGTCTGGCGTTGCCTGCGCCGAGCGGTTGCTGTCCTGCGAGCCACGTCCGACCGCCATCTTCGCAGGCAACGACGACATGGCTGCCGGCGTGCTGCGCGTGGCGCAGGCGCGAGGCATCAAGGTGCCGGAAGAACTCTCCATTTGCGGCTACGACGACACGCCGCTCTCACGCCAGCTCTGGCCGGCGCTCACCACCGTGCGTCAGCCGATCCAGGCGATGGCGCATGCAGCGGTGGAGCAGCTCATTGCGATCCACCGCCCGCATCTACCGGGCCTGAAGCCGCATTCGGTGCACGAAAATTTGCAGTATGAGTTGGTGATTCGGGAATCGACTTGTGCGCCGGTTTGAGATGTGGCGCTACCACTGTTAATTGGACGACATACCGCCGTGCATGGGGGCACGCTTGCGTTCTTTCTGTTGACCATCCATTAGTCAACCCTCGCGCTGGAGGGTACCGGCCGAAATCCCAAGCCATTATCGTTACGTGCCCGATTTTTGCCCGGTCGCACAGCGGCAGACCTTGAAAGTGGGTGCAAAACTGCTGAAAATTGCCTAAGTTGACTGGGCAATCATCTGGGGTGAGGCGAAAAAGGCGTATTTGATTTCGTCCTTTTCTCATTTCCATTGCGCAGTTCGTCACTAAGCTGTAACGGTTTTTACCGCTTCATATGGGCGATGAGTAGCGAGCTGACAGGGCCGAATGGAAGCCCGCGCAACAAAAAAGACATCAAGTGACTGCGGCTGCCCTTGCTGGCAAGTAATCGGCAATTTTTTTGAACGGAACAGGTAATGAAGAAGATGAATCCGGCAGCGTATGACGACGGCGATCTATTCGCTCTTGATTTGCAGGCCTTAGTTGCGCGCTGTTGGGAACTACGACGACAGATCATTTTGTTTGCTGCCGTATTGTCCTTACTGATTTTTGTGCTCTCATTTTGGGTTGCCCGTCAGTACTCCAGCGAAGGGTTCATGCGCGCGCCGCGTAAGTTTGCGGAATACAACGTCCAGAAGGCTGCATTCTGGGATCGCGAGACGCTATACCGTTATCTCGAAGACAACAAGAAAACGAGCGATGCCAACGGTGAGTATTTGTTGGGAAATCTGAGTGAACGCTTCGTTCAGGCGCACTTGCAGGCGGTTTTACCGTTGTCGAGAGATGATCTGCGTTACATCACCGACGCGAAGGGGATGCTCGACACCATTGGTATCCTAGGTTTCTCGATCACGTTCAAGGATCGGTCGGCGGAGAACGCGCAAGCCCGTGTTCAACTGATGGGGGACTACATCAAGGACACCATGCTGAGTGAAGATCTGCTGGATACGATCTATACCAAAGCAGGTGAAGCCAAGGCGAAGAAGCAACAGATCGATAACCAGATCATCCAGAAGAGGCTGGCCCTGACCCAGGCCTCCACCCGACTCGAAGCAGCACGATCGATCGCCGGCAAGTACCCCGAGGCGTCGAAGATGGAAGCGCGCCAATTGCTTTCGACCGGCAGTGACAACAACGCGTCTCGCTATCTATCTCCCGTAGCACAGCTCGTTGGTATTGAAACCGAAATTGCCGACCTGAAATCGCAGCTCACGTTGCTGGAACGCGACGCCGAGCAGAATGGGTTGCGCAGTGAATTCTATGAACGCGTCGACCAGAGCACTCGCCAACCCAAAACCGGTAACGCGTTGCTAGCTGAGTTCGTGAAGACAGCACAAGCTGTATTCGCGGGCAAGGACCTTACAGACGACAAGACACGTGAGATTTATAACCAGATCATGGTGATTGCCGAGCAGATGCGCAACAAGCACATCTCAGAGGCGCGCTTTGTTTCCGGTCCCACGTTGCCGGAGTACCGCTCGGGGCCCGGCTCGCTGGCGCTGGCGCTGCTTTCGCTCATCGGTGGTGTCGTGCTCGGGAGCCTGTTTGTTCTGTTGCTTGACAAGATTCGAACATTCAGGGGGAATCGCGGCAACGCCGCGCTCGATGAAGCGGTTGGACCAGAAGAAGATAATCTCCGGCCGGTTCGCGTCGCTTGATTTGCTCGCATCTAATACAAAAGGCCCGGCATTAGCCGGGCCTTTTGCATGGAGCGCTACCGCGTTGCCGTGATCAACGCATACAAATCATCCTGCGGCTCATACCCCAGCAGGTCTCGCCCGGTCTCCAGGCCCCAATCCATTCCGCGGTTGTTTGACACGCCATTCACGACGATGGCCGATGCTGGCCAGCGCGCAGGGTCGGCCGTGATCGAGCACAGGAACAGCCGGCGCAAATCCCCGTTTGAGAGCCACATGTTGCGGAACCAGCGCAGCGCCACGTGGCTGGCTTCATCGGGCAACTCGGTCGGCACGGGTGTGTCAGCGGTGCCGGAATAGTTGATGTCGTTGGGGTCGTTTTCGTCGGGTAATGCCCAGCCGATGCGCAGCGACACGATCGACAGCTTGCCGCCGTTGGCTTCGGAGACGGCGCCCACTGCTTTGCAGAGCCGTTCGCCCATGGCCTTGGACGTTCCGTAGGCGAGCGAGTAGACGTCTTCGGTGCCGTTATTCCAGCGCGTTCCCGGGGCGGGGGGCAGTTCGGCGGTGAGTTTGCCGGGGCCGATGGTGCCGGCCAGGGGTTGGTCTTTGTACGCGCCCATCGCGTGGTTGGACGAGGCGAACACGAAGCGGCGCACGCCGTGCGTGGCAGCGGCCTGCAGCACATTGAGCGTCATGCCGTAGGAAGCCAGCGCTTGCTCCCACGTTGCGTCTGGCGTGGAGTGGATGGCGGCCAAGTGAATGACCGCATCGACGTTGCTCAGCAGATCCGTCCATGCACCATCGGCTTGCGTGAGGTCGGCCTTGACCCATTGGAAACGTTGGGCCGCTTGCGGCGAAAACTCGACGTTCTGTGCAACCCAATCGACGCCGATGATGGAGGTGCACCACGGGGCGGAGGCCAGTGCCTCGACGACCTTGCGGCCCAGGTTGCCAGCTACGCCGGTCACAAGAACGCGAGCAGGGGTTTGGTAGTCAGCCACGATGTGGAAGTCCGTTCGGGATGAAGGAAAGAAAGGCGCGACCGGCGGCTGGCGCTGCGACATCATCGCGCGCCGCCGTGTCGTTCCAGATCAGGAAGGGGCCCAGACGGGCCCAGGAGTTGTGTGGCGTTTGCCGACGTCAGCAGCCGCGGTCAGCCGCGATTGGAGCCCGACAGCACGTCGATCAGCACCGCGACCACCAGCACCACGCCTTTGACGATCATCTGCCACGAGGCGTCGACGTTCATTTGCTGCATGCCGTTGTCGAGGCTGGCCATGACAAGTGCGCCGATCAGTGCGCCGTACACCGTGCCCGAGCCGCCGCGCATCGACGTGCCGCCGATGAAGCACGCGGAGATGGCATCCAGTTCGCCGCCCACCCCGGCGGAGGGCGAACCTGCCGCCGAACGTGCCGTGGTGATGATGCCCGCGAAAGCGCACATCAGGCCCATCAGCACGAACACCAGCAGCTTGACGCGGCCGACATTCACACCGGACAGGCGCGTGGCTTCCATGTTGCCGCCCACTGCGTAGACGTGACGGCCGAAGACGGTTTGTGTCGCGACGTACGAGAAGATGGCCAGCAGCACGAGGAGGATGAGTACCGGAAGCGGCACACCGCTGGCGTCGTTGAGCACCGCGACGAAGCCAAACGAGGCGGCAGCGATGGCCAGCAGCTTCAGTCCGTCAGCCCAGATCGGCGTGAGCGAGAGCGACAGGCGGGCACGCTCGCGACGGCGGCGCACGGTCAGCACAACCGAACCGGCAACGATGACAGCAGCCAGCGACCACGACAGCCATGCCGGCACGAAGCTCTGCGCGAGGTTGCCGAGGTCATCGGGCACCGGGGCAATCGTCACGCTGTCGGTGCTCCACTGCAGCAGGCCGCGGAAGGCCAGCATGCCGCCCAGGCCAACGATGAACGAGGGCACACGCAGCTTGGTCGTGATGAAGCCGTTGACCACGCCGATGGCCGCGCCTGCCACGAGCACCGTGCCCACGGCCAGCCAGGTGTTCCACCCGAGGTTGACGGTGAGGATGGCAACCAGCCCGCCCAGCAGGCCAAGCAGCGAGCCGACCGAAAGATCGATCTCCCCCGCGATGATGACGAACACCATGCCGCAGGCCAGCATGCCCGTGACCGACATCTGCAGGAACAGGTTGGAGATGCTGTTGGGCTTGAGGAACGTGCCGTTGGTCTGGAAGTAGAAGAAGATCCAGATGAGCGCAACGGCCAGCAGCAGCGCCAGCACCTTGTAGCGCACGAACAGTTGCTGGATGGCGCGACCATCAAGACGCGGGCCGCCATTGCCGCCGTTTTGGCGGGCGAGTTGGGATTGCAGGATATTGGACATGGCAATTCAAGCCGCTTGGCGGCCGGGTTCAGCGTTGATTGCAGCAGCCAGGATGCGCTCCTGGGTCAGGCCTTGATTGACGAAGTCGCCACGCAACTGGCCTTCGCCGATGACCAGGACACGATCGCTCATGCCAAGGATTTCCGGCATCTCGGAAGAGACCATGATGATCGCCACGCCGCTGGCGGCCAGGTCGGCAATCATTTTGTAGATGTCGTACTTGGAGCCGACGTCGACACCGCGCGTGGGCTCATCGAGGATGAGCACCTTTGGCGTCGCCAGCACCATCTTCGTGACCACGGCCTTCTGCTGGTTGCCGCCGGAGAGGCTGGCAATCGCCAGTGCGGGGCTTGCGGTCTTGATGCGCAGGCGTTTGATCTCGCGGTCGACGGTGGTGAGTTCGGCGCCCTTGTCGACACGCAAACCGCGTGCGTACTGCGCCAGCGTGGCGAGCGTGATGTTCTCGCCCACGGCCATCAGCGGGACGATGCCGTGGCGCTTGCGGTCTTCGGGCACCAGGCAGATACCGTTGGCAATCGCCTGTGCGGGCGTGCCGACCTTGACCGGCTTGCCGTCCATGATGATCTCGGCGCTAGAGCGGCCAGGGTAAGCGCCGAACAACGCGGACACCATCTCCGTACGCCCGGCGCCCACCAGGCCGGCAATGCCGAGAATCTCACCGCGGCGCACGGCAAAACTCACGTTGTCGGTGCGCTTGCGGTTGGGGTTGGTGACATCCCAGCAGGTGACGTTGCGCGCTTCCATCACCACTTCGCCTACGGTGTGTTCGACCTTGGGGAAGAGCGATGTCATTTCGCGGCCGACCATCATCGTGATGATGTTGTCGACGGTCATGTCGGCGGCGGGGCGTGTGCCGATGTGCTTGCCGTCGCGGATGACGGTGACGGTATCGCACACACGCTTGACCTCATCGAGCTTGTGCGAGATGTACACGCACGCCACGCCGCTGCGCTTGATGTCGTCAATGATCGACAGCAGCACCTCGATTTCCTTGGCGGACAGCGATGACGTCGGCTCGTCCAGGATCAGCAGGCGCGCGTTTTTGGCGAGCGCCTTGGCAATCTCGAAAAGCTGCTGGTGGCCGCTGCCGTAGTTCATCACGGGCGCGGCCACGTTCACATCGGTCAGGCGCAGGCGGGCGAGGAGTTCTTCCGCCTTGGCGTGCATGGCGTCGTAGTCCATGCGGCCCCCCGGCTTGGTGATCTCGTTGCCGAGGAAGATGTTCTCCGTGACGGAGAGCTGCTGCACCAGCATCAGCTCCTGATGGATGATGACGATGCCGGCGCGCTCGCTGTCACGCACGGAATGTGCGTGCAGCGGCTCACCTTCCCACAGGATCTCGCCTTCGAAGGTGCCGTAGGGGTAGACCCCCGACAGCACCTTCATGAGGGTCGATTTCCCGGCGCCGTTCTCCCCGCACAGACCGACGCACTCGCCTGGCTTCACTGCCAGGCTGACGCCGTCGAGCGCGCGCACACCGGAGAACGACTTCACGATGTTGCGCATCTCGAACAGGGTGCCGTTACTGCTCATGGCGTTCTCCTACTCACTACGACTGACCACTGACCGCCGATGACCGACGACCGACTGCTGCACCGGCTGCTTACTTGCCGAAGATCTGCTGATGCGTATAGAAGCCGTCCTTGACGACGGTGCTATCCAGGTTGTCCTTGGTCAGCAGCGTCGGGGTCAGCAGCACGGTATCGACATCCTTCTTGCCGTTGTTCAGCTTGGTGTTGAACTTCGGCGCCGTGCCCTTCACGAAATCGACGGCCATTTCGGCTGCGGTGGCGGCAATTTCCTTGATCGGCTTGTACACCGTCATGGCTTGCGTACCTTCAGCCACGCGGCGCACGGCGGCCAGATCGGCGTCCTGGCCCGACACCGGCACCTTGCCCGCCAGCTTCTGGCGTGCCAGCGCCTGGATCGCGCCGCCGGCCGTGCCGTCGTTGGACGCGACGATGCCCTGGATGTTGTTGTTGTTTGCGGTCAACGCATTCTCAACAATGTTCTGCGCCTTGGAGGGGTCCCACTCCGGCGTCCACTGCTCGCCAACGATCTTGATGTCGCCCTTGTCGACGTACGGCTTGAGAACCTTCATCTGGCCTTCGCGCAGCAGGCGGGCGTTGTTGTCGGTTGCGGCGCCGCCCAGGAGGAAGTAGTTGCCCTTCGGCGCGATCTTCACGACGCCCTGCGCCTGCAGCTCGCCCACCTTCACGTTGTCGAAGGTCACGTAGCCGTCGATGTCGGCATTCAGGATCAGGCGGTCATACGACACAACCTTGATGCCTTTCTTCTTGGCGCTGGCGATGGCATTGCCCAGCACCTTGGAGTTGAACGGGACGATCACCAGCACGTCGACGTTCTGGGCGATCAGGTTTTCGATCTGGGCGATCTGCTTGGCTTCGTTGGCGTTGGCCGACTGCACGTTCACGGTCGCGCCCAGCTTCTTGGCGGATTCGACAAAGTAGTCGCGGTCGTGCGTCCAGCGCTCGACGCGCAGGTCATCGATCGAGAAGCCGATCACCGGTGCTTCCTTGCTGGCGTGGGCCGAGGTGGCTGCGAAGGTGAGGACCGCGGCGGCGGCAATGGTGTTCAGTACGCGGGAAAGCATGAATGTCTCCTTCTTCATTGATGTTGTCGTTCAGAACGCTATGCCGGCTGTCAGCCCGATTACGAACGCGTTCTTGTTCTGGCTGGTGCCGTCCGGATGCAAGATGTACTGCAGATTAGGACGGAAGTACATCGACGGCTCTGTGGCCAGCCGCAGGACGGCTCGCGCACATGGAGGTTCGTCGCCATCACGCGCAAGGGCGTTTTGGCCGGCACCGGCATCCGGTTCACGGGCCGGTTGGGACTGCAGAATGGTCAAAATTGACAGCGCTGTCAATCTCGGGATTTGCCCTAGGTCCGAGCCATCACACGCGATCGTCTCCGACGCCTTGCAGTGACGTGCCTTGGCTAAAAACTAGGGCAACTCCCTACATTGACAGCGCTGTCAATTCTCCTCATTCTCCTGTCCGGGCCCGCCAAGAGACTCGGCTCGAACGAACAAAGACAACGCCAAATTGAGGAGACGAAAGCTATGCGTATCAAGAACCCATCCCAGCGAATTGCCATCGCGGCCGCTGCAGCCCTGCTGGCAGCCACTAGCGGCCTGGCCGCCGCTCAGAGCAGTGTCACGCTATATGGCCGCGTCGGCGGGGGCATTGACTACACGAACAAGATTGCGACTGCGAACGGCACCGCCAGCAACCTGCAGTACGGCGGCAACCAGTGGGGGACCAGCATGTGGGGCCTCAAGGGTTCTGAGGATTTGGGTGGCGGCCTGTCTGCTGTGATGAACCTCGAGAACGGCTTCAATTCCGGCTCGGGTTCATCGGATGCGCTGTTCAATCGTTACGCCGTCGTGGGGCTATCGAGCACCACATACGGCACGCTGTTGCTCGGCCGGGCCATGGGCATTCCCGATGGCGAGACATGGTCGATTGACCCGATGGGTCTGCAGAACATGGGCGCCGAGACGCTGCAGGCCAACCGTACTTGGGGTTCACGCCAGAAAGCGATCACCTACAACTCGCCGACCTGGGGTGGCTTCTCGTTCCGCGCGCAAGCCGGCCTGAATGGAACGGCGGGGCACTTCAACGCTGGCAGGCAGCTTGCCGGCGCCATGGCCTACCAGAATGGCCCGCTGATGCTTAAGGCCTTCTACGAAGAAATTCGCGACACCAACGGCGAGTTCACCAACCTCTATACCGCTTCCCGCTTGTTCACAGCAGGTGGCACGTATCAGATCGGCGACCTCAAGCTGTTCGGCGGCTACAGCCGTATCCAGTCGGGCGGCGCCACTGTTGCGGACGCGGACAACCCGAGCGGCGCGACCCACCAGCAAACCTACTGGCTGGGGGCCAACTATCAGGTCACGCCGGCTTTGACGCTGATCGGCGGTGCATACAGGGCGAACCGCAACCAGGGCGGCGGAAACGGCACGCTGCTGACGGTGGGCGCCAACTACTACTTCTCGAAGCGCACGTTGCTGTACGGCACCATCGGTACCGTGATGAACGGCAGCAACGCGTCTTTCTCGGTTGAGGCGGGTGGCGGCAAGCCGGCCCCCGGCTCGGGCCAGCAAGGCGTGTACACCGGGATCATGCACTGGTTCTGACGTCCTTCGCGTCGAACGTCAAAGCACGATGGCGGCATGGCCGTCATCGGCGCAACCTTCAAAAAGGGGGCGCGGCGTTCCCTGGTTGGCATCGACCTTGCTCATGTCGCGTGCTGTTTTCTCACCCAACCCAGGGAGCTGCCATGCAACGCGAAGACGTAACAGATCTGATCGTCCTGCAGAAGATCAAAAAGCAACTGACGTGGACGCAATTGGCCGAGGTGATCGGCCACAGCAAGGAATGGAGCACCGCCGCGCTGCTCGGCCAGATGACGCTGACCGAAGCGCAGGCAAAGGCCGTTGGCGCAGCGCTGGATCTGCCTGAAGAGGCCGTCATGCTGCTGCAGGTGACGCCGTACAAGGGGTCACTGCCCACAGCGGTACCAACGGATCCACTGATCTACCGCTTCTATGAACTCATCAGCGTGTACGGCACGACGTTCAAGGCGCTGATCCACGAAGAGTTTGGCGACGGCATCATGAGCGCGATCGACTTCAACATGGATCTCACGCGCGAGCCCGATCCCAAGGGCGATCGCGTTCGCATTGTCATGAGCGGCAAGTTTTTGCCCTACAAGACCTACTGAGCCGTCACGCGCCGTCGTCGCTGTCGTCGTGGTCGTCCAGCTGCGGCCGATTGCGGCGCGGCATTTCGGAGTCGAGCACAAGACGGCCGTGCACGCGGCCTTTCATGCGCGTGACGTGATGCGTGCAATCTTCCATGTGCGTGCTCATGAGTTCGCGCACGGTCTCAGCGTCGCGCGCGCGCGCTGCATCCAGAATCTGCCGGTGGAACTTGACGTTGGACGCGCCGAACTTGGCGTGGTCCTTCGGTGACGTTTCATTGCCGAACACCACAAGCTGCCGAATCATTTCGTTGATCAGCTCGCAGCAGAACCGCAGCATCGGGTTGGGATTGGCCGCAGCCAGAATGTCGTGAAAGCTCAGGTCTTCCTGTCGCTGATCGAGTGGCGCGGCAGCTTTGGCAGAAGCCGGGTCGCACAGATCGATGGTGTGCTCGAGCGCGCGGAAGTCGTCTTCGGTCAGATGCGGCACCGCCCCGGCGGCAAGCTCCGGCTCAAGCAGCCGACGCACGGTGTAGACGTCTGCAATGCCGATGTCTTTGAAGAACAGATAGTTCTGCATGAGCTGGAACGTGCGGTCCAACGGCACCTCGACGATGGTGCCGCCGCCGGCGGGCCCCGTGCTCACACTCACCAGACCCTGCACCTCCAATGATTTCAGCGCCTCGCGGATGGTGCCTTTGCTCACACCGAAGGTCTCCTGCAGCTTGATCTCCTGCGGGAGCTTGTCGCCGGGCTTGAGGTTGCGCTGCGTGATCAGCCGCTTGAGTTCTTCGGCCACGAGGTCGGCGCGCTTCTGCTTGCGGATGCCGATCGACGCCGTCTTGCCTGGTCCGAGTGTGGCCATGGATGTCCGTTCCTTGTTGCGCGCATTCTAACTTCAGGGTTGTGTCACCCGGCTGTCCGGCGTGGTGCATGCATGCCCTTCGATCGTGCGCACGCACCGCATTCCCGCATCGTCACCCGGCATCTTCATCACGCACACCTTGGCGTAAACACCGACCTCTTCGTCGTTGACGCGGCGAGGACGCGGCTTCTATGATGATTTCGCCTATTTATCATAACAAATATAAGAAACTGGTCTGGTTCTTGCTCGACGCTACCGTCGGCGAAAACCTCGCCGGTCAGGCTAGGAGGAAGCCGCCCCAGGTGGCTCCAGGCGCTTGTTGTGTCCCATACACGAACCCCAAGGAGTGCGCTTTGAATCGTCGAGACTTGCTCAAACTGGCGGCGCTGTCCGCCGTGCCCGCGTCGCTGCTGCAGGCCCGCCTTGCGTTGGCGGCAGATGCCATCGAACTGGGCTGCCCGGTGCCGATGTCCGGTCCGTTCGCTGCCAACGGCAAGTTCGCCGACCTGGGCATGAAGCTGGCAGTGGAGCAATACGGCAAGGTGCTCGGCCGCCCGCTGGCGTACAGCGTGCTCGACACCGAGGGCAAGCCGGCCACCGCCGTGCGCAAGGTGCAGGAACTCGCGCAACAGAAGAACGCGCGCTACTTCGCGGGCGGCATCCTGTCGTCCGAGTCGCTGGCGATGGGCAAGGAGGCGGAGAAGTTCGGCGGCGTGTTCATCACCACCGCGGGCGCCGATGAAATCACCGGTAAGGACTGCAACCGCGCGACCTTCCGCTGGTCGGTGCCCACATACGGCGCCATCGAGCGCACCGTGCGCCCGCTGATCGAGTCGATGCCCAAAGCCAAGCGCTGGTACACCATCACGCCGCAATACGTGTTTGGCGATGGGCTGTTGTCGGCTGCCAAGAACATCTTCAAGGAAAAGGGCATCGAGCATGTGGGCAACAGCTACCACGCGCTTACCGAGAAGGAATTCAGCGGCTATCTGACCAACGCGATGGCGGCCAAGCCGGATGTGCTGCTGATCCTGAACTTCGGCTCGCAATCTTCCGACACGCTACGTCAGGCGGTGAGCTTCGGCATGAAGAAGAACACGACGATCCTGGTGGCGTGGGCATCTGGCCTGGAGCAGTTCGAATCGCTCGGCGCTGACTTGTGCGACGGCGTCTACTTCGGCGCGCAGTACTGGCACGACGTCGATACGCCCGCCAACCGCGATCTGGTGAAACGCACGCAGGCCACGTTCAAATCCAACCCGAACTACAGCCTCGCAGGCTCGTACACCTGCACGAAGATCCTGCTCGACGCGATGGCCAAGGCTGGCAGCGCCGATCCGAAGGCTGTGATCGCCGCGCTGCAGGGCATGAAGTACGACGGCCTCACGGGCCCCGAAGAGATTCGCGCGGCCGACCACCAAGTGCTCAAGAACTACTACTTGCTCAAGGGCAAGCCCAAGAGCCGCATGAAAGACAAGGACGACTTCGCTGAAGTGGTTGCCGTCGGCAAGGCATTCCTGCCGATTGAACAGACGCAGTGCAAGCTGGCCTGAGGGTCTGATCTGCCGGTCGCCTGGCTTCAGTTGCTGAAGCGCGGGCGCCTGTCTTCCTGAGTGCCATTTCGGTCAACGCAATGAATGTCTACCTGCTCCAGGTCGTCAACGGCGTGGGGATCGGCATGCTCTACTTCCTGCTGGCGGTGGGGTTGTCGATCATCTTCGGGCTGTTGCGCTTCGTCAATTTCGCTCACGGCGCGTTCTATGCGCTGGGCGCGTATCTCTGCTTTCAAGCCCTGCAGATGGGCATGAATTTCTGGCTGGCACTTGTGTTCGCGCCCATCGTCATCGGCGCGCTTGCCTGGGTGACGGAGAAGGTGCTGCTGCGCCATGTGTATGCGCAGGCGCACGAGTTCCACATCGTCGTCACGGTGGGTCTGGCGCTGGTCGTGCAGGAACTCATCATCGTGGCCTGGGGGCCGCTGGGCGTAGATGTGCCTGCGCCCGATGCGCTGCAGGGCGTGGTGATGTGGGGCGATTTCGTCTACCCGAAATATCGCCTCTTCGTCATCGGTTTTACGGCCGTCCTGGCACTCGCGTTGTGGTGGCTGCTGGAGGGCACGCGCCTGGGCAGTGCGGTGCGCGCGGGCAGCGAATCGACCGAGATGGTGTCGCTGCTCGGCATCAACGTGTTCCGCCTGTTCAGTCTGATGTTTGCGCTGGGCGCGGCTACGGCGGCGGTGGCCGGGGTGCTGGCTGCGCCCATTCGCGGCGCGGAGCCGTTCATGGGCGTAGAGGCCCTCGGCGTCGCCTTCGTTGTGGTGGTGGTGGGCGGCATGGGCAGCTTTGCGGGGGCGCTGGTCGGAGGCCTGCTGGTGGGCATCGTGCAGAGCCTGATGAGCACGCTGTGGCCCGAGGGCGCGCGGCTGATGATCTACGTGGCGATGGCGGCCGTGCTGCTGCTGCGCCCTCACGGCCTGCTGGGGAGGGGATGATGCACGCCGCATTCCATGGACTTTCGCGCTACCGCTTCTGGTGGCTGGCGCTGAGCGTGACGCTATTGCTGCCGCTGGTGCTGACGTCAGGCACGTTGGCCACCGAAGTGCTCGTCTATGCGATGGCCGTCATGGCCTGCAACCTGCTGCTTGGCTATACGGGGCTGCTGTCGTTCGGGCAGGGCATTTTCTTCGGGCTGGGCAGTTATGCGGTGGGCGTCGGCCTCACGCAGCTGTCGCTCCCGATGCCTGTGGCGCTTGTTTTGGCCGTTGTGGTCGGTGCGATCGTGGCGGCGCTGGTCGGCTGGTTTGCCATCCGCCAGCGCGGCACGTACTTCGTCATGCTCACGCTGGCCTTCTCGCAGATGTTCTATTTCCTGGCCTACACCACGCCATCGCTCACGGGCGGGGATAACGGCCTGCTCGACATTCCGCGCCCGGCGTTTGCCGGCTCGCCCTGGGCGTTCTATGCGTTCGTGGCGGTGCTGTTCCTTGTTGTGTTCTTCCTCGTGCAACGCGTGACGGAATCGGTATTCGGCCGCACGCTGCTGGCGATTCGCGACAACGAAGAACGCGCCCTCGCTGTCGGCTACAACGTGCGTGCGTTCAAGCTGCTGGCCTTCGTCATCTCGGGCGCCGTCACGGGCCTGGCCGGCGCGCTGCACGCCATGCTCACGGGCATCGCGCCGCTGGCCAATATCGATTACCACGTCAGCGAGATGATCCTGGTGATGACCGTTATCGGCGGCACGGGCAACGTGTTTGCCTCGGTGTTGGGTGCGGCGTTCTACGTGCTGCTGTCGGACTGGCTCTCCAGCCTGTGGCCGCGCTGGCTCATGTTGCTCGGCTTCCTGCTGATTGCGGTGAGCCTGTTCATGCAGCGCGGGCTGTTCGGGCTCGGACAGAAGCTGTGGCAACGCATGCGCGCACCGCGTAACGCACCGGCAGTGCAGGAGGAAAGCGCATGACCGCCACGCCCATCCTTCAAGCCACTGGCATCGTTAAGCAATACGGCAAGTTCACTGCACTGGGTGGCGTCGATTTGCGTGTGATGCCCGGCACGGTGCACTCCGTCATCGGCCCGAACGGCGCGGGCAAGACCACGCTGTTCCACATGCTCACGGGCACGCGCATGATCACCAGCGGCACCATCGTCTTCGATGGCCACGACGTGACGCGCGAGGCCGACTTCCAGCGCGTGCAGCGCGGCATTGCGCGTTCGTTCCAGGTGACGAGCCTGTTCCCGAGCCTTTCCGTGCGCGAGAACCTGCGCCTCGCCGCACTCGGTACCACGCCGCGTCGTGCCATGCACGGCTGGCGCCTGCCGCAGGGCGATCTGGCGTGCACCGATACGGTCGACCGCGTGCTTGATCGGCTTGAATTGCCACGCCTGGCCGACACGCCGGCTGCCGCGCTCTCGCATGGCCAGCAACGCCGGCTGGAGGTCGGTATGGCGCTGGCCGCCAACCCGCGCGCGATCTTCCTCGACGAACCGACTTCCGGCATGGGCGTGGACGATCTGCCTGCCATGAAGGCGCTCATTCGCGGCTTGGCGCAAGACCATACCGTCGTGCTGATCGAGCACAACATGGACATCGTCATGGACATCTCCGACACGATCACCGTCATGCAGCAGGGCAAGGTGCTGATGGAAGGCACGCCCGATGCCGTACGAGCGGACCCACGCGTGCGCGCCGCGTATCTCGGCAACATGATCACCGGAGGCAAGAAATGACAACGACGGCGATTCTCGACGTTGCAGACCTCCACGGCTATTACGGCAAGAGCCACGTGCTGCAGGGCGTGGCGCTCACGGTGGGCGAGGGCGAACTCGTGACGCTGCTCGGCCGCAATGGCGCCGGAAAATCGACCACCCTGAAGACGATTGCCGGCGTGGTGACGCCGCGCGGCGGGCAGGTGCGTTTTCGCGGCAAGGACATCGCCGGGCAGCCGGCGCATCGCATTGCCGCGCAGGGTTTGTGCCTCGTGCCCGAGCATCGCGGCATCTTCAAGCTGCTGACGGTGGAAGAGAACCTGAAGCTCGGCGTGCGGCGCGATTCTCCGTGGCAGCTGGCCGACATCTACCGCATCTTCCCGCGCCTGCACGAACGGCGGCGCAATGGTGGCGCCAACCTCTCCGGCGGCGAGCAGCAGATGCTGGCCATTGGCCGCGCGCTGATGAACCACCCGCGCCTGCTGATGTTGGACGAGCCGGTGGAGGGCCTGGCGCCCGTCATCGTGGAAGAGATCGTCGCGCAGTTGAAGATGATCAAGCAGGCGGGCGTGTCCATCCTGCTGGTCGAGCAGAACCTGGAGGTCTGCACGCAGCTCGCTGACCGCCACGTGATCATTGAACAGGGCCGTGTGGTCTACACCGGCAGCAACGAAGCCTTCCGCGCCGACGACGCCATCAAGGACCGGTACCTTGGTGTCGGCCTGGCTGCATGAACTTGCGAGAAATGATGACGACAGAGACTCAACTCCGTATCAACGGCGCGCGCCTGTGGGACACGCTCATGCAGCAGGCCAGCATTGGCGCGACACCCAAGGGTGGCGTGCGGCGCCTGGCGCTGACGGATCTCGACCGCCAGGGGCGTGACTTCTTCGTTGCGCAGGCCAAAGCCGCGGGCTGCACCGTACGCGTGGACGCCATCGGCAACCTCTTCGCCAGACGCGCCGGGCGCAACAATGCAATGCCGCCAGTGATGACCGGCAGCCACATCGACACGCAGCCGACCGGCGGCAAGTTCGACGGCAACTACGGCGTGTTTGCCGGCATCGAAGTCGTGCGCACGCTCAACGACGCGGGCATTCAAACCGAAGCGCCCATCGAAGTGGCCGTATGGACCAACGAAGAGGGTTCGCGCTTCGTGCCGGTGATGATGGGCTCTGGCGCGTTCATCGGCGAGTTTGCGCTGGACGCCGTGCTGGCCGCGCAGGACCGCGATGGCGTGGCCGTGGGCGAGGCGCTGCGCAGCATCGGCTACGCGGGCGCCGAGCCGGTTGGCGGCAGGCAGGTCGGTGCCTACTTCGAAGCGCATATCGAGCAAGGGCCGGTGCTCGAAGCGCACGGCACGACGATTGGTGTGGTGACTGGCGCGCTGGGCCAACGCTGGTACGACGTGGTTCTGACTGGCATGGAAGCGCACGCAGGCCCCACGCCGATGGAACTGCGCCGCGATGCGTTGCTGCCGGCGGCGGAGCTTGTCGGCATTGCCAACCGCATCGCGCTGGAGCGCCCACCGCATGCGCGCGCCACGGTGGGCTGCCTGAGCGTGCATCCGGATTCGCGCAACGTGATTCCAGGCCGCGTGTCGATGACGATCGATTTTCGTGCCGCCGACGATGCGATGCTCTCCGACATGGATGCGGCACTGCATGAGGCCGTGGCGGCGTTGGCCGCGCGCAGCGGTATCGATATTGCGTTGCGCCAGGTCGTCTATTTTCCGCCGCAGCCGTTCGACGCTACGCTCGTGAACGCAGTGCGCAGCGGCGCTCGCCAACTCGGTTTGTCAGAGATGGATGTGATCAGCGGAGCAGGCCATGACGCGGTCTACCTTGCCCGTGTGGCTCCCACCGCGATGATCTTCGTGCCGTGCAAGGACGGCATCAGCCACAACGAGATCGAAGACGCCAGCCCGGAACATCTCGAAGCCGGGGCCAACGTGCTGCTGCACGCGATGCTGCAAGCCGCCGGCCGCGTTTGACACCATCACCCGACCGCTCATGCGCATCCTGATCGCTCGCTTCAATCACGAGACCAATACGTTCTCGCCGGTGCCGACGCCGTTGGCATCGTTCCATCCGCACTACGGCGATGACGCTTATCGCGCCGCCAAGGGCACGCGCACAGCGGCCGGTGCGTTCATTGATCTGGCCGAGGCGGCCGGCGCGGAAATCGTCGTGCCCGTTGTTGCCGGGGCGAACCCGAGCGGGCGCGTGGCAGCGCTGGCGTACACCACGTTGTGCGATGTCATCGTCGCGGCTGCGCCGGGGTGCGATGCGCTGCTGCTCGATCTGCACGGCGCGATGGTCGCCGAGAACAGCGACGACGGCGAAGGCGATCTGCTCGAACGCCTGCGTGCGGTGGTGCCCGACGTGCCGATTGCCGTTGCGCTGGATTTGCACGGCAACCTCACGCAGAAGTTCATTGACCTGGCCGACATCGCAGTCAGCTTCAAGACGTATCCGCACGTCGACATGTACGAAACCGGCGAGCACGCCGGCCGCCTGCTGTTCGACAAGCTGGCCGGCCGCGCGAACCCCGTGCTCGCGTGGCGTCGCCTGCCGATGGTCACGCACACACTGCGCAGCCGTACCGACGAAGGGGCGATGCACCGCGCCGTGGCGCTCGCCAAGCGGGCCGAGACTGACGGCATGCTGGCCGTGTCGATCCTGGCCGGATTCGGGCTGGCGGACATTGCTGCGCCGTGCCTTTCCGTCGTGGTCGTTGGTAACGGCGACAAGCACGCAGCAGACGCTGCGGCGCAACGCATCGCCGATGCCATCTGGGCCGACCGCGAAGGGTTCGTCTATCGCTCTGAACCGCTGACCGAATCGATCGCGCGCGCGGCCAAGTTGGCGGATGCGCCGGGCAGCGGCCCCGTGCTGCTGCTCGATCACGGCGACAACTGCATGTCCGGCGGCACGTGCGATGACATGCACGTCCTGCACGAAGCGTTGCGGCAAGGCTTGAGCGGCATCGCCGTCGGGCCGGTGTGCGATCCGGAAGCTGTCGCTGCAATGATCGAGGCGGGCGAGGGTGCCACGGTCACGCTGCCGGTGGGCGACAAGGTGCCGCTTGTGCAGCTCGGCATCTACCCCGTGCCGCGCGCGCTGACGGGCAAGGTTGTCGCCATCAGCGACGGCGAATACACCATCATGGGGCCGACCTATACCGGGCAACGCATCCGCATGGGGCGAACGGCGCTTCTCGACATCGGCGCGGCGCAGATCGTCGTCACGGAGACGCCGCAGGAGCATTGGGACCTCGGCATCTTCACGCACATCGGGGTAGACCCGCTTGCCGCGCGTTTCGTGTTGCTGAAGTCGCGCATGTATTGCCGGCCCGTGTTCGTGCCCATCGCAAAAGCCGTGGTGGAGTGCGACGGCGGCGGCGTAACGAGTTCCGACTACACCCGCTTTCCGTTTGCCACGCTCAAGCGGCCGGTGTTCCCGTTGGATGCCGCGACGGTTCCGTAGAGATACCCGACCGGCTTACCTTCGGTCCGTTGCGGGCGCGTCTCTGTCTTGGTGATGATGCGGCCCGCCAGGCCGTCGATCTCGTCGCATTGCATGCGCGTCCAGCTGCGCAGCTTTTCGATGTTGCTTAGCAGGCCGAGGCGGAGGATCTGCGTGTCTTCGCCCATGCCGACGAGCGTGACCGAATGCTGGCCTGCCGTCACCACGTCGCCGGCGGCCAGCTCGAGCGTGTTGCCCGCGCCGTCCTTGAATTCGGCCGTGCCGCGAATGACGCGGTAAATGACCACCTCGCCTTTCGAGAAGGACGCTGCATCTACCACGCCTGCCTGGCTCTTGGGCAGGCTCGACTGGCCGCGCGGGTTGGTCGCAATGATGTGTCCCGTCACAAGCTGGCCGCTGGGTGCTTCGATGCCGGTGTCGCGCACGTAAACCGGGCCGGGCGATTGGATGGAGTCACCAGCCAGCGGCTTGTACAGCGCATGCAATTCCAGCGGGTCTTGCACCCAGAAGTCTGCACCGGCGGGCCGGTCATGCGCCGGGTGGCTCCAGGCGATGCGCGGCGTCTCGGCTTCGTCGATCAGCGCCGACGGCACAATCGTCGGGTTGGGAAACGTCGTCGGATCGGTAATGAACGCTTCGAGAAACTTGCCCGAGCACCCCATGGAAAGTGCGTCGGGCACCACGGTTTGCGGCGTGTTCAGGTTGTCTTCGGTGGACAGGCCCGACCACGTGTAGAAAAGCTGCCGATGCACGATCGCGCTTTGCAGGATCACCGAACCGGGGCCGACGTAATGCAGCCGGCCATCGTAGTCGAACGTAAATACGCCCGAGGTGACCAGCACGAACTGAAACGCGCCCGGCGGCAGATGCAGATGGAAGTCGGTCGGGCCGGTCTCTTCCAGGTAGATCGGCCGGTTGGTGGCAACCTCATGCAGCAGGAAGGCTTCGTTGTTGGCGGCAAAGCCTTCGTCGGCGCGGCTGTACAGCGCTTGCGGGCGATAGGTCGCTGCGTACTTGGCGTCCTGGCGGCGATCCACCGCAACGAAGTCGCCCGATTTGAGGCGGATCGGGTTGCCGCCCGGATGCAACAGGCTCGAAGCGCGTTGGAACTCCGTGGTGTGAGTGTTCATCGCAACCCTCCGTGAATCGATCAACATCGATGGAGAATGACCTGCCCGGCTTCGATACTCGCCCTGCTGAATGACGCCTCGCTGACAGTCAGTGCGTGAGCGCCATCTTGCGCGAGCGTCGGCGGGTGACGGCCTGGCTCGACGTTCGCGCATCGAGCAGCGCACGCAGCGTGACGCGGTGCGCGTTGTCTTCGTCACGGGCGCCGGTGCTGGCGTCGAAGGGCTCGTTGTCGTGGATAGTGGCGCGCACGATCGGGTAGATCTGCTTTTCCCATTTGCTGCCGTTGAACACGCCGTAGTGGCCTGCACCGGCCTGCACATGGTGTGTCTTCAGGTAGGGCGGCAGCCCCGAGCACAGATCCTGCGCAGCGACGGTCTGCCCGACCGCGCAGATATCGTCCTTCTCCCCCTCGACCGTCAGCAGCGCGGTGTGATGGATCGCCGCCGGTTCGACCAACCGGCCGCCGACCATCAACTCGCCGCGCGGCAATGCGTATTGCTGAAAGACCTTTTCTACCGTTTCCAGATAGAACTCGGCGGTGAGGTCGCACGTGGCCAGGTATTCGTCGTAGAAGGCGCGGATCGTATCGGCCTTGGCAGGGTCGCCTTTGGCGCGCTGGTAGTACATCTCTTCAAACGACTGCACGTGGCGTTCCGAATTCATCGACATGAACGCGCTCAACTGCACGAAGCCCGGATACACGCGGCGCTGCTCGCCCGCAAAGCCGGGCGGCACGACGCCGATCAGGTTCTTCTCGAACCATTCGATCGGCTTGCTGTTGGCCAAGTCGTTTACCGCGGTGGGGCCGACGCGGCAATCGATGGGGCCGGCCATGAGTGTGAGGCTGGCGGGCTGTGCGGGGTCGTTGTCGGCAGCCAGGAGTGAGACCGCCGACAGCGCGGCCACGGTCGGCTGGCAGATGGCCAGCACGTGTGCGTCGGGGCCGATGTGGCGGATGAAATCGATCAGGTGGCCGACGTATTCATCAAAGCCGAAGCGCCCGGCTGACACCGGAATGTCGCGCGCGTTGTGCCAGTCCGTCACGTACACGTCGTGATCGGCGAGCATCGTGCGCAGCGTGCCGCGCAGCAGCGTGGCGAAGTGCCCGGACAAGGGCGCAGCAACCAGCACGCGCGGTTGCGGCGTGGGCGTTGTCTTGCGGAAGTGCACGAGCGTGCCGAACGGCGTTTGCATCGCGGTGTCTTCCACGACCGGCACCGCGCGGCCGTCGACCTCAACGCTGTCGATACCGAACGATGGGCGGCGGTGCGTGATCGCGCTGCACTCCAGCAGTTCGAGCCAGGCATCCATTGCCCGGGCAGTCGGATGCACAGTCGACGGGGGCCACTGCGCCATCGCCAGCCGCGAGAACGAGGCCCATGCACGCGCGGGCCGCAGGCATTCGGACAGCCACTGGTAGAGGGGATACGCGAGCAGGTTCATGGCGGGTTCCGTGATGGCGTCGCAAGACACGTCAAGGCCGGTCGAACGAAGCAGGCAATACATATGCCACCTCACATGCCGGTGGGCGCAAAACCGCATCCGCGCTGATGATGACTGGCACAGGCTTTGCGCGGCATCCACGCGGGGTGCGGCGTGGCACGCGTCCTTGCAGCGGGCGGGTGCAACCAGCGCACCGGCAAGGTGCCTGACGCCGGTCATGCACCTGATTGGAAAACGGGGACAACCGGGGACCGATATGAAATCCGTCGACCTGACAACGCTGACGATCAGCAGTCGCAATTATTCGTCGTGGTCGATGCGCGGCTGGCTGCTGGCCAAGCTCAGCGGCCTGCCTTTCGAGACGGTGAGCGTGCCCATCGACGCCTCATCGCGCGCGGAATTGCTGCTGCTGTCGCCGTCGATTCTCGTGCCGTGCCTCACGCACGAAGGCCGCAAAGTGTGGGACGTGCTGGCGATTGCCGAATACCTCAACGAACTCCGCCCCGAGGCCAAGCTGCTGCCCGCCGACCGACATGCCCGCGCGCATTGCCGAGCGATCTGCGGCGAGATGCATTCGGGCTTCAGCGCGCTGCGCTCGGCACTGCCGATGAATCTGCGCGCACATTTCCCGAACTTCCGCATCTGGTCCCGCGCGCAGCACGACATCGAGCGCATCACGCTCATCTGGCGCGAATGCCTCGCCCAGTACGGCGGCCCTTGGCTGTTTGGCGAGATCAGCATGGCTGACGCGATGTATGCGCCAGTCGTCATGCGATTCCTGACCTACGACGTCAAGCTCGATCCGGAGATTGCCGAGTATTGCCTGCGCGTGCTCGAGCACCCGCACGTCGCCGAATGGATTGCCGGGGCGAAGGCTGAACAGGCAGATATCGACGAGCTGGATATGGAGTTCTAGGGCGGGGCCCGAAGTACTTGCGAGACGACGGCCTGCCAATCAAGTACCGGCCCCACACCCGCGCGGATGGAACTAGCGAGCTGAATCCCAGAAGCGTTGCGCACGGAACGGGCGAGCATCCACGGTGGGTGTCTCGCCCGTCATCATTTCCGCAATTAATCGCCCGGTAATCGGGCCCAACGTCAGGCCGTGGTGTGCATGGCCAAACGCGAACCACAGGCTTGGATGGTGGGGCGCCGGCCCGATGATCGGCAACATGTCGGGCGTGCAAGGGCGAGCGCCCATCCACGGTTCCGCATCCACACGTTCTGCCAGTGGAAAGAGCTTGCGGGCGACGGGCTCGACAGCGTCCAGTTGCACGGGCGTCTTGGGTGCATCGCGGTGCGCGAGTTCCGCGCCGGTGGTCAGCCGGATGCCGCGCGCCATCGGCGCCAGCACATAACCGCCGTCGGCATCCAGCACGGGATGGTTCAACTGCGCACCTTGCGCGGGCGCGTAGTGCATGTGGTATCCGCGCTTGACGGCCAGCGGCAGGCTGTAGCCCAGGCGTGAGGTGATGACGTCCGCCCAGGGGCCCATGGCGATGACGACGTTGTCGGCGCGCAGCTCGCCTTCCTTGGTTTGCAGCAGCCACGGTGCGTTGGGCGTGAGCGTGTTGGCATCGGCTTCAAACAGGCGGCCGCCGAGTTGCTCGAAATACTTTGCGTAGGCCGTGACCAGCGCGTTTGGGTCGCTCACGGAATCCGCTTCCGTGTAGCGCAGGCCGCCCAGCAGCGATGTGTCCAGATGCGGTTCAACGCTGCGCAGGCGCGCCGGGTCGAGCGCTTCAAAGGCGACGCCGTATTCGCGCTGCCAGCGCTCGACGTTGCGCGTTTCCTTGTCCTGCGTGGCCGCGTTGCGGAAGACCTTGATCCAGCCACTGGGGCGGATCAGCCCTGTGGCGCCAGCGGCTTCGGCCAGCGCGCGGTGCTCGCTCACGCTGTGCGCGATCAGCGGTGCATACGCACGTGCAATCGCTGCGTGCCGCGTGGGGTGCGAGTTGCGCCAGTACTGCCACAGAAACGGCAGCAGCCGGGGCATATCGCCGGGGTGGTAATGCACGTCGGCCGACGTATTGCTCGCATAACGCAACAGCGTCGAGAGGTCGCGCGGGAACGCATACGGATACACACCCTCGCGCTGGATCAGCCCGGCATTGCCGAACGACGTCTCAAAGCCCGGCGCACGGCGGTCCACAAGGGCGACGGCGCGCCCGCGTTGCTGCAGATGCACCGCTACCGATACGCCGACAATGCCGGCGCCCAGCACAAGGGTGTCAAAGCGCATGGCGAGCCGCTCCTTAAGGCTTGGCCAATGCCGTGACGGCGATCTCGACGTCAATGCCCGGGCGCATCAGGCCCGACTGCACGCAGGCGCGCGTAGGCGCGTGGCCGGCCGGCACCCAGGCTTCCCAGGCGGCGTTCAGCTCGGCAAAGTGCTTGGCGTCGGTCAGCCAGATGTTGGCGGAAATCAGTCGCGTCTTGTCCACGCCCGCTTCGGCCAGCAGAGCATCGATGCGCTCGAGGATGTTGTTGGTCTGCTCCGTCACCGACTTGAAGTCGACGTCGGGCACTTGCCCGGCCAGATGCACGATGCCATTGGCGATCACGATCTGGCTCATGCGGGCGTTGGTGTGGAGGCGTTGGATATCGGTCATGTCGAGGAGGTTGTTATAGGTTCAGACGGCCGAGGTGCCCATGCCGCTCGTGGCGGCATCGAACACCGGCGGTGCGGTGACGATGGATTGGAGTGCCGGCGTCGGCTGCGTGAGCTTGGTGAGGTCCGGACGCGGCCGCCGCAGCGTAGCAGACGCGTCGAAAGCCTGCTCGAGCGCATGCGCCACGGCAAGCGTCTTGCGGTCGCCGTGGAACGGCCCGACGATCTGCAGGCCGAACGGCATGCCAGCGTGGTCAACACCGCATGGCAATGAGATCGCCGGGTGCGTGGTCAGCGTGACGACGTACGTCAGCGCCAGCCAGCGGTAATAGTTCTCCTGCGCGTGGCCGTCGATGTGCGTGGCATACAGCTCGCTCCACGGAAACGGCGACACCGGCGTCGTCGGCGACAGGATCACGTCGAACTGGCCGAACGCCCCCTGGAAGCGCTGGAGAATGCGTGTCTGTTCCGCCTGGGCCCACGCACAATCGGCAAGCGTCATCGCGGCGCCCAGCTCGTAGTTGGCGCGCGAGTTGGGGCCAATCGAGGCCGGGTCACGCGTATAGGCATCGTGCAGGCCGGCCACAAAGCTCTCTGCGCGGATCACGTCAAAGCAGCGATGCACCTCGCCCAGATCGAACTGCACGGGTTCGCACGATTGGAACATCGGCGCGATGGCGGCAATGCGCTCGCGGAAGACCGCGCGGATGCTGGCATCGACATCGCAGCAGCCGAAGTCTTCCGTCCAGCCGACGCGCAGCGAGGACAGATCGACGGGCGCGGGCGTGGCAAAGCTCAGTGGATCGACGTGAAAGCTGAGCGGATCGCTCGCCGACAGACCCGCCGTGGCGGCCAGTTGCAGGCAGGCTTCGGCCACCGTGCGCCCCATCGGGCCAACCACCGAAATGGGTGTCCAGCCGAGTTTCTTGCGCGAATTCGGCACCAGCCCCGGCGATGGCCGAAAGCCGACCACACCGCATTTGGAGGCCGGAATGCGCAGCGAGCCGCCGGTGTCGGAGCCGGTGCAGACGGGCAGCATGTCGCACGCCAGCGCCGCTGCCGCGCCGCCCGATGAGCCGCCCGCATTCAGCATCGGGTTGAACGGGTTGCCTGTTGCGCCCCACACCGGGTTGCGCGTGTTGGCGCCGGCACCGAACTCCGGCACGTTGGTCTTTGCCACCAGCACTGCGCCCGCAGCGCGCAGGCGCTCGACCAGCAACACATCCTGCATCGGCACATTGCTGCGCGCGGTGGGCGAGCCGTACGTGGTGAGCAGGCCGGCGGTGTCTTCAAGATCCTTCACGCCCAGCGGCAGGCCATGCAGCAGGCCGAGCGGTTCGCCATTGAGCACGGCGCGCTCTGCGGCTTTTGCGGCTTCGCGTGCCTGCGGAAAGCACGTCGCTGTGACGGCATTCACGGCTGGGTTGATGGCTTCGATCCGCTCGATGCAGGCGTCGAGCAACTCGACGGGCGAGATTTCCTTGGCGCCGATCAGCCGGCGCAGTTCCACTGCAGAACGGCTGACGAGTGTGTCGTTGTGCGACATGAACATTCCCTTTAAAGCGCTTCGCCCGTGCGGTCACGCAGCCAGATCACCGGCACCAGTGACACCAGGCATGCTGCAGCCACATACCAGGCCGGTGCCAGCGGGTTGCCCGTGCGCTCCACCAGCCAGCTCGCAATGAACGGCGAGAACCCGCCGAAGAACGATGCGCTCACCACATACGTGAGCGCAATGCCGGTGGCGCGTACATGCTTGGGAAACAGCTCCGGGATCATCACCAGCACGGGCACGATCTGCGCGGCTACGAACACCGCCAGCAATGCGGATACCGCGTACAGCGCCAGCGGCGTTGGATGCGCGCCCAGGAAGGCAAACGCCGGGTACACCGCCAGCAGCATGATGATGCGCGAGGTGACCAGCAAGCGCTTGCGGGTGTAGCGATCGGCCAGGCGCCCGGCAATCGGTGCGGCCACAAACAGGACGAGTGAGCTGACCACGCCGGAGGCCACCGCTGCCGTGGGTGACATATGCAGCGTGCGCACCGCGTGGCTCGGCAGGAAGAACGCGGTGATGTACACCGACACCGAGCCGCCCAGCTCCGCAAAGGTGCCGAGAATGGTCAGCTTCAGATGCGTGGTCAGTGCGGCCTTGAGGGCACCCTGCGGTTTGACGTGGCCGGGCGCCGCATCGCGGCGGTCGAGTGTTTCTTCCAGCCGGCGGCGGATCAGCATGCCGGCCGGGGCCGCAAAAATGCCCAGCAGGAACGGCAGCCGCCAGCCCCAGGCGAGCACCGCTTCCTTGGAGAGCGTCACGTTGATGAGCGTGGCGACTGCCGCGCCCAGTGCGAGCCCCAGTGCGGTTGCCGCAAAGTTCCAGCTCGCAAAGAATGCCCGCGTGCGGTCGCTTGCGTATTCGACCAGCAGCGTGGTGCCGGGCCCGAACTCACCGCCTGCTGCAAAGCCCTGCATCAGGCGCGCGGCCAGCACGATCATCGGCGCGAAGATGCCGGCCGTGGCGTACGTGGGCGCCGTGGCGATGAGCGCGCACGACAGCGCCATCATCATGATGGTCAGCACCATCGCCTTCTTGCGGCCGACGCGGTCAGCATAGGCACCGATGATGACGCCGCCCAGCGGCCGCACCACAAAGCCCACGCCAAACACCCCGATCGACAGGAGGAACTGGTTCACCGGCGATGCCGATGGAAAGAACAGTTGCCCGATCTGGATGGCGAAGTAGCTGTAGATGGTGAAGTCGTAGAACTCCAGCGCTGTGCCGATGGTGGTGGCGGTAATGACTTGCGTGCGTGACAGCGCGGGGCGGCTGTCGAGGGCGAGTGTCGACACGGGGCTGCTCTCCTAGGTTGGAGGCTGGGGAGGGTTTGAGTTATCGTATACGAGAAAAATCAAATTCTCGTATACGAGAAAACCCGGAGACGTGCGTGGCATCCAGCGCAAAAGCGGCTATCCAGCCCCATCCACCTATTGAAGAGGCACCGGCGCAACTCAATCACCAGGAGGTGGGCGCGCGCATTCGCGAGGCACGCAAGGCGCGCGGGCTGACGCTCCAAGAGCTGTCGGAGCGCTCTGGCGTGGCGCTGTCCACCATCTCCAAGGCCGAGCGCGGCGACATTGCACTGACGTATGAAAAGTTCGCCGGGCTGGCGCAGGCGCTCGGGCTGGAGTTCGAGCAACTGCTCGGCCGGCGCCGCACGCCGGATGCCGGACCATTACGTCCGACCTTCACGCCCTCGGGCGGCCAGGTCATCTATGACACGCCGAATTACGAATACGGCATGCTGGCCGACGCGCTGACCGGTAAACGCATGTTGCCGATGCGCGCGCACATCCGCGCACGCTCGGTCGATGATTTTCCGGATTACATCCGCCACCCCGGCGAAGAATTCGTCTTTGTGCTGGGCGGCGAGATCGAACTGCGCTTCGAAAACGGCGACGCCTTTCGACTGGCACCCGGCGACAGCCTGTACTTCGACAGCGCAGTCGGGCATGTCTATCTGTCCGTCAGCGAAGAGCCTGCCGAGATACTCGCGTGCTGCACCGGCACCGATGTGCGCGAACTTGGCGACGTGATCTGAACGGCTGGCTTGCGTAGGGCCCGGCCCGCCAGAACATCCGGCACAGCCTTGCCGTCGGCCACCGCCACCGTGCCGTTGACCAGCACCCAGCGCACGCCCACGGGCGGCAGCCCCGGCTGTTCATAGCTCGCACGGTCGGCGTAAGTGGCGGGGTCGAAGATGACCAAGTCGGCAAACTTGCCTGCCTCCACAGTGCCGCGGTCTTTGATGCCGAAGATCTCAGCGGTGCGCGCGCTGGTCTGGCGAACGGCAAACGGCAGCGTCATCACGTGTTTGCGCGTCACGTATTCGCCGATGCGGCGCGCGAAGGTGCCGGCCTCACGCGGGTGCCCGGCAATGCCGTCGGAGCCACCCACCACGAAGTCCTGCTTCATGAACGCTTCCAGATCGGCGTCGCTCATGTTGAACGACACGATGTTCGTGCCGCCGTGCTGGATCACGCTGATGGCCGCATCGACAGGGCTCACGCCCAGCTTCTTGCCCAGCGCTTCGAGCGATTGCCCGTTGTATTCGGGGTTGGTGGAGATCAGCACCTGCGCCGCCGGCCCGTTGCGCTGCTGCATGGCCTTTTCCATATCGGCCGCAATGCGCGCACGCATGGCCGGGTCTTCCAGCCGCTTGAGCAGCGCAACGTTGCCGCCGTCGCGTGCCCAGCCCGGCACCAGCGCCGGAATGATGTGCGTGCTAGACGCTGTGTACGGATATTGGCTTGCCGATACGTTCATGCCGCTGGCCTGCGCTTCGCGCATCAGCCCAACGACCTCCGCGCTCTTGCCCCAAGAATCCACACCCAGCGCCTTGATGTGCGAGATGTGGATCGGGATGCCCGACTGCCGGCCGATGTCCAGCGCCTCTTTCACCGCGTTGACAAGGCCAGTGCGGAAGTTGCCCTCATCGCGCAGGTGCGTGTCGTAGATGCCGCCCCGCACGGCCACCGTCTTGGCCAGCGCCACCACCTCGTCCGTTTTGGCGAATACGCCGGGCGTGTACACGAGGCCCGTCGACATGCCAAATGCGCCGTCGCGCATGCCGTCTTCCATCAGGCTCTGCATGGCTTTGAGTTCGTCAGCGGTGGGGGCGCGGTCCACGTCGCCCATCACGCGGTGGCGCACGGCGTTGTGGCCCACCAGCATGGCCACGTTGGTGCCGATGCGATTGGCTTCCAGTGCCTTGAGCGTCGGCCCGATGCGATCGAGGTCCGGCCCGTCGGCTTCGAGCACGATGCCATCATTACCGATCACCACCGTCGTCACGCCCTGCAGCAGATAGGGCAAGTTCTGGTGACGGTCTTTGGAGACGAGGTTGTGATAGGCGTGCGTATGCGGATCAATAAAGCCCGGCGCCACCACCAGCCCGCGCGCATCGAGCACCGTCTTCGCCTGCACGCCCGCGGCGGAGGGCTGCACCAGCACGATGCGGTCGTGGCGGATGCCTACGTCAGCCACGAACGGCGCGCCACCGCTACCATCGACCACGGTGCCGTTGCGGATCAGGATGTCGACCGGTTCAGGCCCCGGCGCGGCACTGGCGGCGCCGGCGAGCGCAAGGCTCAGGGTGAGGGCGAACAGCAAGCACTGCGGCAGACGGTGTGGGCGCATATCGGCTTCCTTGTGGTTTGCAGCGAGTGTAAGGAGCCTGGTTGCCCACATGACATGCAAATGGTTCGGCCCAGTATGCGGAGCGGACATGCAGGGGCTCGCGGTGCTGGAGCGCTTGCGCGCAGGCGCCAATACAACACTCAGCGTTTTCAATATCTGAGTCAAGAACAACTAATCACCCGCAAAGCCTTGCCAGCATTGGATGTGGCCAGACATTGGCGACAATGTGCGGCTGTCCCCACTTTGGAGGGGGGCAACTGACTTGCCCCGGTGACACAATCGCGAAAATTCAGAAGTCATGCTGCGCCACATGCGACGTATGGCAGACCCGGTCGGGGAGCTTCATGCAAGAGAGTTGGATGGCAATTTCGGCGGCGCGCGCACGGGCGCATCGCCTGTACGGCGTGCGCGGCTGGCTCGTGACGCTGCTGTGGCTGAACACGCTGCCAGCGCTGGCGATCGTGCTGGCGATGGGCATGATGCTCACGCTCGGCGAGGCCAACGGTGGGCCAGCCCGGGCGGCGCCGGCACTGGCTGGGCTCGTCTTCCCGCTGGGGCTCGTTACCCTGGCCTTCCTGCGCCTGCGCTGGTTTCCGATGGTGTGGCTCGGATACAGCGTGCTCCAGTTGCTAGCCACGCTGGCCATGAGCGGCGGCATTCATGCCTGGACGACACAAGCCTCCGGCGGCACGGCAGGGCGCATGCCGATCATGCTGCTGCTGGCGGCCGAGGCGCTGCTGCTCATCGGCTCGGCAGCGTACATCTGGTTTTCGCGCCGCGTGCGCGTGACCTATCGGCATGAGGTGCGGCTGACCGATCCTGCTGCAGCACCGGCCGTGTTCGACAAGCCCGCCCCCAATGAAACGCCCTCTGACGCCACCGACCACGCGCGCGAGCGCGCAGCCCTGCGCCGCGTTGCACAGGAACTGAGTTCCGGGGTGCTGGACACCCGAACCTGGATGCACGTGATGCGGCATCACGCCGATGCCACCGACGGCACCCGCACGGCGGCCTATGTGCGCGCCCGCATGTCTGAGCTGTGTCCGCCGGCGCATGTCCATCCGCCGATCGTGCGCACGTTGTCGACCGGGCTTGGTGCGCTGCTTGTGAGCGTGCTGGCTGCGGGCGTGCTGATGACTGCGGTGATTGCGCTGGCGCTGCGCGTGCCTGGCGATGGCACCGATCTGCTTGAACTGCTCGTTGCCGTGGCGCTCACGCTGAGCTGGCTGGGCGGCCTCTTTGTTGGCGCGAGTTTCCTGCGCCGCGTTGCCTGATGCCTACCGCGTGGCCGCCGGCGCGGCTGCGACGTGGTTCCAGTCGCCACCCACCGCCTTGACGAGGAACACGCTCGTCGTCATCTGCTGGCCGAGAATCTGCACGGCCGTGCGCTGGTTGTTCAGCAGCGATTGCTGCGCGGTGATCACGTCCAACGAGGTTGCGAGCCCGCCCTCGTAGCGCACGCTCGCAATGTCGTAGACCTTGCGGGCGCTTTCGACGGCATGGCGCGCCTGGTTTGCCGCACGGTCCAGCGATTGCAGCCCCGCAAGACCGTCCTCGACTTCCTGCAACGCGCCCAGCACCGTCTGCCGGTAGTTGGCGATCGCGCCCTGGTAGGCCGCGTTGGCAAAGTCCACACGCGCCCGCGTGCGGCCGGCGTCGAACACCGTCTGGGCGATCTGTGTGCCGAACGACCACAGCAGCGTGGGCGCAGAAAACAACAGCGCAAGATCGCGGCTTTCCCAACCGGCACCGCCGTTGAGCATCACGCTCGGGAAGAACGCAGCGCGCGCCACGCCGACTTGCGCGTTGGCGGCAGCAGCGCCCCGTTCAGCGGCGGCGACGTCCGGGCGGCGTTCGATCACGTCGGAAGGCAGCGCCACCGGAATCTGCGGCGCGGTGCCCGCAAGCGGTGCAGGGTCGAGATGAAAGGCCGGTGCCGGTGTACCGACCAGCGTAGCCAGCGCGTGTTCGTACTGCGCGCGTTGCTTGGTCAGCAGTTCGGCCTGCGTGGCGGTGCTGTCCACCAGCGCCTGTTGCTGGGCCAGATCAAGCCCCGACGCCACGCCGTCCTGATGTCGCGAGGTAACGAAATCGAGCGCCTTGCGCTGCAGCGCCAGACCTTCCTGCACCACGGCGATTTCCGCATCGGTCTCGCGCAGGTTGTACCAGGTGGTTGCGACCTGCGCGGCGAGCAGCAGGCGGAAGTTCTCGAGATTGGCGCCGGCCTGCTCTTCAGTTGCGGCGGCGTTGGCGACGGTGTTGCGCACGCGGCCGAACAGATCGGCTTCATAGCTCGCGTCGGCGCGCAGGACGAAATCGCTCTGCACCGTCGACATCGTCGGGCTCGTGTATGAAGAGAGCGGCCGTTCCGACGACGTGCGCGTACGCGTGTCGTTGTTGGTGGCTGTGATGGTCGGCAACAGGCTTGCGCGGGCCACGCGCGTCTGAGCCTGTGCCTGCTCCAGGTTCGATAACGCGACCTTGAGCGATTGGTTGTGCGCCAGCGCCTGTGTGACGAGCTTGTCGAGCTGCGGATCGTTGAAGCGCTGCCACCATGGCCCTTTGGGCGCGGCGTCTGCGGGTTGCGCGGCGCGCCAGGGCGCTTCGGTTTGCCAGTGCGCGGGCACGTCCATGGCCGGGCGCTCGTAGGTCGGCGCGAGCGAGCAACCGGCCAGCGCGGCGATCATCGATGCCGCCAGCGTGGTGGTGCGCAACCGGGTCATGATGCGTGCGGCGCGGAAGCCGCGGGCGCTGATGCCGGGGCCGGCGTGACGATGGTCACCGCTTCGCCCTGCTCGATGGAATCGGCCGGGTTGAGGATCAGCGCGTCCGTTGCTTTCAGGCCCGAGACGATTTCAACCGTGCGGCCGTAGTCGCGTCCGATGGTGACGGGGCGCAGGTCCACATGGCCGTTTTCCGCCACGGCAATGCGCGGGCCTTCCTTGCGGAAGAGCAGCGTGTTGGTCGGCACCGTGAAGGCAACCTGTGCATCTGGCTTCGCGCTGGCGCCGGCTTCGTCGCCGGTGACTTTGCCCTTGATGGCGACCTGCACATAGGCGCCGGGCAGCAGACGCCCGTCCTTGTTAGGCAACTGCACTTCCACCTGCATGGTGCGCGTGGTGGCGTCGATGGCGCCGGAGGCGCGCGCGATGGTGCCGTGGAAGGTTTGGCCCGGCAGCTCAGCCAGCGTCACGGCCACGTCCTGCCCGACCTTCACCTGTTGCGAATACGCCTGCGGCACATAGAGGTAGATGCGCAGCGGGTCGGTCTGCGCAAGCGTGAACAGCTCGCGATTGGCGCCCGCGTTGCCGGCATTGACCAGCGCGCCCACATCGACATTGCGCTTGGTCACCACACCCGCAAACGGGGCCACCACGCGGCGGAAACCTTGCAGTTCCTGCAGGCGGCGCACGTTGGCTTCAGCAGCAGCCAGGTCGGCCTGGGCCTGATTGGCGGCGCTGGTGCGCTCGTCCAGTTCCTGTTGCGAGACGGCGTCTTTCTGGCGCAGGTTCTGCCAGCGCGTGAGCGAGGTCTGCGCCAATGCCTTGCGGGCGGCGGCCTGATTGCGTGTCGCCTGTGCCTGGTTCAGTTCCTGGTCGACTTCCGGCGTGTCGAGCAGCGCCAGCGCTTCGCCCTTGTCGACGTGCGCACCGATGTCTTTGAACCACCGCAGCACGTAACCGCTGGTGCGCGCATAGATGGGCGATTCAACGTAGCCCTGCAGCGTGCCCGGCAGCGTCAGTTCGCGGTTGGCGCTGGCCGGTTTGGGGGCGATGGTGGTGACGTAGCGGCTGGTCTGCGCGTTCACCTGCCGTTCCAGCGCATGCGCGTTGTAGTACCGGCCGACCAGCGTGCGCGCGGCGCCCAGCGCGAGCACCACCCCGACGGCAATCACGACCCAGCGAGCCCGGCGCATGGCGGGGCCGCGGTCGACCTGTTCGATCGGGTCAACCGTGACGACGTGGTGGGGCGGGCCGTCCGCTGGATGCCCAGAATGCGCCCCAGAATGGGCACTGGATGTTTGCTCAGACATGTCCTTCGCTTCCCCGCAAATCGTGACTACGCCGGGCGGCGCGCCGCTGCAATCTGTTGTGCACGCTGGCAAACACCACCGGAACAAAGAAGAGGGTCGAGACGGTCGCGAACAGCAGACCGCCGATCACCGCGCGCCCGAGCGGCGCGTTCTGTTCTGCGCCTTCGCCCAGGCCCAATGCCATGGGCACCATGCCGATGATCATCGCCAGGGCCGTCATCAGCACCGGGCGCAGGCGGGTGGCCCCCGCTTCCAGCGCGGCCTGCACAGGCGCAATGCCTTCTGCCAATCGCTCACGCGCAAACGAGATCAACAGAATCGAGTTGGCCGTCGCCACGCCCATCGTCATGATGGCGCCCGTGAGTGACGGCACCGACAGCGTGGTCCCCGTCACGAACAGCATCCACGCGATGCCCGCCAACGCTGCCGGCAGGGCAGTCACGATGATGAGCGGGTCGATCCACGACTGGAAGTTCACGACGATCAGCAGGTACACCAGCACGATCGCCATCACCAGTCCGACGCCCAGGCCGAGGAACGACGATTCCATCGTCTTCACCTGGCCGCGTACCGTGACCTGCGCGCCGCGCGGCAGCTTGGGGCGGATGTCGTCAACGGCTTTCTGCACTTCCTTGGCGACGGCGCCCAGGTCGCGGCCCTGCACGGCGGCGTATACATCCACCACGGGCGTGATGTCGTAGTGCGAGACGACCTGCGGCTGCACCCCGGGGCTGACCTGCACGAGGTTGCCCAGCAACTGCGGCCCGCCCGCCTGAGCAGCGCCACCGCGCGAGCCCGCCACCGGCGTGCGCAGCAGTGCATCAAGGGAGTCGACGCGGTACTGCGGGCTTGTGACGGCAACCTGATACACCACCCCGTTGATCGGGTTCAGCCAGAACGTGGGCGAGGTCTGGAAGCTTGAGCTGAGCGATACCAGCAGGTTCTGCGCGACGTCGCGCCCTTCCAGGCCCACCTGTTGGATGCGGGTGCGGTCCATGTTCAAGGCCAGCGTTGGCTGGTCGAAGCGCTGGTGCACATGTGTATCCACCGCGCCCGGAATCTGCTTGATGCGGTTGGCCAGCACGCCCGCGAGCTGCTTGTTGGTGGCCACGTCGGCGCCGGAGAACTGCACGTCAATGGCCGACGGCAGGCCGAAGTTCAGGATCTGGCTGACGATGTCTGCAGGCTGGAAGGCGAATTCCACGCCCGGAAAGCGCTTCGGCAATTCTTCGCGCAGGCGGCGGATGTATTCGGCGCTGGGTTTGCGCTCGCCTTCGTGCAGGGCGATCAGGATTTCGCCATCCAGCGTGCCGATGGTGCCCGCGTTGCTGTACGACAGGTTGATCCCCGAGTTCGGCACGCCCAGATTGTCGAGGATGGTCGACAGCTCCTGTTTGGGAATGATCTCGCGGATGGCCGTTTCCACCTCGTCGGCCAGCCTCGCGGTTTCCTCAATGCGCATGCCCGACGGTGCACGCATGTGCAGGCGGATCTGGCCCGCATCCACATCCGGGAAGAAATCGCGGCCGAGCACCAGGAACAGCGCGCACGATGCCACGCAGAAGCCCAGGAACGACAGCGCGAACACGCGGCGGTATTCCAGCAGGCCGCCCAGGATCGCGGCGTAGTTGCCGCGCATGTGTTCGAACTGCGTGTTGAACGCCCGATAGATGCGGCCGAACGTGCTCGGTTTTGCGTTGGCTTTCTTGGCGTCTTGCGTGTGCCCGGTCATGAGCATCATCACCAGCGTCGGCACCAGCGTGCGCGACAGCACATACGACGCCAGCATCGCGAAGATCACTGCTTCGGCCATCGGCACGAACAGGTAGCGCGCCACGCCCGTGAGGAAGAACATCGGCACGAAGACGATGCAGATACACAGGGTCGACACAAAGGCCGGCACGGCAATCTCGGCGGCGCCGTCCAGGATGGCGGTAACAGGTTCCTTGCCTTCGTGCAGGTGGCGCTCGATGTTCTCGATGGTGACAGTGGCATCGTCCACCAGAATCCCGACCGCGAGCGCCAGGCCGCCGAGCGTCATCAGGTTGATGGTCTCGCCAATCAGGTGCAGCACGATGATCGACGAGAGGATCGACAGCGGAATCGACACAGCAATGATGGCCGTGCTGCGCCAGTTGCCGAGGAACAGCAGGATCATCGCGGCCGTCAGGCACGCGGCAATGATCGCCTCCCGGATCACGCCTTCAATGGCTGCCTTTACGAACAGCGACTGATCGAACAGGGGCGTGATCTTCAAGTCTTGCGGCAGCGCGGCTGCTGCGGCGGGCAGGAGCTTGTGGATGTTGTTGACGATATCCAGCGTTGATGCGCCGCCGTTCTTCAGGATGGAGAGCAGCACACCGCGCTGGCCATCCTGGCGCACCACGTTGGTCTGCGGCGAGAAACCGTCGCGCACGTGGGCCACGTCGCCCAAGTAGAGCGTGGCGCCGTTGCTGGTCTTGACGGGAATTGCGTTGAGCGCGGCGATGCTGCCCGGCGTGCCGTTGAGCGTGACGCCGTATTCGGTGGCGTCGATCTTTTGCGTACCGGCCGGCAGGATCAGGTTCTGTGCGCCCACCGCGTTGACGATGTCCACGGGGGTCAGGCCCTGCGCCAGCAGCTTCTGCGTGTCGAGATCGACCGTGATCTGCCGGCTCTTGCCGCCATACGGGAACGGCACGGCGATGCCGGGCACCGTGATCAGGCGCGGGCGCAGGAAGTTCAGCGCCGCATCATTGAGTTCCTGCTCCGACAGCGTGTTGCTCGACAGGCCCAACTGCAGGATCGGAATGCTCGACGCCGAATACTTGATGATCAGCGGCGGAGTCGTCCCCGGTGGCAACTGACGCACCTGCGCCTGTGACACCGAAACGATCTGCGCCAGCGCGGTCTGGATGTTGGCCGTCGGCTGGAAGAACACCTTGACGATCGAGATGCCGTTCAACGATTGCGACTCGATGTGCTCGATGTCGTTGACGGTGGTCGTCAGGCTGCGCTCCGTGACAGACACGATGCGGTCGGCCATCTCCTTGGCGGGCAGGCCGTTGTAGTTCCAGATGATGCTGACGACCGGAATGTCGATTTCCGGAAAGATGTCCGTGGGCGTACGCATCAGCGTAAACGGCGTCGCCAGCAGGATCAGCAGGGCGAGGACGATGAACGTCAGCGGCCTTCGCAGCGCGAGTTGGACAATCCACATGGAGGCGTTTCAGAACCGCGGTGCGTTGAAGGGGGGGCGAAGGCCGCTCGAACGGCGGCGACCAGCCATTCTATCGCCGAGGGGTGTCGATCAGAATGTTCCTATGATCAGACTTTATTACATTGAATAACGGCGACTGCCGGGGCAACTGAAGGCGCCCGCTCAGCGCAGATTCCGCCCACATTGCAGCAGCAGATCGTGCAGCAATGCCGCGTGCGCGACGTCGATTCCCTGCAGCATTTCCTTCTCCAGCCGGCTGACGGCCTCGTCGCACAGCGCCAGCAGTGCGAGCGCTTCGTTGGTCAGGCCCAGCATGACGATGCGGCCGTGCGTCGGATCGGGCGTGCGCGTCACCCAGCCCCGCGCTTCCATCGTCTTCACCACTTCATTGGCCGATTGCGGCGACATGAACGAGCGTTCCGCCAGTTGCGCGTTCGACAGGCTGCCGCGCGCGTGCAGCACGGACAGCGCCGTGAATTGCGGCACCGTCAGCCCGTGCGGGGCGAGCGCTTCGCCCAGGCGCCGCTTGACGATGCGGTCAGTGCGGCCGATCAGGTAGGGCAGTCGGGCAGACGTTGCCGGGGCCCCGTCTTGCGCGGGCTGAGGTGTGTTGCGTTTGGTTCGTGTGGCCGCCATGGATGTGAGTGGGTGTGCACCTATGCAGATGCGCACATTCTGCTACGTGTCGTTCGGATCAGGGTTTACGGCAATGATAATCTCCTTGTTATATCAGGTTACCTGATATTAAATGGGCACCAAGCTGAGACGCGCCGCACACACAAGGCGGCGGGCGTCTCAAGCAGCCGACAGATCAAGGAGATGGAAATGGCTGATTACCAAGGGCGCTGGCAGACCGTGGACGTGAAGGTGGACCAGGGCATTGCATGGGTGACGTTCAACCGCCCCGAGAAGCGCAACGCCATGAGCCCGACGCTCAACTCGGAAATGATCCAGGTGCTCGAAGCGCTGGAGCTGGATGCCGATGCCAAGGTGCTGGTGCTGACCGGCGCGGGCGATGCCTGGACGGCGGGCATGGACCTGAAGGAATACTTCCGCGAAGTGGACGCGGGCCCGGAGATCCTGCAAGAGAAGATCCGCCGCGATGCCTGCCAGTGGCAATGGAAGCTGCTGCGCATGTATGCCAAGCCGACCATCGCGATGGTCAACGGCTGGTGCTTCGGTGGCGGGTTCTCGCCGCTGGTGGCGTGCGATCTGGCGATTGCCGCAGACGAGGCCACCTTCGGCCTGTCGGAAATCAACTGGGGCATCCCGCCGGGCAACCTCGTCAGCAAGGCCATGGCCGATACCGTTGGCCACCGCCAGGCGCTCTACTACATCATGACCGGCGAGACCTTCACCGGCCAGCAGGCTGCCGCCATGGGCCTCGTCAACGAGAGCGTGCCGCGTGCCCACCTGCGTGCGCGCACCGTGGCACTGGCCGAGAAGCTGCTGGAGAAGAACCCGGTGGTGCTGCGTGCCGCCAAGCACGGCTTCAAGCGCAGCCGCGAGCTGACGTGGGAGCAGAACGAGGACTACCTGTACGCCAAGCTCGACCAGGCCACGCTGCGGGACCCGGAGGGCGGCCGTGAGCAGGGCCTCAAGCAGTTCCTGGATGACAAGTCGATCAAGCCGGGTCTGCAGGCATACAAGCGCGCCTGATCCGCCTCCTCCAACGCCCCCGGAGACGAACCCATGCCTGACGTGACTCAGCTTGTGACCCTGCTGATCGGCGGTCAAAGCCGGCCAGCCGCAAACGGTGCCACCTTCGAGCGCCGCAACCCAGTCAACGACGCGGTCGCTTCGCGTGCGGCGGCGGCCACGCTGGAGGATGCGGACGCCGCTGTGCAGGCCGCCGCCGATGCCTTCCCTGTGTGGGCAGCGCTACCGCCGGGTGAGCGCCGCAAGCGCCTGCTCAAGGCGGCCGACTTGATGGACCAGCACACCGAGACGTTCATCCGTGCCGGTGCGGCCGAAACCGGCGCCAGCCCCAACTGGATCGGCTTCAACGTCATGCTGGCGGCCAACATGCTGCGCGAAGCTGCCTCCATGACCACGCAGATCGACGGCAGTGTCATCCCGTCGGATGTGCCGGGCAACTTTGCGATGGCCGTGCGCCAGCCGTGCGGCGTGGTGCTCGGCATTGCGCCGTGGAACGCCCCGGTGATCCTGGGCACGCGCGCGCTTGCGATGCCGCTGGCGTGTGGCAACACGGTCGTGCTCAAGGCATCGGAGATGTGTCCGGGCGTGCACCGGCTCATCGGCACCGTGCTGCAAGAGGCTGGCCTGGGCGATGGCGTGGTCAACGTGGTGACCAACGCCCCGGCCGACGCCGCCCAGGTGGTGGAACGCCTGATCGCTCACCCGGCGGTGCGGCGTGTGAACTTCACGGGCTCGACGCACGTGGGGCGCATCATTGCGCAGCACGCCGCGCGGCATCTGAAACCCGCGTTGCTTGAGCTGGGCGGCAAGGCGCCGGTGCTGGTGCTGGACGATGCGGATCTCGACGCCGCGGTGGACGGCATCGCCTTCGGAGCATTCTTCAACCAGGGGCAGATCTGCATGTCGACCGAACGCGTCATCGTCGATCGCAAGATTGCCGATGCCCTCGTCGACAAGCTGGCCGCGAAGGCGCGCACGCTTCGCGCAGGTGACCCGACCGACGCCACCGCGCAACTGGGCGCGATGGTGAGCGTGGGTGCGGCCAAGCGCGTGCAGGCGCTAGTGGAAGATGCCCGCGCGCACGGCGCTGCGCTGCCCGTCGGCTTGCACATGGATGGCGCCATCGTGCAGCCGGCCATCGTGGATGGCGTGACGCCTGCCATGCGGCTGTACAACGAGGAATCGTTCGGCCCCGTGGTCACGGTGGCGCGCGTGGATGGCGATGAAGAGGCGATCCGCCTGGCCAATGACAGCGAATACGGCTTGTCGGCCGCCGTGTTCAGCCGCGACGTGTCGCGCGCCATGCGGGTTGCGCAGCGTATCGAATCGGGCATCTGCCATATCAACGGCCCCACCGTGCACGACGAGGCGCAGATGCCGTTTGGCGGCGTGAAGAGCAGCGGCTATGGCCGGTTTGGCGGCAAGGCGTCGATTGCGGAATTTACCGAGCTGCGCTGGATTACTTTGCAAAATACGCCGCGGCACTATCCGATTTAATCGATCTGAAGTTCGGCAGCCGCCCACCACAACCATAAAACGGGCGGCGCATTCAGGAGACAAGGCGTGAATCACGTCGAAATGCAGGCTCAAACCGGGCATCACACGCCGCCCCCGGCAGGTGTGTCCGATCACCCATACAGGCAGGTCGCCGTGAGCGATGCACCTGCGCGTTGCGAGACGGACGCGCGCGACGGCACCGTCTGGCACGTGCGCAATACCGAGGCGCTTGCCGAGCATCCGCAACGCATGACCGACTGCCTGGTCGCGGGCGCGCAGCGCCATCCGGACCGTGTGCTGGCTGCACGTCGAGGGGCGGACGGCGCGTGGATCAAGCTGACGTATCGCGAGATGCTGGAGCGTGCCCGCGCCATCGGCCAGGCGCTGCTGGATCGCGGTGTCTCCACCGAGCGCCCGCTGGCGATTCTGTCCGGCAATGATCTTGAGCATCTGCAGCTGGCGCTGGGCGCCATGTGGGCGGGCGTGCCGTATGCGCCGGTGTCGCCGCCGTATGCATTGGTGTCGACGGATTTCGGCAAGCTGCGCCACGTGTTTGACGTGCTCACACCGGGGCTCGTCTATGCGGCAGATGGCGCGGCCTTCGCTAAAGCCATCGACGCGGTGGTGCCGGAGGGCGTGGAGGTCATCACGCGTGACGGCGTGCTGCCGAGACGCAGCGCTACAGCCTTCGACACGCTGCTGCAGACGCCCGTGACGACGGCAGACGCCGCGCAGGCCGCAACCGGCCCCGATACGTTGGTCAAGGTGCTGTTCACCTCCGGCTCGACACGCGCACCCAAGGCTGTGCCGACCACGCACCGCATGCTGTGCAGCAACCAGCAGATGCTGCGCCAGACCATTCCCGAATTTGCCAAGGAGCCGCCGGTGCTGGTGGACTGGCTGCCCTGGAACCACACCTTCGGCGGCAGCCACAACGTTGGCATCGTGCTCTACAACGGCGGCACGCTTTACATCGACGACGGCCGCCCTGTGCCCGGCAAATTCGACGAGACGCTGCGCAATCTGCACGAGATCGCACCCACCGCGTATTTCAACGTGCCCAAGGGGTGGGAAGAGCTCGCGCTGGCGCTGGAACGGGACCCGGCGCTGCGCGAGACCTTCTTCTCGCGCGTGAAGCTCTACTTCTTTGGCGGTGCCGGCCTGTCGCAAGAGGCATGGGACCGGCTGGAGCGCGTGACCGGCCAGCACTGCGGCGAGCGCATCCGCATCATGGCCGGGCTGGGCATGACCGAGACCTCGCCGTGCTGCCTGTTCACCACCGCGCCGATCATGCGCTCGGGCTACGTCGGCACGCCGGCACCGGGGTGCGAACTCAAGCTCGTGCCCGTGGGCGACAAGCTGGAGGCGCGCTTTCGCGGGCCGCACGTCATGCGTGGCTATTGGCGCCTGGGCGAAGAGCCTGCCGCCCCGGTCTTCGACGAAGACGGCTATTACTGCAGCGGTGACGCGCTGCGTTTCTACGATCCGGAGCACCCCGAGAAAGGCCTCGTCTTCGATGGCCGCATCGCGGAGGACTTCAAGCTCAGCTCCGGCACCTTCGTGAGCGTGGGGCCGTTGCGCGCCCGCGTGATCGCGTCGGGCGCGCCGTACGTGCAGGACGTGGTGATTGCCGGCATGAACCGTGACGACATCGGTTTGCTGGTGTTTCCGCAAATGGAGCGATGCCGCGGCTTGTCTGGCCTGCCGCCCACCGCAAGTGTGGCGGAAGTGCTGGCCGCCCCCGCCGTGCATGCCGCGTTTTCGACGCTGCTGCATGAACTGAATGCCACCGCCACCGGCAGCGCCACGCGCGTGGCGCGACTGCTCTTGCTCGACGCTCCCCCATCGCTGGACCGGGGCGAGATCACAGACAAGGGCACGCTCAACCAGCGGGCCGTGCTTAGCCACCGTGCAGAGCGGGTCGACACGCTGTATCGCGATGGCGATCCCGCTGTGATCCGCGCGGGCTGATCCCAACGCAGCAATACGACCAACCGGCAAAGACTGGTTCATCCACCCAGGAGGAGACTCATGAAGACCGTCATGTCACGGGGCATGGCGCTGGCCGCGCTCGCCCTCGCGCTGAGCTGCGCCGGCTGCAACGACGACAGCACAGGCGACGCATCAACGTCGCAAGCATCGCAGTTGCCGCAGCTCACGCCTGCCACCGGTTTGACCCTCGCCACCGCGTGCGAGAGCTTTGCCGGCAAGCTGAGTTTTGCCAACACCAGCATCACCGCCATTTCCACCGTGGCCGCCGGCACATTGAGCGTGGGCGGCAACGCCGTGCCCGAGCACTGCCTGATCACCGGAACCATGAACACCCGCGTGAGCCCGGTAGACGGCAAGACCTACGCCATCGGTTTTGAAATGCGCCTGCCCAAGGCGTGGAATGGTCGTTTCTTCTATCAGGCCAACGGCGGCCTGGATGGCTCGGTGGCCACCGCGTTGGGCGCGTTGGGTGGCGGGCCCGTCAGCAGTGCGCTGGGCTCGGGGTTTGCAGTGATCAGTTCGGATGCCGGGCATAACGGCAGCCAGGTGCCGCTGTTCGGTCGCGACCCGCAGGCGCGCCTCGATTACGGCTACAACGCCGTCGCGACGCTCACGCCGATGGCCAAGTCGATGATCGCGCAGGTGTACGGCAAGACGCCGGACCGCAGCTACTTTGGCGGGTGCTCCAACGGCGGGCGCCACGCGATGGTGGCTGCCGCGCGCTCGGCCAATGCGTATGACGGCATCGTGGCCGGCGACCCGGGCTTCCATCTGCCCAAAGCGGCCATCAATGAGGTGTACAGCGCGCAGCAGCTGGCGACGGTGGCCACGGCCAACACCAGCGCTGGCTTTCCAGACATCACCACGTCCCTGAGCGCCACGGAGCGCGCCATGGTGGCCAGCCATGTGCTCGCCAAGTGCGATGCGCTGGACGGTACGACCGACGGCATGATCAACAACCTCAAGGCGTGCCAGACCGCCTTCAGCCTCGCCAACGATGTGCCGACCTGCACCGGCGCACGCGACGGCACCTGCCTGACACCTGCGCAGAAGACCGTGATGGCCAACCTGTTTGCCGGTGCGCACAACAGCGCAGGACAGGCGTTGTACTCGGGCTTTTCGTTTGATGCCGGTATCAGCGGCAGCAATTGGGCAGCCTGGAAGCAGGGCAACTCGATCCAGCTGGATCCCGCAGCGCTGGCGTTCGTGTTTACGACCACGCCGCAGCCAGCGTCCGCCATCACGTCGCTCATCGCGTATGGCCTGGCGTTCAACATGGACACCGACGCGCCGAAGATCTTCGCCACCGACGGCACGTACACCGAATCCGCCTGGTCGTTCATGACGCCGCCCGATGAGACCAACCTCGGCACGCTCAAGGGGCGCGGCGCCAAGCTGATGGTCTATCACGGCACGAGCGACCCGGTGTTCTCGTCCGACGACACGACCGATTGGTACCAGCGCCTGGCAGCCGCCAACGGCGGCGATGCCAGCAACTTCGCGCGCTTCTATCCGGTGCCCGGCATGAACCACTGCTCGGGCGGCCCAACCGCTGACCAGTTCGACATGCTCACGCCGCTGGTGGCCTGGGTGGAACACGGCGTGGCGCCTGACAGTGTGGTCGCCACCGCGCGCGGCCCAGCCAACGCCGTGCCCAATACCGAAGTGCCCAGCGATTGGAATTCCGCTGGCCACGACCGCACACGCCCCCTGTGCGCATACCCGAAGAACGCCCGCTATACGGGCACCGGTAACGTCAACGACGCGTCGAGCTTCAGTTGCCAATGACGGCCGCCCAACATCCGGAAGGAGACGCCATGCAAACCACCACCACGACATTGACCCGGGAGAACGTTGGCCCCGGTGTCGCCATGACCCTCGGGCTGTGCTTCATCGTTGCACTGCTTGAAGGGCTCGATCTGCAATCCATCGGCGTGGCCGCGCCGCGCATGGCGCGCGAGTTCGGCCTATCGGTCGGGCAGATGGGCCTGGCCTTCAGCGCCGGCACGTTCGGCCTGTTGCCGGGCGCCATGCTGGGCGGCCGCCTGGCCGATCGCATCGGCCGCAAGCGCGTGCTGATCCTGGCCACAGCGCTGTTCGGCATCTTTTCGATCGCTACCGCGCACGTGTGGGATTTCAACAGCCTGCTGATGATCCGCGTGGCCACCGGTATCGGCCTGGGTGCCGCCATGCCCAACCTGATCGCGCTGTGTGCTGAGGCAGTACCCACGCGCCTGCGCAATACCGCCGTGAGCGTCATGTATTGCGGCATCCCGTTCGGCGGTGCCATTGCCGCGGTGGTCGGCATGTTGAGCGCGGGCGATTCCGGCTGGCGCCACATCTTCTACGTGGGCGGCTTTGGCCCGCTGGTGGTGGTGCCGCTGCTACTGACGCTGCGGGAATCGCGCCGGTTCGACAGCGCACAGCGTGGTGCCATTCAGCCACCGCCCGTGTCATGGGCACTGTTTGGCGAGCGCCGGACGGCCGCCACGCTGTTCCTGTGGGTGAGCTATTTCTTCACGCTGATCGTGCTGTATTTCCTGCTCAACTGGCTGCCTTCGCTGATGGCCGCGCAGGGGCTGACCCGGCCGCAGGTGGGCATGGTGCAGATCCTGTTCAACATTGGTGGCGGTGCGGGTGCGCTGGGTATCGGCATGCTGATGGACGCGGCGCGCCCGCGCTGGGTGGTGTCGGGCATGTATATCGGCATCATCGCGGCGCTGTCGCTGCTGGCTGCTGCGGGCGGCATGGCGTCGATGTCGGCGGGGGCCTTCATGGCCGGGCTGTTTGTGATCGGCGCGCAGTCGGTGCTGTATGCGTTGGCGGCAGCCTATTACCCGACCGTCGTGCGCGGTACCGGCGTGGGCGCGGCGGTGGCGGTGGGCCGGCTCGGCTCGATCGCGGGCCCGTTGCTGGCGGGCCAGTTGCTGGCGATGGGGCAGCATGCCACCACCATCATCGGCGCGAGCATCCCAGTCACTGTTGTTGCGGCGCTTGCGGCGTTGCTGCTGCTCAAGCGGCCGCGCGTGCAGGACTGACACAGCGCTTCTTCAGCGCCGTCCGCCCGGACGGCGCCTTCCAAGCATTCCAAACTGCCGGCCCGCCAGACATGGGGGGCGGGACCGGCTCGACCCTAGGAGGGGCCCCATATGCAAACCACCACCTTGCGTACGCACTGTCTCGCACTGGCAGCGGCCACGTGCGCACTCGCCAGCGGCGCCGCCAACGCACAGAGCGTCACGCTTTACGGCCTGATTGATACGGGCATCGAATACGTCAGCCATGCCAATGCCAACGGCAATGGCCTCACACGCATCCCATCGGTGACGGGAACGCTGCCCTCGCGCTGGGGCCTGCGCGGCGCTGAAGACCTGGGCAACGGCATGAAGGCCGTGTTCACGCTGGAAAGTGGTTTCAACACCGACACCGGCACTTCCGGTCAGGGCGGCCGTCTCTTCGGCCGGCAGGCGTGGGTCGGGCTCGCGAGTGATTACGGCACCGTCACGCTGGGCCGGCAGTACAGCATGGTGTTTCTGTCGCTGGCCGATGCGGACATCCTCGGGCCCAGCCAGTACGCCATCGGCTCACTCGATGCCTACATTCCAAACGCGCGCACGGACAACACCATCGCCTACAAAGGCACCTTCAGCGGCCTGACGCTGGGTGCTACGTATTCGTTCGGGCGTGACGCGGCGGGCGGTGTGCCGGCCTCCGGAACCTGCGCGGGCGAGGTGGCCGGCAATGCATCGGCGTGCCGCGCCATGTCGGCCATGGTGAAGTACGACGCCGCCACCTTTGGCGTGGCCGGCGCCTACGAAGAGCAACGCGGCGGCACCGGCGCCACCGCATCGTTCTTCAACGGCAGCGCGCCTATCGCGTTCACCGATGCGGGCGACAAGGACCGCCGCATCGTCGCCAACGGCTACGTGAAACTCGGTAACGCCAAGCTTGGCGTCGGCTGGATCGGTCGCCACGTGCAGGCCGTTGCCGGCGACGTCCGTTCCAACCTGTATTTCGTCAACGGCAGCTATCCACTCACGGGCGCACTCACGCTGGATGCCGGCCTGATCCGCCTCGTGAACGCCGACCAGAGCCGCAGCGCGACGATGGCTGTGGTGCGCGGCGTTTATGCGTTGTCCAAGCGGACCGCGCTGTACGCGCAGACGGGCTATCTCTGGAACAGCGCTAACGCGCAGTATTCCGTCAGCGGCGGAGGCGGCGGCACCACGCCCGCCAAGGGCGTGAACCAGCTCGGCGCAATGGTGGGGATGCGGACGGCGTTTTGATGATGTGGAAGGGGGGAGAGCCCCGTCACCCATTGACGATCTCCCCCCCATTCGGATGCAGCGTCTGCCCCGTCATGTAGCTCGCATCGGCAGACGCGAGAAAGATGTAGCAGGGCGCCACTTCATCCGGCTGGCCGGCCCGGCCCAATGGCTCCTTGCTGCCAAACTTGGCGACGTGCTCGGCATCGAAGGTGGACGGGATCAACGGTGTCCAGATCGGCCCCGGCGCCACGGCATTTACCAGAATGCCCTTGTCCGCCAGCTGCTGCGCCAGTGAGCGCGTGAACGCCACAATTGCGCCCTTGGTGGCGGCGTAGTCCACCAGATGCCCGCTGCCGCGAAACGCCGTGACTGACGTCGTGGTGATGATGCGCGCGCCTTCATGCAGGTGCGGCAGCGCCGCGCGGATCAAATAGAACATCGCAAAGACATTGGTGCGGAACGTGCGCTCCAGTTGCATGGCATCGATGTCGGCCAGGCTCTGCTGCGGATGCTGTTCTGCTGCATTGCTGACCACGATGTCGATCTTGCCGAACATGGCCGCCGCCTGCGTGACCACCGCGCGGGCATGCGCTTCGTCGCCCAGGTCGCCGGCAATGGCTTCGCAGCGACGGCCGGTCGCGCGTACGAGGCGGCAGGTCTGGTTGGCATCGTCGTGTTCATCGAGGTAGGCGATCAGCACGTCAGCGCCTTCCTTGGCGAAGCCGATGGCGACGGCGCGTCCGATGCCGCTGTCGCCGCCGGTGACGATGGCCACCTTGTCGGTCAGCTTGCCGCTGCCGACGTAATCCTCCATCTCTGCGCGGGGATGCGGCGTCATGTCGCCCTCGGTGCCGGGCTGGCGGTCCTGATGCTGTGGTGGTTGCTGCTGTGGCTGGTCGGGCATGGCGGGCTCGCTATGAAAGAGTGGATACACGGCTTTCAGCACGCGGCATGCCATTGCGCTCGAACGTGGCTTGGGGTGCACTCTCGCGCGCATGCCCTGCGGCACGCCGCTTGCTCTGCTGGTGGAACAGACTCCACATCGACGACGGGAGGCGCCATGGACACGCTGCTGTTCCTGTTTGGCGAAGGCAAGGATCTCAACCCGCTGCAAACCGCGATGCGCGCGGTGGTTGTGTTCGCCATCGGGCTGGCGCTGGTGCGTCTGTCGGGCCGACGCTCGTTCGGGCAGCGTGCGCCGTTCGACTTCGTTGTCGCCGTGCTGCTCGGGGCGACGCTGAGTCGCGCGATTGTCGGGGCCTCGCCGTTTGTGGCCACGGTGTCGGCGTCGCTTGCGCTGGTGGCCGTGCACCGCCTTCTGGGCTGGGCGTGCGTGCGGCTGCCGAAGCTGGATCGGCTCATCGCGGGCCGCGAGCGCGAGGTCTATCGCGAAGGGCGCTTCGACCAAGGCCAGATGGATGCAGCGCTCATCACCGTGGGCGACTTGCAAGAGAGCGTGCGCCAGACCTTGGGCTCGCGCACGCTCGATGATGTAGAGGCCGCCATCCTGGAGCGCAACGGACAGGTCAGCCTGATCCGCAAACGCCGCTGATTTTGCACACCCGCACCCGCACACCGGAGCCAATCATGCGAGACAAGCAACAGAAGGAAAACCGAGACGCCGAACAACGCAAGGCTGATTGGGAACAGGCCGAATCGCACCGCAAGCCCGGCGACCGGCCGGCCAATGCGGAAGTGGGTCGCACCGGCAGTACGGCACCCAAGCCGCAAAGCCGGCACGACACGCTGCGCCGCATGCGCCAGGGCGAGGTGCCGCCTGGCATCACACGCGACAAGCTGCACGACCCGGGCGACCAGACCACCGACGCGCCGCCCACAGACAATCGCAGCTGAGCGCAACGTGCCGGCCGCAGACGACGCCCCGTGGTACCGCCGGTTGGGGCCCGGCCTGATCACCGGCGCGGCCGATGACGATCCGAGCGGGATCGCCACCTATGCGCAGGCCGGCGCGCAGATGGGTACCGGCATGCTGTGGACGCTGTTGCTGACCCTGCCCCTGATGATTTCCATTCAGCTCGTCAGTGCCCGCTTGGGGCGTGTGTCCGGCCAGGGCGTGGTCGCCAACATCCGGCGGCATCAGTCGCCGTGGCTCGCCTATGCATTTGTGGCCCTGGTAACGCTTGCCAACATCATCAACGTGGGGGCTGACATTGCGGCCATGGGCGACAGCGTGCGCCTGCTTCTGGGTGGTTCGACAGCGTGGTATGCATGCCTGTTTGCCGTCTTCACGCTCGTGCTGCAAGTCTGGATGCCGTACCGCCGCTATGCGCGCTATCTGCAATGGACTGCGCTGTCACTGCTGGCCTATGTGGCCACGGCGTTTGTCGTGAAAGTGGACTGGGCGCACGCGCTGCACGACACCGTGGTGCCCCGGCTGCATTGGTCGAAAGACTATGCAATGACGCTGGTGGCGGTGTTCGGCACCACCATCAGCCCCTACCTGTTTGTGTGGCAGGCCGCAGGCGAAGTCGAAGAGACGCGGCTGGCCGAAGACGAAGCGCCGCTCAAGAAAGCGCCCTGGCAGGCGAAGGATCAGCTCGCACGCATCCGCATCGACACCACGGTCGGGATGGTGGTATCGGCGCTGATCGCCTTCTGCATCATGCTGACGGCCGCTTACGCACTGCACACGCACGGCGTCACGCAAATCGAGACCTGCGCCCAGGCCGCCGAAGCGCTCAAGCCCGTGGCTGGCCCATTTGCGCAGGCATTGTTTGCCGTGGGCGTGATCGGCACGGGGCTGCTGGCGGTGCCGGTGCTCGCGGGCTCTGCCGCCTATGCCGCTGCCGAGGCCTTCCAGTGGCACAGCAGCCTGGAGGCCAAGGTGCACCGCGCGCCCAAGTTCTACCTGTTCCTGGCGCTTGTGATGGCGGTAGCCACGGTGATGGTGTTCCTGCCCATCGAGCCGTTCAAGTTGCTTTACTGGGCTGCGGTGCTCAATGGCGTGGCGGCGACGCCCGTCATGGTGATGCTGCAGTTGATGTCGCGCCGCAAGGCCGTGATGGGGCCGTTCCCCAGCTCACGGCTGCTGCATGGCACGGCGTGGGTGGCGACCCTGTGCATGTGCGCCAGTACGTTGCTGTTCTTTGTGCTGGCTGTGCGCGGTTCGTAAAAGAGCGGTCGGCTTGCGCGCAGGCACCGGGGTTGCGTGTCTTGGGCGAAACCGCGCAACAGGCGCGGTGTCCTGTCCATCAACGAGGGGTCAATCATGAAAGCTGGTGTTTTTCACGGCATCGGTGACATCCGTCTGGAAGACGTGCCCGAGCCGACACTGCGCGAACCAACCAACGCCATCTGCGGCACGAATCCGCACTTCGTGCGCGGCACATACCGCGCCTTCGACACGCGCCAGCCCGGCTGGATGAAGGTCGAGCTGGACCCGCAAGCCACTGACGGCGCTCGCACGCCCCGCGCCTCACGGGCATGAGTAGGGAGCTGCATGATCGCGTCGCCAGCCTGGGGCCGGTGCTGGTGATTTCTCCGCACTTTGACGACGCGATCTTCTCGTGCGGCGCCCTGCTGGCTGCGCATCACGGCAGTCGCACCGTCACCGTGTTTGGCGGCGCACCTGCCACGCCCGTGTCGACGGTGTGGGATCGCGACGGGGGCTTTGCCGATTCCAACGAAGCGGTGGCCGCGCGCCGGCAGGAAGACGCACAGGCCCACGCGCAGGTGAGCGCCACCGTTCACCATCTCGGCTTCTGCGACAGCCAGTACGGGCAGACGCCTACCGTAACGGAGCTGGAGCGCGCGCTGTACCGCCTGGTGGAAAAGCGCACGGCAGATGCGGTATTCGTGCCGCTGGGGCTGTTTCACAGCGATCACGTGCTTGTGCACGAAGCGGCCCTGATGCTGATGCACAAGCTGCCGGAGCGCCTCTGGATCGGCTACGAAGATGCGCTGTACCGGCGCGGGCGCGGCGTCGTGCAGGAGCGCATCGTTGCGCTGGCGGGCCAGGGCATCGTTGCCACGCCCGTGTCGCCCACCACGGCGGCCGATGGCCGTCAGAAGCGCCGCGCCGTCGCCTGTTACGCCAGTCAGTTGCGCGCCTTTGGGCCAGGTGGTGTGGAAGATCTGCACCAGCCTGAACGCTTCTGGCTGCTGGAATCCAAGCAAGGAGAATCCGATCATGCAACCGTTGGATGACGCCCGTCGGGCCCAGGCACCGTGTTCCATCGTCGTGCTCACATATAACCGGGCGGCCACTGTGCTGGAGACGCTGGAGAAGTTGGCCGCCCTGGATGAACCCTGGCCCATCGTGGCGGTCGACAACGGCTCGACCGACGGCACCGCTGACCAGATCGCCACCCGCTTTCCCGAGGTTGCGCTCGTGCGTCTGCCGCGCAACTACGGCGCGGCCGGCCGCAACTTTGGCGTGGCCACCGTCGACACGCCGTACGTTGCCTTCTGCGATGACGACACCGCATGGCTGCCGGGCTCGGTGGCGCGCGCGGTGGATGTGCTGCAGCGGTATCCGTCGGTGGGCGTGGTGGCGGCGCATGTCCTGGTCGGCCCCACGCGCCGCGACGACACCGCGTGCGAACCCATGGCCGCCAGCACGCTGCCAGCCGACGGCCTGCCGGGCCCGGCGCTGCTCGGCTTCATGGCCGGGGCGTGCGTGGCGCGCACGCGCGCGTTTACCGAGGCAGGCGGCTACCGGCGCGACCTCTTTATCGGCGGAGAAGAAAGCGTGCTCGCGCTCGACCTGGTCGACACCGGCTGGCGCATCGTCTACTGCCGGGAGGTGGTCACGCACCACAACCCCTCGCCGGTGCGTGACGTGATGCAGCGGCGCGCGCTGCTGACGCGCAACGAATTGCTGAGCGCCTGGCTTCGGTTGCCGCTGGACCTTGCGTGGCGGGTCACCGGCCGGGCGATACGTGCGATGGCCGAACAAGGCGTGCTCGCAGAAGCGTTGCCCGCCGCGCTGGTACGCCTGCCACGTACCTTGTTGCGCAGGCATGCCGTGCAGCCCTCCACTGTGGCGCTGTGGCGGCAGATGGATGCAGACCGCCAGCGCCGCCGCGCCATCCCCACGCTGTCGGTCGGCTAACGCTGGGGGGCGGCGCGGAAGTCAGGCCAGCACGGGCATCGGCGCAAGGAAGAACTGCTGCCGGAAATACTCCACCGTGCGGGCCAGTCCCACCTCCAGCGCGGTGTGGGGCTCCCAGCCGAGCGCCTCGCGCGCCAGCGCGATGTCAGGGCAGCGCTGCGTGGGGTCGTCTTGCGGTAATGGGTGGAACACCAGTTCCGAGGTCGAGCGTGTGCACGCAACGATCTGCTGCGCTATGTCGAGCATGCTCATCTCGACGGGGTTGCCCAGGTTGACCGGCCCTGCAAATTCCGCTGGCGTGTTCATCAATCGCACGAGCGCGTCGATCAGATCATCCACGTAACAGAAGGCCCGCGTCTGGCGGCCATCGCCATAGAGCGTGATGGGCTCGCCGGCCAGCGCCTGCATGATGAAGTTGGAGACCACGCGCCCGTCGTTCGGGTGCATGCGCGGGCCGTAGGTGTTGAAGATGCGCGCCACCTTGACGTCCAGGCCATGCTGGCGGCGGTAGTCCATGAACAGTGTCTCGGCGCAACGCTTGCCTTCGTCGTAGCACGAGCGCACGCCGATGGGGTTGACGTTGCCCCAGTAGCGCTCGGTTTGCGGATGTTCATGGGGGTCGCCATACACCTCGCTGGTTGACGCTTGCAGAATGCGCGCGCCCACGCGCTTGGCCAGTCCCAGCATGTTGATCGCGCCGTGCACGCTGGTCTTGGTGGTCTGCACGGGGTCGTGCTGGTAGTGGATGGGGGATGCCGGGCAGGCGAGGTTATAGATGTCGTCCACCTCCACATACAGCGGGAAGGTCACGTCATGGCGCAGCACCTCGAAGCGCGGGTGCCCCAGCAGGTGGGCGATGTTGCGCTTGTTGCCGGTGTAGAAGTTGTCGACGCACAGCACGTCGTGCCCGTCGCGCAACAGGCGGTCGCACAGGTGTGAGCCGAGAAAGCCCGCGCCGCCCGTGACCAGCACGCGGCGTTGATCGCGCCAATTTGGGTGCGGTTGAGGGTGGCCTGGATGATGTGCGTCTCCGTGGTGTCTCATGCCGCCTCCCTTCTGTTTTCCATGACGGTGGCAAACGCGTTCAGCCAATCGGCGACAAAGCGGTCGATGCCAAAACGCGTGCGCGCCGTCTCGCGTGCGGCGTCGCCCCAGCGGCAGGCCAGCGCCGGGTCGCGCAGCAGCGTCTGCATGACACCGGCCAGCGCATCGGGGCTCGTATCGACATAGCCGTTGTGGCCGTTGCGGATGACGGTGCTCATCTCCGTGGTAGCCAGCCCGACGATCGGCATGCCGATGGTCATGGCTTCCACCACGGCCAAGCCCAGGCTGGTATAGCGGATCGGGTTGAAGAAGAAGCGGTAGCGCGCGCAGAAGGCGGGCAGAGCGAGATTGCCCACTTCACCGATACCCCCTGCCGCTTCCGCGCCCATGCCGACCAAGTCGAGCGGCACACGCTGACGCAGCGACTGGAACACGTCTGCGCCGAGCCGCCGCCCGCGCTTGTGCAGATGGTTGACGACAACAATGCCGCGCTCCAGTTCGCCGCTGTAGCGCGCCAGCACGGGCAGGTGCACACCATGTTCGATCACGCGCGTGGGCGTAATGCCGCTGTCCCACATCAGCGCGTTGAACGGCGTCACGTGCACCAGCAGCACATTGGGGTCTTGCACCCAGTGCCGCGTGTTGGTCGGGTGTTCCTGCGGGGGATCGTGCTCAAGGTAGATCGTCGGCAGGGCGCGCTGGGCGGCGCTGAGCACAGACAGGCGATCGTCTTCCCATTGGGCGCGCGATTGATACAGCACCGCATCGAAGTGTTGCCCGGCAACGGCGTCGAACGGCACCTCGTGCACATTGTCACCCCAGGGCAGTGCGCCAACCTTGCCCGCATAACCGGGCGGCACCCGCCCAGAGGCATCGGGCGGCCGCGTAACAAGATAGAAGTCGTGCGGCACCTGCGACAGGTAATACAGGTAGTTGCCGTGCACGTGCCACGTCAGGATGCGCAGGCGTTGTCGCGTCGGGTGGTTCATGAGGTCGAGTTCTCGATCGTGTGCGATGCACTCTGGGTGTCGGCTGGCTGCGGTGCGTGCGACGCGCGCAGGTGCACATCGGGGTCGAACAGCGTGGCATACGCGGCGTCTAGCACCTCGTGCACGGTCACATCGCGCGCGCATTCATGGCCCGTGGGGCATGTCCAGTGCATGCAAGGCCGGCAGGGCGGGTGCGCCGCCAGCACGCGGTGCAGCGTGCGGTCTGCCGGCGCCCAGCGGTCCACGTCGCTGCCGCAGGCGATGACAAGGCTGGGCGCGCGCACCGCCGCCGCCACGTGCGAGACGCCGGTGTCGTTACAGATCAGCAGGCGTGCCAGCCGCAGCAGCGCCGCCAGCCCGCCCAGCGCGGTTTGCCCGACGACCGAGGCCGCACGCTGGCGCATGTGACTGCGGACTTCTTCAACGAGCGCCGCCTCCGATGGCGCGCCTGTCATCACCACATGAAAACCGCTGACCGTGAGTGTGTCGGCCACCGCGGCAAAGCGCTCGGGCCACCAGCGCCGTGTGGGCATGCGGGCACCGGCGTGCAGGCAGACAAGGCGGTCGCGATCCAGCGCGTGGCGGCGCAGTAGAGCGAGGGCTTCGGCATAGTCGTCGCGCCCGAGCGGAAAATCGGGCGTGGCGGGCACCGTCGGTGCGCCCAGGTGGATGAGCAGGGCCAGCAGCCGTTGCGCCTCGGGCAACTGCGTCGGCCATGGAAGCTGCGCTGCATTGGTCTGCCTTGCAATCACGCCATTAGGCTGAAACCCGAATACATGGTGCGCGCCACACTGGCGGACTACCTCCGTCGATTGCGGCCCGCTCCCGTGCAGTTGGATGGCGACGTCAAAGCAACGGGAGCGCATCCCGGCATAGAACGCATGCGTGGCATCCGCATCGGCTGGCCCGGCTTCCGGAAAGCCGTCGCCGCCGGGGAATGCGACAAAGTCGTCTAGCAGATCGGCATAGCGCTCTTGGAACTGACGCGCCCATGGCAGCCCGACGAGAGTGATATGTGCCTGTGGCGCGGCGGCCCGCAACGCGTGCAAGGCAGGCACGGCGCACAGCATGTCGCCCAGTTGCAGGGCGCGAAAGACGGCAATGCGGCGTGCGCCGCGCAGGAGTTCAGCAGCGGACGTCATAGGAACCAGACCCGGAAATGCCACGCACCGCGCAGGCGCCAGTACAGCGCGAGCGGCGGGATGGCGATGGATGTCCAAAACATTTCAAGCACATGCCGCACCGTGTGCGCAGTGCCGTGAAGCCGCATGGCTGTAAAGCGCACCGTGAGCGCCAGCCACGCCATGGCAGCCGCACCGGCCACCCAAGGCAGATGCGCCGCCAGCGCAGCGAGCGCAATCACCACAGCGGCGCCCATGGCGTAGTAATGCCATGGCGGCACCGGGCGGATGCGTGTGCGGTAGCGCTGCGGGTGCTTCTTGTAGAGCAGCGCGTCGTAAAACACTTTGCGCTGCTGCGACACGCTCACGCCCCACGGCGCCGGCCGCACCGGGTGGTGCATCAATGCGCGCGGTGCCTGCACGATGCGCCCGCCTGCATCCAGGATGCGGAACTGCAGATCGGAATCTTCACGCCACGCCAGCCGGAATCGCTCGTCAAAGCCGCCGATGCGCTCCAGCATCGCGCGCCGCACGAAGCAATTGGCGGTGACGAACTCCGCCCGGGTCAGGCCGCTGGCGTCGCGTTCGTAATCGGTGGGACGCGTGGGCAACGGCATGCGTACAGCACCGGTCGCGGCATCGGGCGGCGCGCTGCCGTCGGTACCGGCAGCGTCTTCGGGCGTGGTCATGATGCGCCAGCCTTCGGCCAGCCACGTGGGCGCGGGAATGGTGTCGTCGTCGGTGAAGGCGATGATGTCGCCCGTGGCGGCCTGCCAGCCGCGGTTGCGGGCGGCCGCCGGGCCTTGTGTCTCACGCACCGGCACGTAACGCACGCGCCAGCCGGGGGCCGCGGCGGCAAAGCCGTCCACGACCGCACGGGTGGCGTCGTCAGGGCCATCGTCAGCCACCACCAACTCCAGCCGGCGCGCGTCGAACGTCTGCGCCAGCAGGCCGTCCAGGCAGCGTTGCAGCATCTGCGGCCGTCGCCACGTGGCGATCACGACGGACATGGCCGGTGCCTCTTGCGCCTGGGTCAGCGACGACACGTCAAACGGCATCGGCTGGTTCATGCAACCCCCGCCAGGCCGGGAACGCGCCGCAGGCCGTCGACATTGCGCACGGCGCCGTCTTCCTGTGCTTGCGTTTGGTCCGGGCGCACGGCCGTCTTGCGCAGCAGGAACGGCCCGATCACCAAGGCATCGAGCGGCGACGTCCAGAACGATTCCACCGCATCGCGTGGGCTGCGGACCATGGGCTCGCCCCGCGTGTTGAACGACGTGTTGACCAGGATCGGCACGCCCGTGCGACGCTCGAACGCCGCCAGCAGGTCGAAATACAGCGGATGCTGACGCCGGTTGACGGTCTGCACGCGCGCGGTGCCATCGACGTGACGCACGGCCGGGATCTGCGCGGCGCGGTCTTCCCGCACGTCGAAGATGAACAGCATGAACGGCGCGGCTTGCGCACCGACAAACCAGTCGGCAGCGCGTTCTTCCATGACCACCGGGGCGACGGGGCGAAAGTCTTCGCGATCCTTGATCTCGTTTAGCCGCGCCTGCATGTCTGCAGGGATGGGCGAAGCCAGAATGGACCGCGCACCCAACGCACGCGGGCCGAACTCCATGCGCCCCTGGAACCAGCCGATCACCTGCCCTTGCGCCAGCAGCTCGGCGGTCTGCTCGGCAATGTTGTCCAGGCGTTCGAACGGCAGCTTGGACCACGTGAGGAATTGTTCGATCTCTTCGTCGGCATATGAAGGGCCGAGATAGGCGTGGTCCATCTTCCACAGGCGCTGTTTGTTGCCGCGCGTCTGGTAATCCGTCCACAGCGCTGCGCCAAGCGACGTACCGGAATCGCCTGCGGCCGGTTGCACCCAGACGTTCTCAAACGGACCACGGTCGCGTATGCGCGCGTTCATCACGCAGTTCAGCGCCACGCCGCCTGCCATGGCCAGATTGCGGGCGCCCGTGGCCTGATGTAGCCACTGGCTCATCGTCAGCACGGTCTCTTCCAGCACCTGCTGGAGTGAACGGGCAATGTCAAAGTGGCGCGCTTCCATTGGGCCGCCCCGTTGGCGCGGCGGGCCGAAGCGTTCTTCCAGGCGCAGCGGTGCCACGGTATAGCGGCCGTCGGCCTCGACCCGCACCATCTCGTGGAATGCGTCGACATAGCGCGGCTCTCCGTATGACGCCAGCGCCATCACCTTGTACTCGTCGGACGAGCGCAGAAAGCCGAGGTAGTCCGTCACCTCCTCATAGAGCAGGCCGAGCGAGTGCGGCAGATCCACCTGTTGCAGGCGCGTGTATTCGCCGTTGCGGAAGAGGCCGTAGGAAGTCGTCGCACGTTCGCCTCGGCCGTCCATGGTGAGTACGGCGCAGTCTTCGAACGGTGCCGCCAGGAACGCACTGGCTTCGTGCGCCAGGTGATGCTCGACAAACGACCAGCGGAACGGCCCGGTGTGCTTCACGTTGGCGAAGCGTGCCTGAAGATGATGCGGCGCGCCGTCGGCCAGTTGGCGCGGGGCGTTCAATACGTAGGAGAGAAACAGTGGGTCCCACGGTGCGGCGCCCGGGGGCAGATCCATCTGGGCAGAAGGCTGTAGCGGCAGGGCGATATGGGTTTGCGCCTGCAGGTCGGTCAGCAGGGCAGGGTCCAGCGAATACGCGACCTGATCCACGCGCGCGAGGTCGATGCCGGCTTCGGCCAGGCAGTAATCGATGGCGTGATACGGCAACTGCCAGGTGGAAAACGGCACCGGCCGCTTGGCGTGCTTGACGTGCGTGAAACGTTCATCTTCAGCGGCGGCAATCACCACACCGTCACGCACCAGCGTGGCGGAGGAATCGTGATACGCCGCGTTGATGCCGAGGGTGTAGAGCGGTTTGTCTTCCATGCGGGGGCTCCGTCAATCGATTCAGTCAGTACAGGTCACGCGCAACGCTCAGGCGACCGGCGTTGGCGCATTCGATACAGGCAATGCAGGCACGACGGAAGCTGGCCATAACGCCTGCGCCACGCGCGACGACTGCCATAGCGGGTGCGCGGCTGCGACCACTTCCTCTTCCGTCACGCCGGTCAGGCAGGCCTGATGGCCAAGCGGGCACACGCTGCGATAGCAATAGCGGCACGGCACCTGGTGCGAGAGCACCGCGTGCGGAACAGCCCAAGGCGTGTGCTGCGGATTGGTCAGCGCGTAGAGATCGACCACCGGCGTCTGCGTGGCCGCAGCCAGATGCACCGGGCCGCTGTTGTTGGACACCAGCAGCGCCGCACCTTCGATGAGCGCCGCCAGCTCGCCCAGCGTGAGCGCCCCGGCCATGTTCAGCACGCGCTGCCCGGCAATGAGCCCTGGCAGGCACACCTGCTGCACCAACTCCGCTTCGGCGGGTGCGCCGGTCACCAGCACCGGGCAGCCATACCGGTTCGCCAGCGTGCAGGCGATATGCGCAAAGCGATCGGGCGGATAGCGCCGCGACGCTGCGGTCGCACCCGGATGCAGGACGATCCACGGGGCGTCCGTAGTAACGCCGCGCTCGCCCAGCTTGGCGTGCACGGCGTCGCGATCCGCTGGGCGCACGTTGAAGCGCAGCCGATGCGGCAGATGCGCGGCCACATCGGTCACGTGCTGCACGAGGTCCAGCTGACGGCGCACTTCGTGGCGCACGTCACCGGGCGCGGTGGCGGCAATGCGCGCATCGGGGTCGGCAATCCAGTCGGTCAGCAGCGCGTACGGGTTCTCACGGCAATGCGCCAGGCGCAGCGGAATGCCGGCCAGAAAGCACAGCATGGCGGCCGGCAACGGATTCTGCGTGTGCACGGTAAAGATGACCGCCGCGTCGAATGCGCCCTCGCGCAGGGTGTCGACCAGCGCGCGCGTCTGCTCGGCATCGGCCGCGCTGGCGTGCTTGGCCCACGGCACATCGCAGACGATCACGTCGTCGATGTCGGACAGGTGCGGCGCCGCCGTGGCGCCCGAGTGCGATGTCAGCAACGTGAGATGGCGGCTGGCGCGGCGGGTCTGCCCGCCGGCCTTGAGCGCGTGAAAGGCCGGCGTGGTCATGACCACGTCGCCCAGGTTGTCAGGCCGTATGCACAGGATGCGGCTCGCGTTGGCCCACACGGCACGGCGCTCGGGAATGCCCGCTGCGATCATGCAACCGCCCTCAGGTGTTGTGCGCGCGGCGCATGCCGCGCCTGCTGGGCAATGACGATGGCAGCCGCCTCGTCAAAGCGCCCGACGATGTAATCCGGCACGCGCAGCCGCCCCGGCTGCCACAGCGTTTCGTTGCCGTTGGCGATCAGGATGGTCTGGCAGCCCGCGCGCCGGCCGGCTTCCACATCGTTGAGGATGTCGCCGATCATCCAGGAACCTTCCAGGGAAAGGCCGTGTGCCTCAGCGGCCTGGCGCAACAACCCGTCGCCCGGCTTGCGGCAGGCGCAATGGATGCTGCCCTCGGCGGCCGGCGCGTGCGGGCAGAAATAGAAGCCGCCCAGCGTGGCGCCGTGCAACGCAAACAATTCGCCCAGCCGCTTTGCCACCCCTTCCAGCGCAGCCTCGGGAAAGAGTCCCAGCGCCACACCGGGCTGGTTGCTCACCACGATCAGCGGCAAGCCGGTGGCGCCCAGCATCCGCAGGCCTTCGCCCGCGCCGGGTGCCAACGCAATGCGTGCCGGATCGACGTTGTAGGGCACGTCTTCCAGCAGCGTGCCGTCCTTGTCGAGAAAGATGGCGGGGCGCGATCGCAGCCGCAACGGCGCACGCATCAGGGCCATGACGTCTCCCGCATCGGCAGCACCATCACTTCCGGGATCACCGTCTCGGGCGGCTGCAGCAGCACGAAGCGCACGGCGGCGGCCACGTTGGCCGGGTCCTGCAGATTGCTCACATCGATATCGGGAAAGCGGTCGAGCAGGAACGGTGTGCGCATGCCCCCGGCAATCACGGCAGAGACCTTGATGCCGTGCGGGCGCAGCTCGGCATGCAGCGCGTGCGACAGCCCCAGCAGCCCCCATTTGGTGGCGTGGTAGACCGACGCATTCGGCCACGCACGGCGCGAAGCGGTTGACGCGATGTTGACGATGGCACCGCTCGCGCGTTTGCGCATCAGCACGCTGGCGTGCTTGGCCAGCAGGAACGGGCCGCGCAGGTTGGTGCGCACCACGCGGTCCCAGTCTTCCACGTTCAGTTCATCGATCGGCAGCGTGATGTCGATGGCCGCGTTGTTGATCACGGCATCCACACGGCCAAAGCGGTCGACCACTTCATCGAGTGCGCCGCGCACGGCGGCTTCGTCGCCCACGTCCAGCGCAATGGCGTGCGACTGGCTGCCCTCGGCGATCAGTTCAGCGGCGGTGCGGTCGGCGGTGCCGGCATCGTGGTCGGTGGCGACCACCGTGGCACCTTCGGCAGAGAGCACGCGGCTGATGGCGGCGCCCAGCCCGCGCCCCGCGCCGGTCACGATGATGACCTTGTCGCGTAGCGTGGGTGTGGTGTTGGGGTTCGAGTTCAAATCAGTCTGGGTCATGGCGGCGTGAAGAGATGGAAGAGATGGGATGGAAGGGTGGGAAGAAAGCGGTCAAGCCGCGAGCCCCGCCAGCGCAGCGGCATTGGCGCTGGGCGTGGCGTCGGTCATGCGACCCATGGCGCGTGCGTGGTAGTCGATGGCTTTGAGGTAGGCACGCTCAAGCTGCCCGGCCACGCCCAGCCACGTGTAGAGCATGCGGGCGCGCACCAGCCCGGCCTGCCCCAGCTCGCGGCACAGCTCCGGCTGCTGCATCAGTTGCAGCAGGCGTGCAGCCAGTGCCTGCGGGTCCTTGGGCGGAACGAGAAAACCGGTGCGTTCATGCCGCACGGTCGAGCGGATGCCGCCGACGTCTGCACCAATGACCGCGCGCCCGCACGCCATGGCCTCCACCGGCGTGATGCCGAATGGCTCGTACCACGGTGTGCTCACAAACACATCGCAGGCGCTGTACCACGCGCGCAGATCGGCACGGCCGCGTTTGCCGACAAAGGTGGTCTGCGCGCTCACGCCAGCGCTCTCGGCAATGGCTTGCAGGCGGCCGAGTTCAGGCGTGGCGGCCACGTCCGGCGCAACGGTGTTGCCGCCCACCACGTACAGGCGCACGCGCTTGCGGGCATCGGGCGGCAGCTTGCCGATGGCCTCGATGACGTTGTCCACGCCCTTGCGCGCCACCATGCGGCCCAGTTGCAGCACGACGAACGCGTCGGCCGGCACGCCCAGGCGGCGTCGCACTTCGGCGCGGTCGATGGGAACAAATTCCGCGGCGTCAAAACCGCACGGCACGACATCGATCTGCTCGGGCCGCGCGCGGTAGAGCGTTTCCAGATCGGCCTGATCCTGCGGGCATTCGGCAATGACGCGATCGGCGCGTTGCACCAGCGTCTCTTCGATCGCGAAGCGTGCATCCGGAAAGCCATCGGCGCTGCCCTGGTGCAACCGGCGCACGCGGCCCAGCGCGTGGAACGTCATCACCAGCGGCAGGTGCAACCGTGTAGACGCCGCCAGCGATGCCAGGCCCGACATGAAGAAGTTGGCGTGGATGACGTCGTAGGCGTCGCCGCTGGCCTGGGCGCGGGCGCAGTGGTTCAGCAGGTGCCGGCCAAAGGCGTGCATGTGCGGCAGCAGCGCTTCCTTGGGCAGCACAGCGGCCGGCCCGGCTGGTACGTGGATGACACGGCATCCGCTATCGAACGGCACCACCTCTGGGTCCCACGGGCGCTCGCGGCGCGTGAAGACATCGACACGATGGCCCAGCCGTGCGAGCTGGCGCGCGACATGGCGCACGTAGACGTTTTGTCCGCCGCAATCGACACCGCCCAAGTCGGCGAGTGGCGATGCGTGTTCACTGACCATGGCGATGCGCATGTCGTTTCTCCTCTTATCGTCGCGGCCTGTGGTGATGAAGCGTTGGAAGCCACGTGCGAAGTCCCTCAGCAGCCGGCGTGCCACGGCGCGCAACCTTGTGCTGCGAGGTATTCCGGCGCTACGCGCGGAGCGAATGTGGGGAAGCGTCTCTCGCTTGTCCGGACAAGCGTTTGCGGCAGGTTGATGCGGACATGGCGTGTGGCACGTACGCGCGGTGGGCCGTCATGGCGTCACGCGTTCGGGCCAGCCCGCCGCCGAAGTGACCGCGCAATTCTTACGTGGAGCGCAAGGAGAAACGGCGCGGCGACGGCATCACGCCCGTCGTGCCGCGCGTGGAGGGAGGAGTGTCAGGCGAGCCGCAGCGTACCGCTCGTGGCAGCAGCGGCTTGTTTGGCGATGGCGCGCAGGCACGCAGCCACCACATGCGCGAAGGCTTCGTCATAGAACGGCAGCGCGCCGCTCACGCCAACCACGATGCCGTCGAGCACGGCGCTGCCCCATAGGTTGGTGTCGCCCGCGCGCAGCACGTGCGGGCGCAGTGCCTGCAGTGCATGTGTGCTCATGCCGTGCTGCCACGCCAGCCGCGCCTTGGCGCGCGCATAGGCGGCGTAGTCCGCATCCCATTGCGTGCGATCGCCTACCGAATATTCGTAGAGCACGGCGTCATCAAAGGCGCATTCCGCAGGCGAGCGTGCGGGGTCTATCACAACGATGTGCAGAAAGCCGCTGTCGCCCACCTCCTGCGGACGCTTCATCGCTTGGGTGATGAGCGGCAACGCCATCTCCACCGCACGCCGTGCGGCGTCGGCGCCAGCAAAGTGCGATGTGGTCTGGTGCGGTTGTTTCTGCGGCGCCTCACGTTGGGCGGAAGGATCGAAATCGGCCAGCATGCTTATGGAGACTCCTGGGCTGATTGGAAGGAAAGGGAGGCGTGCGATTCATGCGCGGGCGCACGCCGCGCGCGGATGACGCTCAGGATGGCGGTGACCAGCTCGCCGCGCTCGGTGGGCTTGGCCAGGTGCAACTGGAAACCGGCCAGCAGCGCGCGCGTACGGTCTTCCGGTCTGTCATAACCGGACAGTGCGACGGCGGGCAGGCGGGCATCGAGCGGCATGTCGCGTTCGGACTCCAGCAAGCGCACATTGCGCAGCAGCGCGTAGCCGTCTTCGTCGTCACCCAGGGCAATGTCGGAGACCAGCACATCGGGCCAGGAATTGCCCGGCGCCGCGCGCAACGCAGCAAGTGCAGGCTTGGCCGCGCCGTAAGCGGTGACGGTGGCGCCGTAGTCTTCCAGCAGCAGTTGGAGTATCTCGCGGGCGTCTTCCTGGTCATCGACGATGAGCACGTGCACACCGGATAGCGCATCCGGCGGCGCAAGCGTGGTGCGTTCGCCTCGTGGCGCCTGCTGCGCGGTGGCGGGCACGGGCTCGCCGGGCGCGGTCGCAAGCGGCGCCACGGCGCGGATCGGGAAGTCCATCACATACGTTGTGCCCTCGCCATGGGGCAGCGGCACGACGGCAAAGCGCCCGCCGTGCTGTTCGACGACAGAGCGAATCCACAACGGGTCAAGCGTGGCTGCGGGTGTTGGGGCCGCGTCTTGCGCGGTGGCCACGAGCGCGGTGTCGAACGCGCGCGGCTCTTGCCGCAGCGGCGCTAGCGGTTCCACCGGGTCCAGTACGTCGAACGGCGCGGGCGCCGGCGGGGTTGCCGTTGGCCCAAAGGCTGACAATGCGGCGTCGGGCTCCATCTCGGCAGGCGTGTGCGATGCGGTAGGAATGGCGGCAGCCGCCGAAGCCGGTATGGCAATCGTGTCAGTCACACGCAACTGCGCCATGCCTTCCACGCGCTCTAGCACGATCTCGATGCGGCTGCCCGGGTGGCTGGCCAGCACGGCGTGACTCAGCACGTCACCTACGATGCCTTGCAGGCGGCTCGGGTCGCCCGTGATGCTCGGCGTTTCAGAGCGGATGACGGAATACACGGTGATGCGGCGCGCATCGATGGCCTCGCGCAGGCCGTCGAGCACGCTCACCACCAGCGCCACGAGATTGATTGGCTGCTGTGCAAGCCGGTGCTGGGCCTGCTCCAGGTCGGACTGTTGACGCTGCAGCGTCCAGAGCTGCGCATAGACGCCGTTGGCGGCCAGCAGGTCGACATGGCGGCCGCGCTCGACAATGCGGCCTTTTTCCAGCACGACAATCTCATGCGCGTCCACCACCGTAGAGAGCCGGTGCGCAATCACCAGCGTCGTGCGGTGTGCCGAGAGCCGATCCAGCTCGCGCTGGATGGCGCGTTCGGAGCGCGTATCCAGCGCGGAGGTCGCCTCGTCAAAGATCAGGATGGAAGGGTTCTTCAGCAGCGCCCGCGCAATGGCAATGCGCTGCTTTTCACCGCCCGAGAGCTTGAGCCCCCGCTCGCCCACCATGGTCTGATAACCCTCGGGCAGCGCAGCGATGAAGTCGTGCACATAGGCCGCGCGCGCGGCGTCGATCACCTCGGCCATCGTCGCGCCTTCGCGCCCGTAGGCGATGTTGTAGGCAATGGTGTCGTTGAACAGGATGGTGTCTTGCGGGACGATGCCGATGGCGCGGCGCACGCTGTCTTGCGTGACCACGCGCAGGTCTTGCCCGTCGATGGACACGCGCCCCGCCCAAGGGTCGTAGAAGCGCAGCAGCAGCCGCGCCAGCGTCGACTTGCCCGAGCCGCTGCCGCCCACCACCGCCACCGTGTGGCCCGCCGGAATGTGCAGCGACAGGTCGTGCAGGATGGGCCGCGTGTGCTCGTAGCCGAAATCCACGTGGTCGAACTGCACCTCGCCCTGCGTCACGCGCAACGGTGCGCCGTTGGGCAAGTCCACCACGTCGGCCCGCTGTTCGAGCAAGTGGAACAGGCGCTCGGCATTGATGGCGGCGTCTTTCGCCTCGCGGAACATGAAGCCCAGCGCGTTGAGCGGCAGGCACACCTGGATGATGTACGCGTTGATCAGCACAAGGTCGCCGACCGACAGCACGCCGCGCGTTACGTCCTGCCCGGCCAGCAGCATGACGGTCGCTACGCCTGCCGCGATGACACCGCTTTGCGACACATGCAGCAATGACAACGCACGCTGGTTGGCGACCGCCGTCTCGATGCGCTGGCGCAGGATGTCGCGGTAGCGGTGCGCCTCGAAGCGCTCGCTGGTGTAGACCTTCACGGCTTCGTGGTTGAGCATGCTGTCGAGCAGCCGGCTGCCGGCCATCGAGTCGAACTCGTTCATCTGCCGCTGCAGGCGCACGCGGCGTCGCGTGAGCAGCACGGTGGCGGTGCAGTAGGCGGCAAACGTGGCCAGGATGGTGACGAGATACCACCCGCTGTAGCGGCTCATCATGATGATCAGCACGGAGCCGATCTCCACCATGGTCGGCAGGATCGTGAACAGCGCGACACCCAGCAGGAACTCGATGCCGGTGGTGCCGCGCTCCACATCACGGATCAGGCCGCCCGTCTGCCGGCTCGCATGAAAGCGCGGGCCGAGCTGGTGCAGGTGCTCGAAGGCCTGCGCCATGAAGCCTGCCACCGTGGGCTGTGACACGCGCGAGAACACCATGTCGCGCAGCTCGCCGAACAGCGTGCCGCCAAAGCGGAGGACGGCATAGGACAGCAGCAGGAAGGCCGGAAACACGCGCGCCCGGGTGGCATCGCTAAAGCCGTCGACGATCCACTTGAGCACGATCGGCACGCCCACCGCACACAGCTTGGCCAGCACCAGCAGCCCCACGGCCACCAGCACGCGCTTGCGGTAGCGCCAGATGGCGCGCCACAACGCGCCCACGATCCGCTGCTGCAGGCTCGATGCCTCAGCAGGATGGGGAGGAGGGGAGGACGCAGGAGATGGGCTCGTCACCAGGCTTGGAATCCGGTCGGTCTTGCAACGCGAGGTGGCGACGCAAGCCACGTTCCACGCCCGCTCGGGCTCTGGCGCCCAGGTGGCCCCGGAATCGCGCGATAATGCGGGACTTTCCTCCCGTTTTCCCGCCCGTCACCGCCTTTCTGCTGCCCCTGCCATGACCGGACTGACCACCGCCCTCCTGCACGCCGACCGAGAAGCCGGCATCGAGCACTTCGCCGTTCACAAGCCACTGCACACGTCCACCACGTACGGCTATGCCGATACGCGCGAGCTGATCGACGTGTTCCAGGGCAAGCCCGGCTACACCTACGCGCGCCAGGGCAACCCGACCACGGCCGCACTGGAAGCCAAGATCACGATGATGGAAGCGGGCGTGGCCACTGCGTGCTTCGCCACCGGCATGGCGGCCATCATGGCGGTGTTCTCGACCCTGCTGCGCGCGGGCGACCACGTGGTCTCCAGCGCCTTCCTGTTCGGCAACACCAACAGCGTGTTCGAGACGCTGCGCAGCCTGGGCGTGGAAGTAACCTTCGTCGATGCCACGTCTGCCCAGGCCGTGGCCGACGCTGTGCAGCCAAATACACGCCTCGTCTTCGTGGAAACCATTGCCAACCCGCGCACCCAGGTGGCGGATCTGAAGGGCATTGGCGATGTCTGCAAGGCACGCGGGCTGATCTACGTGGTCGACGGCACGATGACCTCGCCGTGGCTGTTCCGCGCGCGCGACGCGCAGGCAAGCCTGGTGGTGCATTCGCTGTCCAAGTACATCGGCGGGCACGGCAACGCGCTGGGCGGTGCGGTGGTGGATACCGGCCTGTTCGACTGGACGGCGTATCCGAACATCTACCCGGCATACCGCAAGGCCAAGCCGGAAATGCAGGGCATCCAGCAGATTCGCAAGAAGGGCCTGCGCGACCAGGGCGCGACGTTGATTGCCGATGCCGCGCACCGCATTGCCGTGGGCGCTGAAACGATGGCGCTGCGCATTGACCGCACCTGCAGCAACGCCCTGGCGCTGGCCCGAACGCTGGCCGCGCACCCGAAGGTAGCGCGCGTCTACTACCCCGGCCTGCCCGAGCACCCCGAGCACGCCCGCGCCACCGAGCTCTTCCGCCATTACGGCGGCCTGCTGAGCTTCGAACTGGTGGACGGCGCGGATTACGTCGACATGCTCGACCACCTGCGCTACGCCGTGCGCGCCACGCACCTGGGTGACACGCGTACGCTGGTGATTCCGGTGGCGCCGACCATCTACTGGGAAATGGGCGCCGAGCGCCGCGCGTCGATGGGTATTGCCGATTCGCTCGTGCGCGTGTCGGTTGGCATTGAGGATGAGGCCGATCTGTTGGCGGATTTCACGCAGGCGCTGGACGCCATCCATCTGGGCTAAATCTCATCGCCCTGGCAACGCGGCGGCCCTGGGCAGGGCTGCCCGGTCGCCTGCGAGTGTTGGAGCATCGCACTCCACGGTCGAACACTCGAATTCCACCCTCGGATGGTGGCGCTCCAGGCGCAAACACTGGCGCTCCACCGTGCGGGCGTCGAGCGTGGGGCGCAATGGGTCGAACGTGACGCTTTGAGGCTCGACCGCCACCGTCACAGGGTCGCGTCTCACTGTCAAACACGCGATTGCCGTGCTCGGAGGCTGGCGTTTCGGCCTTGGAGGCTCGAACGCCACTGTCCGAGGCTCACGCTCCGCACAAAAACATTCGATCCATCCGCACTTTGAGGCTCGCGTTCCGCCCTCGGAGGGTCAAGCTCGACGGGTTGAGGCTGGCGTTCCACGGTCTGAGGGTGGAACGCGACAGTTTGAGGTCGAAATTTTGGACCTCAGACTGCGGAGCGCCACTGTTCGAGGTCCACGCTCCGCTCCCCGGGGGCCGGATGCGAGCCTCGCCGGGCCGTGCTCGGCCCCGCCCAGCTCGGGGCTCAATGGAAGAACAGCATGCGCATGCCAAAGGTGTGATGCGCTTCCGCCGCCATCAGCACCATCAGCACCAGCAACGCCAGCGGCGGCAGCAGGATCGCGTACACCAGGGCCAGCCGCTCCCACATCATGTGCATGAACACGGAGACGATCAGCCCGGCCTTGGCGATCATGAACACGATGATCAGCGTCCAGCGCATTAGCCCCTGCACGTGGAAATAATCGACCAGGTACGACATCGTGCTCAGCACGAACAACAGGCCCCAGATTTTCAGGTAGATGCCGATGGGGTGTTGTTGCCCGTGGGCAGAGGGTTCCGTGTGGTCCATGACAGGCCTCACCACAGGTAGAACAACGCAAAGATGAACACCCAGACGAGATCCACAAAGTGCCAGTAAAGGCCCGCGATCTCCACGATCTGGAAGTTGCCGTGTTCGGCAAAGCCCGGCTGCAGGATCTTGCGCGCGACCAGCAACAGGTAGATCACGCCGCACGTCACGTGAAAGCCGTGGAAGCCGGTGATCATGAAAAAGCACGCGCCAAACTGCGCTGCGCCCAGCGGGTTGCCCCACGGCCGGATGCCTTCGTGCACGATCAGCTTGGTCCACTCGAACGCCTGCATCGACACGAACGCCGCGCCCAGGATGGCGGTCGCCAGCATGAGCAGCGCCGCCCGCTTTGCCTCGCGCCGGTAGCCGAAGTTCACCGCCATGGCCATCGTGCCGCTGCTGCTGATGAGCACGAACGTCATGATGGCGATCAGCAGGAGCGGCACTTCCACGCCGCCCACCGAGAGCCCGAACACCTTGGACGGGTCGGGCCACGGCACGGTGGTCGACATGCGCACCGTCATGTAGCCGACCAGGAAGCTGCTGAAGACAAAGGTGTCCGACAGCAGGAAGATCCACATCATGGCCTTGCCCCACGGCACCTTGAAGGTTTCGCGGTCGGCCGACCAGTCGTTGACGATGCCGGGCCAGCCTTTGGCGGCGTCTGCCGAGACTGCCGGGTCGGTTGGAAGCGTGGAGTGGCTCATGGCGTGGCTCCGTACAACGGCCCGCAGATGGCGCTGACGAAGGCGGGCGTGATCCACCACATCGCGGCCAGCAGCACGAGCCACACGGCCAGCAGAAAGTGCCAGTACGTCGCGCAGAGGGCAACGGCGCGCTGGGTGCGCTCGGCGTTCTTGCGCAGGCGCGCGACCGTCACCGCCCAGACGACAAGGCCGCCGATCACATGCGCTGCATGCAGGCCGGTGAACACATACAGGAAGCTGTTGGATGGGTTGACTGCCACGCCTTGCCCGGTGGCGGACAGTTGCTGCCACGCGGCCCATTGGCCGAAGACGAACAGCGCGGCGAGCACGCCGCCCGCCAGCAACCAGATCGCGTGGCGTGCTCGCGCGCGCCGTGCCAGTTCCATGGCCACGCTGGCCAGCGCCAGCACGCCCGTGTTCCACCACAGCAGCGCCGGGTGCGGAACCGGCATCCAATCCGGCTCGCGCATGCGCATGGCATAGGCCAGTAGCAGCAGCGAGAACAGCGCCGTCACCACGGCCATGAACACGCGCAGGCCGATGCGCCCGGCGTGCGGCAATACAGGCGAAGTAGTGGGAACAAAGTGGCGGGGCAGGGTCGTCATGTGCGCACCCCGCTGGTGTGAAGGATGGTGGCTCCGGGCGCCGCTTCCGTTTCCGTTCCCATGTCGGGTGCGCCGGTGGGCGGTTCGTTCTGGGGCACAAAGTCATCTACTCGGCCGGGCGGGCTGTACTCGTATGCCCACCGATAGACCACCGGCAGCGTCGGCCCCCAGTTGCCGTGCACGGGTGGCGTTTGCGGCGTCTGCCATTCGAGCGTGGTGGCCCGCCACGGGTTGGCCTCGGCCTTCCTGCCGCGCACGAGGCTCCACGCCAGGTTGAAGAGGAACAGCAACTGCGCCAGCCCCACGATGATGGCGATGACGGTGATGAACGTATTCAGCGTCTGCGCGGACGGCGGGATGAAGCTGTAACCCTCATACGCGTAGTACCGGCGCGGCATGCCGAGCACACCCAGGTAGTGCATCGGAAAGTAGATGAGGTACGTGCCGACGAAGGTGATCCAGAAATGCGCACGACCCAGCGTGTCGTTCAGCATGCGGCCCGTCACCTTGGGATACCAGTGATACAGCCCGCCGAACACCACCAGGATCGGCGACACGCCCATCACCATATGGAAGTGCGCCACCACGAAGTACGTGTTGGACAGCGGAATGTCCACGCTGACGTTGCCCAGGAACAGCCCCGTCAACCCGCCGATCACGAACGTGCTGATAAAGCCGATGGCAAACAGCATCGGCACGGTCAGGTGGATGTCGCCGCGCCAGAGCGTAAGCACCCAGTTGTAGACCTTGAGCGCGGTCGGGATGGCGATGATGAGCGTGGTGGTGGCAAAGAAGAACCCGAAGTATGGGTTCATGCCCGAGACAAACATGTGGTGTGCCCAGACGACGAACGACAGCACACCGATGATCAGGATGGCCCACACCATCATCCGGTAGCCGAAGATGTTCTTGCGCGCGTGCGTGCTGATGAGGTCCGACACGATGCCGAAGGCGGGCAGCGCGACGATGTACACCTCGGGGTGCCCGAAGAACCAGAACAGGTGCTGGAACAGCAGCGGGCTGCCGCCGCTGTGGTTGAGCTGCTGCCCCATCGACACCACCGCAGGCATGAAGAAGCTGGTGCCCAGCGTCTTGTCGAGCAGCATCATGATGGCCGACACGAACAGCGCCGGAAACGCCAGCAACGCCAGCACGGTCGCCGTAAAGATGCCCCAAACCGTGAGCGGCATGCGCATGAGCGTCATGCCGCGCGTGCGTGCCTGCAGCGTGGTGGTCACGTAGTTGAGCCCGCCCATGGTGGCCGCCACGATAAAGATGGCGAGCGACACCAGCATCAGCACGATGCCCCATTCGGTGCCGGGCGTGCCCGGCAGGATCGCCTGCGGCGGATACAACGTCCAGCCCGCGCCGGTGGGCCCGCCCGGCACAAAGAAGCTCGCCACCAGCACCAGTACGGCCAGCAGATACACCCAGTAGCTGAGCATGTTCAGAAACGGAAACACCATGTCGCGCGCGCCCAGCATCAGCGGGATCAGGTAGTTGCCGAAGCCGCCCAGGAACAGCGCCGTGAGCAGGTAGATCACCATGATCATTCCGTGCATGGTGACGAACTGGTAGTAGTGGTTGGCGTCGATAAAGGCGAACTTGCCCGGAAAGCCCAGTTGCAGCCGCATCAGGTTCGACAGCACCAACCCCACCAGCCCGATGGCGATGGCCGTGAGCGAATACTGCACCGCGATGACCTTGTGGTCCTGGCTCCAGACGTAGCGTGTCCAGAAGCTTTGAGGTGCGTGGCCCTGGTCGTGGTCAGCGTGTCCGTAGGACATGGTTTCTCCTCGCTACGGTTTTGCAGCGGTCGCCGCAGCGTCGCCACCTTGCGCTTTGATGTACGCCACCAGCGCTGCGAGTTCCTGCTCGCTCAGGTCGAAGTTCGGCATGATGGGCGCGAAGCCTTTGACCACACGCGCTTTCGGATCGCGGATGAAGGCGCGCAGATAGGCTTCATCGGCCACTGCGGTTGAGCCGTCGGCCATGGTCTGTGTGGAGCGGTACAAGCCCTTCCATGTCGGGCCGACGCCAGGGGTGCCATTCACCGAGTGGCAGGCGACGCAGCCTTTGGCCTGGGCGAGCGCCTGGCCTTGCTCCGCCAGAGCCTGTGCGCTGCCGCCCGCAGCGGCGGGGGCGGCCTGCACCTTCGCCTTCTGGCTCTGTTCGAAGGTGGTCTGCTGTGCGAGCCAGCGGGCAAACGATGCTTCGTCTTCCACGACCACCACGCCGCGCATGTTGGAGTGCCCGATACCGCAGAGCTGCGCGCACAGGATGTCGTAGCGGCCTGCCTTGGTGGGCGTGAACCAGAACGTGGTGACCATGCCCGGCACCATGTTCATGCGCGCGCGGAACGGCGGCACATAAAAGTCGTGCAGCACATCGCGCGAGCGCGCCAGCACCTGGATCGGGCGGTTGATCGGCAGATGCAGCTCGGGGGATTCGATCAGGACGTTGTCGCGTCCGTTCGGGTCAGCCGGGTTCATGCCGAACGGGTTGTCGTTGCTCATGTAGCGCACGTCGGTCGTGCCGAGCTTGCCGCTGGGGCCGGCAAAGCGGAAGCGCCATTGCCACTGCTGGCCGAGCACTTCCATCTGCAGGGCGTTCGGTGGTGGGCGTACGTAATCGGCATAGACGAACAGGCCGGGCGCGAGCAGCGCTGCCACACCCACGGTGGTGATGCCGATCAGCCACCATTCCAGGCGCTTGTTGTGCGGCTCGTAGGCGGCGCGTTGGTTGGGTTGGCCATCGCGATGGCGATAGCGCAGGAGCGCCGCGACGACGAAGAGGTTGATGGCGACAAACAGCACGCCGGTGATGACGATGGTGATCGTCAGCGTGTCGTCCATGCGCACCCAGTTGGAGGCGATCGGGGTGATCCACCACGGGCTGGCAAAGTGAAACCCCACCGCCAGCACGACGATCAGCACGAGCGCAATCGCAAGGGCCATGGGCACCTCCGGCGAGGGACTCCCTCAACACGCTAAAGACAGGCTAGGTCGCGCACTCGGATCGTGCAAGGCAACGTAAGGACGAGGCACACCCCGCGTACGGATCGCGCCGACGCGCCGTCTGCATGCTGCGCCGCAATGCAAAACGGCCGCCTCCGGCATGGGTTGCCCGAAGCGGCCGCACCCTGATGGCGCCGCTCAGCTTGCGGCGCCGCAGGAAAAAGGCGGGTGTGTCAGTGCATGGGTTTGGGCATGGGCCGCTCCAGCATGCCGTACGTGATCGCCGTCACGACGCCAAATAGCAGATTCGCGAGCAATGGCCCTGAGCCACGCTCCGACACGAACCACGGGAACACGGCCGTCATGCCGTAGAAGTTGACCACGTACGCCACGATCCCGAACGCCACGCCGACAGCGGCGAGCATGCCGGGGCTCGAATCGAAGTGGAACGGCGCGATGATGGCCCCAAGGATCATCCCCATGAGGGCGCCCAGCACGAAGTGCAGCACGAGCGCTGTCCCCACGATGCTGAAGCTGAACAAGGACATCTCTTCCAGCGCACCCCGGCCCATGATCATGGCGGCGATCTTGTGGGTCGGGCGCCAGGGGCTTTCATTGAGCACCATGGTCGACCAGAAGAACTCCAGCACGATGACCAGTGCGCCGCCCACGAGGCCGGCCACGCTGGCGGCGAGCCAGTCGGGCATGCGGCGCTCCCAATGATGCGATTGCATGTGCAGTTCCATACGAACCTCCTGCTGATGTATCCACGCAAGCACTTAGGAATCGGAAGCGCCACTTACGGTGTTGCAAAGCGCTGTGCGCCAAGTGCCCTGTGCAGAATCAGTCTGGCAGATACGGGTGCCAACGCAAGGTACAAAATCCATACGCATCGCACAGCACTACGGCGTTTTGCTCGAAGGTGAGCATCAATGTATCGGCAACCGAAGGGTCTTCGATGAACAGGAGCAGGCTCGGCTCGGGCGGCCACGTGTTCGCCGGGGCATCTTCCGGCGGGCCGCCTTCGCCCGAGAGCCAGGCCATGCCGCGTGCGATGGCCCAGGCAAGCAGCTCGGCCTGCCGCGCAGCATTTTCATTGGCAGACACTGCGTGCGAAAACGGCTGATGCGCCGTCACGAAGACGGCCCACGGCACATTGGCTTGCGCGAGCAATGCCGCCACGCACGGGTTGATGGCGTCGACGCGCAGCAGCACGTCGCCTTCCGGCGTGCTTAGGCGATACCGCGCGCTGCGATAAGCGGCAATCAACTCAGGCGTAGGGGCGGGCGGATGGTGGTGCATTGCTGCGTCGCATGGTCGCGGCCATCTGATCTGGCGCAACGCAAAAGGGCCGTGGATGTCACAGAATAGTGTGTAGGCGGCCATGTTGCTGCCCCGGCACAGTATTCCGACAACCACTCCCCCTGCGAGGCTTGAACCATGTACAAGAAGATCCTGGTCGCCATTGATGGCAGCGAAACCAGCAAGCTGGCTCTGGCCGAGGCCGTGCGCCTTGCCAAGGCATTCCAGAGCACCATCCGCGCCGTCTATATCGTCGACAGCCCGGCCATGCTGTTCGACGTCGGCTATTACGACCCGACCGAGCTGCGCAAGTCGTTTATCCAGGCCGGCACCGCGTTGCTGGCAGACACTGCCGCAACGCTCACCTCTGCCGGTCTGCAGCAGGAAACGGTGCTGGTGGAAACGCAGAACGTGGGTGAGGATGTGGCGGGTGCCCTGCAGGCCGAAGCGGTGCGAAGCGGCGCCGATGTGGTGGTGATCGGCACGCACGGCCGCCGTGGCCTGGCGCATGCGATGCTGGGCAGCGTGGCCGAGAAGTTCATCCGCCAGGCAACCACGCCGGTGTTGCTGGTACGCGGTCCGGCCAAGGGCTGAGCCTCGGTTGTCATTGCGCAGGCAGGGCCTCCTGCCTGCGGGTGCCGGATATGATGTCGGGATTCGATTTGCCCCCACCCAGCGTATCCGTCGCCGTCCCATCATGAATATCAATCCCGACGCGCCACAGCGTCGCGCCATCCGTACTCTGACCGCCCTTGAAGGACGCGTGCTCGGCGTTCTGGTCGAAAAGCAGCACACGGTGCCCGACACTTATCCGCTGACGCTCAACGCGCTGGCGGCCGGCTGCAATCAGAAAACCGCACGTGCGCCGGTCATGTCCGTTACCGAAGCCGAGATCCTTACGGCCATCGACGGGCTGAAGTCCCTGAGCCTGGTCATGGAAGGCAGCAGCAGCCGTGTGCCGCGCTTCGAGCACAACATGAACCGCGTGCTGGGTGTGCCAAGTCAGTCCGTCGCGTTGCTCACCGTGCTGCTGCTGCGCGGCCCGCAGACTGCAGCTGAGTTGCGACTGAACGCGGCGCGGTTCCACGCCTTTGCCGACATTTCATCCGTTGAAGCGTTTCTGGACGAACTGGCCGAGAACGATCCGCCCTATGTCGTGAAGCTGCAGCGTATGCCGGGCGAGCGTGAAAGCCGTTGGATGCACCTGCTGTGCGGTGAAGTTGCGCAAGCCGACATCCGGCAGGGCGGCGGCGTTGACGAGTCAATCGCGCCGTCTGAGTTTGAAGCGCTGAAGGCGGAGCAGAAGCAGTTGGCCGACAAGGTGGCCAGGCTCCAGGCGCTTGTCGAGCAGATGGCCGGTGAACTGGGTATCTCGATCGACAAATCGACGCTGTAAACACAACCGGCCGAGGCATGGGGCCTCGGCCGGTTGGATCGTGTTGGCTTATGCGCCCTTATGCGCCGGCCGAGACGAACAACGTGCAGGCGCCTTCTTCCGCTGCCGACACATTGCGGCGGAAGCCCGAGAACAGATCTCGCCCAACGCCGGCGTGGTAATGCGACAGATCGGGCACGCTGACCTGGCGGGCATTCCACTCGGCCTCCGGCACGCGCACCGAGAGCGTGCCCGCTTCGGCATCCAGCACGACGATGTCGCCATCGCGCACACGCGCCAGCGGCCCGCCGTTGAGCGCTTCCGGCGTGATGTGAATGGCGGCCGGCACCTTGCCTGACGCGCCCGACATGCGGCCGTCCGTCACCAGCGCGACCTTGAAACCGCGCTCCTGCAGCACCGACAGCGTGGGCGTGAGCTTGTGCAGTTCGGGCATGCCGTTGGCGGCCGGGCCCTGATACGGCAGCACGGCCACGAAATCGCGCTCCAGTTCGCCGGCTTTGAACGCGTTGATCAGATCGTCCTGCGCAAGGAACACGCGCGCCGGCGCTTCCACAAAGCGATGCTCGGGCTTGACCGCAGACACCTTGATGACCGAGCGCCCGATGTTGCCGTCGAGCACGCGCAGGCCGCCGTCCGGCGAGAACGGCTCGGCCACGCCGCGCACGATGTTGGTATCGAGCGAGGCGGCAGCGCCATCGCGCCACACGAGCTTGTCACCGTCAAGGAACGGCTCCTGCGAATGACGGCGCAGGCCCTTGCCCATGATCGTCGTCACGTCGTCGTGCAGCAGGCCCGCATCGATCAGTTCGCGAATCACGATGGAGAGGCCACCCGCGGCCTGGAATTCGTTCACGTCGGCCTTTCCGTTCGGGTAGACACGCGCCAGCAGCGGAATCACGCCCGACAGGTCGTTGAAGTCGTCCCACGTGAGCAGGATGCCGGCCGCGCGCGCCATGGCAATCAGGTGCAGCGTGTGGTTGGTCGAGCCGCCCGTGGCCAGCAGGCCGACGATGCCGTTGACGAAGGCGCGCTCATCCAGCACGTCGGCAATGGGGGTGTACTGGTCGCCGCTGAAGACGAGCTTGAGCGCCTGGCGCGCCGATTCACGGGTAAGCGCTTCGCGCAGCGGCGTGTTCGGGTTGATGAAGGCGGTGCCCGGCAGGTGCAGGCCCATCACCTCCATCAGCATCTGGTTGGAGTTGGCCGTGCCGTAGAACGTGCAGGTGCCGGCGCCGTGGTACGACTTGGATTCGGCTTCGAGCAGGTCGGCGCGCGAGAGCTTGCCCTCCGCGTAAAGCTGCCGCGTGCGGGCTTTTTCATCATTGCTGATGCCGGTGGTCATCGGGCCGGCCGGCACGAACACGGCGGGCAGGTGGCCGAACGACAGCGCGCCAATCACCAGCCCTGGCACGATCTTGTCGCACACGCCCAGGTACAGCGCCGCGTCGAACATCTGGTGCGACAACGCCACGGCCGTCGACAAGGCAATCGTGTCGCGCGAGAACAGCGACAGCTCCATCCCGTCCTGGCCCTGCGTGACGCCATCGCACATGGCCGGTACGCCACCGGCAAACTGCGCGGTGCCGCCGGCATCCAGCGCCGCCTGCTTGAGCCACGCCGGAAACGCCTCCAGCGGCTGATGCGCCGACAGCATGTCGTTGTAGGCGGATACGATGCCAAGGTTCGGCCGCTCCAGTGCTTTCAGGCGGATCTTCGCTTCGCCCGGCATGGCAGCAAAACCGTGCGCGAGGTTCGTACACGAGAGCAGCGTACGCTCGACCTTGCGGCCGGCATTCTTGCGGGTGACATCCAGATAGGCCTGGCGGGGGCCGCGGCTGCGGTCGATGATGCGCTGGGTGACGGCGGCCAAAGTGCGGTGCAGGGCCATGCGGGTTCTCCTGGGGGGTAGGTCCGGGCAGGACGGAATGCTGTAATTTTCCTACAAATGCGCCGGATGTGGTGCAGGGTTTTCCACAGGTATCGCATCCGATGCAGCGCCGATAACACGGGCGAGCACGCGAATTGCGTGCCAGAAGTCGCGCCGAAGCCCACGCCCTGCGGCAAAAGCCTTGCCGGAAACGCTTGCCCGGGCAGTTTCACGAACGCCTTGCTCGCGATGTAGTAATACTACAAAATGAGCTTAAAAGACGTGGCTTTGCTAGTCAGCTAGGCTAGCCTAATCGATGGCTCACACACAGGAGATGACGATGTCGGTGCCCGCATTCGACATGGTGTTGTTCGGCGGTACGGGCGATCTTGCCCGCCGCAAGCTGATTCCGGCCTTGTTCGATGCGCATCAGGGCGGCGAACTGCACCCCCGTGGGCGGATCTTCGCCATCGGCACGCAGCCGCTGGAGACAGCCGGCTACCTTGCCCTGCTGGAGCGTGAAACGCGCCCGACCATGCGCCTGTACTCCGGTGCGCCCGTTTCCGACGACGCCTGGGCCTCGTTTGCCGAGCGCATCGTTTATCAGCAGGTCGACGCCCGAAAACCGGAGCAGTTCGACGGATTGGCCGCCGCGCTGGGTGAAGACCGCGCCCCGGTAACCGTGTGCTACTTGGCCACCGCCCCGGGCTTCTTCATCGACATCTGCAAGCAGCTCGCCCGCGTCGGGCTGAATACGCCCAATGTGCGGCTGGTGCTGGAAAAGCCGCTGGGCACCGATCTCGCATCGAACGAGCGCATCAACTCTGCCGTGGCCGAGTTCTTTGCCGAAGACCAGATCTACCGGATCGACCACTACCTCGGGAAAGAGTCTGTCCAGAACCTGATGGCGATCCGCTTTGGCAACGCGCTGTTCGAGCCGCTGTGGCGCCGCGAGTGGATCAAGGACGTGCAGATCACCATTGCCGAGCAGCTTGGCGTGGAAAAGCGCGGCGACTTCTACGACGGTGTCGGCGCGCTGCGCGACATGGTGCAGAACCACCTGCTGCAACTGCTGTGTATCGTCGCCATGGAACCGCCGTCGAGCCTGTCGCAAGACGCCATCCGCGATGAGAAGCTGAAAATCCTCAAGGCGCTCAAGCCGATCCCGCTGCAGGAAGTGCCCGAGAAGACCGTACGCGGCCAGTATCTTGAAGGCGCCATCGCGGGGCAGCCGGTGCAGGGCTATCTGCATGAACAGGGCATTCCGCCGGACAGCCGTACTGAAACGTTCGTCTCGATCAAGGCCGAGATTGCCAACTGGCGCTGGGCCGGCGTGCCGTTCTACCTGCGCACCGGCAAGCGCATGCCGCAGCGGCTGGCGGAGATCGTGGTGCGTTTTCACGACGTGCCGCACGCGCTGTTTCCCAAGCCGCTGATCCAGTTCCCGGAAAACCGTCTCGTCATCCGCCTGCAGCCTGAAGAGAGCATCCGCCTGCAGTTCCTGACCAAGACGCCGGGCGCGGCGCTCGGTCTGCAGCCGTCCACGCTGGACCTGGACTTTACCGACCACGGCGGCGTGCGCCATGCCGGCGCGTATGAGCGGCTGTTGATGGACGCCGTCAACGGCAAGCTGGGCCTGTTTGTGCGCCGCGATGAACAGGCCGAAGCCTGGCGCTGGGTCGAACCGATCATTGAAGCGTGGAACGAAGCACGCATTCCGCCCAAGGGCTACACCGCGGGCAGTTGGGGCCCGGCGGCATCGAGCGCGCTGCTCTCGCGCGACAACGCTGCCTGGCACGAGGAGATGTAATGGCGATGCGCTGGCACGCAGTTCCAGACCCCGCGGCGCAGGTGCAAGCATTGGCAGCGTCCATTGCCAACACGCTCACGCATGTGATCGAAGAACAGGGCAGCGTGTGCCTGGCCGTGTCGGGCGGGCGTTCGCCCATCGCGCTGTTTGCCGCGCTGCGTGTGTTGCCGCTGCGCTGGGCCGATGTGTCGATCACGCTGGTCGACGAGCGTGCCGTGCCGCCCGAGCATGCCGACAGCAACGCGCGCCTTGTCCGCGAGCACCTGTTGCAGGATGCGGCGGCGGCGGCGCGCTTTTTTCCGCTGGTGTTGTCACCGCACGTGCATGGCGAATCGGTTGACGTGGATGCATGCGTGGCGACTGCCAATGATCCGTTTCAGCAACCCGACGTAGTGATTCTCGGTATGGGGGAAGATGGGCATACCGCATCGTTGTTTCCCGACGCGCCTGAATTGAACGAGGGCATCGATCGCACGCAGGCTCCGGCTTATCTGCCGGTGCGCCCAGGCACAGCGCCGCATCGGCGTATCAGCCTGAATCTGTCTGCGCTGTGTGCGGCGCGGCGATTGTTCCTTTCGATCTCGGGACCGGTCAAGCGCGGTGTGTTCGACGATGCCGCGCGAGGCGTGGCACAGCGTGCGCTGCCGGTGAGCTACGTCATTCATCAGCGGGAGGTACCGCTCGATGTCTATTGGACTACATGAGGTGAACGCGGGCACGGGGGCCGACCAGTTGGCCGACATGCTGGCCTACCCGCGGCTGGTGGCCGATGTTGGCGGCACCAACGTGCGCTTTGCGGTGGAGATGGCGCCCATGCGCCTGGCCCACATCGGTGTGCTGGCCGGCGATGACTACCCTTCGCTCGAAGCGGCCATGCGCGCGTACCTGGCATCGTTGCCGCCGGAAATCGCAACCGCCGGCGTGCGCCATGCGGCCATCGGCATCGCCAATCCGGTGCTGGGCGACCAGATTCGCATGACCAACCGCGATTGGGCGTTCTCGATCGAGGCGATGCGCCAGTCGCTGGGCTTCGACACCTTCGTCGTGCTCAACGACTTTGCCGCGCTGGCGCATGCGTTGCCGTATCTGCCTGCAGAGGAGCTGGAACAGGTGGGCGGCGGCGCGAGCCTGGCCGATGCACCGCGGGCCCTGCTTGGCGCCGGCACGGGCCTGGGCGTTGCATCGCTGCTGCCCACGCAGGAGGGCCGCTACATCGCCGTGGCGGGCGAGGGCGGCCATGTCGCCTTTCCGCCCATGAACGACGAGGAAGCCGTCATCTGGCGCTTCGCGCGCGAGCGCTTCGGCCATGTGTCGGCCGAGCGGCTGATCTCCGGCATGGGCCTGGAGCTGATCTACGAGGCGCTGGGTGCGTGCTTCGACCTCTGGCAGCAAGGCCCCACCTTGCGCCGCGCGGCCGACATCACCGCTATCGCATTGGGCGAGATGGAAGACGCCGCGGGCGACCACGCACGCTGCCGCTATGCCGTCGATACGTTCTGCGCGTTTCTCGGCACCATTGCGGCCAACCTGGCGGTCACGCTGGGTGCGCGCGGCGGCGTGTACATCGGCGGCGGCATCGTCCCGCGTCTGGGGCCGGCGTTTGCCAACTCACCGTTCCGGCGCCGCTTTGAAGACAAGGGCCGCTTCTCGGCCTATGTGGCATCGATGCCGGTGTACGTGATTCATTCTCCGTATCCGGGGCTGATCGGCCTTTGCGCTGCGATGGACCACGCGGTGGCCCAGGGGCACTGACGCAACGCTCGCGTTACTCAGGCTGATCGGCGTGATGGAGTGCGCTGCCCTTGCGCAGCGCCACTTCCAGCACCAGCGCATCGAGCAGCGCCAGGTGCAACAGGCGCGCGACCATCGAACGATCGGCTACTGCATCGTCCACGTCGGCGGGCAGCACGACATCGGCCAGTGCCGCGAGCGGGCTGTCGGGCGCTGTCACGGCAATCACGTGCACGCCCAGTTCGCGCACGCGCTCCACCGCTGTCTGCAGTTCGGGCAACGCGCCCGATTTGGAAATGGCGATCACCACATCGCCCGCCTGCAGCACGTTCAACGACATCGACACGAGATACGGATCGCTATACGCATTCGCGGGAATGCCGTAGCGGAAGAATTTCGTCTGTGCATCGAGCGCCACCACGCCCGAGCTGCCGAAGCCGTACAGGTCGATGCGGTGTGCGCTGTCGACCAGCGCCACCGCTGCATCAAGCGTGCGCGGGTCGAATCGATCTTGCAGCGTGGTGAGCGAATCGATGGCGTTCTGCAGGACGCGCGTGCCGGAGGGGGATGCGATGCGCGCCGGCGCGGTATCCCGGGCGACGTTGCCTTGCGCTAGCCGCAGCTTGAAGTCCGACAGGCCGTGGCAGCCCATCGAGCGGCAGAAGCGGATCACGGTCGGCTGGCTGACACCGGCCTCACGCGCGATGGCGGCCACCGGCAGGCTCAGCACCGTACCGGGCTGGCGCAGCACCCAATCCGCCACCTGGCGTTCGGCCGGCGAGAGCGACGGGCGCGCCGCGCGAATGCGCTCGCGCAGGTCGGTCGGTGAATCAGGGGTGGCGGGGGAAGTGGCTTGCTGGGCGCTCATCTGCGCGCGGGTTCGAATGGCGGATCGCATCACGATAAAGGCAAGCGCTGCCTTGCGCAACCGCCCGGCGAGGGGTTGCTAGATGCAGCGCGCTCCGGATGCAACTGACTCTTTTTGCACTGTTGCAAGGGCAGCGCGTTGGATACGGTGAACGACGCCCACGTCGTCACAAGCGGCGTGGTCCTGCAACGTCGTACTCCTCAAAAGGACATCCGATGCTCCGTACTGCTCTCCCCATGCAGCGTTTTTCCACCCTGTGCCGCCATCTGGCGTATGCATGGCCGCTGGTGCTCGCCGCCGGGCCGCTGCATGCCGCCACCGATTGGGTCGACACCCACACCAAGGCGTTCGTGACCGGCCCGCAGCTCATGGCGCGCGGCGCCGCCAACGAGGTCGCGCCTGGCCAGACCACCGATGTGCTGATCAGCCTCAAGCTGCGCAACGAGGCCACGCTGAAAGCGCTCGCGCACGATGTGAATGACCCGCGCAGCTCGCGTTATCGCAAGTACCTGACCACCGAGCAGTTCCTGGCCGACCACGCGCCCACCCAGGCGCAGGTGGATGCCGTGGTGCGCTATCTGCGGCAGAACGGCTTTATCGATATCGATGTGGCGCCCAACCGGCTGCTGGTGTCGGCGCGTGGCACGGCCGGCACGGTCAAGGCGGCGTTCAACACGTCGCTGGTGCATTACCAGCTGGCCGGCCGCAGCGGGTTTGCGAACAGCGGCAAGGCCCAGGTGCCACGCGCACTGGGCGGCATCGTCGGCTCGGTGCTGGGCCTGCAGAACGTGGCGCGTGCGCGTCCGCTGCTGCGTGTGGGCGATGTGGCCGAAGCGCGCACGCTGGCGGCGGGCACCGCAACGGGCCATTACCCGAAGGAATTCCCGGCGCTGTACGGCGCGACCGGCGTGCCGACGGCGGCGGGCACCACCGTGGGCGTCATCACCATCGGCGGTGTATCGCAAACGCTGCGTGACCTGCGCACGTTCACGAGCAACAACGGCTATGCCGCGGTGTCCACCACCACGATCAAGACCAACGGCACCAGCGGCAACTACACCGATGACCAGGAAGGCCAGGGCGAGTGGAACCTCGACAGCCAGTCCATCGTGGGCGCGGCCGGCGGCGCGGTCGGCAAGCTGGCTTTCTACATGGCCGACCTGAATGCGCCGGGCAACACGGGTCTGACCAAGGCCTTCAACAAGGCGGTGACCGACAACACCGCCAAGATCATCAACGTGTCGCTCGGCTGGTGCGAGAACGACGCCAGCGCCGACGGCACGCTCGACGCCGAAGAAGCCATCTTCACCACGGCCGCTGCGCAGGGGCAGACGTTCTCCGTGTCTTCCGGCGACGAGGGCGTCTACGAGTGCAATAACCGCGGGTATCCGGACGGCGGCAACTACAGCGTGTCGTGGCCGGCATCGTCGCCGCACGTGCTGGCCATTGGCGGCACCACGCTCTACACGAGCGGATCGAGCTTCGCCAGCGAGACCGTGTGGAACGAAGGCCTGGACGGCAACGGCAAGCTGTGGGCCACGGGCGGCGGCATCAGCCAGATCCTGCCGGCGCCGAGCTGGCAGGGCGGCAATGCGCGGCTGTTGCCCGATGTGTCGTTCGACGCGGCGCAAGGCACCGGTGCCTACATCTATAACTACGGGCAACTGCAGCAGATTGGCGGCACAAGCCTGGCTTCGCCCATCTTCGTCGGCTTCTGGGCACGGCTGCTGGCGGCCAACGGCAACCTGGGCTTCCCGGCGGCGCGCCTGTACAGCGCCATTCCGGTCAACGCATCGCTGCTGCGCTATGACGTGGTCTCGGGCAACAACGGCTACCAGGGCTACGGTTACAACGCCGCGCAAGGCTGGGACTACCCGACGGGTTGGGGCAGCCTGAACATCGGCGCGTTGAATCAGCTGATCAAATCGGGCGGGTTCTGATGCGGGGGTGAGTTTGCGGGCGGTTTCGCACAAAGCGCGGGCCGCCCGCGCGGCGGTTCTACAATGGGCCTTCCTCGGCCTATTTTTGATTCGTCATGCGCGTACTGCTCGTGGAAGACGACGACATGATTGGCGACAGCGTGCGCAAGGGTTTGCGCCACGACGGTTTCGCCATCGATTGGGTGCGCGACGGCGAGGCTGCCGTGCACGCCGTGACTGCCCCCGGCGCCGCCGGTGCAGAATCCGGCACCACCATGTTCGACCTCATGCTGCTCGACCTCGGCCTGCCCAAGCGCGACGGGTTGGACGTGGTGCGGGAGCTGCGGCAGCGCGGCATCGCTATCCCCATCCTGATCCTGACTGCGCGCGATGCGGTGGCCGACCGCGTGGCCGGCCTCAATGCCGGCGCAGACGATTACCTCGTCAAGCCCTTCGACCTGCAGGAACTGGCGGCACGCATGCATGCGCTGCTGCGCAGGCAAGGTGGCCGCGCCGATCCGCTCATGCGCCACGGCGAGGTGCTGCTCAACCCCGTCACCCGCGAGGTGCTGCGTGCGGGGGTGCCGGTCAAGCTGTCGGGCCGCGAGTTTGCGGTGCTGCATGCGCTGCTGGCGCGGCCGGGCAAGGTGTGGTCGATCGCGCAGCTGCAGGACAACCTCTACGGCTGGGATGAAGAGGTCGGCAGCAACACGGTCGAGGTCTACATCCACGCGCTGCGCAAGAAGCTCGGCAGCCATTTCATCCAGAACATCCGCGGTGTGGGGTATGTGATTCCACGTGAGGCGTCAACGTCGCCTGCGGAACCTGCCGACGGCGACGCGCACCAATAACCCATGCAATCGATCCGTAAAACCCTGCTGTGGTGGCTGGCCGGCGGCCTGCTGGCGGGCATTGTCATCGCCACCGGCCTGATCTACGCGCAAGCGCGCCAGGAAGCCAACGCGCTGTTCGACTACCAGATGCAGCAGGTGGCCGCCGCGCTGCCGAGCCAGTGGATCGACCCGCCGCCGCCGGCACTCGCGGGCATTGCGCGTGACGACGACGTCGTGATCCGCATCTGGGACGGCACTGGCCGCAGCCTGTATCTCTCACACGCACGGCCCGATCTACCGGACCAGGCGGAGCTGGGCTTTTCCGACGCGAATACGCCGGAGGGCCCGTGGCGCATCTATAGCGTCGCGTTCGGGCCCGCCGTGGTGCAGATCGCCCAGCCATATAGCGCGCGGCACGAGGTGGCGGCGCGCATGGCGTTGCGTACGGTGGCGCCGCTGTTGATCCTGCTGCCGCTGCTGGGATGGATCGTCTGGCTGGCGGTCGGGCGCGGTCTGGCGCCGCTGGGCTCCGTGGCCAAGCAGGTGCAGGCGCGCGATGCGGCAGCGCTGTCGCCGTTGCCCACGCACGATTTGCCTGACGAGATCCGCCCGCTGACGAATGCTCTGAATGACCTGCTTGCGCGACTCGGCACCGCTCTTGCGCACCAGCGTGCGTTCGTCGCCGACGCTGCACATGCGCTGCGCACGCCGCTGGCCGCGCTCAAGCTGCAGCTGCAGGTGGCCGACCGCGCCGAGAACGAAGACGAACGCCGCGCCGCGCATGCCGATCTGCATCGCGGTGTGGAACGCATGATTCGCCTCGTTGGCCAGTTGCTGACGCTCGCCCGGCAGGAGCCGGGCGCTGCCGATACGCAGCGCGCAACGGTTGCGCTCGAGGCGGTGGCGGTCGACGTGGTTGCCGAACTGTCGCCGGCGGCAGTGCAAAAGCGCATTGACCTGGGGATCGCAGTGGAGTCGCAGCCGGCATCCGTTATCGGTAATGCCGATGCGCTGCGCGTGCTGCTGGTCAACCTTGTCGACAACGCACTGAAATACTGTCCAGCCGGAGCGCGCGTCGATGTGTCGACCGAGCATACGCCCGACGGCGGTGCACAGCTCGTGGTGGAAGACAACGGCCCTGGCATTCCTGCGGAGGAACGTGAACGCGTGCTTGATCGCTTTTATCGGCCAGCGCAGGCCCCCACGGGCGGCAGCGGCCTCGGCCTCGCCATCGTCCGGGAGATCGCGCAAGCGCATGACGCAACCCTGGCGCTGGAAGCGCGCGAGGGCGGCGGCTTGCGCGTGGTGCTGCGCTTTCCATTCAAGGCCAACGCGTAGAAACATTTTGTTTCGTGTGATGTGCGCGTGCGCCTTGCACCTTTAAGTCTCGTTTAAGTCTGCCCGCCTACGATGCCTTCAACCGATGGGCACGACAGGCGACTCCGCAGGCCGTGACCCTCGTGCTAAGCAAGAGAGGACACGACAATGACGCGTCAAACCCTGGCACGCAGTGCGGCTGGCCTGGCCGCAGTGGTCGCCGTTGCAGGCGGCTATGCCTATCTGCAGAAAGACATGATTTCGCGTGCGGTGGCGGCGCCCGTGGCTACCGCGACGGCAACAACGGCGCCGGCTCCCGGTGCTGCACCGGTGGCTGTGGCGGCGCCGATGGACTTCTCCGGCATCGTCGATCGCTACGGCCCGGCGGTGGTCAACATCAGCACTACCGCGCACGCGCAGCGCACGAGCATGCAGGGCTTGCCGCCCGGCATGAGCCCGGATGATCCGTTCTCCGAATTCTTCAAGCGCTTCATGCCGCAGATGCCGCAGCAGCGCGGCGACCAGATCGTGCGCGGTCTGGGCTCGGGTTTCATCGTGTCGGCCGATGGGCTGATCCTGACCAACGCCCACGTGGTGGATGGCGCGCAGGAGGTCAACGTCAAGCTGACCGATCGCCGCGAGTTCAAGGCCAAGGTGCTCGGCGTCGACAAGCAATCCGACGTGGCAGTGCTGCGCATCTCGGCCAAGAACCTGCCGGTGGTGCAGATCGGCAGCCCCGCCAACACCAAGGTGGGAGAGCCTGTGCTGGCCATTGGTTCGCCGTACGGTTTCGAGAACACCGTCACGGCGGGTATCGTGAGCGCCAAGTCGCGCTCGCTGCCGGACGATACCTATGTGCCGTTCATCCAGACCGATGTGGCCGTGAACCCGGGCAACTCCGGTGGCCCGCTGTTCAACCAGCGCGGCCAGGTGATTGGCATCAATTCGCAGATCTACAGCCAGACCGGTGGCTACCAGGGCTTGTCGTTTGCCGTGCCGATTGATGTGGCGATGAAGGTGGAGCAGCAGCTTGTATCTACCGGCAAGGTCACGCGCGGCCGGCTTGGCATTGCGGTGCAGGAGGTCGACCAGTCGCTGGCCGATTCCTTCAAGCTGCCCAAGCCCGAAGGCGCATTGGTCAACTCGGTGGAAGACGGCGGCCCCGCAGCGAAGGCCGGCCTGCAACCGGGCGACGTGATTCTGCAGATTGGCGATGCGCGCATCGACCGGTCGGGCGATCTGCCCGAGCAGGTGGCCGACATCAAGCCGGGCTCCACCGTGCCGCTGCAGATCATTCGCCAGGGCAAGCCGACTACGCTGACTGTGACCGTTGGCGCAGCGAAGGATGCGAAGGTGGCGTCCAGTGAAAAGGCGGCGCCGGACCAAGGCCGCCTGGGCCTGGCGGTGCGACCGCTGCAACCGGAAGAGAAGCGCCAGAACGGTTTGCCCGGCGGCCTCGTGGTGATGGACGTCACAGGCCCGGCGGCCAAAGTCGGCATTCAGCCGGGCGATGTGATCCTGTCGCTCAACGGCACGCCGGTGTCATCGGTGCAGGAGTTACGCACGCTGGCGGACCGCGCCGGCAAGCATGTCGCCTTGCTGGTGCAGCGTGACGATACGAAGATTTTTGTGCCTGTGGATCTGGGCTGATATTTATCTCCGGCGCTGCCGCGCTGAAGACATTGCATCTGCTCAGACAGCCGGTCCGCTCGGGCCGGCTTTTCTTTTTTTGTTTGCGCCCGCTACATACTTGCCGGCGCTAATTTTTATTGGATCAGCGGGTGGTGCAGAGCCGTGCCGTTGCGCGGTCCAGTGCAATGCGATGCAAGCTGTCGAGCGATTTCTCCTGCGCCACACGGCCGATTTCGTTCGCCACCTGCATCGGGCAATCCGCGTGGCCGCGTGCCGATGCCGCATCGCGCAAGGCTTGCAGGATGGATTTCTGCAGTCCGTCTAGCTTGGGCCGGATCACATCCGGCAGGCTCTGCCGCTGCGCGGTGGGCGCAGCACCGGCCCGTCGCCAGTCGTTCAGCAGGGCGTACTGCACTTCCTTGTTCGCCTCGATCTGGTCTGTGAAGACATCGCTCACGTCCGGGGCCGCCAAGCCGTAAGCGGGCGCTTGCGCCGAAGCATTGGCGATGACCTTCGCCTCGCGCGCCGGGTCGTAGACCGACTGGCCGCTGTCCCATTTGCTCAGCGCAACCTGGTCGGCGGTGACCAGGCGGTCGGCCAGATGGCGGAGCAGCGGGGCGAAGGCGCCTTCCTGGGCGTGAGCCTGGGTGGCGAAGCTTGCCGCCAACAGCAGGGCGCAGGCGATTCGGGGTGTCATCAACGTGTTAAAGGCGTTCTTCATGCTAGGTACCGGTCGATTGCCGCGTGTCATGAGACTGGGAGCGGCCATCATACCGAAGCGTCTACTGTCTGGCGCGTGCAACGTTGTTCCGATGCGCGCCGTTAGGGCGTTTGCACGTGCCGTCTGCCATAAACCCAGGTATCATGCGGCCTACGCGCCGTTTTTGTCTGCAAAGCCTGCGGCGGCGCGGCTAGCTGAGCATACGACGATGGATTTTTACCCCGATCTGGAAGGTTTGCCGCTGTTCGCCAAACCCGCTTTCGGCTGGGAGGAACCACTGTCGGCATCACCAGCCGAAACTCCCCCCACCAAACCCCGCCGCTTACGCCGATGGCGCGGCCCGATCACGCATTGGGAACGCGGCTATCGCTCCCACTACTACCGTGACAAGCGCGGCAAGAAGCTCGGTGAAATCCACCTGAGCCCGCGCGGTCAGGCTCCACTGCTCTACCGCTGGCTGGCCGGTACGCTCTCAGGCATCGAAGGGTCGCTCACGCATGCCCGCATGCGGGTGGAAGAGGCCATCGGGTTTGGGGTGCGGCAGATGGCGCTGTTCTGAGGCAGTCGCCCGACGCATCGCCGGGCACGGCCGATGCGTCAACTTTGGGTTCACCACGACGAGGAGAACCCCCCATGCCGACCATCGTCCGCATCTTCACAGACCATGCCGCTGCTGAGGCGGCCCGCCAAGCCGTGTTGAATACCGGCCTCACGCTGGAGCGCGTCGCGCTGTCACATCAAGGTGACGAGGCGGGTGCCGTGTGCGGCAACTTTCTTTGCGGCGACCACGAGCCCGGCGGCGAAAACGCCGAGACCTACGAGCGCAAATTCCAGAACGTCGTGATCGGCGGGCGCTTTCTGCTGACCATTGAGGCCGAGCCTGCACAGGTGGACGCCGCCGAAGCCGCGTTGCAGGCCACCGGCGGACACGCCGTAGACGATCTCGGACCCAAACCCTGACCTAGCGCGGCGCTTCCTGGATGCAAGGCTGCCATCACCATAGAAGCGGCCAGCTGCAGTTGAATTGCGGCGTTCGATCCAGGGTGGAGTCTGGCTGGGATAAGGCGCGCCGTGCCCCTCCACCCGGTGATGTCCGCAACGCGCCACTTTTCGTAGAATCCCCGCCACACAAGATTTGCGGGAGTGCTCATGCTGGATCCAGGCGTCGCCATTGCCACGTCGGCGCTGATGAGCTTTGTGCTCCTGGGGCTGCTGGGTTCGTTGCTGCGCGCCGGCAAGCCTGGCATTGCAGAGTGGTTTGGTGCCAATCTGGCCGTGGTGCTAGCGCTGCCGTTGATCCTGCTGCGTGGGAAGATCCCCGACAGCCTTTCGGTTGTTGTGGCGAACGTCCTGCTGGCGCTCGGTGGTGCTGCGTACTACGCGGGCTGCGCACGGTTTCTCGGACGGCGCCCGCAGTGGCCCATCCTGCTGGCTGGCGTGACAGCGGTGGGAGTGGCAGTCATCTACTGGCGCTACGCCGTCGACAGCATCCCCATGCGGGTGTTTTCGACCACGCTGTTTTCAGCCGCCTTCTGCACGGCACTGGTGTGGATGCTGTTGCGCCATTCGCCCGCCGGTCGACCGACCTATCCGTACCGGGTAACGGCCGTCATTGCTTTCGTGTTCGGCGTCTGTCAGCTCGTACGCGGCATCTATTTCCTGACACTGGGCGCGGCGTCCAGCCCGAGCATGTTTGCCACCGCCGGTAGCGTGCTGCTGCTCGTGGTGGCGGCGGCCATCATGCCCATCCTGTCGATGTCGGCCATGTTGATGGTGCATGACGCACTGCTGGCGGACGCGTGCGATGCCGCCAATCGTGATTTCCTGACTGGCGCGCTGTCGCGCCAGGGTTTCGAGGTGCTGGCACGCCGCCATGTCGGCCGTGTGCAGCGGCACGCCAAGCCGCTGGCATTGCTGATTCTCGATCTGGACCACTTCAAGCGCATCAACGATACCCTCGGCCATGCCGCTGGCGATGCCGTGTTGCGCGCGTTTGTGCAGATGGCGCAAGCGCAGTTACGGCCGACCGACGTGCTTGGGCGCATCGGTGGCGAAGAGTTCGCGCTGCTGCTGCCCGACACAGACAGCGGCAATGCCATGCATCTCGCAGAACGCTTGCGCAAGGCAGCTGCCGCGCAAGTTGTCATGGCCGGTGCGCAACCCTGCCGCTACAGCGTCAGCGGTGGCGTGGCGGCATGGCAACCCGGTGAATCGTTCGACCGGCTGAGCGCACGCGCAGACCGCGCGCTTTACGACGCCAAGCATCAGGGGCGCAACCGGATTTGCGCTGCCGATGCCGGCAACGCCGTTCCGGTGGCATAGCGCCGCCCGCAAGGCAACGGCAATCCGTGCGGCGTAGCATTTCGCTCCTAAATTTCAACGGGAGCCCGCCATGTCGAAGACGCAGTATTACGCCGCTGCCACCCTGGACGGCTTCATCGCCACGACGGATCACTCGCTCGATTGGCTGATGCAGTTTGGCTCACTGGAAGGCACGAGCTACGACGGCTTCATTCGCGACGTCGGCGCGCTGGCGATGGGTGCGTCCACCTACGAATGGCTACTTCGCGAACTGGCCAAACCGGGCCCAGAGGGGCAAGCGCAGCCATGGCCTTACGTGCAGCCTGCGTGGGTCTTCACATCGCGCACGCCGCCGGCAGTGCAAGGCGCAGACGTCCGCTTCGTGCGTGGTGATGTGGCGCCCGTGCACCGCGACATGCTCGCCGCGGCCGCCGGACGCAATCTCTGGATCGTTGGTGGCGGTGAACTCGCCGGCAAGTTTCTCGATGCAGGGCTGCTTGACGAACTGATCGTGCAGGTGATGCCTGTCACGCTGGGCACCGGGCTGCCCCTGTTGCCACGCCGCATCGTCCAGCCCGCGCTTAAGCTCACTTCCGCCGTGCCCTACAAGAACACCTTCGTGGAGATGCGCTACGAGGTTGTGCGCGGGTAGCGCCGGGCCGGATGACCGAGCCAAGCATCGCCGCGCATCAGCAAGTTGCTTGCCCGCAGAGCCCAATACGGCGCCATTTCTTGCGCTTCGGTACGCCGCCGTTTTGCGCAAAACCTGTCGATTTGACAACGCTGTCGCCGTCTCCTTTTCTGGACTGGCTTTCCGTCCACCAGGCAGGAGATGACGATGCATCGACAGGCTCACTTTTTGATCCGGCGCCGTGCGGCGAACGTTGCCGCATGGCTGGCGTTCGGTTTGGCGGCGTCGTCCGCATTGGCCGATGTGGGCGTGGGTGCCGCGCTGCCGCCGTCGCCCGACAAGCTTTACGGCGACTTGTTCGCGGCCGTGCAGTCCGCGCAGGTGTATCCGGATCAGAAGACGTTTGTCGATGCCGTGCCGAAAGCTGCACCGGCTGTCATTCTGCAGGCGTACCAGGCACAGAAGAACGTGCCGGGTTTCTCGCTCAAGGCGTTTGTCGATCAGTACTTCACGCCGCCGGTGGAGACGCCCGTGACACCGCCCGCGGGGCAGTCCTTGCGCGCGCACATCGACTGGCTGTGGCCAGCGCTCACGCGCACAACGACCACCGCGCCCGACAACAGCTCGCTCATCCCGCTGCCCAAGCCTTACGTGGTGCCCGGCGGCCGCTTCCGCGAAGGCTATTACTGGGATACCTACTTCACCATGCTCGGCCTGCAGGAAGCAGGCCGTGAAGATCTGGTCGACAACATGCTCGACAACTTCGCCTATGCCATTGATCAGTTCGGCCACATCCCGAACGGCAATCGCACGTATTACCTCAGCCGCTCGCAGCCGCCGTTCTTTGCGCTGATGGTCGAGCTGGCCACGCAGCAGGAGGGTGATGCGGCGCTCAAGCGCTACCTGCCGCAACTGCGCAAGGAATATGCGTACTGGATGCGCGGCGCCTCGACTACGCCCGCTGGGCAGGCGAGCAGCAACGTCGTCGTCATGCGCGACGGTGCTGTCCTCAACCGCTATTGGGACGACCAGGACACCCCGCGCCCCGAGTCCTATCTGCAAGACGTGACCACCGCGCAGCAAACTCCCGCACGCCCCGCCAACGAAGTCTGGCGCGACCTGCGTGCGGCGGCAGAAAGCGGCTGGGATTTCAGCTCACGCTGGTTTGGCGACAACGCCACGCTGGGCACCATTCGCACCACGTCGATCGTGCCGGTGGATTTGAACAGCCTGATGTTCCAGCTGGAGAAGACCATCGCGCGCGGTTGCACAGCGGCGCGCGATTTTGCGTGCACGGTCGAATATTCCGTGCGCGCCGGAAAACGTGCCGTCGCTATCGAGCGCTATCTATGGCACCCCGCCGGCTACTACGCCGATTACGATTGGCAGCTCGGCCGCATTCGCGACAACAAGTCTGCCGCGATGACGTATCCGCTGTTTGTGGGTGCCGCACGGCCGGACCGCGCGTGGAAGACATTGCAGTGGACGCAGCAGGCGCTGCTGCAGGTGGGTGGGCTGTCCGCCACCACCTTCAAGACTGGCCAGCAATGGGATGCCCCCAACGGCTGGGCGCCGCTGCAATGGATCGCACTGCGCGGTGCGCAGCGGTACGGCTGGCAGCCGCTCGCCCAGGCGATCGGCGAGCGCTTTCTTGGCAGCGTCGAGCAGCTCTATGCCAGCCAGCAGAAGCTGGTCGAGAAATACATCGTCGACGGAACGGGCACGGGCGGCGGCGGAGGTGAGTATCCATTGCAGGACGGCTTCGGATGGACCAACGGTGTCACGCTCAAGCTGCTGGATGCGTATGGCCGCGGGCAGTAAGCTGGCGGTTTCATCCGCCACCACGAGCGCCTCGCATGCCCATCGAACTTGACCGCGACGTCCGCGAAGAAGCGGTTCAATCCATCCAGCGCTACTTCACCGAGCACATGGAAGAGCGCATCGGCAACATCCAGGCCGGTGCGCTCCTGAGTTTCTTTCTGGAAGAGATCGGCCCGGTGGTCTACAACCTCGCCGTGCAGGAGGCGCAGGAACGTCTGCACACTCGCGTGGCCGAGCTGGACTACGAGTGCCACCAGGAGCCCTTCGGATACTGGAAGAAATTCGACAACCGTCGATAGTTCCCCGCTACCATGCCCGGATTCCATCGGGCAGCTTCGCTTCCATGTCTTCCTTGCGCGCATTCTTCAGCACCGCCTTTCGCTGGCAGCGCGGCCGCCAGGGCACCGGCTACGACAAGATGCTGCTGGCCACCGCGCCGTGGCCCATCCCGTTCGACAGCTACCTGATCCGCTATCCGGACGGCTCGGAAATTCCACCGCATACCGACCCCGTCACCAACGGCCGGCACTATCGACTGAACATCGTGCTGAAGTCGCCGCGGGAGGGCGGCGAGTTCGTCTGCGCCAGCCCGATCTTCCAGACGCGGCGTATCAAGCTGTTCCGTCCCGATGCGTGCGAGCACAGCGTGACGCGCGTGGTGGGTGGTAGCCGATATGTGCTGTCGGTTGGGTGGGTGTTAGGGCGGCGCGCTTGATGGCCGGAAACAGAATCGTGACGCACGCATTTGCCGCCAACCCCTGGTTCCAGAGCCTGCCGCCGCACGCGGCCGATGCGCTGCTCGAAGCCGCGGTGCCCCTGCACATCGCGGCCGGTACATTTCTCTTTCGCCAGGGCGATCCGATGGACGCCGGTTCGCACGCGTTCTTTGGCGTGGCCAGCGGCGCGCTCAAGCTCTCCATCTTCAATGCTGACGGAGATGAGGCGATCCTCACGTTGGTGGAGCCAGGCAACTGGTTTGGCGGGGTGTCGACGCTCGATCAGCAACCACGCGGCCACTGCGCAATCGCGCTGGAAGATTCGGCCGTGCTGGCCGTGAGCGTGGCACGCTTTGAAGCTTTGATGCGCGATGCCGCATTTGCCGGAGCGATTGCGCGGCTGGTGGCGACGCGCTTGCGGCTGGCGTATGGCTCGCTGGCGAGTGCGGCGCTGCACGGTACGCGGGCGCGCGTGGCGCGGCGTATCGCTTCACTCGCGCACGGCGATGTGTCGCAATCGGCAGAGGGGCGCGCAAGCATCTCCACCTCACAAGACGCGCTGGCGATGATGCTGGGCATCAGCCGGCAGACGCTCAGCAAGGAGCTGCAGGCGCTGGTCAAATTCGGCGCGATCCGCCTGCGCTATGGCCACATCGAGATTCAGGACATGGCGTTGTTGCTGGACGCGAGCGAGGCCGGCGCCGACTAACCCGCAGCCCGCAAGGCCGCCAGCAGATCAATGCCCGACCAGCTCGGGCGCGAGGCGTCAGATTCGGCGGCATGGACCATCGCACACAGTTTCGCGTTCACGGGGGCGCGTTGCCCCAGGCGCTCGGCCAGGCGCACAACTTCACCGTTGATCCAGTCGACTTCGGTCGTGCGCCCCGCAGCCAGATCGTCGGACATGGACGAACGCGCGAGCGGATCGATGGCGAGCATCTTGCCGCCCAGCCGCGCAAATACCGCATCAGGCGTGGCGAGCAGGCGTGGAATCCAGGCGGGCGGTATGGGCGTCAGCTTGGCGGGTTGGATGCCCGCACGCGACAGCAGCCGCAGTGCCTCCATTTGCGCCAGCGCGAGGCAGCGCCGATACGCACGCTGCGACAACTCTTCCTTCAGCGGCCGGTTGGCCAGTGCATTGATGGCGTTGTTCAGGTTGAGCAGCAGCTTGGCCCATTGCACGGCCGCCATGTCGGTCCGTTCCGTGAGCGGCAGACCCGCGCGGAGAAAGTCACCCAGAAACGGCTGCAGCATGGGTGACGCTGCCACTTCCAGCTCGCCGCCCGTGCCTTGATGGAAAGCGCCGGGGCCAGGCTGCATCACATTGAAGGGCACCATGCCCGCCAGCACGGTGTGCTGCGGCAGAGTGGCCCGCAGCACGTCGGCATTGCCAAGACCGTTCTGGAAGCTGATGACAACGACACCCGTGCGCATCACGGCCTGCAGCTCATCTGCCACGGACTGCGTGGCAGCAGATTTGACCGTGACGAGCACGAGATCGGCATCGGCGGCAGCGCCGGGGTCGGTCACGTAGCGCACCTCAGCCGACGGTATCTGCCAGCAGCTGGTGCGGTAGTCCGTCAAGGTGAGACCGTGCTCGCGCAACTCGTTGCCGATGCGTGCGCGGCCGACCAGCGTGACGTCGGCGCCGGCCGCCAGCAGGCGGCCTCCCAGATAGCAGCCGATCGAGCCTGCCCCCACGATGCAGATCTTCGCCATGTGTCTCCTTGTTGTTGCGCTGGCACCTCAAGCCAGGCGCGGCACCTCGTACACCAGCGCCGGCTGCAGTGTATCGATGGCTTCCACCGGCTCGGGCGGGCGCCACATGAACAGCGAGAAGGTCATCTTCTCGGGCGTCACGTCGATGATGGTAAAGCCGTTCTTCTCGGTCGGGCGCAGCGCCTCCTGCATGGCGACGGACAGGGCAGGCGTGGTCTCGATGCTGCGGAATGCCGACGGGAAGGCGAGGTCGCCAGTGCCAAGCGTGCCGGTCATGACCGTATGCACCGGATGCGCGAACGCCAGATCGCCCGAGCGCGACATTGAGCCGGCCGCCGATGCATGGAAGTCGCCCTGCACGATCACGGCCGCGCGCTGTTTCTGCTCGGCCAACGCCGCTACCAGGCGCTGGTGCTGCGCGTGCCAGCCGGCCTGCCAACCGGGCTTGGGCTGGTTGGCCACGAGGCGGCCGGTCTTCCTGTCTAGCCGATCCGGATACCAGTCGCCCAGCTTGCCCGACGAATACGCAAACGGCAGCGACGGCACGTGGAAGAAATGCGCGGTGTCTTCAGCGCGCGTACGTGCCACGAGCCAGTCTTCCACCCATTGCGGCACCACGCGTGCATGGATGCCCTTGTTGTCGAGAAAGCGCCGACAGTCGTACAGCACGGCTTCAAGCAATGCGCCGTAGCGCAGCGTGCCGAAGGCGCTGTTGCTGTCGATGGGCATGCCGGCCTTGTCACCGCCGGGCAGCCACACGGGGCGGTTCGCGTCGGGCAGGAACTCGGGGTAATAGCGATGTTGCGTGAGCTCTGCACCCACCAGGCCGTATGGCTCCGGCGGCAGGGTGGCCACCTTGTCGTCAAACTCGTCGTTCTCGAACGTGTCGTGATCGTCGGTCAGGAAATACGCGGGCGTGGAGCGCAGCGTGGTGCCGTACAGCCCGCTGATCTGGTAGTCGCACACGCGCGTGAAGATGGCTTCGTTCTTCGGGTGCGACATCGGCACAGACGTGTCGAGCGCGCCGCCAAACTTTGCCCACATCAGTTCGCGCACCTGCCGTGCGAAGGGTTTGTTCTGCGAGGTCTGCAGATCCCAGTAGATGTGGTCGCCGTTGGCGATAACGGTGTCGGGCGCAAACGACATGCCGCGTGCGAGCAGGCGGCGGCGGGCGGTCATGTCCAGCCATGCGGTCTTGCCGGCCACTGGCGGCCCGTCATAACCGCCGGCGCAGGTGTAGGCCAGGATGCGCAGCCGTGCGGGCGTGGCGTCGGGCGCGGGGAATGTACGCAGCGGCCACGCGTCGGCCAGCGGCTTGCCGCTCGCATCGACAATGCGCAGCGTGTATTGCGTGGCGGGCTGCAGGTCACGCGCATCAAAGCGCCAGAAGCGGCCGGCGGCATCGGTTCGTTCCCCCGCGACGCGCTTGCCGTTGACCATCAGCCAAGGTGCCCGTGCAAGCGGTGCCTGGAACGATGCCTTGATGAGAAGGCGGTTGTGGCTCGCTGCCGGAATCAGGTGCGCGAGCTGGCCAGCATGCCAGTTGGCGTCGCCGGCATGCGCGCCTTCGGGCAGGCTCAGGCCCAGCGCGCCAAGCCCAGCGGCGGCGGTACCTAGCGTCAGGAAATCGCGCCGGCTCATGCCGTGCGCGGGGGTATGCGGCGATTTATGGGAGGGCATCGTCCATCCTCTGGCGTGGTGCGGAGACGCCATCGTGCCGAGCCGTGTGCAGGCTGAATGTTCAGCTTTTGACAATTTAGGGGTAGGCCCCAATACGGCCGACGCGGCGCACCAGCGTCCCAAACGTGTACCGGGGTATACCGGGCCGATGATGGCTGCTATGCGCGGCAAGCGGTGTCCGCGATGGGCGGGTGCTGCCTAACATGGCCCCGGTTTTCAACGGAGCCCATCGATGAACGAACGCATTTCCTTTGGAGAGTTGCCCTCCGGCATGGTCGAGGCCTTGCTGGCTGTGGAGTCGTACGTCAACCACTGCGGGTTCGAGATGCGCCTGCTCGAACTGCTGCGCTACCGCATCTCGCAGCTCAACGGCTGCGCGTATTGTCTGGACCGTCACTACAAAGAGGGCATACACGCGGGCGAGAGCGCCATGCGCCTGTACTCCCTGCCCGTGTGGGAAGAGACCCCGTTCTACACCGAGCGTGAACGTGCCGCACTGCGCTGGGCCGACGCGGTGACGCTGCTGGCCGACAACGCCATCGGCGATGACCTCGTCAACGAAATGCTGCGCCACTTCAACAAGCAGGAGCTGGCCAACCTCACGCTGGCCGTTGCGCAGATGAACACCTGGAACCGCATCGCCAAGCCGTTCGCCTTCATGCCCGGCGAGTTCCAGGCAGGCTGACGCGCCGCACGCAGCAATGAGAAACGCCCCGATGGCCGAAGCCACCGGGGCGTTTGTCATGTCAGGCGATGCTGATACCGGAGCGGCCGCTTAGTAGCCCCACACCTGCATTTCATCCAGCGAGTAACCCCACTGCGTGGCGCGCTGCGTGCCGTACATGCGCACATAGCGGCCGCTGCCCTTGAGGTTGGCCAGCGATGTGTGGCCCCATGAAGCACCGCTCGAAGTCGAGTAGATGTTCGTCCACGTCACGCCGTCATTCGAGGTCTGGATGTAGTAGACCTTCGCGCCTGCGTCCCAGTACAGGTCGACGCCGGTGATGGTGCGGGTCGAGCCCAGATCCACCATCAGCCACTGCGCGCCGGCGACGCCTTCCACCGAATCCCAGCGCGTGCTGGTGGTGTTGCCGTCAAATGCGTAGGCTGGGCCGAGGCTGGCGCTGTAGCTGGAGGACGCGCTGGCCGGCTTGCCCTGCGAGAGCAGCGTGACGGACTGTGCAGCAGCCGTCGGCGTGCCTGCGTAGTAGTTCGAGCCAAGCTTCGCCTTGGTCGTGTCCGAGTTCACACCAAACTGCGACAGGCTCCAGCGCTGGCCGGTGCTCGCATCGCCCAGGTAGAGCTGATAGCCGCCGGCGCTCGTCGACGAGAAAAACACGTAGTTCGTGTTGTTCACGGGCGACGGGTCGGAGTTGTTGCTGTTGCAGTCGTTGAGCGTGAGCTGGTTGGGCGTGTCGCTCGGGTTGACCTTGGTGTAGATCTGGTCAGCCTGGCTGGTGGCGTCGTGCCAGCGGGCATAGAAGACGGTGCCGTCGGCGCGCACGATCGGGTAGTACGTTGCCAGGCCCGACGGCGTGTCGAACGCCACTTTGGTCGTGCTTCCCACGGTCTGCTTGTACAGACCCATGCCCGAGCCGGTGCCCGTGGTGTAGTAGACGGCCGTGCCGTCCGGGGTGGCAAACGGCATCGAATTTTCCAGCGTCGGTGCCGTGCGCGTCAGGTTCACAGTCGAGGTGAAGACGGGGCCCGAGCTGGTGTACGACAGCGCGGCCTGCATGACATCGCCGTTCTGCTTGAAGAACAGCGATTTGCCGTCGGTGCTGAACTTCGGGTCTTCATTGCGCGTCTGGCCGGTGCTGTTGGTCAGGTTGATCGGCATGCTGGTCGAACCGACTTGCCAGAAGAACACATTCCACGCGTTGTTGGTGATGCCCATGAAGGCGATCCACTTACCGTCGGGGCTGAACACCGCATTCATCGGGTCCTGGATGCCCCAGGCCGCCTTCGACACCTGCTGCAGCGTGCGTGCCGAAAAGTCGTAGATGAAGATCTGGCTGGTGCCGTCGCCGTAGCTGACGTAGCTGTGATACGCGAGCTTGCCGGTCAAGCTGGCGGGGAACGTCGTGTTGGACTGCGTGGGCGGATTGGCAACGCAATTGGCCTGCACGCCGGTGGAGAACAGACTGAGCGTAGCGCTGGCAACGAGGCCAAGAGAAATCAGAGTGGAACGCATGAAACGGGACTTCCTATGCAAATGGGTCAGTGGGGCGGGGGCAGCCGCCGCATTAAGTCCGCGTCACTTTTTTGAATTTGGGCAAAGCTCCGCCAATTCCGGAGCATCCGGATTTGAAAAAGCGCCACAAACCGGGGGAGTGACGAGGATGAAGACGCGCCAAAAAAACCCTGTTGCTTCGTACCGTCGTGTTTCTTGTCGGGGTCTCGACTACATCGAGAGGGCGAGTCGCGGACCAGACTGTAAGGCTTTCGCTGACACTGCGAAACCCCAATAAGAAAGCCGTTCTTGCCCTAATTCTCTGCCGTGGTAGTGAATCGTCACATGTGCGTGTAAATCTGACACGTCAATTTTTTCCGACGTTGATCAAACTGCACGTGAAACGTCATTATTGTTATTTTTACTGCGACGTTTTGTCGCGTCACCGAGGTGCAATCCTTGCTGTTTGTCGCACCTCTGCATCACCGCAATGTGGCGCCAGCGCACGCTTTGCGGCGTTGTCGGCACCGCAATCCGGCTATGCGCATGAAGATGCACCCGCGGCAGCGGAGGCAAGCGATGACGGAAGCCCCCAATACGAATTCCGCCTACCCAGGCCCTGCACGAAGGACGCGTCCCGTTGGGAGATGGCAATGCCGAAGGCGACATGCCGAACATAAACAGCAGATTTAAATAATGGCTGTGTTTTTGCGCAAAACCATTTGGTTATCAGAGAATTTATTGCTGTATTGCGTTATTCCAATATTCGAGAAAATCTACTAATTGCATGCGCTATGCGAGGCGCGCAATTCGTTTCGGATTATGTATAGTTCCGGCACGCCAACGATTGCCTCAGCAAAACGCAAGGCTGATCGCGCTTTTCGCCTAATTTGAATTGAGGAAAGCCGGTTAGCTGGAATGGGCACCGGTATGGCGATTCAGCGCGTGTTTTGGAGGCCGATGGGATGGGCGTTCACAACCAATTGCCGCTTGGCTACGCAACATCCTGGCGTGCGGAATTGCTGCGCGAGCTGAATGCACTGCGCGACGCCGATGCTGTCATCCGTAGCCTGCAACCGGCGGTGACTCTGCTCGGCTTCGACTATTGCGCCTACGCCCTGCGTGCAGCGATTCCGATCACGCGCTTCAACACCATCTGCTGGAGCACCTACCCGGAACATTGGCGCGAGCACTACCGGGTGTGCGGCTACTTGGCCATCGACCCTGTGTTGCAGTTTGGGCAGCGCTGCGTCAAGCCAATGCTGTGGTCCAGCATCGCCACGGCAGACGCGCCGTTCTGGATGGACGCGCGCCGCCACGGGCTCAACCACGGGTGGTCGCACACCATTCGCGATCACACCGGCATCTTCGGTACCTTCAGCCTGGTGCGCCGCGCCACGCCCATCACCGAAGACGAACTGGCCGCGAGCGAGCCTGAAATGATCTGGCTGAGCCAGCGCGCACACGCCAGCATCAGCACGCTGATGGCCGAAAAGGTGTTGCCCGATGCCGCCACGCGCCTGAAAGAGATTGAACGGCGGACACTGCACTGGACGGCCGAAGGTAAGACGGCGGCTGAAGTGGCGGCCATCCTGGAAATGACCGAGCGCAACGTGAACTTCCACATCCGCAACGCCATCACCAAGCTCAACGCCGCCAACAAGACGCATGCCGTGGTAAAGGCCGCGTTGCTCGGGCTGATTCCCGCGATGCTGTAGCGCAGGCGCACAGATGTCAGGCTATGGCCCGCACGGCAGGGGCGGGGTGCATGGCTTCCAGATGGAAACCGTTATCGCTTTGCTTGGCGCGCCGCTTGGCCAGGGCGGCGGCGGTGCCGATGTCATCGCTGTTGTGCGCGGCGCCGGGGTGCACGTGCAGCGCGCCCACAGCCATCGTCACGAAGCGGAAGAATGCCGGCAGGCCCTTGCGGTCTTCCGCATGGATGCCGCCTGCCGCGCGGTCAGCCGGCGTGTACATGGCGAGCGCGTTGGCGTTGAACGCCCCCATGGCCTGCGTGATGCGTGCCTGCCAGTCGGCGCTCTGGAACAGGATCAGGAAATCGTCGCCGCCCACGTGGCCGAGGAAATCCCGTGTGGGTTCGCATGCGTTGGCCAGCACGGCGGCGGCCATCTTCAGCATCTCATCGCCTTGCCAATAGCCGTATTGATCATTGAAGGGCTTGAAGTGATTCAGGTCCACATAACAGGCGTAGAACTCCGCGCGTGCCTCAAGCAAACGTTCAATGTGCAGGTTCAACGGAATGTTGCCGGGCAGGAATGTGAGCGGATTGGCGTAGCGTGCGGCCTCGATGCGGATTTCCGTCACGGTGCGCACCAGCTCTTCACCGGTGCCCAGGCCCAGGTAGCGGCCATGCTCGGTGATGATGAACCCGTCGGTCAGGTAGCGCTGGTCTTCGCTCATCAGCAGCGCCGACATGTCTTCCAGCGAGGCGGATTTTTCCACCAGCACCGGCTGCCGGTTGGCAAACGCCAACGCCGGTTTCTTGCCGTACAGCTCGCGGTGATACGGCATCGCATAGCGGTCGATGAACGCTCGGCGTGCGATGAGTGCGAGCGGACGCTCGACTTCATCGAGCAGCGCCACGGCGTGCAGATCAGGGTGGCGATTGAACAGGTGCAGCACCTCGTCGTTGCTGCTGCGCAAGGGCAGGGTGGGCGCCACGCGCAGCAATTTGCTCGCCGTGATGGCGCGCCAGCCGACGCGCACAGCCTGCGGAAACACCGCAATCTGCGAAGACTGCAGCACGCGCGCCGCGTGGCTGGACATGTCGCTCGCGGGCTTGTCCTGTGGGCGCGCCAGGAAGAAACCCTGCCCGAAGCGGATGCCCAGATCGCGCACCACGCCTAGTTCGTCTTCGGTCTCCAGCCCTTCGGCAATGATGCTGGTGGCGCCGCCCTTGAGCGTCTGCTGCAGCGTGCGCGCCATGTCCAGCTTGGCCGGGTGCTTGGCAATGTCACGCAGGAAATATTTGTCGAGCTTGATGAAGTCGGGTGTGAGCTCGATCAGCAGGTTCAGGTTGGCATTGCCGGTGCCGAAATCGTCAAGCGCGCATTGCAGGCCGAAGTCGCGTGCCACCGATAGGGCCTCGGCAAAGCTGGCCAGATCATCGATGGGCGTTTGCTCGGTCAATTCGATGACGATGCGCGAGGGGTGCAGGTCGTGGTCGGCAATGGCATGCAGCAGGCGGGCATGGTCTTCCAGCAACTGGCGTACGCCCTGCGCGCTGAAGTTCAGGAACAGCTTGCCCGTCAGACGCATCGCCGAGAAATTGGCGATGGCCAGACGCGCGGCGGTGGTCTCCAGGGCAATCGTGCCTGCCGTGTCCGAGGCTGCGGCAAACAGGGCCGCCGGCGATTCCATGGCCGACCCCACCGGCCCGCGCAGCAGGGCTTCGTAGCCGAGCACCTCGGTGGTCGACAGGCGGAAGATCGGTTGGAACACCGTGCGCAGCATCTCGGGCGCAATGCCTGCGGGCAAGGGAAGCGATGAGAAAGTCATGACGTTGGCGGCAGACGCAAGAACGGACATTCCGCTAAACGACCCGCTGAACACAGAGTTGAATGAACTTTTTGTGACGCACGCAGCGGCGCGGGTTCGCGGGGCATGGTCCCCACCACAGAGGGGCCTGGTTCAGAATGCCGGATGTGCCCGCGTGTACACCGGGCGCTGCCTATTGCGATCCACTCAGGCCGTGCTTGACCCTCACATTGTGTGAGGTCCTAGCCTGTGTCCAAGCCAGAAGACAGGAGCCACCATGTTGTTGAAAGTGGGCGATCTCGCCAAACGCTGCGGCCTCTCGGTGCGCATGTTGCATCACTACGACACCATCGGTCTGCTCACGCCTTCGGCCCGCTCCGACAGCGGTTACCGGCTGTACGACAAGGCTGACGTCGCACGCCTGCACCAGATTCAGGCGCTGCGGCGTTTCGGCATGTCGCTGGCCGATGTCGGGGCTTTCCTGGCCAATCCGGACATCCCCTTCACCACGATCGTGGAACGGCAGATTGCGATGCTCGATCAGCAGATCACGCAGGCCAGCGTGCTGCGCGATCGGCTGTCGCGGCTGCACGGCCAGCTCGTGCGCGAGGAGGAGCCCGAATTGACCGAGTGGCTCACAACCTTGGAATGGATGACCATGTACGACAAATATCTTTCGCAGGAAGAACGTGCCCGCGCCGAACGCATGGACGCCGATACGGCGCGTCATGAGCGGTGGGCGGCGCTGGTGTCCACCGTGCAGGATGCGATGACGCGCGGCGTGCACGCACGCAGCAGCGAGGCGCAAGCGCTCGCCAAGCAATGGATGGCGCTGCTCGCGCAGGATGCGGCGCTGGACCCGGTCCTTACGGCCAAGCTGCACACGATGCACATCAACGAGCCGGCGTTGCAGGAGCGCACCGGAATCAGCCTGGAGATGCTCGACTTCATCATGGAGGCGGCGAACGAAACCAAGCTGGCGATCTATGGGAAGTACCTGTCGGCGGCAGAGCAGCAATTCATGCGTGCGAACTTCGGCAAGCGCGCCAACGAGTGGCCGACCCTCATTGCGCAGGTGCGGCAGCATTTGGCCAAGGGCACGCCAGCGCATGCACCGGAGATGCAGCAGCTCGCCCGGCAGTGGATCGATCTGTTCCGCTCATATGCGGGCGATGATCCGCAGACGCAGGCCAAAGTCCGCCTGGCGATGGAGCGGGAGCCCGAACTATCCGCCAGCCCGTGGATGGGCCCGGACCTGATCGCCTATGTGCGTGAGGCAATGGAAGGCCTGAAGGCGGTAGCGTAAGCCGCCGCTTGCGCAATCCAAGGCGTCTGCCGGTCAGGCAGGCGCCTTGGCCGCGCGTTGTTGTGTATGCAAGAGGCCACCATCAGCCGTCAGCGTCTGGGCTCACACACCGCAGATCGAGCAGTGCTTTCCGCCGCAGACATGGAGGACGCTGTTGCGGCTGCCGGAGCCCCCTGCGCTGCCTGGCCCGGTGATTGGTTTGCCCGCCAGTTGCTCATGCAGCGAACTGGGTTGCCAGCGTGAAACTGACTTCAATGCAACGCGCCCACCGGTCGGCATTGGCGCGGCGGGCGTGTCTTCGTCGCAATACGGGCAGGGCGTGGGCGCGTGCAGTTTCGCAGCCGGAATCAGCCGTTCGAAAATGCCGTCACAAGCGGTACAGCGAATGTCGTATAGCGGCATGCATGCCTCCGTTGCTGCGCCGGCCGCAGCGGTGCCGCCATGGCCGGCGCGTATTGGTCATCAACGTCAAGCGGGCTTGTGGCCCCAGTGCGATTTGTCGTTCAGCATGCCCTTGGGAGTGATGTCCTGATCGAAGATCGCCGTGGGAATCGACACCGTGCACGCGCAGTTCGGAATGTCGACAATGCCGCCGATGCGCCCCTCCACCGGCGCGGCCGTCAGCAGCATGTAGGCCTGGCTGGCGGTGAAGCCAAAGTGCGTGAGGTAATCGATGGCCTTCAGGCACGCCTGCCGATAGGCGACGGTGGCATCCAGGTAGTAGTTGGTGCCGTTCTCTACGCTGATGCCCTCAAAGGTCAGCCACTGGTCGTAGCGCGGCTTGACAGGGCTGGGCATGAAGATCGGTGCGCTCAGGTTGTACTTGGCCATGCCGCCCTTGATGAGGTCGAACCCGACACGCGTAGCGCCGTCCATTTCGATTGCGCCGCAGAAGCCGATTTCGCCGTCGCCCTGGGAGAAATGCAGATCGCCCATCGAGAAGCCGGCGCCTTTGACGTACACGGGGAAGAAAATGCGCGTGCCGATCGAGAGATCCTTGATGTCGGTGTTGCCGCCGTGCTCGCGTGGCGGCACCGTGCGCGCAGCTTCGCCTGCCATGCGATCGAATTCTGCGCCGGACACGCCGCGCAGCACGGCGGTGCGCGGGTCAGGCGGCTGGGCCAGGCCCTTGGCGGCCAGCGGTGCTTCGCGGCGGTTCCATTCGTCCAGCAGTTCGCGGGAGGGCAGGCAGCCCATCAACCCAGGGTGTGTCAGTCCGGCCAGCCGGACGCCGGGAATATGGCGCGACGTGGCATAGACGCCTTTCAAGTCCCAGATGGCCTTGTCGGCATCGGGAAAATAATCCGCCAGGAAGCCGCCGCCGTTGGATTTTGCGAACACGCCGGAAAAGCCGATCGGCGTAACGGGCTTGATGTCGAGCAGGTCCACCACCAGCAGGTCACCCGGCTCCGCGCCTTCAATGTAAAAGGGCCCTGTGAGCGGATGCGCGCGCGTCAGGTCGACATTGCGCACGTCGTCGACCTTGTCGTCGTCGCGGATCTGCGCGTCGAGAAAATCCAGCGATTCGATGATGATCTCTTCGCCAGGCTTGACCTTGGAAAGGAACGGGATGTCCGGATGCCAGCGGTTGTGGCCGAGTTCGGCCTGCTCAGCCAGTGGCTTGCCGGGCTGGATCTTGAAATGCTGCATGGTGGTTTCTCCTCAGGGAAGTGGCGTCAGGCGTGGGGGATGCCATCGATGGGGCATTCGGGTGTGCCGGCGGTGCGGCGGGTGAGGGCCTCGACCTGCGCTCGCGCGGCGGCCGGATCTTTCACCCAGGTCTTGTAGAAATCGAAGGGGCAGGCGGCCACGCCTTCCGGTGTTTCACCGGAGTTGATGGTGCCGGTGTAGCCGCGGTGCAGCAGCTTATAAAGATGGTTCTGCGATTGCAGGTGCTTGCGCGCATCGCGGATCAGCCCGACCGACAGCTCGGCGTACTGGATGCCCATCTCTTCGGTGCCGCATTCGCCCAGCGTGCGGCCGTCGAATCCAACGATGGCCGAGTGCCCAAAGTACGAATACACGCCGTCGAAACCGGCCGCGTTTGCGACCGCCACGTAGACGTTGTTCATCCACGCCATGGCTTTGGACACCATCACCTGCTGCTCTTTGGCCGGGTACATGTATCCCTGGCAGCGGACGATCAGTTCGGCGCCCTTCATCGCGCAGTCGCGCCAGATCTCGGGGTAGTTGCCGTCGTCGCAGATGATCAGGCTGATCTTCAGGCCCTTGGGGCCTTCGGATACGTAGGTGCAGCCACCGGGGTACCACCCCTCGATGGGGCACCACGGCATGATCTTGCGGTACTTCTGCACGATTTCACCCTGGTCGTTCATCAGGATGAGCGTGTTGTAGGGCGCCTTGTTGGGGTGGTCTTCATGACGTTCGCCGGTGAGCGAAAACACGCCCCACACCTTGGCTTCGCGGCATGCCGCGGCAAAAATGGCGGTCTCATCGCCGGGGATGGTGGCCGCCGTCTCGTACATCTCGGCGGCGTCGTACATGATCCCGTGCGTGGAGTATTCGGGAAACACCACGAGGTCCAGCCCGGGCAGACCCTGCTTCATGCCGACCAGCATCCGGCCGATGTTGCGCGCGTTCTCCAGCACCTCGGCGCGCGTGTGCAGGCGCGGCATCTTGTAGTTGACGACGGCCACGCCAACGCAGTCCTGGCTGCTCGAAATGTCCCCGTGACGCATGCTTGCTCCTTAGGTGTGAGGTCGGTCAAACCGAGAGGTATCGGCTGATGGTGGCGGCATCGACCTTGTCGCGCGTTTCTTCGTAGACGAAGCGTCCTTTGTCGATGACGAGAAAGCGGTCGGCGATATCGAGGGTGAAGCTGAGCACCTGTTCTGACACGACGATGGTGAGCTGCCGGAGTTTGCGGATCTCCTTCAGCGCTCGTGCGATGTCCTTGATGATCGACGGCTGGATGCCTTCGGTCGGCTCGTCCAGCAGCAGGACCTTCGGGTTGGTGGCCAATGCCCGCGCAATGGCGAGCTGCTGTTGCTGGCCGCCTGACAGGTTGCCGCTCTTGCGCCCGCGCATGTCGTACAGCACGGGGAACAGCGCATACAGTTCGTCCGGCACGCGCCCGCCGGCAGACGCCGGCAGACCGGTCTGGATGTTCTCCAGCACCGTCATGCTCGAAAACATCATTCGACCCTGCGGCACGTAAGCGATGCCGCGCGCCACGCGCTGGAACGAGGGCAGGGCCGTCAGTTCCTGGCCGTCGATCGATACGCTGCCCGAGCGCGTCGGAAGAATGCCCATCAGGGTCTTGAAGAGCGTGGTCTTGCCCATGCCGTTGCGGCCCATCACGGCCACGATCTCCTGCGGCGCCACCTGCAGGTTCAGGGCATGGAGCACCTGGCTCTGGCCGTATCCGGAAACGAGGTCGGTCACGTTGAACATGTGCGGCTCCGGGGCTCAATGGCCCAGATAGACTTCAATGACTTTCGGATCGGCCTGCACCGCATCCATGCTGCCTTCGGCCAGCACCTTGCCCTGGTGCAGCACCGTCACGCGGTGGGCGATGCTCTTGACGAACTCCATGTCGTGCTCGATGACGAGCACCGAGCGGCCCTGGCTGATGCGGCCGAGCAGTTCCGCTGTCTTCTCGCGTTCCGACACGCTCATGCCGGCAACGGGTTCATCGAGCATCACGAGTTCCGGCTCCTGCATGAGCAGCATGCCGATCTCAAGCCATTGCTTTTGCCCGTGCGAGAGCAGGTCCGCCTGCTGGTGCAGCAGGTCGTGCAGGAAGATGTCGCGGGCCACGGCTTCCACGCGTTCCACCACGTCGGGCGTGCGGCGAAAGGCGAGTGCTCCGAGCACCTTGCGCCCGCGCGGGAACGACATCTCCAGGTTCTCGAACACCGTCAGGTTTTCGTAGATGGAGGGGGTCTGAAACTTGCGGCCGACACCCGAGCGCACGATGTCGTGCTCGCGCATCTTCGTCAGCTCCAGATTGTTGAAGCGGATGCTGCCGGAGGTGGCGCGCGTCTTTCCGCAGATCAGGTCCAGCACCGTGGTCTTGCCGGCACCGTTGGGGCCGATCACCACGCGCACTTCGTTGCGGTCTACGTACAGGTTCAGGCTGTCCACCGCCTTGAAGCCATCGAACGACACCGTCAGGTCTTCGATCGCCAGCACGGGCTTGGGCATTTCCACGCCGATCGGTTGGGTCATGATGGTCTCCGGGTTTAGCCTTGCGCGGTGGCGCCGGGCGCCGGTTTTGCCGCCGCGCGGCGGCCTTGCAGCAGCCGTGCGATCCATTTGCGGCCGTGGCTGTCGTACAGGCCGGCCAGGCCGTTGGGGAAGTACATGACCACGGCGATGAACAGGCCGCCCATCAGGAACAGCCACAGCTGCGGGAAGGACTCAGAGAAGTACGTCTTGCCGAAATTGACGAGCAGCGTGCCGTACACCGCGCCCAGTAGCGAGAGGCGTCCGCCCACCGCGGCATAGATGACCATCTCGATCGACGGCACGATGCCGACGAACGACGGCGACATGAAGCCCACCTGCAGCGTGAACATCGCCCCGCCGATGGCCGACATGGCCGCCGCCACGCAGAACACGAACACCTTGAAGCTGGCGACGTCGTAACCGGAAAAGCGCACGCGCTCTTCCTTGTCGCGCATCGCCATCAGCAGGCGGCCGAGTTTGGAACGCAGGATGAAGCGTCCGAGCACGATGCAGCCCACCAGCAGGCCGGCGGTGACGAAGTACAGGATCAGCTTGGCGGAGTCGGTGCGGATGTCCCAGCCGAGCAGCGTCTTCAGGTCGGTGATGCCGTTGACGCCGCCCGTCCAGCCCTGCTGCCCGATGATGAGGATCGACAGGATCGCCGCGATGGCCTGCGTGACGATGGAGAAATACACGTCGCCCACGCGCCGCTTGAACATGGCGATGCCGATCAGCAACGCAAGCAGCGTGGGCACCAGCACCACCGCGACCACCGCGAAGCCGAAGTGGCGGAATGGCTCCCAGAACAACGGCAGGGCGGTCAACTGGTTCCAGTCCATGAAGTCGGGAATGCCGGGCGTGGACTGGATCTTGGTGCTGACCGGGTCGGAGGCTTCCAGCTTGAGGAACATCGCCATGCAATAGCCGCCGAGCCCGAAGAACACGCCCTGGCCCAGGCTCAGGATGCCGCCGTAGCCCCAGCACAGCACCAGGCCGACGGCCACGAAGGCATAGCTCAGGTACTTGCCGATCAGGTTCAGGCGGAATACATCAAACGCCAGCGGCATGACGACGAAGATGACGGCGCAGAGTACGGCCAGGCCGAGCCAATCGCGCTTGCGCTCTAGCCATGAATGAAGCGTGGGGTTCATGTCGGACTCCTTATTTGCGGACCTTGACCGAGAACAGCCCCTGCGGCCGCATCATCAGGATCAGGATCACGGCCGAGAGCGTCAGCACCTTGGCCATCGAGCCTGTGAGGAAGAACTCGGTGGTCGATTGCGTCTGGGCGATGGTGAAAGCCGACGCGATGGTGCCCAGCAGGCTTTGCGCGCCGCCGAACACCACCACCAGGAAGGTGTCGACGATGTACAGCGACCCCGATGTCGGGCCGGTCGAACCGATGGTGGTGAACGCTGCGCCCGCCACCCCGGCCACGCCACAACCGAGTGCGAACGTCATGCGGTCGACGCGCCGCGTGTCGATGCCGACCGCACCGCTCATCACGCGGTTCTGCACCGTGGCACGCACCTGCAGGCCCCAGCGGGAGCGGAACAGCAGAAGGAACAGCGCACCGGTCAGCAGCGTGGTCAGTGCCATCACAAACAGGCCGTTGATCGGGATATCGATGCCGCCGCCTGGCGAGAACGATCCCATCAACCAGTCCGGCAGCGTGGGGCTGACCTCCTTGGCGCCAAAGATGGAGCGGAAAGCCTGCTGCATGGTCAGGCTCAGGCCCCAGGTGGCGAGCAGCGTGTCGAGCGGGCGGTTGTAGAGCCGCGAGATCATCAACCGCTCGACTGCGTAACCCATGGCCGCTGCCAGTACGAACGACAGCAGCACGGCCGCGAAGAAGTAGTACGGCTGCAGTGCTGGCGCGTAGCTGGCGGTGAGCGTTGACAGCAGGTACGTGGTGTACGCGCCGATGGTGAGGAACTCGCCATGGGCCATGTTGATCACGCCCATCTGCCCAAAGATGATGGCCAGGCCCAGTGCCATCAGCAGCAGCACGCAGAAGAACGACAGGCCGTTGAAGCCCTGCATGGCGAAGATCGCCCCGAATTCCGACAACGAGGTCATGGCGGCTCCACGAAGACGATGGATGCGGTGGGGAGCGGTCCGTCCGGCTTGCAACTGCGATGCGGCCGGACCGCGTCTGCGGCGGGTTACTGATAACCCTTCGGGAACGGATTCGGTTCGATCAGACCCGACTCGTAGACAACCTTGAACTGGCCATCCGTCTGGACTTGCCCGATGCGCGTCTTGCTCCACAGGTGGTGGTTGGCGTGCACCTTCACGTAGCCTTCCGGTGCGGTGTTCAGCTCGATGCCCGGCGAGGCCGCGACCACCTTGTCGACGTCAAAACTGCCGGCCTTTTCCACCGCCGCCTTCCACAGCCACGGGCCGAGGTAAGCCGCCTGCGTGACGTCGCCGATGACGGCCTTGGCGCCGTACTTGGCCTTGAAGGCCTCGACAAATTTCTTGTTGTTGGGGTTGTCCAGGCTCTGGAAGTACTTCATGGAGGCGTAGAAGCCGGCCATGTTCTCGCCGCCGATACCCAGCAGCTCATCTTCCGTGACGGACAGCGTCAGCAGCGTCTGCTTGTCGGCGGTCACGCCCGCGGCCTTCATCTGCTTGTAGAAGGCCACGTTGGAACCACCCACCACGGCAGCAAAAATCACGTCGGGCTTCTTGAGCTTCATCTTGTTGATCAGCGAGCCGAACTGCGTGTTGCCCAGCGGGTAGTACTCCTCGCCGACAACCTCGCCGTGCAGCACGTTTTCAATGTGCTTGCGCGCGATCTTCATCGACGTGCGCGGCCAGATGTAGTCGGAGCCGACCAGATAGAACGTCTTTGCCTTCTTCTCCTTGGCCACCCAATCCAGCCCGGCCAGGATCTGCTGCGTGGCTTCCTGCCCGGTGTAGATCACGTTCTTGGATTGCTCGAGCCCCTCGTAGAACGTCGGGTAGTACAGCAGCCCGTTGTCTTTCTCGAACACCGGCAGCACGGCCTTGCGCGAGGCCGAGGTCCAGCAGCCGAACACGGTGGCGACACGGTCAGCTTCGAGCAGCTTCTTCGCCTTCTCGGCAAAGGTCGGCCAATCCGATGCGCCGTCCTCCTGGATGATCTTGATCTTGCGGCCCAGCACGCCGCCCGCGGCGTTGATCTGGTCGATGGCCAGGCGCTCTGCCTGGATCGATCCGGTCTCGCTGATCGCCATGGTGCCGGTGGCCGAATGCAGTTGGCCGACCGTGACCTCGGTGTCGGTCACGGCAAGCTTGGTGGTATTGACCTTGGCGGTCGGGTGCGATTGCGCGAGCGCGGCAAGCGGCGCCGCCAGCAGTGGCGTGACGGCAAGACACAAGGCGAGGCGCCGAAGGCGCGAGGGGTGGCGTGACATCGTGGTTTCTCCCGGTTGCGGATGGTGGTCGTTGTGAACAGGCATGGAGGCAAGCCTAGGCGGGGGCCTCGATTGCCGGAATACGTCAACCGACGTACAGCGCGGCCGCATTGCACGGCACAGCCATCCGCAAGCAAAAACGCAGCGACATCACCGCCGTGAGCCGGGCGAGCGTCAGGGCGGAACGGAACTTGCATCGCCCGCCGCGCCTTCTCGCCTAGAGCATGAAGCTCAGGCGCGGTTCACCGAAACGGGGAGCGTTCGTGCACCAATCCGGCACCCAGCGCATCGTTAAGATCCGCCGTGACTACAACACGTGGGTCGCCGACGAGACGCTGGAAGACTACGCATTGCGCTATACGCCGCGCGGATTCCGCAAGTGGTCGGAATTCCGCGTGGCGAATACCGCGCTGGGAGCCACCTCGTTCCTGGCGCTGGAGGCCATTGGCGGTTCGCTGGCCATCAACTACGGCTTTACCAACGCGTTCTGGGCCATCGTGGTGGTGAGCGTGCTGATCTTCCTGACCGGCCTGCCGATCAGCTATTACGCAGCGCGCTTCGGTGTCGACATGGACCTGCTCACGCGCGGCGCCGGCTTCGGCTACATCGGCTCGACGGTCACCTCGCTCGTCTACGCCACCTTCACGTTCATCTTCCTGGCGCTGGAGGCGGCCATCATGGCGCTGGCCGTGCAGCTTTACGTCGGGCTGCCGCTCCCCATTGCCTATGTGCTGTGCTCGCTGGTGATCATCCCGTTGGTGACGCACGGCATCACGGCCATCAACAAGCTGCAGAGCTGGACCCAGGTGCTGTGGCTGGTGTTGCTGCTGCTGCCCTACGCTGCAGTGTTGCTGCGCAATCCGCGCGCCTTTGCCGACTGGCCGAGCTTTGGCGGCCTGTCGGAGTCGGGGCGCGATTTCAACCTGCTGGCCTTTGGCGCGGGCTGCACCGTGGCCTTTGCGCTCATCGTGCAGATTGGCGAGCAGGTCGACTACCTGCGCTTTCTGCCCGAGAAGACGCGCGCCAACCGCGGCAAGTGGTGGCTGGCGTTGCTGGCGGCCGGGCCCGGTTGGGTGGTGCCTGGCGCGCTGAAGATGCTGGGCGGCTCCTTTCTCGTCTTCCTCGCCGTTCAGCACGAGGTGGGCACGGCGCGCGCCGTGGAGCCCACGCAGATGTACCTGGTGGCCTATCAGTACGTGTTCGGCTCACCTGCGTTGGCGATGGCGGCCATGGCGTTGTTCGTGGTGGTGTCGCAGATCAAGATCAACGTCACCAACGCCTACGCCGGTTCACTGGCATGGTCCAACTTCTTTGCGCGCCTCACGCACAGTCATCCGGGGCGGGTGGTGTGGCTCGTCTTCAACGTGCTCATCGCACTGCTGCTGATGGAGCTGGGCGTGTTCGAGGCACTGAGCGAAGTGCTGGCGCTGTACGCCAACGTTGCCATCGCCTGGATCGGCGCGCTGGTGGCGGACCTCGTCATCAACAAGCCATTGGGATACAGCCCCGCGCACATCGAGTTCAAGCGCGCGTACCTCTACGACGTGAATCCGGTTGGCGTGGGCGCCATGCTGATCGCCTCGGTGGTCGCGACGCTCGCTCACCTCGGGTTGTTCGGTGCCGTGACGGAAGCGCTGTCGCCGTTCGTCGCATTGGGCATGGCGTTCCTTTGCGCGCCGCTCATCGCCGTGGCCACGCGCGGGCGGTTCTACCTCGCCCGCAAGGTGCACGCGCCCGCCGACGCCGAACATGCGCACGCCGGCGCCATGCGCTGCGTCATCTGTGAGAACGTGTTTGAGCGAGAGGACATGGCGCATTGCCCCGCCTACGCCGGCAGCATCTGCTCGCTATGCTGCTCGCTGGATGCGCGCTGCGGCGATGCCTGTAAGCCGCACGGCAGACTGTCCGCGCAAATCGCACAGGCTTGGCGCCATTGGTTTCCCAACACTGAACTGCCGCGACTGCACGTGCGCGTGGCGCAGTACGCCGCCGTGCTGTTGATCGTGCTGGGCTTGCTGGCAGGCGTGTTGACGCTGATCTACTACCAGACCGCCGTCACCCTGAGCGCGGACCAATCGCCGTTGCAATTGCTGGCGCGCGGTTACACCAAGGCGTTCTTTGCGCTGGCGCTGGTCGGCTGCGTGGGCGCATGGTGGCTGGTGCTCGCCAAGGAAAGCCGCAAGGTCGCGCAGGAAGAGTCCAACCGCCAGACCATGCTGCTGATGCGCGAGATCGAAGCGCACCGCAAGACCGACGCCATGCTGCAGCAGGCCAAGCAAGCCGCCGAGTCTGCCAACCGGGCCAAGAGCCGCTACGTGACTGGCTTGAGCCATGAACTGCGCACGCCGCTCAACAGCATCCTCGGCTATGCGCAACTGCTGATGCGCGATCCGTCGATGGCACCGGCGCGCCGCGAGGGCCTTGCCACCATCTTCCGCAGTGGCGAGCACCTCTTGGCCCTGGTCGACGGGCTGCTGGACGTGGCACGCATCGAGGCCGGCAAGCTGCAACTCGACGTGAGCCAGGTGGCGTTTCCAGCGTTCCTGACGCAGATCGAAGCGATGATGGAACCGCACGCTTCTGAAAAAGGATTGGCCTTCCGCATGGAGCATGTGGGCCGCATTCCCGATGCGGTGCGCATGGACGAGAAGCGCGTGCGCCAGATCCTGATCAATCTGCTGGGCAACGCGGTGCGCTTTACGGACAGCGGTACGGTGTCGCTGCGTGTGGCCTACGCGCGTGAGATTGCCACGTTCGAAATTCTCGATACCGGCATCGGCATTGCCTCGGATGAGCTGGAGCGCATTTTCCTGCCGTTCGAGCGGGGCGCCGCGGCGCATGCGCAGGACAACGGCGCTGGCCTCGGCTTGACCATCTGCCGCATGCTCACCACGCTGATGGGCGGCCAGCTGAGCGTGGACAGTGTGCCCGGCGAGGGCACGCGCTTCACCGTGCGACTGTTTCTGCCGGAGGTGCGCGAGCCCCGCGCGGTCGACCGCATCCGCCATGTCAGCGGGTATCGCGGTGTGCGGCGGACCGTGCTGGTGGTGGATGACCAACGCGAGCAGCGCCGCATCGTGGTGGGCGCGCTCGCGCCGCTGGGCTTCACGCTCGTCGAAGCCGCCAGCGGGCCCGAGGCGATGCGCCAGCTTGGCACCTTGCCGGTCGACCTGATCGTGATGGATGTCTCGATGCCATCGATGGACGGCTTCGAGGCCAGCCGGCTGATCCGCAAGCAGGCGCTCAGTGTGGCGCCAATCCTGGTGTTGTCAGCCAATGCCTTTGCCGGTGACCGCGCACGCGGTGCGGCTGCCGGATGCGACGACTACCTTGCCAAGCCTGTGCACCTGCCGCAGCTGCTCGACAAAGTGGGCGAGCTGCTCAACCTCGAATGGATTGTCGACAGCGAAGCGGTTGAGGAAGCGCCGCCGCCGGCACGCTCGCATGCGCCGCTGCCGGCAGAGCTGGTCGCACAGTTGCGGCCGCTGCTCGAGATCGGCTACATCCGCGGGCTCATCGAGTTGCTGGATGAAGCCGAACATCGCGATCCTGATCTTGCCGGCGTGCTGCAACCTGTGCGTTCGGCCGCGCGGCGCTTCCGGCTGACTGAACTGGATATGTTGCTCAAAGGAGCCCCTTCAGATGAACACAGCGTGGATTGACCATGCCGGCGCTGCGGCGCTGCATATGCCATCGGCCTCGCAGGCGATCGGTGCGGCCGCTGCGGGCTCCGGCGTCGTGCTCATCGTTGACGATACGCCGGACAATCTGGCGCTGCTGTCCGATGCGCTCGACGCGGTCGGCTACACCGTTCTGGTGGCGCTGGACGGGCCCAGCGCGCTGGATCGCATCGAGCGCCTGACCCCCGACATCATCCTGCTGGACGCCGTCATGCCCGGCATCAGCGGCTTCGAGACCTGCGAGCACATCAAGGCCAATGCGCGCCACGCGCAGATTCCCGTGATCTTCATGACGGGGCTGACGGAGAGCGAGCATGTTGTGCGCGGTTTCCGCGCAGGCGGTATCGACTACATCACCAAGCCGATCCGCCCGGAAGAGGTGCTTGCGCGTGTTGCTGCGCATCTGGAGCGAGCCCGTGCGCACCGGCAGGCAGACGAGATCGTTGGCCTGGGTGGGCGTGCGGCGCTGGTGGCCGATGTGCACGGCGCGATCCACTGGCGCAGCTCGCGGGTCGCGCCGTTGTTTGCGCGCTTCTATCCGGACCACGGCGACATGCAGCGGCTGCCGCCGGTATTGCAGCAGTGGCTGGCGCAGAGCGTGGGACCCGTTGGCGCGCCCGAGGCCGGCCGGATGGCGGAAGACGGCGAGGCCGTGCGGCTGGTGGCAAGGTTGGCTGGCCCCGCGCCGCACAGCGCGTGGGTCATCCAGTTGGAAGAGCACGACGACCGCAAGGTGAGCGATCGCCTCTGCGCACGGTTTCGTCTGACCGCGCGCGAGGCGGAGGTGCTGCTGTGGATTTCACGCGGCAAGACCAATCGCGACATCGGCGACATCCTCGGTATGCGCCCGCGTACCGTCAACAAGCACCTCGAGCACATCTTCGAGAAGCTTGGTGTGGAAACGCGCGCCGCGGCGGCCGCGCTGGCTTTGCAGTCTCAGCCGGGCTGAGGGTCCGTCAGGCTGCGCCGGTTTCGTGGCGGCGCATCGCCAGAGAACAGCCGCCATGCGCAGAATCACGCCGCCTCGTCCGAGGCATGTGCAACGGCGTCGAGTTCGCGCATCGCATCTTCCGGCAACGTTATCGCCGCCGCGCCCAGGTTCTCGCGCAGGTGGGCGACCGACGAGGTGCCCGGGATCACCAGGATGTTGGGTGACCGGTGCAGCAGCCAGGCGAGTGCGGTCTGCATTGGTGTTGCGCCAAGCCGCGCTGCGACAGCGTTGAGCGTGGACGATTGCAGCGGGCTGAACCCACCCAGCGGGAAATACGGGACATACGCGATGCCGTCGCGGGCAAGCGCGTCGATCAGCCCGTCGTCGCTTCGGTGGGCGAGGTTGTAGTGGTTTTGCACGCAGACGATCTCGCAGATCCGTCGCCCTTGTGCGATCTGGTTGGCCGTGACGTTGCTCAGCCCGATATGCCGCACGAGTCCCTGCCGTTGCAGTTCGGCCAAGGCCGAGAGGGGCGCCTCGATCGATCCTTCGGCCGGGCCGTGCGTGTCGAACATGATCCGCAGGTTCACCACGTCCAGAACATCCAGACTGAGGTTGCGCAGGTTGTCGTGCACCGCTTCGGTCAGCGCCTGCGCGGAGAACGCCGGCAGCCACGCACCCGTCGCGTCACGCCGGGCTCCGATCTTGGTGACGATGAGCAGGTCGTCGCGATACGGATGCAAGGCTTCGCGGATCAACTGATTCGTGACGTGCGGGCCGTAGAAATCGCTTGTGTCGATATGGTTGACGCCCGAAGAAACAGCCTCGCGCAATACGGCAAGCGCCGCGTCGCGGTCCTTGGGTGGGCCGAAGACGCCCGGGCCAGCGAGCTGCATGGCGCCATAGCCGAGGCGGTGCACCTGGTGGCCGCCGATGGAAAACGTGCCGGACTGAGTGATGGGAGACATGGTCACACTCCTGTGTGAAAAGAAGAGGTGACGGCAGATTAGGCGCAAGCGCGGTGCGCGATAAGGGGACATAATCCGCACGGGTTGTACGAAAATGCGAACAATGAAAGTCGATCTGGGCGATCTGAATGCCTTCGTGGCGGTGGCGCAGGCCAAGGGCTTCCGCGAAGGTGCAAGGCTGATGGGCGCGAGCGCATCCGGGCTCAGCGAGGCGGTGCGGCGGTTGGAGACACAGCTCGGCGTGCGCCTGCTGAACCGCACGACGCGCAGCGTCTCGCCCACTGAAGCGGGGCAGCGTCTGCTGAGCCGCCTGCGGCCCGCCTTGAGCGAGGTGGAAGCCGCGCTCGATGTCGTCAACAGCTTTCGCGAAAGGCCCGCCGGCACGCTGAAGCTCAATGTGCCGATGAGCGCCGCGCGGCTGGTGCTGCCCGCCATCATCCCGGGCTTTCTCGACGCCTATCCCGAGATACAGCTGGAGGTCGTGGCCGAAGAGAGCTTTGTCGACATCCTGGCTGCAGGTTTCGACGCAGGCATCCGTTATGACGAGCGGCTCGAACAGGACATGATCGCCGTTCCGATCGGCCCGCGATCGCAGCGGTTCGCAACGGCAGCGGCACCCGGCTATCTCGATCGACGCGGCCGGCCCGCTCATCCGCGCGACCTGCTCGATCACGCCTGCCTGCGTGGCAAGTTCGCAAGCGGTGCGATGCCGCCGTGGGAATACGAGCGCGATGGTGAAGTGGTTCGGGTAGAGCCGTCGGGTCCGCTGCTCGTTCGCATTGGCGGGGCGACCGATCTTGTTGTGGACGCGGCCCTGGCCGGCGTGGGCGTTGTCCATCTCTATGAAGACTGGCTACGTCCACACCTTGCAAGCGGTGCGCTCGAACCCGTGCTCGAGGATTGGTGGCGGCCGTTCCCGGGGCCGTATCTCTACTATCCGGGGCGGCGCCTTGTTCCGGCGCCGCTCAGGGCGTTCATCGATTTCATCAAGGCCGCTTCGGACTAGCACGGCACTTCCAGATCTTGCGGCAGAGCTGGCTTACTGCCCGCGCGCCCACTGCGGCACTGCTTGGGCAACGGGGTTCCATCGAGTTTTCGCGATGGCTTCGTAGGACCCGTGAGCCGTTTGCACAATCCACGTAGTACGCGGTGGTGGTCATGGCTCGCACACTGGGGCCGTTGTCCACTTGGCCATCGGCCGTTCGCACCATGCAGCACGTTCGCCTCATGCTTGAGTACTTTCACCCGTGGACGAATGCTGCCGGGTTTTACCTCGCGCGCGCCAAGGGCTGGTTTGCGCGTGCGGGGTTGGACGTGGAAATCGTCGTGCGTGACGACGCCCGAGGCGACACGCTCGATCACGTCATGCGCGGCGATGTGCATCTGGGTGTGTGCCCGACGCGGCGCGTGCTGGCCCGTTTTGAGACAGGCGAGCCGGTCTGTGGTGTGGCCGCCGTCAACCAGCGCAGCCTGGAAGCTATCCATTCGGTAAACGGGCACGGCATCACGCGCCCGCGCGATCTCTGTGGGCGCCGTGTGGCGCTCAACCCCACGGTGCGTGCGCGCGCCTTGCTGACCGACATCGTTCGCGCAGATGGCGGCGACCCCGATGCCGTGAAGCTGGTCGACGCTGGTGTGCGCGAACTGACCTTCGATGAGCTGCGCGATGGCGTGGCCGATGCGAGCTTCGGCAGCTACTGGGCGTGGGAGGGCGTGATGCCTTCGACCCTGCCCGATGCGCAGCGCCAGGTCTGGCCGATCGATGAGATCGGCGCGCCGTCGTATCACAGCTATCTGCTGGCCGCGGATGCTCGCTGGCTGGCGTGCAATGCCGGCGCCGTCAGCGGTTTGCTGGCAGCCGCCTCGCGCGGGTTTGCCGCGGCCCATGCAGATCCGGCCAGCGCGCTGCCGCTGTTCGAGCGCGTCATTCCGTATTTCCCGCGAACCACGATTGCGCGGTCGCTGCGCGCCGTGTCCACCACGTGGCTGACCGATGGCGTGTGGGGCCGGCACGATGCCTCGCTCATGTCGGGCTATGCCGCGTGGCTGGCGCGGCACGGCATCGTCCGTCGGCCGCATGCATGGTCCGCCGCCGTGACGGACGCCTATTTGCCGCCGCGCGCAGCGCGTGCCCCCGAGAAGCCGTGCGTGCCAACGGCAGCGGGCGCATTGGCATACGCCCGCCCGTAGTTGTCCGGTGCCGCCGGGTTTCGATACTGAAGCGGCAGGCGTTTTCCCCAACCATCCAAACACGACGCTGTGCGGCGTCAGGAGACGGTCATGACACTAGCGTCGGTGGCGTCGGTATCGGTCAGCGGCCCGAGTTGGTCCCGCGATTTTCTGCGCACCTTGCAGGCGCCTGCGAGCGATGTGGAACGGGTGGGCAGCCATGCGTGGTTGCGGGTCGAGCCAAGTCGCGTCGCTGCGCCACGTGCCGACGAAATCGTCGTCAATGACGTGATGTTCGGGGTCGAGGATGTTGATGTCGCGCATCGCCGGGCAGTGCGTGCCGGCGCGGCCGATCTGGCACCGCCGCACTGGGGCGTTCTGCCCACGCCGCACGGGGAGCGCCCTGTGCGCATGGCACGCGTGGGCGGTATCGGTCATGTCACGCACACGTTTGTTGAGCGCGACCCTGCTGCCGGCGATGCTGCCTTCGATGGAGCGCAGGGGCTTGACCACCTCGCGCTGTGCCTGCCTTGCCACACGATGGACGCAACAGTCGCGCGTTACGAAGCGGGCTTTGGCCTGCATGTCACGCAAACCGAGCACATCCAGACGCGCAGTCTCGGCATGATCAACACGGTGCTGCAGAACGCCAGCGGCAGCGTGAAGCTCGTGCTCTCTGCGCCCACACCGACCAGCCAGACGACGCAACTGCACCGCTTTGTCGATGTGCACGGCGGCGCGGGCATCCAGCACCTGGCGCTGCGTGTGCCTGCACTGTTGGCGCATAGCCTTGCGCTCGAACGTCACGAGGTTAACTTTGCCGGCTCCATGCCCGAAGTGTTCGACGCCATGCTGGCGCGCATCGGGCACTGCCCCGTCCCGCGCGACGCTGCCTTGGCGCTTGGCATCATGGCCGACCGCGATGCCGATGGCCTGTTGTTGCAGTCATTTCTGGCGCCGTCGCGCACGGCGGAGCCAGTGTTCTTTTTCGAACTGATCGAGCGTCAGGGCGCACGCGGATTTGGCGCGGCAAACATCCGCGCCCTGTTCGAGGCGGTGGAGCGTGTGCAGGGTGCGCCCGTGGTGGCGGCCGAGCCGCAACGTCAGCCGGCCACGGTCTAGCGCCCCGCGCGATGGCTCATTGGGCTGTCTTGCGCTGGCGCCATTTGCGCCGCAGCTTGATGAACAGCGCCACCAATACCGACAGCACGATGCCCCAGGGCAACAGGTAGGCCACCGCTTCAATCACGCTCGCGCTGGCGCGCACCAGTGAGGGCAGGAACTCGCGCAAGGCATTGCCGATGGGCGCCCATAGGCTGCGCGCTGCCGTCTGCCGCGTGCTCAGGTCGATCGACAGCACCTCGCGGTTCACGCGGTCCATGAGGTGCGTGTTCTGGCCAGTGGCGGCCTCCAGTTCCGATTGCGTTTCCGCGAGCTTTTCTGCGATCAGGATCAGGTCTTCCACCTTGGTCGCCTTGCGCTGCAGGTCGAGCAGGCTTGCGCGGTAATTCTTCAGCATCTCCAGGCGCTTGCCGACTTCGGCAATGGGCTGGCCGAGGTCGTCCACGTGGGTGCCCTGGCTGACAACGCCACCGCTATCGGTCAGGCGTTTGCGCATGGCTCGGACCCCCTCGGGGCTGGCGCGCAGGTTCAGGTGCGCGGTGCCGCCGCGTTGGTCGCGTTCGAGCTGGATGCTGGCGTCCATGACCGTGCAGTGCCATGTGACCTCATTCACGCAGGTGTCCTGCAGCTCGCGGTACAGGCGCTCCAGTTGCGGCGGATCGACTTCCAATGAGACGCGGTGCTCGTAGGCGAGAAAGCGCTGCTCGGCGCGATCGGCCATCTTGGCGCTTTCGGCAGGCGCCGGCGCGGCAGCCGTCATCGTGGGCGATAGGCCGCCGCTGGGGCCGGATTCTTCTTTCTTGCTGCAAGCGCTCAGGGACAGCGCGATCAGGAGCAGGCCGAGGAGTCGAGTCATGGGCAAATGAAATGGCGTTGGGTTGTACGCAAAGTCCGGTGGGTTGCGGCGCAGTCTAGCGCACACAGCTGAGCAGATCCCGGCAGCGCGCAGGCAAGAAAAAACGCCCGCCGGCAGAACCGGTCGGGCGTTTTGTCTTGCGAACAACAGCGGTGTCAGGCGCGTTGCGGCACGGCGCGCGGCGCACGCTTGGTGTCGTGCGCTGGCACGTCGTCATGTACGTGTTCGACTTCATCCAGATAGCGCGTATGCCAGCCGCTGGCCACGCCCCAGTGGTAGAAGAACAGCGAGAGCACCGCCACGATGCCCATGTCCCAGCCGTAGGGGATGTAGCCGTGGCCGCCGAACTCCGTGCTGCCGCAGTACGACAGCGCGGCGATGGTCGGCAGGTAGGCGATCATCCACCACGCGCCCTTGAGTTCCGTCTTGAAGTCGGGCCAGCCGGCCTTGGCCTGGTAGTAGAAGTACACGGGCAGCGCCACCAGCATCAGCACGATGATCTCGCCCGTCAGCGGCCACTTGGCCCAGTACAGGATGAGCGATGCGCACACAAACGCGAACGGCGCGATGAGCGAGAGCCCCGGCAGACGCAGCGGGCGATGCAGTTGCGGCGACGTGCGGCGCAGCGACATCACGCTGATCGGGCCCGTCAGGTACGAGATGACGGTGGCCACCGAGATGACGGCAGCCAGCGCGCCCCAGCCACGGAAGAAGAACAGGAAGATGAACGACACCGCCAGGTTGAACCACATGGCCGGACGCGACACGCCAAACAGCGGGTGCACGCGGCCGAAGATGGCCGGCATGGTGTTGTTGCGCTCCATCGCGTAGATCATGCGCGTGGTGGTGGCCATGTACGTGCTGCCGGTGCCCGACGGGCTGACGAACGCATCGATGTACAAAACGATGGCCAGCCAGTTCAGGTTCAGCGCAATCGCCAACTGGGCGAACGGCGAGTGGTAATCAATGCCATGCCAGCCATTGACGAGCGACTCAGGCGGCACCGCGCCCAGGAAGGCCACCTGCAGCGCGACGTAGATCACCGCAGCCAGCAGGATCGAACCGATCACCGCGATGGGCACGTTGCGGCCCGGGTTGCGCGCCTCGCCCGCAAGGTTGATCGGGCTCTGGAAACCGTTGAACGCGAACACGATGCCGCTGGTGGCAATGGCGGTCAGCACTGCGGACCAGCCGTACGGGGCGAACCCTTGACCTGCCGCATTCGCGCCCGTGCTCGAGCCAAAGTTGCCCGGGTGAAAGCCCGCTGCAACCAGCGCTACCGCAGTTGCGGCCGGAATGATGAACTTGAAGATCGTGATGGCGTTGTTCGCCTTGGCAAACACCTTCACGCCCCAGTAGTTCAGCAGGAAGTACACGACGACGAGCACGGCCGACAGGACCAGCCCCGGCGGCGTCAGCTCACCGTGCTGGAACAGCGACTGCGCCCAGGGCCACGGCCAACTGCTCATGTACTGGATCGATGCCTCAGCCTCGATGGGGATGACGGTGACAATGGCGATCCAGTTGGCCCAGGCCGCCACGAAGCCCACCAGCGACCCGTGCGAGTAGCGCGCATAGCGCACCATGCCGCCGGATTCCGGGAACATCGCGCCCAGTTCGGAATACGTCAGGGCAATGGCCAGGATGACGACGGCGCCGATGATCCAGGTGAAGATGGCAGCGGGGCCCGCCACCTTTGCAGCGTGGCCGGCGCCGAACAGCCAGCCGGAGCCGATGATCGAGCCCAGCCCGGTCAGCATCAATGCCCAGGCGCCGAGATTGCGTTGTACGTTTTTTTCCAAGAGGAGTCTCCGCCCCGGCGAGTCGGAAGTTCGACAGGGCATCGCGGTTGCTTACCAGTCCGCTTAGTTCTACCGAGGCGACGCTGTTTGGGCGTCGCCCGCCGTCCCATGTGGTGGGTGTCACCAGCCTAGGACATGCGTGTGCCGGATGATGCGTAGCATCAACCGCACCCGTCCGGCCGCGATGAAAGGCAAAACACGGTGTCTGCCTTCCGGGGGGATTCGCGTATAGTCATCGGCGACGTTGTGCGGGGTGCCGCACTTGCCGCCCGATTCCGGAGCCCGCAATGGGGCGCAATGATAGCGAAATCGTGAGCGGTTGCACCGCCTTTTTCATCGTTCCTCGCAGTTTTTTCTCCCCATGGAGTCCTCTTTCGCCACTTCGGTTGCACCTGCGTCACCTGCGCAGTGGCATCGGCGCGTGCTGACGCTGGCATTTCCCATCGTGCTGGCCAACCTGACGCAGCCGATCCTCTCGGCGGTGGATACCGCCGTGGCTGGGCATCTGCCGGGGCCGGAATACATTGGCGGCGTGGCGCTGGGCGGGGTCTTCTTCAATTTCGTGTTCTGGGGGTTTGGCTTCCTGCGCATGGGCACCACGGGGCTGGTGTCGCAGGCGCACGGCGCGGGCGACACGCAAGCATTACGGGCCAGCGTGGTGCGTGCGCTGCTGCTGGCATTTGCCATTGGAGCGGCATTGCTGGCGCTGCAGGTGCCGGCGATCCGCATCACGCTGGCGCTGCTCGGTGCGAGCGAATCCGTCACACGCATGGCCGAGGTGTATTGCCACACGCGCATCTGGTCGGCGCCGTTTGCGCTGGCCAACTACGTCGTGCTCGGCACGCTGCTCGGGCGCCAGCAGGTGCGGCGCGCTTTGCTGCTGCAGGTCTTCATCAATACCGTGAACATGGTGGCAGTGCTGACCTTGGTGTTGGGGGCCGGCATGGGTGTGGGCGGTATTGGCGCGGCAACGGCGCTGGCTGACATTGCCGGATTTGGGCTCGGCATGCTGCTGCTCTGGCTGCAACGGCCCGTGGGCTTGCCGCCGCTCACGCGCGCCGAACTGCTCGCCCGCGACGCCTGGCGCCGCCTGATGGGCCTGAACACCGACATCTTCCTGCGCACGCTTTGCCTGCTGGCCGCCTTCGGCTGGTTTGCCCACGCGGGCGCGAAGCAGGGCGATGTGGTGCTTGCGGCCAACGCGCTGCTGCTCAACTTCCTGACCTTCATGGCCTACGGGCTGGACGGCTTCGCGCACGCGGCCGAAGCGCTGGTGGGCGCCGCCATGGGCGCCCGGGACCGCGCAGCGCTGCGCATGGCGATTCGCGTGTCGACGTTCTGGTCGGTGCTGGGGGCAGGGTTTTTTGCCGCTGTGTACGCGCTCGCGGGCGCCGGCATCATCGGCGTGCTGACTGATCAAGCCGCCGTGCGCGAAGCCGCGCGCCACTATCTGGTGTGGGCGGCGTTGCTGCCGATCGTGTCGGTATGGGGCTTCCAGTTTGACGGCGTGTTCATCGGCGCGACGCGCACACGTGAACTGCTGGTGACGATGGCCGTGGCGGCTGCCGCGTTCTGGGGCTTGTCGGTCACGCTGCAGCCGCTGTGGGGCAACCACGGGCTGTGGTTGTCGATGCTGGGGTTTATGGCGTTGCGCGGGCTGATGCTCGGGGTGCTGCTGCCGCGCGTGTGGCGGGCGCCCCAACTGCAGGCAGCCTAGGCAGCGTCAATCTGCAGCGGCTATTGCGCGTATTCGACCACCAGCAACGCCGTCGCCACCGTCTTGCCGGCGTTTGAGATGGCGTGCTGCACATCCCCCGGGTAGCGCGCCGATTCTCCGTGCCGCACCTTCTTCTCACTCGGGCCGGATTGCACCGTCACCGTGCCGCTCAGCACGGAGATGTGCTCCTTCGAGCCCAGCTCGTGCGGCTCTGATGCGAGCACGCCGCCGGGCTGAATCGCCAGTTCATACCATTCAAAGCGCGCCGCCAGGTCGACGGGGCCAAGAATCTTCAATTCGCACTTGCCATCCGGGCTTTTGATGACTGGGATGGAGTGAGCGGGGATGACCGTCACCGCGGGCGCCGCATCGGCCGCGCCTTCGGGCGACAGAAAATCTGCCAGCCCCACGCCAAGCGCGGTGGCCAGGCGCCACAGCACCGCGACGGTCGGGTTGGCCAGATTGCGCTCGACCTGCGAGAGCATGGATTTGGATACGCCCGCGCGCCGCGACAGTTCATCGAGCGACAGCTTGCGCGCCTGGCGCAGTGCTTGCAGCTTGGCACCAACGGCGGGCGGGCCGTCGGCGAGGACATCGGTGGCGGGGGCTTGTGCCATCGGTTGGTATCTTGTAAATTGAACGAATTATTCGATATATCGAACATGTTCGATTTATCGATCAACGCAGTCTACAGGAGCAGCACCATGGGGACAACGCAAGCCAATGCTTCCACCGACGCCTTCTACGCGCACATCCGGCGCGAACTGGAGGCGATCGAGGAAGCCGGTCTCTACAAGACCGAGCGCATCATCACCTCGCCGCAGGGCGCTGAGATTCGCACGGCTGACGGCAAGGAGGTCATCAACCTCTGCGCCAACAACTACCTCGGCTTGTCGTCGCACCCGGAGGTGCTCAAGGCGGCGCACGAGGCGCTCGACACGCATGGCTTTGGCCTCAGCTCGGTGCGCTTCATTTGCGGCACGCAAGACCTGCACAAGACGCTGGAAGCGCGGCTGGCAAAGTTTCTCGGCACGGAAGACACGATCCTCTACGGCTCGGCGTTCGACGCCAACGGCGGGCTGTTCGAAACGCTACTCGGCGCGGAAGACGCCGTCATCAGCGACGAACTGAACCACGCGTCCATCATCGATGGCATCCGCCTGTGCAAGGCGCAGCGCTATCGCTACAAGCACAACGATCTCGATGATCTGCGCGCGCAATTGCAGGCCGCCGATGCGGCGGGCGCACGCTTCAAGCTTGTGTTTACCGACGGCGTGTTCTCAATGGACGGCACCATCGCGCGGCTGGATGAAATCCGCGCCATCTGCGATGAGTTCGGTGCGCTGCTGGGCATTGACGAATGCCATGCCACGGGCTTTCTCGGCAAGCGCGGCCGCGGCTCGCACGAACACCGTGGCGTGTTCGGCAAGATCGACATCATTACCGGCACGCTGGGCAAGGGCCTGGGCGGAGCGTCGGGCGGCTTCACGAGCGCGCGCAAGGAAGTGGTGGCGCTGCTGCGCCAGCGTTCGCGGCCGTATCTGTTCTCAAACACGGTGGCACCGTCCATTGTCGGAGCCTCCATCAAGGTGCTCGATCTGTTGGAAGCCGACACCGCGCTGCGCGACAAGCTTGAAGACAGTGCGCTGTATTTCCGCCGCAAGATCGTCGAGTTGGGTTTCGATATCAAGCCGGGCGACCATCCCATCGTGCCGATCATGGTGTACGACGCACAGAAGGCGCAGGCATTGTCCAAGCGCCTGCTGGAGTTGGGCGTCTACGTGGTTGGCTTCTTTTATCCGGTGGTGCCCAAGGGGCAGGCGCGCATCCGCGTGCAGATCAGCGCCGTGCACGAGCGCGCGCAACTCGATGCGGCGCTCAAGGCATTTGAAACCGCCGGCAAGGAACTGGGGATCATCTGATGAGCACCGGCACCAGCGCGAATGTTGGAACGGCGCCGCGCATCCTCATCATCGGCGCCAACGGGCAATTGGGGACGGAGCTGGCCGCCGCGCTGGCCGAGCGCTACGGCACTGGCAACGTCGTGACCAGCGACATGGTGCCCCGTGGCCGCCACCCGCAGATTCGCCACGAAACGTTGGATGTGACCGATCGCGGCCAGTTGCGCGAGATCATCGAGCGCCACGGCATTACGCAGATCTATCACCTGGCGGCGGCGCTGTCGGCCGCAGCAGAGCAATCGCCCACGTGGGGCTGGGCGCTCAATATGAATGGCCTGCTGAACGTGCTGGAAGCCGCGCGCAATCATCAGCTTGAGCGCATCTTCTGGCCCAGCTCGATTGCCGCGTTCGGGCCCACCACGCCTGCGGACAACACCCCGCAAAGCACGATCATGGAGCCCAAGACCGTCTACGGCATCTCCAAGCTCGCAGGCGAGGGCTGGTGCCGCTGGTATTTCGAGCACCACGGCGTGGATGTGCGGAGCCTGCGCTATCCGGGCCTGATCTCGTACAAGACTGCGCCGGGCGGCGGCACAACCGACTACGCCATCGACATCTTCCATTCGGCCGTGAAGGGTGAGCGCTATACGTGCTTTCTTGATCACGACGAGGCGCTCCCCATGATGTACATGCCCGACGCCGTGCGCGCCACCATCGAGTTGATGGAGGCCCCGGCCGAGCGCATCACCGAGCGCGGCAGTTACAACCTGGCAGGCGTGAGCTTTACGCCGGAGCAACTGGCAGCGGAGATCCGCCGGCATCGTCCGTCGTTCGAGGTGGCGTATGCGCCGGACTTCCGCCAGGCGATTGCGGCCAGCTGGCCGAACTCCATCGACGATTCGGTCGCCCGGCGCGACTGGGGCTGGAAGCCCGAATACGGTGTGGCGGAGATGACGACCGACATGCTGCAGAATCTTGCCCACTTGGCTGCACATCCAGCCTAGGCAGCTTCAGTTAGGGGAATTGCGGGCATTGCAGGGCGCTGTTTTGTGTTTCGCTTCGATCGGTTGTGTTCAACAATGCAGCATGGCCATCACATCTCGTCCCTGCCGCATGTCTTCTTCGACGCCTGACCCTGCGCCGCGCCATCGCGACGATCCGCCGCCCGCCAAGCGCACATGGTGGGTGCCGGTGCTGCGCATGTCGGTAGCCGCGGGCGCGGTGGCGGTCATTCCTCACACATCCATCCAACTGCCGTTTGCCGACGGCGCCTGGATGCTGCATGCGGCTGCGGGGCTGATCTTCATGGTGGGCGCCATCGACAGCCTGTTCCTTTTTGCCATGCGCCATAAGCACTGAAGGGGCGCATCGGTCATCTACCCGCTGCCGGGCATGCCGCCAATGTGGCGCCTGCAGCGCTCGCTCGGTAAGTTTTAAAACAGGTTGTAAAAACGTTCAGTGGACAACCGATGGCATGATCGGGTCTGTCATCACACACCGCGAATTCGTAACTAAATCGTTACAGAAATAGATCGGATTTGCGGCATCGCATCAATCGATGCCGCTGCCCGCTGATCCTTTGCCATTGCGGGTTTCGCCCGCCTTCTGCACGACGTCATTTGTGCCGCAAGTGTAAGCAGATGTTGCGCTGCACGGAGGTGGCCCGATGCTTGCTCTATGTCGTGCGGTCACTCTGGATGTGCAAGGCAGTTCCGCCACATCCAGAACATGTTTTTCCAATAAGCGAATCCGGAACCGGCTTGATCCTCACGGTCCCACGGTCCCCACGGCATTCGCACTTCGCTTCTCCAGAACCGGCACACCGCCGGTGGCAGGGCGCTTCTCTCGGACGGTCCCGGGGTTTCGACGGTCACATGCGTGCTCGCCCGCAGCGGCTGGCCTGCGCGCGCCTGACCGGAATCGCTTCACAAGAAAACGAGGAAACCATGAAAGCAGTCCTGCTGGAGAATCATCCGTTGCTACGAGCCGGACTTGCGCAGTTGCTCGCGCATCCCACCCTCGGCCTGGAGGTCGTCGCCCCGGCATTGCCTGCGGGCATTCCTGGCGAACTGCACGCGTTCGATGAGCGAGCCGATCTGCTCGTCATCGGCATGGACGAGGCCGAGGGCCCGATCAACGCCGGTGAATTCGCTGCCCAATTGCGCGAGGCCATCGACGCCAGCGAGGCCAGCCGTGTGGTGCTGCTGGCCGCCAGCCTGTCTGCCGAAGAAGCGCACGTCGCCATGACGTGCGGGGTGGACGCCTACTGCGCCAAGTCGCAATCGCCGGAAGTCTTGCTCGCCACGCTGCGGCTGGTGCTCGCCGGCGGCCAGTCGTATCCGGCGTTGATGCCGCGTGCGGCCAATGCCGCCATGCCGATGCTCTCGCTGGATGCGTCGGAAGCGGCGCAGCGGCTGAATGTTTCGCTGCGACAGTACGAAGTGCTGGTGCTGCTGTCACGCGGTCACTCCGTCAAGGGTGTCGGCCGCTTGCTGGGCATTTCGGAAGCCACCGTCAAGACGCACGCGTGCACGCTGTATCGACGCCTGAACGTGCGCAACAAGAGCGAAGCGGTGTATGCCGCCATGCGCCTGGGGATTCCACTGGAACTGCAAGGCGGGGCTGCCGCCACGATCAGCGCCGCATCTGCGCAGACATCGGTCCAGGTGTCTGGAGATGCGCACGACGCAGACGTGTTCGTGCAAACCGCTGCACGCACACCGACTCCGCTCCAGGCCAGTGCACCGGCCCGAGACGCGGTGATGGCGTCTTCATCCCCCCAGCCGGGGGCGTCCGGGCGGACCACGGCATCGGTGACCGCATCGGGCGCTGAACTGGGCGCTGAGTCTCGCTGGGCTGCCATGACGCGGGCCTTCGGTGGCGTGACGCCTGCCAAGCCAATGCGCGCCCCGGTGCGCGCCGCTAACGGTACGGCCCGCCTCGGCTGACTCAGCCCGGTCCGCCCTTCATGCAATGCGGATGGCGTGCGCCCGCACGTCCCGCTCACTGGACATGACAACAATGAAAACCCACGAGCCAATCTCTTGGAGCCTGCCGGCCGAGCGCACCAGCGCGGCTGCGGCATGGCATCCCCGCCGCTGCGCGATTGCTGCTGCCACCGTTGTGGTGGTCGGCACGGTGCCGATGATCGCGCACGCCGCGGTCGACGATGCTTCCAACGCGGCCACGCGCCGCTTGATCGATACGCAGCTGACCGACGCCGCGGCCAAGGGCCCGGCCGCGTTTGCATCCACGACCGTCATCGCCGGCGGTGATGACGTGCCGGCGTCTCCGGCCAACAGGCTGCTCGTGGCGCAACAGGCGGTGCCGCCTGCAGATTCGTCCGTCACGACATCGCCCGCGGCAACTGCGCCGGCCGCCACGTCGCCAATGCCTGCTGTTGAGGCAGCGCCCCCGGCACCCCCGCCTGCGCCGCCGTCGCCCACGGTGATCCTGCCCCCAGGCGCCCCCGCACCGGATACGGCTGCACAGGCGCCGGCCGTGCCTTCGGGCCCGAGCGCTCAAGGGCCCGGCGCGCTCGAACCGCTGCCGGTGTCGCCGGAAGCGGCCAATGCTGCGGCGACCCACGCCGCCGGCAATGCGCCCGACAACGCGCCCGTCGGCCCGATGCCGACCGACCGCCAGGCCTTTCACGACGAGGTCATGCGCGAGGCGCGCGAGGGTGCGGCCACGCTTGCGCAAGAAAACCTGCGCCAGCATCCGGACTGGTTCAAGGAAAGCGAATCGTGGCACGTTGACCATGCCGCCGCCGCACAGCGCATCCGCTGGGGGCGTCAGCAGTTGAAGGTCATCAACGGGCCGGAGCGCTTCGTCATCATCGATCAGGCTGTGGCCGAGATCGAGGCGCTGCTCAAGAAGGTGCCCGATACGCCCGAGAACGCCGAATTCCGCCAGGAAATCGTGGCGGATGAAGTGGTGGCACTGGCTTCGCGTGGGCGCATGAAAGACGCCGTCAAGCGCTACGAAGCCATGTCGCAGACTGGCAAGGTGCCGGCCTACACGCGTGTGGCCGCAGGGGATGCCTATGCGTATCTCGATACGCCGGACAAGGCCGCTGCGGCGTACGCGCAAGCGCTCAAGGATGCGAGCCCGGGCGAGATCGAAACGGGCGACGTCCAGGAAGGCCTCTTCTACGCCATGCTCGACACGGGCCGCTTCGAAGACGCCCGCGCGCTGCTCGACAAGATGAAGGCCGACAACCCGGAATACGTGCGCCTGGCGCCCGAAGCCGGTACGCCCAATCCCGATTACTCGCGCATCAAGCGTCTGGAAGCGCAGTACCTGATCCTGACGGGCCGCACGCACCAGGGCATTGCCGAGCTGGACAAGTGGCGCCACGAAGCACCGTTCGCCGCATCGCTCGTCAGCGCGCGTGCCGATGGCGCGATGGTGCAGACCGAGCCGTATCGCTCGCGCGACATGTACAAGACGGCGCTTGCCGAGCACCCGGATGACCTGAGCGTTGTGGCGGGTTACGGCCGTGCGTCGTTGGCGGTAGACGATCTGAAGACCGCCAAGGATGTCGCCAACGGGCTGGACGAGCGCTTTCCGGAGAATGGCTCGGTGCATGCGCTGCGCAAGGATCTGGATGTCTATCAGAGCCCGCAGCTCATCATCCAGTCGACGGCGGACAAAGGCAATTCGGCGTTCGCCAACAACGAATACGGTATCGACACCAAAGCCTACACCGGCCCGTTTGCCGATCACTACCGCCTGTTCTTCCACAACTTTGCCGGCCGCGCGCAGTTTGACGGCGCATCGCAGAGCCGCGTGCGCAACGGCGCGGGCCTGCAGTGGTTCGACACCGGCGTCGAGGTAAACGGCGAGGTGCACCAGTCCGTCGGCGCGGTGGGCAAGACCGGCGGCACGCTGGATGCCACGTGGATTCCAAGCGACCACTGGAAGGTGTCGGGCATGGTCACGAACGATGACCTGGAGGTGCCCTACAAGGCGTACCAGGTGGGCGTGACCGGCAAGACCGTCAGCGGCAACGTGCGCTACACCTGGGACGAAACGCGCTACGCCTCGCTCACGTACGGCGTGTCGCGCTACACCGACGACAACCTGCGCCAGCGCGTGGCAGCCAACTTCTACCAGCAGGTGTTCACCTCGCCGCGGCACACCATCGGCGTGCTGTTCGGGGCCGATACCAGCCGCAACACGATGACGGGCCTGAACTACTTCAGCCCATCGCGCGACTACAGCGGCCAGGCCACGGCCATCTGGTCGTGGACGCCCTGGCGCTACGCCGACAAGTCGTTCACGCAGCGCGTGTACCTGACCGGCGGCATGTACAACCAGCAGTCGTTCGGCAACAGCCCGATGTACGAAGCGCGGCTGGAGCACGTGTGGCAAATCAATCGCAAGACGCAGGTGTCTTACGGCATCGGCTTTGGCCGCCATAGCTATGACGGCCAGCCCGAGAACCGCAAGTTCCTGTACCTGAACCTCAACATTCCGCTGTGATGCCCATGCAAGCTCTCCGACAACCGTCATTGCGACGATTCTTCGCCTGGATGGCATTGACCGTGGCGTTGGCCCTCGTGGCTGCCGTCCGGCCTGCCGCTGCCGTTCAGGTGGACTTCCTGCCCAAGCCCGATCCGGACGACGGCAAGACGTTCCGCGTGCTGTGCTTTCACGACATTCGCGACAACCTGCGCGCCAGCTTCGAGACGTTGCCCGACGGGTTTGCCGTCGACACCAAGATGCTGACGAACATGTTCAGTTGGATCCAGGCCAACGGCTACCACCCGGTCACGCTCGCGCAGATCGACGCGGCGCGCCATGGCGGCAAGCCCCTGCCCAAGCGCCCGATCCTGCTGACGTTTGATGACGGCTATGAAAGCCACTACACGAAGGTCTTCCCGCTGCTCAAGCAGTTCCGCTTTCCGGCGGTGTTCGGTCTGGTGACGGAATGGACCAACGCCCCCCCGGGTGCAAAGGTCAAGCTGTCGGACAAGCAGATCGTTCCGCGGGACTTCTTCATGAACTGGAACCAGATCCGCGAGATGCAGGCCTCGGGCCTGGCAGAGTTCGCCACCCACACGCAAGACATGCACCACGGCGCGCTGGGTAACCCGCAGGGCAACGAGATGCCGGCGGCCAGCACGCACGAATACCTGCGCAACCTCGGTCGGTACGAAACCGATGACGAGTACCGCAAGCGCGTGCGCGACGACCTGCAACGCAGCATCGACATCATCCAGAAGAACGTCGGCACCAAGGTGCAGACGGTGGTGTGGCCGTACGGCGCGCACAACCTGATGCTCGACCAGGAGGCCGCCAACGTGGGGTTGAAGTACATGCTCACGCTGGAGCCGGGGCCGAACACGCCGGATGTGCCGCTCACCGCCATCCGCCGAAGCCTGATGGGCTACGACACCAACACCGGCGATCTGGAGCGTTCGCTGCGCGAGCCGGTGACCCACCACGGCGAGATCAACCCCGTGCAGCGCGTCGTGCAGGTCGACATGGATTACATCTACGACCCGGACCCGAAGCAGCAGGAAGCCAACCTTGGCAAGCTGATCGACCGCATCAAGGACCTCGCGCCGCGTGTGGTCTACCTGCAGGCCTTCGCCGATCCGAAGGGCAACGGCGCCGTGGATGCCGTGTACTTCCCGAACCGCCACATGCCGATGCGTGCGGACCTGTTCTCGCGCGTGTCATGGCAGTTGAAGACGCGTGCAAAGGTGGAGGTGTACGCCTGGCTGCCGATGCTGTCGTACAAGCTGCCGGCCAACAATCCAGCCGCCACGCACCTTGTGCAGTCGTTGCCGGGTGCTCCGCAGAAGCCGGGCTCCGTCAAGCCACCGCGCCTGTCGCCGTTCGATCCGCAGGCGCGCCAGATGATCCGCGATATCTATGAGGACCTCGCCAAGAACTCGGTCATCGATGGCGTGCTCTTCCACGACGACGGCGTGCTCGATGACTACGAAGATGCCAGCCCCGCCGCGCTCAAGGCTTACGAGGCCATGGGCCTGCCCGGCGACATCAACCAGATCCGCCAGTCGCCCGAGCTGATGCAGAAGTGGTCGCGGGCCAAGACCGCTGCGCTGATCTCGTTCTCGAAAGAGCTGATCTCGGTGGCGCAGGGCTATCAGAACGGCCGCGACATGCTGACTGCACGCAATATCTTCTCGGGCCCGGTGCTGGACCCGAAGGCCGAGGCCTGGACGGCGCAGAACTATGACGACTTCCTGGAGGCGTACGACTACGTGGCGCTCGAAGCCATGCCGTACATGGAAGAAGCCAAGGACCCGAAGGACTGGATGAAGAAGCTGACCGCCGCCGTGGCCAAGCACAAGGATGGGCTGAAGAAGACCATCTTCGAGCTGCAGGCGGTGGACTGGCGCAATCAGGACAAGCCGATCCCGACGGCCGAACTGCGCGACCAGATGCGCGCGCTGCGCTCGGCAGGTGCTCTTAATTACGGCTACTACCCGGATGACTTCATTGCCGGCCGGCCCGATACCGAGGTGCTGCGTGATGTGATGTCGCTCAAGACGTATATCGAGACACGCAAGCCGCCCGGCGGCGACAAGGGCAGCGTTGAAAAGCTCAACAGCACCTCGCTGCCGCAGAGCCAGCCGCCGAGTGCTGGAGTGGACAGGAAACCCGCGACGACCGAAGCGGCCACGTCGTCCAACACCAAGGCGGGAGGCTGACATGGAAGTGGACTTCCTTCTAGCCAAGCGCTGGATCTCGGATTTCGTCTTCTACTATCCGTTTTTCATGTCGTATTTCTGGATGATCGGCGGGCTGCTGCACTACTTCCTGCTTGAGCGCGGGACGGAGCACGTGCGGCACCCACTGGCACTGCTGGGGGTGAAGAGTTACCCCAAGGTGTCGATCATCGTCCCTTGCTACAACGAAGAGGCGAACGTGCGTGAGGTGATCAGCCACCTCGCACGCATGCGGTATCCGAACTACGACATCATCGCCGTGAACGACGGCAGCTCCGACCGCACCGGCGAGCGGCTGAACGAACTGGCTGCGGAGTATCCGCAGTTGGTCGTGATTCACCAGTCGTCCAACCAGGGCAAGGCGATCGGCCTTACCACCGCTGCACAGGTGACCGATGCCGAGTACCTGATGTGCATCGACGGCGATTCGATTCTCGACGTGGACGCGATTGCCTGGATGATCCGCCACCTGATGGAGAACCCGAACGTTGGTGCAGTGACGGGCAACCCGCGCATTCGCACGCGGTCCACCCTGCTGGGGCGCATGCAGGTGGGCGAGTTCTCGTCGATCGTGGGCCTCATCAAGCGGACGCAGCAGGTCTATGGCCGACTGCTGACGGTGTCGGGCGTGGTCGTGATGTTCCGCAAGCACGCCATCGAGGATGTCGGCTACTGGAGCAATGACATGCTCACCGAGGACATCGACATCAGCTGGAAGCTGCAGGTGGGCGGCTGGATGATCCGCTACGAGCCGCGCGCGCTGTCGTGGATCCTGATGCCCGAGACCTTCCGCGGCCTGTACAAGCAGCGCCTGCGCTGGGCCAAGGGCGGCATCCAGGCGCTGATCAAGTACGCGCCAGCGATGGCGAGCCTGCGGCAGTCGATGATGTGGCCGATCTTCTTCGAGTACGCGCTGTCGGTTGTGTGGGCCTACAACATGCTCATCGTCATCACGTGGTCGATGGTCAGCTTCTTCGTCGAGCTGCCCCCCGAGTGGCGCATGGAAGCGCTTCCACGCTGGCACGGCACGCTGCTCTTCATCACATGCGTGCTGCAGTTGCTGATCGGCTGCTTTATCGATCGCCGCTACGACGACAACATCCTGCGCTACTTCATCGACACCGTCTGGTATCCGGTTGCGTTCTGGATCCTGAACCTTGTCACCACGGTGGTCGGCTTTCCGGCCGTCGCCTTCCAGCGTACGCGTGCCCGTGCCCGCTGGACCAGCCCTGACCGGGGCATCCAACAACAACAGGGGAATTCGCCATGACCATGCTCGTCATTGATGTTTCGCGAAACTCGATCCGACAGTCGTTTTCGGACAAGGGTGTCGTCGGGACCTTGCACCATGTGCTGTGGTTCCGTATTTTCCGGCCGGTGCTCGTGATCTCGATCTGGGGCATGCTCGGCCTGTATGTGGGCTACTCCATCAGCAGCGTGGGGCCCAGCGGCCTGCCATTCGAACAACTGCGCATGTACGGCAACATCATCGCGGGCATGGGCGGCGTGCTTGTGGTGTGGATGGTCCTGTCGCGGCTGGACCGCGCCATTCGCCGCAAGCTCGCACGTACGCCGGCAGTGACGGCTGCGTCCGCCGGGGCTTCGGCTCGCGCTTCGCGCGGGGCCTTGCCGGGGCAGCAGCAACCCGCCTGGCAGCGTCCGCGCAACACGCGCCTGCTGGTGGTCGACCACGACGATGACGGCGATATCACCCACGTGCGCTCTTGGCAGGAATGGGCAGGCCGCCCAGCACCCGCCGGCACCGCCACGCCGCCCACGCCGTTCACCCGCAGCCCGGAATACGATCCGGAAGAGCCGGTACTGGGCATGCGCCCCGTCAGCGAAGCGATCGTGCTGGAGAATCTCGACCGCGAAGAGCCTTCGCTGGCACGCGTTGATGCACCTGCACAAGAACCGCGTGACGTTGTGAAGGCCGTGGAGGCGGTGACGGCTGATGCCGCAGGCTTCCATCGCTTCGGCTATCGCGGCCGTCTGGGCCGTAACGATTGGGTCGAGCCGCAATCGCCCCAATCGCCGGCCCAGACGTACGCGATGCGGCCCGGCATGGCCCGTCACTACGGCAGCGTGACCGCCGTGGTGCATGGCCGTGCTGCAGTGCACGCAGCGGACCGAGCCACGGAACGCCATCGCGCGCTGCATGCATTTGGTGCGCATGCACAACTGGACGATCCGTACGCGCGACTCCCACGCGTCGAACGCGTGGACCCGCTGCACGGCTTTGGCCGCCGCGCCAACATCGTCGCCGACGACATGTAAGGTCGCCTGCCGAGCGCAGCGCTCAGCGCCCCGGTGATGCGAGTCACCGGGGCGCATTCTTTTGCGCAATTGACTTAGCGCAAACGGAGGAGGACGGACTTTTCTGCGATGCGCAATCGTTGCCGCCGGTGCGCTGTACCGCACGGCAAACGCTTGGCGCACCACCCTTGACCATGGGGCTGCAGAGCTCAGCGGACGATGCGCGGATTTGCCCCTCTTGAATGCGGCCGCGTGCGTGCCTATGCTGGCTTCTCCTGCAAGCCCAGCTACTCTCTCACGCTGTTCTTGGTGGCTCTTGCAGTGCTCATGGTGTCAGTGAAAACCAAGCCCACCCCTGTCACGAGTCGCGTGCCGTGACCAACAGAAAAGCTGGAGCCAACTGTGCTGAGTCCCCATGAATTTGCCGTCCTGCTGCTCGTCAACGACGGCGCTGAATCCGACGACCTGGATCGCGCCGATGTCGAAGCGCTCATCGAGCGACAGCTCGTGACGCTGGAACGCCGTGGCCCCGACCACAGCTATGCCCGGGTCACCCTCCAGGGCTACGTTCTGCTCAAGGCTTCCGGACACGTCCGCACCGGCGGCCGCCGTTTGATGGCTGTGTCTCACTAGACGGTTCTTCCTCATTGCAGTGCAACCAGTCGCTGCCTGGGCGCTACGTCCAGGAGGGCGTGTGACGTGCCTGCGATCGATACAAACAGAAACACTCTGCTCGTGGCCCCGGCGTAGCTTGTGCGCTCGCCTGCGGGCCAGGGGGGCCGGCTTCTTGCTGAATTGCAGATGCCTATCCCGAATTTCGACGCCCCAACGTCGGTGGGTAGGCACTCATGACAACTCAAGAGGAGCCACCCCATGAAAAACAAACACACCCTGCTTGCCGCGTTGTTTGCACTCGCCGGTACTGCTGCCTTTGCGCAGCCCATGCCGCCGCCACATCCGGAAGACCATGATCACGAACGTGCGGAGCGTATGGAGCATGAGCGACACATGGAGCGCCGCGAGGAGCACCGTGAACTGCGCGCTGAGCACCGCGACATCAAGCGTGATCGCGAAGCCTTGATGCACCGCGAACACGAGGCGCGCGAGCATGCGCACGAGGTTCATGAAGAGATGGAACACCGTTGATCGGGCGTGACCCGACGAGGGCGCCCGACCGCGCGCACACGGCAAACCAGCGAGTCGGGCGTCATCTCAATGCACACGGTCTGCTGACCGTGACGTCCGTGCCCTGCCGCTTGCGCTGAAGTGCAGGGAATCATCAGCCTCCACCAATCCCTTGGATGATCTTGCCGCTGCCTTCGCACATGGGGCAGGGGCTGCCGTCGTCGCGTTGACCGGTGCCGTTGCACGTGGGGCAGACTGCTTCGCCGCTGCTGGGCGCTCCGGGCGCCGCTTCGTCGCCCGGAGCGGCCGGGGCAGGGGCGTGCCGGGGATGGGGTTTTCATTGTTCATGAGGTGCTCCTGAATGCGCGCGAGGCGCTACGTGTTGCTTCAAGGGTGCGTGGCCGGAGTGTTTGGCGGGGCCGTGGGCGGACGCTCGCGCCCCTGCGGGCTGCCCCCCGTTGATTTGTCCTTGACCACGTTGCCGTTCTTGTCTTGATGCGAAGTGGAGCCGGTGCGGGGAACGTATTCACCGGAAGGATTGGCGCTGTCGTTGCGGGTGCGGGTACGGGTACGGTTGCGCGTGGCGTCACGGCCCGTGGGGCTGTCGCTGCGGCTTGTGGTGCCGGTTGCGGTGGTGCTGCTTCCATTGGTTGCGGGCGCGTTGTCGCTGCTGCCAGACTGTGCGCCTGTTGCTTGCGCGAATGCAGCGCCGCTGCCAAGTGCAATGAACGTTGCCACCGCCGCGCAGAACGCACGTGCGGAATATGGGGTGCAAATCATCATGTGCTCCCGTGGGGTGTCGATGTTCGTTCCACCGACGCAACTCGCGCGCCCGTGCCCCGGGGTCTCCTATTTGCCGGCAGCAAGCCGTCGCGCATGTTTGAGTGCAGTCACGATGTCGAGATAGGCGCTCTCGCGCGTTGCTTGGTCGGGGGCGCGAAGGGCATATGACGGATGCCATGTCGCCAACACCGTACGGCCTTCATGGCGCACTGGCTTGTTGAAATGCTCTTGCAGGCGCGCATGTGCATCGTCGAGCAGCGCCTTTAACGCAGTTGCCCCCAATGCCACCACCACCGCAGGCGCTTCCTGTTGCAGTTCGCGCTCCAGCCAGTACATGCAGGCTTGTACTTCGCGCTGGCCGGGTGTCTTGTGCAGGCGCCGCTTGCCGCGCAGTTCCCATTTGAAGTGCTTGACCGCGTTGGTGATGAACACCGTGTCGCGCGGGATGCCGGCGGCGTCCAGCGCACGGTCGAGCAGTTTCCCCGCGGGCCCCACGAACGGTTTGCCGGCCAGGTCTTCGCCGTCGCCCGGCTGCTCGCCGACGAGCATGATGCGGGCGCGCCGCTTGCCCTCACCGGGTACGGCTTGCGTGGCGTGGCGCCAGAGGTCGCAGCGGCGGCACGTGTCGAGCGATTCCGGCGCTTGGTCGGGGTGAGTCTCGTCGTCGGGGGAAGAGGGTGCGGTTTTTTTCATGGGCAAGCAGGTGAGAACAGCAAAGGCAAAGCAACCCGAATGCCACCGTACCCATGTGGAACGCACGTTGCTTGGTGTCCGGCATTGACCAGGAGACCACGTTGGAAGCTGCATCGAATGTTCCGTTGGACCGACGCCGCCGGCTGGGCAACTGGCTGCCGGAAGGCGAAGCACAACTGGCAGCGTTCCGCACCGAGCTGGTTGCGCAAGCGCTGTCTCGTCAGTCAAAGACGCCGTCTGTGGCCGCCGTGCGCGCGCTTGCCAATCTGATCGATAGCGAGCCCGCATTGCGCATGCACCTTGCGCGCGCCATCGACGAAGCGAAAGACCGCGGATACGAACTCGGTTACAAGGACAGCGCAGAGCTGCTGCTCGCCATTGACCACATCGTCACGTGCGCGCCGCGCTTCAGCGAGAAGGCGCTGGTGATCTGTCCGCTCAACGCCCTGCTTGATTGGCCGATGTGCATGCCATCCGGCTACGCGCTGTTCCGTGACCGGCGCTTCAACGATGCGCTCGAGGCGGTGCTCAATGGCTGGAGCGCTTTCCTCAGCGGCCCGCACTCGCGCGCCTATCTGAACACGCGCGAGCCGGACGGCTGGTTCAGCCCCGAAGCGACACGGCGTATCGGCATGGAGCAGTTTCTGTGCGACCCGTCGCAACCGTACTGGGGCTTTACCTCGTGGAACGACTTCTTCACGCGTCGATTTCGTGCCGGCATGCGGCCGGTGGCGGGCGAAGGCGACAACAAGTTGATCGTCAGCGCCTGCGAGGCCGCGCCTTATAACATCAGCCACGATGCGCGCTATGAAGACGCGTTCTGGATCAAGGCGCAGCCGTATTCATTGCGCGACGTCTTCGGACCGGGCAAGGCCCACCTCGCGGAGCGGTTTGCAGGCGGCAGCGTTTACCAGGCCTTCCTGAGTGCCTACAACTATCACCGCTGGCATGCGCCCGTGGCAGGCACCATCGTCGATACCTTCCACGTAGACGGCACGTACTACTCGTGCGTGGAATCGGAAGGTGCGGACCCGGAAGGGCTGAACGATTCGCAAGGCTACAGCGCAGCGATGGCCGCGCGCGCGATCATCACCATCGCCTGCGACGATCCAGTCGTGGGCACCGTGGGTTGCGTGTTCATCGGCATGGCGGAGGTGTCGTCATGCATGGTCGACGTGACGCCGGGCCAGCATGTTTGCAAGGGCGAGGAGCTTGGCTACTTCCAGTACGGCGGATCGACGTACTGCATGTTCTTTGAGCCAGGCGTGGTGGATGCCTTCGTCGTGCAGCCGCCGTTTTCGCACGACACGCCGCCAGTGCGCGTTAACGCCGCACTGGCGCGTGCCCGATAGCGGCGTTGATCAAGCGTCGACTTCGGCAAGCGCCTTGAGGCCCACCGACAGCATCGCCAGATCTGCCGAACCGGCTGCGACCTGATCGGCAATCACGCGGTTGTAGCGCGCCAGTGCGTCCTGCCGTGTGCCGCGCCACGTGTCGATGAGGCCATCCGCGCTGGCGCCGGGCGTCGCACCCTGCAAAACGGATTGCGTGAGCCGCCGCCGCAGTTGTCCCAGTTCTTCGAGCAGCGTTGCGCGCGCCAGCATCTGCCAATGCGTTTGCGTCGGCAGGCCGAGGATGCCGCCTTGCAGCCACCCGTAACCCAGCGGCTGGTCGAGGGCGAAGTACACGCGTGCGGCAAGCCGTGCATCGCAGCCGCCGGCGGTCGCAACCTCGGCAATGTCGAGCAACGACACGCGTGCCGGCACGCCAGTCGCCACGCGCGCCAGTGCTTCCGGTACGCCGGCTTCGATAAAGACCTGCCGCTGCTGCGCGGCAGCCTGCGCAGATTCCTCCGGTTGCAGCGCGTCAATCTCGGGTGCCAGCGCATCGACCGCAGACCGGAAGTGCTCGACTGCGGTCGGCACATCGGTCACGCGCCGCCGCAGGAACCACAACGTCGCGCGCTCGTGCAACTGCGCGAGCGCTGTGAACAGGGCAGTTTGCGTTTCGTGCGGCACTTGAGCGTCCAGGGCATCGACTTGTTGCCAGAGCGCGTCGAGCCGGTAGACCGCGCGTGCGACGAGGCTTGCCCACACCACGGCAAGCGGCTCTGCGCCGGTTTCTTCGGCCATCCGGTGCACGAAGGTCACACCCGCTCGGTTGACGAGCGCGTTGGCGTGCATCGTTGCCAGAATCTCGCGACGCAGCGTGTGCCGGGGGATCGACGTAGCGCAACGCGTGTGCAGCGGCTTCGGAAAATAGTCCGGCAGACCATCGGCCACGAAAGGCTGGTCGGGCAGGTCGCTGCCCAGCAGCACGTCGTACAGCCACATCTTGCTGTAGGCCATCAGCACGGCACGCTCGGGTGTCGTCAGGCCGCCGCCGCTTGCACGGCGGGCATCGATGTCTTCATCGACGGGCAGGAACTCGATCGCGCGATTCAGACGCCCGCCACGCTCCAGATACCGCATCAGCCGCGCCTCGGGGTCGAGCCACAGCGCCGTGCGCGTGCGTGCAAGTGACAACGCCTGCGTCTGGAAGTAGTTGTCGCGCAGCACCAGTTCGCCCACCTCGTCGGTCATCTCGGCCAGCAGCGTGTTGCGCTGCTTGAGCGTCATCTCGCCGTCGGCCACGACCAGCCCCAGCAGGATCTTGATGTTGACCTCGTGGTCGGAACAATCCACCCCGGCAGAATTGTCGATGGCGTCGGTGTTGATGCGCCCGCCATGCTGCGCGTATTCGATGCGGCCGAGCTGCGTGCAACCCAGGTTGCCGCCCTCGGCCACGACCTTGCAGCGCAGCTCGGCGCCGTTCACGCGCAGGCCGTCGTTGGCGCGGTCGCCCACCTGGGCATGCGTTTCGGTGCTGGCCTTGATGTACGTGCCAATGCCGCCGTTGTAGAGCAGATCGGCGGGCGCCTTGAGGATGGCGTGCAGCAGGTCGTTCGGCGCCATCTCGGTGGCCGTCACATCCAGCATGGCGCGCACCTCCGGCGTGAGCGCGATCGACTTGACCGTGCGCGGGAAGATGCCGCCACCCGGGCTGATCAGCGCCCGGTCGTAATCGGCCCAGCTTGAACGCGGCAGGTTGAACAGGCGCTCACGCTCGGCAAAGCTCGTGGCTGCATCGGGCGACGGGTCGAGAAAGATGTGGCGGTGGTCGAACGCCGCCAGCAGGCGGATATGGCGCGAGAGCAGCATGCCGTTGCCGAACACGTCGCCCGACATGTCGCCCACCCCCACGACGGTGAAGTCCTGCGTCTGTGTATCGACGCCCATCTCGCTGAAGTGCCGCTTAACCGATTCCCATGCGCCACGCGCGGTGATGGCCATCTTCTTGTGGTCGTAGCCCACCGAGCCACCGGAAGCAAAGGCATCGCCGAGCCAGAAGCCGTATTCGGCCGAGATGGCGTTGGCGTAGTCGGAGAACGTGGCCGTGCCCTTGTCGGCGGCAACGACCAGATAGGGATCGTCTTCGTCGTACCGCACGACATCGCGCGGCGGCACGACGCGGCCATCGACGTAGTTGTCGGTCAGGTCGAGCAGCCCGCGCAGGAAGGTCTGGTAGCACGCGACGCCCTCGGCCAGATACGCATCGCGGTCGCTGGCCGGTGGCGGCTGCTTGACGACAAAGCCGCCCTTGGAGCCCACCGGCACGATGACGGTGTTCTTGACCATCTGCGCCTTGACCAGCCCCAGCACCTCGGTGCGGAAATCCTCGCGCCGGTCAGACCAGCGCAGGCCGCCGCGCGCGACCTTGCCGCCGCGCAGGTGCACGCCTTCCACGCGCGGCGAGTACACCCAGATCTCGAACATCGGCTTGGGGTCGGGCAGGCCCGGCACGCGCGACGGGTCGAACTTGAACGACAGATAGGGCTTGGGCTGCCCCTGTCCGGCGTCCGGCAGGCTCTGGAAATAGTTCGTGCGCAACGTGGCTTCCACCACGCCCAGGAACTGCCGCAGGATGCGGTCTTCATCCAGGTTGGGTACGTCTTCGAGTGCCTCGTCGATCTGCTTGCGCAGTGTGTCGCTTGCACGCGAGCGCTCGGCCTCGGCCAGCGCGGGGTCGAAGCGCACCAGGAACAGCCGCACCAGCGCCCGCGCAATCGACGGATTGCCGTTCAGCGCGCTCTCCATATACGCGTTGCTGAAGGTCGAACCGATCTGGCGGATGTAGCGCGCATACGCACGTAGGATGCGCACCTCGCGCCAGGTCAGGCCGGCCTGCAGCACGAGTCGGTTGAGATCGTCGTTCTCCAGCTCGCCGCTCCAGATGCGCGCGAAGGCGTCTTCAAAGCGTGCGCGGGCTTCGTCGAGATCGACTTCGCTGCCGTCGATGGTCTCCATGCCGAAGTCGTGCATCCAGATGGGGGCGGCATCGGCGGGCTCGATGCAGTACGGTCGCTCTTCGTTGACGCGCACGCCCAGGTGTTCAAGCATCGGCAGGCTGTGCGACAGCGAAGTCGGCTGGCCGGCGCGGTAGATCTTGAAGCGCAGCGCACCAGGCGGCGCTTCGAGCGGCCGATAAAGCTGCATGCTGAGCACGTTGCCAGTGGCGTCGGCGCCAATCAGCGGCTCCATCAGTTCAATGTCACGCACGGCAAGGCGCGCGGCGTAGTCCTCGCGGAAGCCGGCGGGAAACGCGCCGGCATAGCGGCGCAGCAGGCGGTTGCCGCGCTCTTCGCCGCCGCGTTCGAGCAGCGCGTCGGCCAGGTCGTCCTGCCAGCGCCGGGCGGCCTGCACGATGCGGTCTTCGAGTTCGGCAACGTCCACCTCAGGCACGTTGCCCGGCTGCGTGCGCACGGTGATGTGGATGCGCGCCAGCATCGATTCCGACAGCAATGGCGTGAACTCCACAGCGGTGCCGTTATACGCAGCCTGCAGCAGGCCCTGGATACGCACGCGCAGATCAGTATTGAACTTCTCGCGCGGTACGAACACGAGGCACGACACGAAGCGGTCAAACGGATCACGGCGCACGAACAGGCGCGTGCGCTGGCGCTCTTGCAACCGCAGGATGCCGAGCGCGATGTCGTGCAGCGCTTCCCCGTCCATCTGGAACAACTCGTCGCGCGGGTATTGCTCCAGGATCGTGACGAGCGTCTTGGCCAGATGCCCGTCGGGAAGGAAGCCCGTGCGTCGGATGACGTCGGCCACCTTGCGGCGCACCAGCGGAATGTCCTCAGCGGGCACCATGTAGACGTTCGACGTGTACATCCCCAGGAAGCGCCGCTGCCCACAGACGCGGCCCTCGGCGTCAAACAGCTTGATGCCGACGTAGTCGAGATACCCGGGGCGGTGCACGGTGGCGCGCGAATTGGCCTTGGTGAGGAAGATGGGCTCGGGGGCGTCGATGAACTTGGCCGCGCCCGGTGCCAGGCGCGTCGTGTCCGGCGTGGAGGTGTCGCGCAGCGCTTCACGCAGCACGCCCAGGCCGGTGCCGGGTATTCCGCGCAGGTAATGGCCGTCGTCTTGCGTGATCAGTTCGTAATCACGATAGCCAAGGAAGGTGAAATGCCGCTCGAGCATCCAGCTGAGGAAGGCCTGTGTTTCGGCAATCTCGGCGCGTTCCACGTCACCGGCGGACGGCTGGGCGGCACGAACAGCCAGCGCCTCGATGGCGGCGTGGGCGGCGGCCTGCATGGGCTTCCAGTCTTCCACGGTGGCACGCACGTCGCCCAGCACACGCATCAGGCCGTCGTGCAGCGCCTGCAGGCGTTCGGGCTCGGAAAAACGATCGACCTCGATGTGGATGGTCGACTCGAAGCGGGCAGCGCCGTGGGTTTCCGTATCCGCGTCGGCGGGTGTATCGGGCATGTCGCCCGCAAGGGCCGCCGGACGCTGTACGCCGCCGCCGGCCGATACCGCCACGCGCATGCCTGCGGCATCGCGCTGTACGCGGTAGACCGGGTGGAAGGCGGAATGCAGTGCTAGCCCCTGCCGGTTGATCTCCATGGTCACGGAGTCGAACAGGAACGGCATGTCGTCGTTGACGATTTCAACGACCGTGTGACCGCAGTACCAGCCGTGCTGTTCGAGGCTTGGGTTGTAGACCCGTACGCGGGGTTGCCCGGACACGAATTTCTGACCGAGCTGCCAGTGCGCCATCGCCGCGCCGTAAAGGTCGGCAACGCTGCGCGAGATCACGTCTTCGGGGTCTGCCAGACCGTAGTAATGCCGCAGGAACGGTTCGAACAGGTCGGCAATATCGGGCGCACGTTCGCGCGCCAGGGCCACTGCATCCGCCATGTGCTGGCGGACCTTGTCTTCGTGCTGGTCAGGCATGAGGCGGCTCCCGAAGAAGGGCTGCCTCATGCTACGCCGCGTGCCCATGACTGGCAATCAGCGTGCGCGGCGCACAGCTTTTCAGATGCCGCTGTGTGCAGTGCAGCGAGAGAATAGGTGGTTCACTCGCTACTTGCGGCGTGCATTAGCGATGCGTCATCCAGCCTTGACGACGTTGATGCGCAGGGCCGGCTCACCCGCCGCGATGGCCAGCAGGCGGTCCACATTCGGGTGGGCGCCGGGGCGGTTGCGTGCGTCGATGGTGTGCTCGGCAAACACGGCCAGGCCGTGCTCGGCAGCTTTGGCGTCGAGTTGGCCGAACGTCTGCTGCAGGTAGTGATACACCGCCACCGAACCTTGCTTGCCGGGCTTGTTTTCGATGTCGGCCACCACGGCGCCCTGGCCATCGACCAAGTCGATGCGTTCGATGCCGTCAATGGTGGGCAGTTGGGCGAGGTTGTCCTTGAATACGCTGGTCGGTTGAATCACTGCGGTTGCTCCGTTGGTTGATCAGGCGGGCCGTATGTTAACGGCTCCGGCCCGACCCGCGCGAGCTTACGCGTTCTTCAGCGTTTGGTTCCGGCCTTGTTCACGGCAATGGCCGCCTGGATGAGCGCTTTCAACGCTTTCTCGTTCACCTTGTCGCCCTCGCGGAAGTCGATGGCGCGACGGGTGTTGCCGTCCAGGCTGGAATTGAACAGGCCGGAAGGGTCAGGCACGGAGGCGCCCTTGGCAAACGTCATCTTCACCGTCTGCTTGTAGGCTTCGCCGGTGCAGATCAAGCCATGGTGAGACCACACGGGCACGCTCCATTTCCATTCCTCTACAACGTCGGGGTCGGCCGCGCGGATGACGGCGCGCAGGCGGGCGAGCATCTCGCCGCGCCAGTCGTTCAGCTCTGCAATGCGTGCGTCGATCAGCTCGGATGCGGGTGCGGCGGTGTCCTGCGTGCTCTTCTTCATGTGTCTGCCTCCGTGGTGGGCCCAAGCAGAACATTCTGGCAGGAACATGGGCCGGTAGCCACTTGGCAACGGTGGGCGAGATGCGCCATCAGGTTGCGCGCCGGGAAACTGAGAAACACCTTTTTCTGCTTTTGGAATCAGCGCGAAAAATAAGGCGAGAAATAAAAGAGGAAATAAAACGGCGCTGAGTTAACGGCGACGAGAAAAATAACTTTAGCGATTTCGTGCAATTCCCCTACTTGAGTGGGGATGTCAAACGATTTCGCGGGGAATCCAAGTGCCGCGCGGGTATGCGGCGCAATACCTGCGCACGGAAATTCAATACCGCAATGCCCGGATGGTCGATGTGGCGGTCATCGATTGGTCATCTTTCGACTTCAATAATTGCGCCTCCGATGTTCAGGAAAACATATTGAGGCATCCCTTCTTTCAGGGGGTGACTGAATCGAGAGAATTTCAAATGACCATTCGTCATCGCATTACATTGCTGGTGGTGCTGATGTTTGCCGCGCTGGCGGCTATCGGCGGATACGCGGTTTACCAGACCCGCGGCAGCGCGGCAGAGGTCCGCCAGGTGACGGAGGGCGTGGTGCCGAGCGCGCTGGCATCGGCCGACCTTGTATCGCTCGTCAAGGACGTGCAACTTGCGACGATGGCGCTGGTGTATGCCCCGGACGGCAACATCGTCGCGCAGGCCTCGGACGACCTGAAAACCAAGGAAGCGGCACTGCGGGCAGCATTGGACGTGCAGGCCAAGCGCGCCAACAGCCACGCGCAGGAAGGGCTGGTTGCGCAGGCCAAGGAAAGCGTCGACAGCTACGTCGAGGCCATCCAGCAAACCACCGACATGAAGCTCGCGGGCAAGGATGAACTGGCACAGGCCTTCCTGTTTGCCAACGTGGCCAGTTACCGCGACGTGCTGGAAAAGATTGTCGAGACGCTGCGCATCGAGAAAAACCGTGAGAAAGACGAAGCCATTGCCGGCCTGAACGGCAAGCTTGCGAGCACCGCCACCACCATCGGCGTGGTGAGCGGCGTGGCCATCGTGCTGCTGACCGCCATCGGCATGCTGCTGTACCGCCAGATCACCCGCCCGCTCACGCGCATGCAGGCCGAGATGAGCGAGATCGCCACAAGCCAGGACTTCACGCGCCGTGTGCCGGTGGGCCGCATGGACGAAATCGGTCATTCGGTTGTTGCGTTCAACCAGATGATCGAGAAGATCCAGGAGAACGCCGCGCTTCTCAAGCAGAAAACGGCCGACATCCAGGCGATGCTGCAGAACATGCAGCAGGGCATCCTGACCGTGGTCGATGGCGGCGTGGTGCACGAGGAATATTCGATCTACCTTGAATCGATTTTCGAGACGCAGGAGATTGCCGGCCGCAAGCTGATGGAGCTGATCTTTGCCGATACCAGCCTTGGCGCCGATACGCTGTCGCAGGTGGAAGCGGCGGTCGATGCGTGCCTGGGGCAGGACATCATCAACTTCGCGTTCAACCAGCATCTGCTTGCGAGCGAGGTGGAAAAGCGCATGCCGGATGGACGCACGAAGACGCTCGATCTGTCGTGGTCGGCCATTACCGACGAGAGCGACACGATCCTGCGCCTGATGCTGTGCGTGCGCGACGTGACCGAACTGCGCAAGCTGGCCGCCGAGGCCAGCGAGCAGCGCCGCAACCTGGAGATGATTGGCGAGATCCTGGCGGTGAGCCAGGAGAAGTTCCAGCACTTCATCGACAGCTCCACGACCTTCGTGCACGAGAACGAACGGATCATCCGCCAGTATTCGCAGGCGGACAGCGCGGCCATTGCGGCGCTGTTCCGCAACATGCACACCATCAAGGGCAATGCGCGCACGTACAACCTGCAGCATCTGACCAACGTGGTGCACGAGACCGAGCAGACCTACCACGCGCTGCGCGAACCTGACACCGAGCACACCTGGGATCAGGACTGGCTGATGGAAGAGCTGACGCGTGTGCGCGAGGCCATCGAAAACTACGCCCGCATCAACGAGGTGAAGCTGGGTCGCAAGGGCGATGCGGCACCGGGAAATGCCGTGCAGGCCGCCCCCGATGTGATGGCCCGCATTCAGGAAAGCCTGCGTCTGCTGGAAGCGGCCAACCCAGGCAGCCCGCACGAACTTGTTGCGATGCGCGATTCGGTCTATCCACTGCTGCGCCTGCTGGGCAGCGAGACGGTGGACGCGCTGTTGTCCGGCGCGTTGCAATCGCTGCCGTCGCTGGCGCAGGAGCTGGGCAAGGAGCCTGTTGCCGTGCGCATTGATGACAACGGCTACCGCGTGAGCACCGAAGCGCGCGGCATCCTGCAGAACGTGTTCATGCACCTGCTACGCAACTCGATCGACCACGGCATTGAACCGGCCGAAGAGCGTCTCGCCCACGGCAAGCCGGCTGCCGGCACGATCGACATCGAAGTGGGCGTTGACCAGGGCATGCTGCAGATCACGCTGTGCGACGACGGCCGCGGCCTGGCGCTCGACCGCATCCGCAGTATCGCCATGGAGCGCGGCTGCATCGGCGCAGACCAACAGGCGACCGACGAAGACATCGCGCAGTGCATCTTCCGCCCGGGCTTTTCGACCGCGGACAAGGTGACAGAAGTGTCCGGACGCGGCGTCGGCATGGACGCTGTGCTGGAGTTCCTCAAGCGCGAGCACGGCCGCATCGAGCTGCGCTTCACCGACGATCACAAGGGCGCGGCGTTCCGCCAGTTCCAGACGGTGGTGTGCCTGCCTGAACGGTTTGCGGTCGACAGCGTGAACGCTGCGCTGTGCGCACCACCCGCCGTACGTACGGATCTGGATAAGGAAGCATCGTGATGGGGTCGATTGTTTTGGCCGTGATGACTGGCGGCTTGGTCGCTGGCGTACTGGTGTGGCTGATCCGGCAGCGGAAAGTGAATGCGATGGCGCGCACCGTGGGCGAGGCCGATCGCCGCATTGCCGATCTGTCGGCCGACCTGGACAGGCAAGCCACACGGGTGGAAACGGGCATGCGTGAGGTTGCCGCACTGGAAACCACCGTTGCCCAGATGCGTGACGCTGCTGCCGATCAACTGGAAGTCATCGAGCAACTGCGTACCGAGTTGCAGTCGGCCACAGCCGCGAAGGAACAGTGGGCGAGCCGCGCCGGGCAGATTGCCGAAGAAGCGGCGCGCCTGCGCGGCCTGGCGTTGACGTTCGAGCGCTGGCACGAGCAGATGATCTCGCTCATGGAGCAGAACCACGATATGCACGCGAAGAACCAGGAACTGCAATCCATCGTGCGGCATGTGGTGATCGTCTCACTCAATGCATCCATCGAGGCGGCGCGTGCGGGCACGGCGGGCCGGGGTTTTGCCGTGGTGGCCAGCGAGGTGCGTGCGCTCGCCGCGCGTTCGGAAGAACTGTCGAAGAGCTATCGCAACAGCCTGCATTTGAACGATCTGACCACCACTGCCACGTTCCAGGACATCCAGGCGGGCGGCAAGATGATCACCGCGTCGCTGTCGAGCGTCGAGGCGCTGGCCAGCCAGTTTCAACACCAGCTTCACTAGGCAGGCCCGACGTGATCCGCAGCAACGCACAAGAGAGTTTCGATCGCATCTTCCGCAAGGCCGCACGTACGCGGCTCACGCGGCAGCCGGAAGACACCTGCCATATCGGCACCGCGGCCGAGGGTGGCACCCTGAATGGCGAGGACGCCCTGATCCTCACCATTTCGTCCATCGCATTCCGCCTCTTGCTGGTGCTGCGCTTTGATGACTCCGACGCCACGCGCGCCTACTTCACTGGTGAAGGCTCGGGGCGTTCTTTTGAAGAAGCGCGTCTGGAAATCGGCAACTTGTGCTGCGGCGCGCTGAACCAGGAGCTGCTGCAGGTGTTTCCCGACCTTGGCATGTCCACGCCTTATGTGGTGAGCGCACGCTGCCTGCCGTATCTGGACGTGCTCAGGCCCGGTTACGTGGCCGCCTACGCGGTCACCATCAACGACACGGTGCGTGTGGACGCTACCGTGTGCGTGTGTGCCCATGCCCCGCTGGATTTCGTGGCCGATGTGAGCGACGAAGTGGAGTCCGGCGGCGAGTTGGAATTGTTTTGATTGGAAAGATTGAGAACGAGGAAAGCGTCATGAGCAAGATTCTGGTTGTCGACGATTCGAGCACCGTCCGCGATGAGGTGGCCGGCTTTCTGAAGAAGCACGGTCTGGCGGTGGACACCGCCGTGGACGGCAAAGACGGCCTGGCGAAGATCAAGGCCAACCCCGGCGTCAGACTCGTCATCAGTGATGTGAACATGCCCAACATGGACGGCCTGACCATGGTCGAGAAGGTGCGCGGTGAGCTGGGCAACAAGACGGTCAACGTCATCATGCTCACCACCGAAAGCAGCCCTGCCATGAAAGACCGCGGCAAGGCTGCCGGCGTGAAGGGCTGGATCGTCAAGCCGTTCAAAGGCGACGCAGTGCTGGAGACCTTCAAGAAGCTGGCGAGCTGAAAGAGGGGCGGCTCGGCCGGGTGCTTCATGATCAACCCGGCGCTGGAGGGCATGGCGCCCGTGCGATTTTGGAGCCAAACTTGCTTGCCTGAAGCTGGTTTGGCCGAGGGAGCCATCATGCAAGAGCTCGCCTTTCGCACGCTGCTGTACCGCTATTTCTTCTTCGGCTGGCTGTTCAAAGACGCCAGCCGCGGCAACCTGTTCGAGCGCTCCGCCGCGTGGCGCTTCAACCAGGCGCATGCGCACTGGCTGCTGGCCTATATGCGGCGCTGGCTCTGGTGCGGATTGCTTTTCTACGCACTGGGCGGCGTGCTGGAACTGGGGCTCAAAACCCCGGGCCTGTCGGTGCTGTTCTATGTGCCCAGCGCGTTGAGCGTGCCTGTCAACGTCGTCATCGGGGTGCTGTGGATCGGCCTGAAGGCGCTGCCCGGGCCGCTGCGCGAGCGGTAGACGCGCCGCGCGGCTAGACCGTCGCCACGAGCAGCTCTTCGGCATTGCGCGGCGGGCGCAAGCCGTCGGTGCGGCCAGAGAAATAGCGCTCCGTCAACGTGTCTGCAGAAATGTGCTGGGCATCGCGAAAGCCGTTTTCGCTGGCCAGCGCGAGTATTTCGGGCGGCGTGAAAAAGCTGATGAACGGCGTGCCGCTCGCGCGTGCACCTTTTTCCGCCATCTCAAGGCCAGGCCGGACGTCCGGGTCTGCCGTCTCCAACGGCAGCAGGAACGTCATCGCGAGCATCGAGCCCGGTGCAAGCGACGCCACCTGCCGCAGCGTGGCCGCATTCGCTGCCTTCGACAGATACATGCTCACGCCCGTGGACACCACAATGGCCGGCCTGCCCTTATCAAACCCGGCCGCGACCAGCGCATCCTGCCAGGATTCGCGCGCCTCAAAATCCACCGGAACGAAGCGCAGCCAATGCGGAACGCCAAAGCCCAGCGCTTCCAGGCGCTGCCGCTTCCAAGCCTGCGGGCCTGGCTGATCGACCTCAAACACCGTCATGCGCGATGCCACATCGGGCCGGCGTTGTGCAAAGCTGTCCAGCCCCGCCCCGAGAATCACGTACTGGCTCAAACCGCGGCCCGCTTGTTCGATGACGAGGTCTTCGATAAAGCGTGCGCGCGCCACAATGGACGCGCGAAACGGACGTGTGAACTGCGGATCCATGTCGCCGCGTTGTTGCCAGCCGGGTTCCGGGGCCAGCAACTTCAGGCCTACCTCGTCTTCCAGCACATGCGGCGGTGCATCGCTGTGCACATGCAAAGCGCGCCACAACGCGACGCGCGCTGCAGTGCTGTCGGGGGATGCAGTTTGCGGTTCGTTCATTGCACACACGCCTCCATCGATGGATCAGTCGATCAATTGATCAATTCGGATGCTGATACTCGGGAAACACGGCAACGGCCTGTACGGGCTGCTTTGTCATGCAGACCTCGAACAGGCGGCTGCTGAGCCACTCGGCAAGCCAGGCCTGCACCGCCGGCCAAGGCTGACCGGCAAACCAGTCCGGCTCCACCGCTGCAAACTGCCGCACGAACGGGAAGATCGCCAGATCGGTCGCGCACGGTGTCGAGCCGCCAAGATAGCGTTGATCCAGCAAGCGTGATTCCAGCGGTATCAGCAGGGTTTCCGTTGCCCGCGCACGGGCTGTCTCGCGCGGCGCGGTCTCTTGGGGATAGCGATCGGGATATTTGTAGCGATCGAGCTGGCGTTTGAACTCCCCGTCGTTGGTGCGTAGCAGTGCGAGGTTGTCGTCGGATTGCGCGCGGCTCCACCAGCCTTCGGGGTCGCGTGCCTCGAAAGCCCAGCACATGATGTCAAGGCTCTCTTCCAGCACGCCGCCGTCCGTCAGATGCAAGACAGGAACGGTGCCTTTCGGGGACAGCGCCAAGAGTTCGGCAGGCTTGTCGCGCATGACGATCTCAAACGTCTGGAAGCGTCGATGGGCCTGCAGCATCGCCAGGCGCGCACGCATGGCGTAGGGGCAGCGGCGATAGCTGTAGAGCAGGGGCAAGTCTTGATTGTCGGACATCGGTGCGAATTCGAGGCTACGGATTTCAGGTGCACCAGGGTAGCGGATGCATTGGCACGGTGTGTTAGGCCACCAGGCGTGTGTGCCCTGATCGTCCTGTCCGCCCGGAGCGCCGCACCGATTGCGGCGGCTGCCCGAACACGCGGATGAACGCGCGCCGCATGCGTTCCGGATCGGCAAAGCCCACGGCGCGCGCGACCTGTTCCAGCGATTCATCACCGGCTTCCACGCGCGGCCGGGCGATTTCTGCACGGAGCTTTTCGATGGCCTTGGCCGGCGTCTGGCCAGTCTCTGCCACAAAGGCGCGGTCGAACTGCCGGCGGCTCAGGTGGGCGACTTCGGCCAGGCGGTCGACGTCCAGCGCTTCATGCAGGTGCTCGCGCGCATAGCCCAGCGCACGTGCAATGCGGCTCGATGCCGGGTCCAGCTCCAGCAAGGTCGAGAACTGCGATTGCCCGCCGGGCCGCCGGTGGTAGACCACCAGCTCGCGGGCCACGGCGCGCGATACGTCGACGCCCAGGTCTTCCTCAATGAGCGCCAGCGCCAGGTCGATGCCCGACGAGATGCCGGCCGACGTCCACACCGGCCCGTCGTGGATGAAGATGTGGTCGCTCTGCACCTGCACGCGCGGATAGCGCCGCTGCAACAGTGCCGCCATGCGCCAATGCGTCGTTGCGCGGCGCCCATCGAGCAGGCCCGCCGCCGCCAGCGCAAAGGCGCCGGAACACACGCTCGTCATGCGTCGCGAATGCTCGGCCGCTTCCCGTACGAAGGTGATCAGCCGCGGCGAAAACGCGTCTTCGCGCGGGCCGTTGCCGCCCGAGATGATCAACGTATCGAAGGCCGGATCGTCCAGGCCCTGCGTCTGCATGACGAGGCCGGGCGCGCTCTGCACCAGCGTGCCGCTTTCGGACAGCACGTCGATGCGATATGCCGGCTGCGGCGCGAGCCGGTTCGCCACGTCAAAGGCCGTCAGCGGGCCAGTGAAATCGAGCAGGCTGCAGCCCGGAAACACCAAAAAGCCGATTCTGCGCATGATGTCTTGAAATGAGGGATTAACGTCATTTAGGCCTGATGTTGCTCCGCCAGACTGCTGCTGTCAAACGCATTTCTGGAGAAACGATCATGACAACCGCGATGTGCTTACCGGCCACTTCGACGCCCATGTCGCGCCATCACCGCTGGAAGGTGCTGGGCGTGGGTGTGGCGGCCAACGCGAGCTTTTCGGCAGCGTTCTCAGGCATCCCGACGACTGCCGTGTTCATTCGCTCGGCGTATCACCTGGGCAATGCCGAACTGGGCGTGGCACTGGGTGCGCTGGGGCTGGGCATCGCCATCAGCGAATTGCCGTGGGGCTTGCTGACCGACCGCTGGGGCGACCGCGCGGTGCTGCTGACGGGGCTTGGGCTGACGGCGCTGGCGCTGTTCGTGATGGCATGTTGTGTGGCGCCGCTGCATGGCCTCGTGCCGCCGCTTGCGTGGCTGGTGGGCGGCATGCTGAGCGTCGGCCTGCTGGGCGGCAGCGTGAACGGATCAAGCGGGCGCGCTGTCATGGGCTGGTTTCGCGAAGGCGAGCGCGGATTGGCCATGAGCATCCGCCAGACCGCCGTACCGCTGGGCGGCGGCATTGGCGCGCTGGTGCTGCCGAGCCTGGCCGCGCACGCCGGGTTTGCCGCTGTGTATGGCGTGCTGGCGGCGGCGTGTGCGTTGACTGCGGCGCTGACGTGGCTGTGGGTGCATGACGCACCGGACACGGCAAATGCGGTTGCACACACTGCGGCGCCTGGCGGTACGGGCCCGTTGCGCGATCCGACGCTGTTGCGCATGGCCTTGGCCATTGGGCTGCTGTGTGTGCCGCAAGGCGCGGTCGTCGCTTTTGCCACGGTGTTCCTGCGCGACTTTGCGCACGCCAATGTGCTCACGCTCAGTCTGACCATGGCAGCGGTGCAGGGCGGGGCGGCCGTCATGCGCGTGTGGAGCGGCCGCTGGACCGACCGTCACGGCAATCGCCGCGCCTATCTGCTGACCTGCGCGCGGTTGAGCGTCGCGCTGTTTGCGGTGCTGGCCGGGGTGGCGTGGATGACGTCGGCGCTGTCGATCGATCTGTCGGTTATGCGCGTCGCGCTGGTGGCGGCCGTGGTGGCGGGCGGTATTTGCGTATCGGCGTGGCATGGCGTGGGCTATACCGAACTGGCCACCTTGGCCGGCGCGCAGCGTGCGGGCACGGCGCTGGGCCTCGGCAACACGGGCGCGTTTGCGGCCCTCGGGCTCACATCGCTATGCCTGCCGCAGGTGCTGGCGTGGTCGTCATGGCCCGTGGTGTGGCTGATGGCGGCGGGCAGCGCGCTGATTGCGTGGCGTGTGCTGCCGGCGGTACGTCCGTAGACGCGCGCAACGCCAATCCCCCTCGTTTCTTCCTATAGTGACCCGCAGGGCGCCGCCCCGCGCGGGCCGCAAAACGAAGCAACGAAAACGAGACGAGGGGGCCACCATGGCAGGCCTGGATGTAATCGAGCACGTGGTCGTGCTGATGTTGGAGAACCGGTCGTTCGACAACCTGTTCGGCACGCTGTATTCAAAGAGCGCGGAGTTCGACGGCCTGTCGGGCGAAGAAACCAACCCCGACGGTGGCGGCCAGCCCATCCGCGTGTGGACGACGCCCGCGCCGGCCAACGTGATGACGCTGCCCAATCCCGACCCGGGCGAACTCTTTACCGACATCAACCAGCAGCTCTTCGGCCAGCAGATGCCGCTAGGGCAGACGCCCACCATGCAGGGCTTCACCACCAACTACGCCAAGAACGGTGGCGACCCGCGCGACATCATGCATTTCTTCACGGCGGACCAGGTGCCCGCGCTCAGCACGCTGGCGCGCAATTACGCCGTGTGCGATGCGTGGTTTGCCTCGGCGCCGTGCCAGACGTGGCCCAACCGGTTTTTCGTGCACACCGGCACCGCGCACGGTTATCCGAACAACTCGCCGGTGCACTTCCCGTACTTGATGCCGACGCTGTTCAATGTGCTCGACGGCGTGGCGCCCAACGACTGGGCCGTCTATTACCACGACTTCGCGCAGTCGCTCACGCTCACGCGGCTGTGGTTGCATCTGGACCACTTCCACCTGTTCGACGATTTTCTCGACGATGCATCCAGCGGCAAGTTGCCCTCGTACAGCTTTATCGAGCCCCGCTACTTTGCCGATCTCGACTGGCCCAACGATATGCACCCGCCGCATGACGTCGGCTACGGCGACGCGCTTGTCGCGCAGGTGTACAACGCGCTGCGCAGTTCGCCGCAGTGGCACCAGACCATGCTCATCATCACCTTCGACGAGCACGGTGGCTGTTTCGACCATGTGCCGCCGCCTGCCGTGGTGCCGCCTAGCCCGCCGCAGCCGGGGCAGCTCTTCGCATTCGATCGGTTGGGCGTGCGCGTGCCGGCGGTGGTGGTGTCGCCATGGATTCCCAAGGGCACGATCTTCCGCTCGACCGTGGCGCAGCCGTACGATCACACCGCCATCATCAAGACGCTGCGCATGCGCTACAACATCCGGACGCCGCTCACTGCGCGCGATGCCAGCGCACCCGACCTAGGGCAGGTCTTGGAATTGAGTGCGCCAGATGACAACCGCGACCCAGTCGCCGCCCGCGCCATGGCAGCGAACCCGGCCGGTTTGCAGGCCGCCCGTAACGCGCCGCTCAATGACTTCCAGTGGGCCATGCACGAATCGGCGGCGATGCTTGCGCCGCTGGGCACCGGTGTCAGCATTGACGACCACGTGCGCAACCTGTCGACCGATCAGCAGCCGCCGGTGCCCGCTGCGCAGAATGCCCAGCAGGCGGCGCAGCACATCAAGGACGTGCTCGCATCGATGGACCTGCCGCACGCGGGGCAATGATCATGAACGCACCGCTTGAACAATCGCCTGTTGTCATCCGCGCCTTCAGACCCGGTGACGAGCCCCTGCTGCATGCGGTCTTCCATTCCGCCGTGCACGGTCTGGCCGCCGCGCAATATACGCCGCAGCAGTGCGAAGCGTGGGCCCCGACCCACTACGACGTCGCACAATGGAATGAGCGCATCCGCCGCATCCAGCCCTTCGTGGCGGAACGCAACGGGCAGCCCGTGGCCTATGCCGATTTGCAGGCGAATGGCTATATCGATCACTTCTTCGTATCGGCCGTGCACGCGCGAAGAGGTGTCGGGCAACAGCTCATGAGTCACCTCCTAGGGTTGGCAGCGCAGTGCGATGTGCCGCGCGTGCAAGCCCACGTGAGCTTGAGCGCCGAGCCTTTCTTTGCCCGGAATGGGTTTGAAGTGGTGGCGCGGCAGACCGTGACGGTGCGCGGCGTGCCGCTGGACAACGCGTTGATGGTGCGCATGCAGGTGTGAGCCAAGAGTCGCACGGGGCCTTGTTCTTCGGGAAAACCCTCGTAATGTAGTTAAAGAATGTTGAGGATCTGTCGTTAGTTTTGCTGAATTCAGTTCCCTCAGAGGAACCACTTCACGCTCCCCCAACTTCGCGCGACAGATATGAAGACGCTCTCCATCAAGGCACGGCTGGCGCTGGTGCTGTTTGTTCTGGCTGTGTTCCTGGCGGGTGTCGGCGTGCTGGGCTTGGTTGGCAACATGCGCTCCAACGCCGCGCTCAAGGAAACCTATTCCAATAACCTTGCTTCCACCCGCGCGTTGGGGCAGGCGGAATCCAAGCTTGCGCAGGCGCGTACGGCACTGGACCGTGCCGTGGTGCAAACGGACGCAGCCAAGGCCACCGACGCCATCGGGCGTGTCAATTTGCAGATCCAGAACAGCGACAAGGCTTGGGCAAGCTATCTGACTTTGCCGTTTTCCACGCCAGAAGAAGAAAAGGTGGCCGGTGAAGCGAAGAAGCTGCGTGAGATCGTCAAGAGCGGTATCGGCGAGGCCATTGCCGCTATCCAGCGCGGCGACAGTGAAAGCGCTCGCCGCGTCGCGATGGAGACAATGCCTGCGCAATTCCGTGCGTACGCTGAGTTGTCCGATCGCCTCAATGCCATCCAGATGGAAGTGTCCACTGCGTCGTACGAAAGGGCACAGTCTTTCTTCAATGGGCTGGTGTGGACGTTCATCATCGTGATCGCCATCGGGCTGGCGCTTGCCGCCGGTTGCTATTTCGTGCTGTCGCGCGCCATCTCGCGCCCGCTCGCAGAGATGCTCGTGCACTTCCACGAAATTTCCGGCGGCAACCTGACCACCGACGTCCGCATCCACTCGCGTGACGAGATGGGCCTGCTGATGGAAGGCCTGCAACAGATGCAAGCCAAGTTGAAGGAGACCGTGGTGACGGTGCGTCGCGGCAGCGAGTCGATCGCGTCCGCCACGCAGCAGATCGCTGCGGGCAACACCAATCTGTCGCAACGCACGGAAGAGCAGGCCAGCTCGCTGGAGGAAACCGCATCCAGCATGGAAGAGCTGACGAGCATCGTGAAGCAGAACGCCGACAACGCGCGTCAGGCGAGCACGCTGGCGGTGAGCGCCTCCGAGATCGCCGTGCAGGGCGGTGCCGTGGTGCAGGACGTGGTGAGCACCATGGGCGAGATCAGCGAGTCGTCGCGCAAGATCACCGACATCATCGCCGTGATCGAAGGCATTGCGTTCCAGACCAACATCCTGGCGCTCAACGCTGCGGTGGAAGCCGCGCGTGCAGGCGAACAGGGCCGCGGTTTTGCGGTGGTGGCCGGTGAAGTGCGCACGCTGGCACAGCGCAGCGCGGCTGCCGCCAAGGAGATCAAATCGTTGATCGAAGATTCCGCCACGCGTGTGGAATCCGGCTCGACGCTGGTGGCACGTGCCGGCAAGACGATGGAAGAGATCGTCGTGGCCGTGAAGCGCGTGACCGACATCATGGGCGAGATCAGCGCGGGCTCGGCTGAGCAAAGCACCGGCATCGAGCAGATCAACGAAGCCGTCACGCAGATGGATGACGTGACGCAGCAGAACGCCGCACTGGTGGAAGAAGCCGCTGCCGCTGCGCAGGCGCTGGAAGAACAGGCGGACGAGTTGCGCCGCGCTGTGGCGGTGTTCCGCGTGGCGATGTAAAGCACGCTTTCTGATGAGTTGCCCTGGCAGCGAAATGGCTGCCGCGGCGCTACACTGCGGGGTCGGCCTTCGGGTCGGCCCCGCTTTGTTTTATGCGGTGCACTCAGAAGCCGCTCATGGCCTTGCTCCGCCCCTCGAGCCACTCGCCACGCGCCATGAGCCGGTTCACATAACGATTATCCGGAGGTGTCATGCGTTTCCAGTGTCGTCGTGTTCCCGTTCGCGCCTTGGTGTCTGCAGCTGTGTTGGCATGCAGCGCCGGCGCGTTCGCTCAGAGCATTCCCGCCAGCAAGCCCGCGCCCACCACGCTCACGCCCGAGCAGCAGCGCTACCACGACATCTACAAAGAGCTGGTCGAGATCAACACGACGCATTCGGTGGGTGACACGACCAAGGCCGCGCATGCGATGGAAAAGCGCCTGCGCGATGCAGGTTTTGCCGCTGCCGACATGCAGGTGCTTGAGCCGTTCCCGAAGAAGGGCAACCTTGTGCTGCGCTTCAAGGGCGCCGGTACCAAGAAGCCGATGCTGCTGCTCGCCCACATTGACGTGGTGGAAGCCAAGCGCGAAGACTGGAAGACCGACCCCTTCAAGCTGCAAGAGATCGACAGCTATTTCACCGCGCGCGGCGCGATCGACGACAAGGCGATGGCCTCGGCCTTCGTGTCGGTGCTGGGGCAGCTCAAGCAGGAAGGCTTCAAGCCATCGCGCGACATCATCCTCGCATTGACCACCGACGAGGAGCGCGGCGATGTGCCGACCAACGGCGCGTACTGGATCGTCAACAACAAGCCGGAGCTGGTGAAGGCCGAGTTCGGTATCAACGAAGGCGGTGGCGGCGAGCTGCGCAACGGCAAGCCGGTGCTGCACCGCATTCAGGTGGCCGAGAAGATGTACACGACGTACGAGCTGGAAGTGCGGGACGTGGGCGGACACAGCTCGGTGCCGACCAAGACGAACCCGATCTATGCGTTGTCAGCCGCGCTGGATCGGCTGGGGGCGTATCAGTTTCCCGTCAAGCTGGCCGACGTGACGCAGACTTACTTTGCTCGCAGCGCGCCGCTGGCCACGGGGCAACTGGCGGACGACATGCGTTCGGTCGGCACCGGCAAGCCGGACCAGGCTGCGATCGATCGGCTGTCGGCCATTCCGTTTTACAACGCGCAGTTGCGCACCACCTGCGTGGCCACGATGGTCAACGCCGGCCACGCCGAGAACGCGCTGCCGCAATCGGCCAAGGCCACCGTCAATTGCCGCATCCTGCCGCACGATGATCCGGCCGATATCGATCGTCAGTTGAAGCAGGTGATAGGCAACGAGAAGATCAGCGTGCGCTACGTCAACAAGCCGCTTGCAAGCCCCGCGTCGCCGCTCAATGGTGACCTGGTGAAGACGGTGGAGGCGCTGACGCAGCAGATGTGGAATGTGCCGGTGATTCCGGCGATGAGCACGGGCGCGACTGACAGCCGGTTCATGCGCAATGCGGGCATTCCGATGTATGGCGTGTCGGGGCTGTTTACCGAGCCGGCTGATCTGCGCACGCATGGTCTGGATGAGCGTATCGAGATTGCGCGGTTGTATGACGGGCGGGAGTTTCTTTATCGGCTTGTGAAGCAGTTGGCTGAGTAAATTGTTGGGCGCTGCGCTCGTGTTTTTCATCGGGCGCGGCTTGTTGGTGCTGGTTTTTTGTTGGGTTTCGGCCCCTGGCGGGGTCGACTTACTTTCTTTGTCTTGCCAAAGAAAGGTAAGCAAAGAAAGGCGCGCCCGAGATGGCGACTTCCCCTTGGATTTTCGTCACGGGGAGGGGAAGGAGCCAAACTCGCTGCGCTCAGACAGCCTCCCCTCTTTTTCCTCCCCGCGACAAAAATCCAAGGCGCCATCTAGGGCAGGGTACGGCCACACCCTCTGCGTGCGGGAGTTGGCGGCGTTGCACGCGTTTGGGTGGTTACTTTCTCAGATGAAGCCGCCGTCGGTCATCAAGGTGCGGCCGGTGATCCAGCGGGCGTCGTCGGAGGCCAGGAACGCGATGGCATCGGCGATGTCGTCCGGTTCAGCCAGGCGCCCCATCGGGGTTGATTCGCGCATGCGCGCTTTCACTTCATCGGGAATCGGGGCGGTCATGTCGGTGCGCGTGAGGGCGGGGGCCACGGCGTTGACGGTGATGTTGCGCGGGCCCAGTTCTACGGCAAACGCGTGGGTGAGGGCGCTGACGGCGGCCTTGCTTGCCGCATATACCGCCAGCCCTGCGCGAGGGCGGTACACCAGACTGGAAGACACGTTCACGATATGCCCGCCGCGAGCCGGCACATGCGGCAGCACCGCCTGCGTCACGAGAATCGTCGAGAAAGCATTGGTGCGGAACTGCGCGTCGAACGATGCGAGGTCGATGCTGCCGACCGGTTGGTTTTCCAGAATGCCGGCGTTGTTGACGAGGATGTCGATGGTACCGAAGGCCTCGCGCACGGTGCTCACCATTGCATCGACGGACGATGCGTCGCTTACGTCGGCTTGCACGGCAATGGCCTGCGCGCCGGTGCTGCGGACGGCGTTGACCACGGCGTCGGCTTCTGCGGCGTTGCTGCGATAGACCACGGCTACGCGCGCACCGTCGGCGGCCAGTCGATGCGCCACCGCAGCGCCAATGCCGCGCGAGCCCCCGGTGACGATAGCGGTGCGACCTGCGAGGCGTTGTGTGGGTGCGGATTGAGTTTGAGACATGCTGTTCTCCTGAGGCGGTGAATGTTTCGGGAGAACAGATTACGAACCAGTCATCTGATGCGCAGCCAGTCTGGCCGCGACGCGGCGTTCCAGCATTGGAACGAGCGAAGTGCGATCAGCCCTGCTGGCGTTTGCGGTATTCCGCCACCTTGTGCCGGTTGCCGCAGACAGCCATGCTGCACCAGCGGCGCTTGTGCGACTTGGTGCGGTCGTAAAACCACAGCGTGCATTCGGGGTGTTCGCACACACGCACGAGCTGGAAATCGCCCTCTGCGAGCAGATGCGCGGCGGCTTCGGCCAGCGGCGCCAGACACTGCTCGACGGAATCGGTTGGGCGCAGGCGTTCGACACGCGGGGTGCCGTTTTCCCAGACCAACACGGGATGGCTTGGCGCCTGCCGCAGGAACACATTCAGCGCATCGGCGCTGGCTGCGCGGCCCGACTTGCGCGCCTCCACCAAGGCGCGAATCACTTCGCGCAGGTGCCGCGCCACGGCCAGCAGCACGCCGGACGGATAGCGGCCTGCCACAGGCTCCGCGAGCCAGCCAGCGCGCACCAGCCAATCGGAGACATCGGCGTCGTTTTGCCAGAAATCGTGGGGCTGGCCGTCGACGTTGGCCACGGTGTTGAGCATGTCCAGCACCGGGTCGTCGGCAATCAACAGGGGCGCATCGGCGGTGGCGGAAGCGGGGGAGGACATGGCGATCTGCAAGAAAAATCGGTAATGGAATTGTAACCAATTTAACGCGCTATTCCAGTTACTTATTGCATGCGCGTTTCAACAGGTCAGTCCGATGAAAAGCTCGCAGCATTACCATGTGTCGTCCAAGTTCCTTGCCGGAGATGATCATGAGCGCATGGCCTGATGCACGCGTGCTGGAGTTGTTCAATATCGAAGTGCCCATCGTGCTGGGGCCGATGGCGGGCGTGGCTGGCGTGGAGCTGGCGATTGCCGTGGCGCGGGGCGGTGGCCTCGGTTCGCTGCCGTGCGCGATGCTGAGCGTCGAGCAGATCCGCCAACAGGTCGAGCAGTTCCGGGCGGCCGTGCGCGGCCCCATCAACCTGAACTTCTTCTGCCACACGCCGCCGCAGCCTGACCCCGAGCGCGATGCCAAATGGCGTGCCCACCTGGCACCGTATTACGCCGAGTTCGGTATTGACTTGAACGCGCAAGCGCCAGCCGTCAACCGCGCGCCGTTCGACGAAGCGACCTGCGCGCTGGTGGAGGAATTGAAGCCGGAAGTGGTGAGTTTCCATTTCGGCCTGCCCTCGCCGGAATTGCAGGCCCGCGTAAAGGCTACGGGGGCGAAGGTCATCTCCGCTGCCACCACGGTGGAAGAGGCGCGCTGGCTGGAAGCGCGCGGCGTAGACGCCATCATCGCCATGGGCAACGAGGCCGGCGGCCATCGCGGCATGTTCCTCGCCAAGACGATCGAATCGCAGGTCGGCACGTTCGCGCTGGTGCCGCAAGTGGCGGATGCGGTGAAGGTGCCGATCATCGCAGCGGGCGGCATTGGCGATGCGCGCGGTGTGGTGGCGGCGTTGGTGCTGGGGGCGTCGGCGGTGCAGATCGGTACGGCCTATATGCTGTCGCCGGAGGCCAAGACATCGGCCATTCATCGCGCGGCGCTCAAGCAGGCAACGGATGCCGACACCGCGCTCACCAACCTGTTCACCGGCCGCCCGGCACGCGGCATCGTCAACCGACTGATGCGTGAGATTGGCCCGATGAGCGCGTTTGCCCCGGCCTTCCCCACGGCTGGTGGTGCATTGGCGCCGCTGCGCGCCAAGACGGAGCCGACCGGCTCAGGTGATTTCATCAACCTGTGGTCGGGCCAGGCCGGCCAGTTGGCCACGGAAGACTCGGCCGAAGCCATCACGCGGCGCATTGCCGCCCAGGCGCTCGAGCGGCTCACCTGAGTTTTTCGGCTGCATCGTTTCCCGCGCGGGCACGCCAGACGGCGTGCCCGTTTTATTTGACATCACAAATCGGTATGCGAACGATGGGAAAATTTCATGTAACTTGTAAAGATAGGTTATAAGGGTTACGATGGTTTCGCTGCTGTTTCCCGAAACCCATCCCGGAGCCTTGCCATGAACGCCCCTGCCCGAACCGTTGATCTGGTTGTCGATGCGTATGCCCCCAGCGCTGTGCGCCACCGCACGGTGGATGTCGAAGGTGTGCGCGTGTTCTATCGGGAGGCTGGCCCAGCCGATGCGCCCACCGTGCTGTTGCTGCACGGTTTTCCCAGCGCGTCGCATATGTTCCGCAACCTGATCCCCCAGTTGGCGGAGCGCTATCACGTGGTGGCGCCGGACTTTCCCGGCTTTGGCTTGACGCAGGTGCCGAGCGGCTTTCGTTACACGTTCGACAACCTGGCGCGCGTGGTCAACGGCTTTACGCAAGCGATCGGCCTGTCGCGTTACGCCATCTACGTGTTCGACTACGGCGCGCCGGTGGGCTGGCGTCTGGCGATGGCGCATCCGGAGCGGATCAGCGCCATCGTCACGCAGAACGGCAACGGTTATGAGGAAGGCCTGGGCGAGGGGCCGTGGGCGCCAGTCAAGGCCTATTGGGACAACCCGGACGAAGCCCATCGCCGCGCGCTGCATGCGCTCGTGTCAGATGAGATGACGCAGTGGCAATACCTGGATGGTGTGCCGGACCCGACGCGCGTGGCGCCGGATGGCTATCTGCTGGATCAATATTTCCTGAGCCGTCCGGGCCAGCTCGACATCCAGATGGATCTGTTCCTGGATTACGCGAGCAACGTGGCGTTGTATCCGGCGCTGCATGCGTACTTTCGCGCGCATCGCCCGCCGCTGCTGGCGGTGTGGGGACGCAATGACACCATTTTCATTCCGCCCGGCGCGGAGGCCTTCAAGCGCGACCTGCCCGATGCGGAGATTCACTTTGTCGACAGCGGCCACTTTGCGCTGGAGACGCACCATGCGGAAATTGGTGCGCGCATGCTCGACTTCCTTGGCCGCGTGGTGAAGTAACGCGCGGCGTCAAGGCATCGGCTGCATGGTGGCTTCGGCGGCAAAGCGTTCGCGCAGGAACGCCACCAGCGCCTTCACTGAAGGCGGCACGCCTGCACGCGAGGGATAGAGTGCGTGCAGGTCGGCCGGCTCGGGTGTCCAGCCCGGCAGCACCGTGCGCAGGTGGCCACTGTTAAGCGCCGCATGGCAGCAATGCTGCGGCAGGATGGTGATGCCGAGGCCGGCAATGGCCGCTTCGCGCAGGGCGATGATGTTGTCGCTGGCAAAGCGCGGGCGGATCGGCAGCGCCAGCCGATGGCCGCGCGCATCCTGCAATATCCAATCGCGGCTGCGCGCGAGCGAGCCTTGCCCCAGGCAAGGGAAATCTTCCAGCGCGGCGGGCGTGTCGGGCTCACCCACACGGGCAATCAATGCGGGGCTGGCCACCAGCACGCGAGGCGAGACCACCAGATGCCGCGCCACCACATCGCGCGAGGGCAGTGGCCCCGTGGCCGCGCGGATCGCCACGTCAATGCGTTGCTCGATCAGGTCGACGTAGGTGTTGGACAAGTCCAGCTCGATGCGCAGCTTTGGATGCGCATCGGCAAATTCGGCCAGCCAGCCGGCCACCAGCGTTTCCGCCAGCAAAGGCGACGTGCCGACGCGCAGCACGCCGGCCGGTTCGCTGCGTGCTGCGCCAGCCAGCGCTTCAATGGCCGCCGACGCATCAGCCATGTCGCGCGCGTGCCGATAGACCGCTTCGCCCACGGGCGTGACCGATACGCGATGGCTCGATCGCTGCAGCAGCCGCGTGCCAAGCTGCGCCTCCAGCTCGGCAATGCGCCGGCTCAGACGTGACTTGGGGATGCCCGTGGCGCGCTCGGCAGCGGAAAAGCCGCCGGCTTCCACTACGCGCGTGAAGAGGTAAAGATCGTCGAAGCGCTTCATGTTGGTACGGGGTTGCGGTCGAACCGCATTGAAGCATAGGCGCGGGCCGGGCATTGTCGCGGGCAATGGATCAGCGCTGTACAGTGTCGCTGGGCCGGTTTGCGCGCGTCGGAATGCCGCGCAGACCGGATCGGAGTCTGGCACGCCTGCGCCCGGCGCGGGCATCAATGCAAGGAGAAGGCATGGACAGGCAAGGCACACAAACGCAGGGGATGTCCCGCGATCGGCTCGAACGGGTCGAGCGCTTCATCGATGACGCCTACATTGCCACCGGCAAGCTACCCGGCGCGCTCGTCCAGGTGTGGCGGCGCGGCGAACTGGCGTTGAACTCCGTGCTGGGCCTGGCCGACCGCGAGCGCCAGGTGCCGCTGGCCGAGGATTCGATCTTCCGCATCTACTCGATGACCAAGCCCATCACATCGGTGGCGTTCATGATGCTGGTGGAGGAATGCAAGGTTGCGCTGGACGATCCGGTCAGCAAGTTCATCCCCGCATGGGCGAACCTGGGCGTGCACGCCGGCGGCTTCATGGAGGGCTTCCAGTCGCGCCCGGTCAAACGCCCCATGCGCATGGTCGACCTGCTGCGCCACACCTCCGGGCTGACCTATGGCTTTCACCAAAACACGAATGTCGACGCGGCGTACCGCCGGCTGAAGCTGGGCGATATCGTCACCGATGGCACGCTCGACGAGATGATCGAGAAGCTGGCCGGCGTGCCGCTGGAGTTCTCTCCGGGCGAGGCGTGGAACTACTCCGTTTCCACCGATGTGCTCGGCTACCTGGTCGGCAAGATCAGCGGCATCCCGTTTGAGACGTTCCTGAAGGAGCGGATTTTCGACCCGCTGGGCATGGTCGATACGGCGTTTCACGTGCCGGAAGAGAAGGCCTCGCGCTTCTGTGCATGCTACGCCGTGGGGGCGATGGGATCGAAGGCGGTGTCCGATCGTGGGCCGGTCTTGCAGGACGATCCGCGCGCCAGCCCATACCTGAAACCACCCAGTTTCGTTTCCGGTGGCGGTGGTTTGGTTTCCACCGCGGCGGATTACCTGCGCTTCTCACGCATGTTGCTGCAGGGCGGCGAGTTGGATGGCGTACGCCTGCTGGGGCCGAAAACGCTGGCGCTGATGACGGCCAACCATCTGCCGGGCGGGCGCGACATGTCGAGCCTGTCGTCGCCTTCGATGTTCAGCGAGGCAGCTTATGACGGCGTGGGATTCGGGCTGGGCTTTGCGACCACGATCTCGCAGGCCGCCACGTTGATTCCCGGCAGCACGGGCGATTTCTTCTGGGGCGGCGCGGCCGGCACCTTCTTCTGGGTGGACCCGCAGGAGGATTTGATCGGCCTGTTCCTGACACAGGTGCTGCCTTCGTCTGCCTACCCTGTGCGGCGGCAACTGCGCACGCTGGTCTATAGCGCGATCACCGATGTGGGCGGTGCGGCGCGTTGAGCACGCGTTGACCATCAGGGCGGCGGAGCATGCTGCGCCACCGCCCTGATCATTACGTCGCTCAGGCGCCGATCAAACGTCGAACCGAACGCCCTGTGCCAGCGGCAGCGCGCCGCTGTAGTTGACGGTGTTGGTGGCGCGGCGCATGTAGCCCTTCCACGCGTCCGAGCCGGATTCCCGGCCGCCGCCGGTTTCCTTCTCGCCGCCGAATGCGCCGCCGATCTCAGCGCCCGATGTACCGATGTTGACGTTGGCAATGCCGCAGTCGCTGCCCGCCGACGACATGAAGCGCTCCGCATCGTTCAGGTTTGCCGTGAAGATGGCGGACGACAGGCCTTGCGGCACGCCGTTCTGGATAGCGATGGCCTGCTCGGTGTCGCCGTCATACGTCACGACATAGAGGATGGGCGCGAAGGTCTCGCTTTCCATCACCTTCGTCGGCTTCGGCATCTTGACCAGGGCGGGGCGCACGTACCAGGCGTCGGCGCCGAGGTCTTCGCGCACGCGCTCGCCACCCAATACTTCGCCGCCTTCAGCGCGTGCCTGCGCCAGTGCCTGTTGCATGCCGTCGAAGGCAGCCTGGTCGATCAACGGGCCGACCAGCGTGCCATCGGCCAGCGGGTCGCCAATGGCAATGCTTTGGTAGATCTTTTCCAGACGGGCGAGCAGCGTGTCGGCCACCGAGCGGTGCACGATCAGGCGACGCAGCGACGTACAGCGTTGGCCCGCCGTGCCCACGGCAGCAAAGGTGATGGCGCGCGCCGCCAGTTCCAGATCCGCCGAGGGCGTGACGATCATCGCGTTGTTGCCGCCCAGCTCCAGGATCGAGCGGCCGAAGCGCTCCGCCACCTTCACGCCCACCTGACGGCCCATGCGCGTCGAGCCTGTGGCGCTGACGACCGGCACAAGATGGCTGGCCACCAGCGCTTCGCCAACGTCGCGGCCGCCGATCAGCAGTTGGCTCAGTCCGGCAGGAATCGCGCCCGGCTTTTCCGCATTGAACGCGTCGACAACCTGCTGCATCAGGTGCTGGCAAGCAATGGCGGTGAGCGGCGTTTTCTCCGACGGTTTCCACACGATGGCGTTGCCGCACACCAGGGCGAGCGCGGCGTTCCACGACCACACCGCCACCGGAAAGTTGAACGCCGAAATGATGCCCACCACGCCCATCGGATGCCACGTTTCCATCATCCGGTGCCCAGGGCGCTCGCTGGCGATGGTCAGGCCATGCAGTTGCCGCGACAGACCGACAGCGAAGTCGCAGATGTCGATCATCTCCTGCACTTCGCCCAGCCCCTCGGAGGTGATCTTGCCCGCCTCCAGCGACACCAGTTCACCCAGTGCCGCCTTGTGCGTGCGCAGCACCTCGCCCAGGCGGCGCACCAGCTCCCCGCGCACGGGTGCCGGCACGACGCGCCACGCCAGATACGCCTGATGCGCGCTCTGGATGGCGGCCTCGGCCTCGCCGGCGGTATGCGATTTCACGGTCGCCAAGACCGCGCCATCGCGCGGGGCGCGGCTCGTCCAGTCCGTGCCTTCATAGGCCTTCAGGTCCAGGCCGAGGGCCTTCAGTACGGTCTGCAATCGTGTTCGTGAATCTGACATGGCGTGAATCCTTGCTCTTCTCTCGTGTTCAATCGAAAAACTGTTGCGGTGCGGCAGCGTTCAACTCAACGCTCGACGATGCGGTTCCAGCGCTTGCTCCACTCGGGGCGCTCGGCGTTGATCACGTCCCAGTCCGGCGCAACGGCCGTCTTCAGGATGGTGTTCATCTTGTTTTGCTCTTCCGCCGCCTTGCCCTTGAGCGGCGCCTTGGGGTTGACTGGATTGTAGGAGCCGTTTTCCATGGCGAGTGCCTGCGCCTCGGGGCTGATCAGGTAGTCGGCCAGCTTCTGCGCCAGATCGGCATCCGGGTTGTTGGCCAGCACGCACTGCGCTGTCAACAGAACGACGGCGCCTTCCTTAGGTGCGACGAATTCCATCGGGATGCCCTTGGACTTCATCAGCTCGACCTGCGTGAGCGTGTACGGGAACAGCGCCGCATCGCCGGCCTGCATCATCTCCACCACCTTCGACGAGTTGGGGATGTACTCGACCACGTTCGGGCCGATGGTGGTCGGCCATGCCTTGAAGGCTGGGTCGACGTTCTTTTCCGTGCCGCCCTTGAGGCGGTTGAACATCAGGAAGGCGTCCAACCCGAACGACGAAGCCGGCATGGATTGCACGACCACCTTGCCCTTGTATTTCGGGTCAGCCAGGTCGCCCCACGAGGTGGGCGGCGTCCAGCCCTTGTCGGCAAAGATCTTGGTGCTGTAGGCGAGGCCCGTGAGGCCCATCGACAAGCCGACCGCGTAGTCACCCTTGAGGTGCGCAATGGCTGGCACGGCCGACAGATTGGCCGATGGCTTGAGTTTTTCGCACAGTCCCATGCCGATGGCGCGGAACATGACGCCGTCGTCCAGCGTCATCACGTGCATCTGTGCCTTGCCTTTGGTCGCCTGGGCCTTGGCGAGGATGTCGGTCGAGGTGCCGGGCACGACGACGACCTTGACGTTATTGGCCTTCTCGAACGGCGGGAATACGAACTGCGTGTACGTGCGTTCCATGTTGCCGCCGTTCATGCCGATGTACAGCGTCTTGGTGTCGGCGTGGGCGGCGCCCGCGGCGAGCAGCGCCATACCGGCAGCCGCAGCAATGACGGACGTGAACGGTGTTTTCGCGTGTTTCACAAGCATGGTGATCTCCTGGGGCATCAAGTGCATCAAGCTGCGGGTGGCAGAAAGCGTTGGATGGAAAAGGGTTCGATCGGCGTGGTGGTGCGGCCTTCGGCAATCAGCTCGGCCATGACATCGCCCACGCCGGGTCCGAGCTGGAAGCCGGCGCCGGCAAAGCCGAACGCGTGGAACAGGCCGGGGCGGCGGGCGCTGGCGCCAATCACGGGCTGGTCGTCGGGCAGATTGCCTTCCGTACCGCTCCAGGTGCGGATGATGTGGGCGCCTGTGAGTTGCGGCAGCAGCGCCGCCAATTGCGGCAACTGGCGAAGGATCGCCACGTGCGATGAGCGTGCGCGCTGGTCGTCCAGCACGTAGCCGCGCCCGCCACCGAACACCACATTGCCGCGCCGCACCTGGCGGCAGTAAATGCCGCCGCCTTCCACGCCCAGGCTCCAGGGCAGGAAGAACGGCAGCGGCTCGGTCACGCCCATGGTGGGCGGGATGGTGAACATCGGTACGGGCTCGCCCCATTGCGCGGCAAACTGGGCGGCCCACGCCCCGGCGCAGTTGACGAGCGCGGAGGCTTTGACCTCCAGATCGCGGTCATGCTGGCGCGCATGGACGACGAAGCGCGCGCCATCGTGCTCGACCGATTGCACCGGCGCGTGCTCGCGCACATCGGCGCCTGCCGCCTGCGCCGCGTGCGCAAATGCGGGCGACAGCAGGCGCGGGTTGGCCTGTCCGTCTTCTGGGCACAGCGAGCCGCCGACGACCTGGTCGCCGCCCATCGGAAAGTACTTTTGCAGTGCAGTCCGGCCTTCGATGAGCTGCAACCCAAGGCCGTAGCCCTCGCTGCGTGCTGCGTAGCTCGCCAGCGATTCCATGTCGGCCACGCTACGGGCGATCTTGAAGTGTCCGCTGCGCTCGTACTCGGCCTCGGTGCCGATCAGTTCGGTCAGACGCCCCCAGATCTGGTGCGAACGCTGGGCCAGCGGCAGTTGCTCGATGGAGCGCCCTTGGCGGCGCACACCGCCAAAGTTGACGCCGCTGGAGCGCGAGCCACACAGGTCACGCTCGAGCAAGGTGACGGCCAGCCCGCGCCGCCGCAGGAACAGCGCGGTGGCACTGCCCATGATGCCGCCGCCGATGATGGCCACGTCGCATGCAAGCTGCTCACGCATGGTGGCCCTCCTGTTCGATGACCTCGGTCACATCCAGCGGCAGCGGCTTGATCGGTGCCTGCCCGCGCAGTCGCCCCACCTGTGCCAGCGGAACGGACTGCGCGTGCGCCAGGATTTCTGCTGCCGCCGCACCGCACATCCGGCCCTGGCAGCGGCCCATGCCGACCCGGCACAGCGCCTTCAGCCGGTTCAGCTCGTGCACGCCGCATTCGGCTGCCGTCTGGCGCAGGGTGCCCGCGGTGACGTTTTCGCAGCGGCATACCACCAGGTCGTCGCTGGCGTGCGCGGCCCAGTCATCGGGAAACGGGAAGGCGACTTCCAGCGCGTGGCGGAACCGCTCGATCTTCTGCAGGCGCTGGCGTAGCGCAGCCAAGCGATCGGTATCGACCGTGATTTGCCGATCCTGCAACAAGGCGAGCGCGGCCAATTCGCCCGAGTACTCGGCTGCGTCGGCGCCCATGATGCCCGCGCCATCGCCCGCCAGATAGACGCCCGCGACGGAGCTGCGCCGCATCGCATCAATGCGCGGCACATGGCAACGGTGCAGCGCAGAAAACTCGAACGCGCAGCCCAGCAGATCGGCGAGCTGTGTTTCGGGCCGCAGTGCGTAACCCATGCCCACAGCGGAGCACGCCGTGCGTTGTTCACGGCCTGCGCTGTCTTGCCACACGAGTTGCTCGACCCCTGCGTCGCCATCGGCGCGCAGCAGACGCACGCCGTGATGCATGGGAATGCCGTGCAGCTTGAGCCAGCCCACCAGCGCCATGCCCTTGGCCATGACGGCAGGCTGGCCCAGCATGGCCGGTGCCGCCTTGTAGCGCGCGGTGGCCGGGGCAGTGTCGAGCACCGCCACGACGTTTGCGCCGGCCTTGGCGTACTGGCTGGCCACCAGATACAGCAGCGGGCCAGTGCCTGCAAACACGACGGCATCGCCAATCGCGCAGCCCTGGTATTTGAGCGCGACTTGCGCGCCGCCCAGCGTATAGACACCGGGCAGCGTCCAACCCGGGATCGGCAGCACACGGTCGGTGGCGCCGGTGGCGACGATCACATCGCGCCAGGGCAGGCTGCTGACCGCGCGCGTCGGCACATGCAGCAGGTCGAGCAGATCGGGCTGGGCATTCCACACCAGGGTCTGCGGGTGGTAATCGATCTGTGGCTGGAGCTGGTCAAAGGCGGCATGTACGGCCTGCGCTCGCGCGGCTTCGGTGCCATACAAATCGGCGGCGCTGCGGGCGAAGCCATCCGGCTGGCGGCGATAGATCTGGCCGCCGGCGCGCGGGGCTTCATCCAGCACGATGGGCTTGAGGCCGTGTGCCAGCAGCGTCTGCGCCGCGCGCACGCCTGCCGGTCCGGCACCGATGATGACGGGCTGCAGATCCTCTTGCGACTGCCGCTGCAGCGTGGGGGCGGGTTGCGTCATCACGCGGCTCCCTCGCTGCCGGCGGGTTGCGTGCAGATGTGCATGCCGGGTTCGATCATGGTCTGGCAGGCGCGCAGCGATTTGCCGTCGGCCAGGCGCACCCAGCAGTCCTGGCACGCACCCATCAGGCAGAACCCCGCGCGCGGCTGGTGGCTGAATTCATTGATGCGCAGCTGGCCTGTTTGCGTGAGCACGGCCGTCAGTACGGTGTCGCCGGCAAGGGCTTCAGCGGGGCGGCCATCCAGCACAAAGGCCACCGTGGGGCGATTGCGCTCTTTAAGGCGCTGCAGCTGCGCGCGGGCAGAGCGGTTTGCAGGAGCGTTCATCGCGATCTGTGTCTCAATGCTTGCCGATCAGAATGCGGTCCAGGCCGTAGACCTTGTCCAGCAGCAGCATCAGCGCGAGCGTGAGGAAGACGATCAGCGCCGAGACGGCGGCCATCATCGGGTCGAGCGATTCCGTGGCGTACATGTACATGCGCACCGGCAGCGTGACGGTGGCGGGCGACACCACGAAGATCGACATGGTCAGTTCATCAAAGCTGTTGATGAAGGCCAGCAGCCACCCGCCCGTGATGCCAGGCAGGATCATCGGCAGCGTCATGCGGCGGAACACCGTGAAGCTGCTCGCACCCAGCGAATAAGCGGCGTGCTCGACCGAGTGGTCAAAGCCCACCAGCGCTGCCATCACCAGCCGCATGGTGTACGGCGTGACGATCAGCGCGTGCGCGAAGATCAGCCAGCCGAAGCTGCCTTGCCCGCCCACCAGCGAGAACATGCGCAGCAGCGCCACGCCCAGCACCAGATGCGGAATGATCAGCGGAGACAGAAACACGCCTTGCAGATACTGCAGCCCCGGCGCGCGGTAGCGGACGATGGCCATGGCGGCCGGCACTGCCAGTGCGGTCGACAGCGTGGCTGCCGCCAGGCCCAGCCAGAGGCTGTTCCAGAACGACTGCACGAAGTCGGGGTGATGCAGCACCTGGTCGAACCAGCGCAGCGAGAAATGACTGGTGGGCAGCGTGAGCGTTTCTTCGGGCGTGAAGGCGACGATGCACACGATCACCAGCGGTGCCAGCATGAAGGTGATGACGAGCGCGTTGAAGATGAGCGCGAGCGGTCCGTTCTTTTGCATGTGCGCTCCTTCAGCCCAACGTCTTCTTGTAGCGGCCTTCGATCATGCGGTTCCAGCCCAGCATGATGACGAGGTTGGCCGCCAGCAGAATCAGCGCGATGGCTGCGCCCAGGGGCCAGTTCAGTTCGTTCAGGTATTCGTCGTAGATGAGCGTGGCGACCATCTTCACGCGGCGCCCGCCCAGCAGGCCCGGAATGGCGAATGAGCTGGCCGCCAGGCCAAACACGATCAGGCTGCCCGACAGAATGCCCGGCATGACCTGCGGCAGCACCACGCGGCGCAACGTCGTGAAGTGCGATGCGGACAACGAAAGCGCGGCGTTTTCCACCCACGGGTCGAGCTTTTGCAGTGAGGTCCACACAGGAATCACCATGAACGGCAGCATCACGTGCACCAGCGCAATCACGACGGCCGTCTCGTTGTACAGCAGCTTGACCGAGCCGATGCCAACGGCCTTGAACGCGGCGTTGATCAGACCTTCCGGCCCGAGCAGCATGCTCCAGCCGAAGGCGCGCACCACGACCGAGATCAGCAGCGGCGCCAGAATGATGAGCAGGAAAATGGAGCGCCAGGGCTTGCGCATCCGGCTCAGGATGTAGGCCTCGGGCGCGCCGATCAGGATGCAGATCAGCGTCACGAGCGCCGAGACGCGCAGCGTGCGCCAGAAGATTTCGTAGTAGTACGGGTCTTGCACCACGTGCAGGTAGTGCGCAAACGTGAAGGTGCCCGCAATGGGGCCTTTGTCGGCGTCGAACACGTTGAACGACAAAATCACACTCAGCGCGAGCGGCACGAACAACATCACGCCGAAGAGCGCCAGCGCCGGGCCGGTCATGCTCCACGGCACCCAGGTCGGTCTGCGGCTCATGCTGCGGTCCCCTCGCTACCGATCACGCGGACATAGCGGTCTTCCCAATCCACGCCGACGGTCTGACCCACGTCGCGCGGGGCGTCGCCATCGTTGACGGCAGATACAAGCATCGCGCCGAGCGGCGTATCGACGGTGTACATCCACTGGTTGCCGAGGAAGAAGCGTTCGGTCACGCGGCCTTCGCAACGGCCGGTGCCGTCTGCGTTGCACGTCATTTTTTCGGGGCGCAGCGCCAGCACGACCTTGCTGCCTGCCGGCGTGCCCGGTGGCAGCGCCAGCTCCACGGCCCCGACCGAGGCGCGAAGTTCGCCATTGGCGCCGGACACCACTGCCGCATGCAGCAGGTTGGCCTTGCCGACAAACGTCGAGATGAACGCATTGCGCGGGTGCTCGTACACCGCCAGCGGCGTATCCACCTGCGTGATGCGGCCCGCTTCCATGACGACCACGCGATCGCTGATCGACATGGCTTCGGCCTGATCGTGGGTGACCATGATGGTGGTCGTGCCAACCTTGCGCTGGATCTCGCGCAGCTCGAACTGCATCTCTTCGCGCAGCTTGGCGTCCAGGTTCGACAGCGGCTCGTCCAGCAGCAGCACCGGTGGCTTGATGACCAGCGCCCGCGCCAGGGCCACGCGCTGCCGCTGGCCGCCGGACAGCTCGCGCGGGTAGCGATCGATATGTTTGTCCAGATGCACGAGCGCCAGCGTCTGCATGGCGCGCTCGCGGCGCTCTGCTGCGGGGCACTTGCGCATCTCCAGCCCAAATTCCACGTTCTCGCGCACCGTCATGTGCGGGAACAGCGCGTAGGTCTGGAACACGATCCCCAGGCCGCGCGCGTTGGCCTTGGCGCGGGTGATGTCCTTGCCGTCCAGCTCGATCGAGCCCTCGGTCACCTCTGCGAAGCCCGCAATCATCTGCAGCGTCGTCGTCTTGCCGCAACCCGACGGGCCCAGCAGCGAGACGAATTCGCCCTTGTGCACGTTCAGGTTGAAGTCCTGAACGACCCGGAGGTCGCCGTACTGCTTGGAGACATGGTTCAGGCGCAGAAAACTCATCGGTGATCCTTTGCGACTGGGGGCGTCGCCAGACTCTTCCAATTGAACAATATGGATATGCTATTGCAACAGGTGTGCCAAAACATCGATTTAGCCTAGGTGTATACGCTGTAGTTGGAATTTTTCTCGTATTTATTCCGTTCATCGGAATACAATCGATCAACCAAATTCAGTCCATTCCAGCTTTATGTCTGTCGATTCCGAAGACGACGCGCATCAGCGCAGTGCCATGCACCGCACCTTTCAGATCCTGCGCACCATGGCGGAGCAGCAGCACCAAGGTGTGCGCGTCACCTATCTGGCCAAGACCCTGGGAATGACCCCCGCCACCACGCACCGTCTGCTGCAGGGGCTGACGCAAGAAGGCATGGTCGAGCAGGATCAGCAGAACAAGCTGTACCGGCTGAGCCTGGATCTCTTCTGTCTGGCGGCCCAGGCGGGCGCGGTGAACGACTTGCGCTCCGTCGCCCGGCCGGCCCTGCTGCGGTTGAATGCCAGCCTCGGTGATACGGTGCTGCTGCTGGTGCGCTCGGGCTTCGATGCGGTGTGTCTGGACCGCGTGGAAGGGCAGTACCCCATTCGCACCTTCACGGGCGATGTGGGCGGGCGGATCGAACTCGGTGTGGGCCAGGGCGCGCTGGTGATCCTCGCGCACCTGCCCGACGCCGAGCAGGAGGAAGTGCTGCGCTACAACCTGCCGCGCATCCGGCACTACAGCGTCTACGACGAGGTCTATCTGCGCTCCGAGGTCAGGAAGGCACGCGAACTCGGCTACAGCGCCAAGACGGACGGGCTGCTTGAAGGCATGGCCGGCATTGCCGTGCCGGTGTTCGATCGCAATGGCAACGTCGTCGCCGCGCTTTCCGTGGGGACGCTCGCCAACCGCCTGAGCGCCGAGCGCCTGCCCATCGTCTACGACATGCTCCTGCGCGAGGCCAATCGGCTGACCACGCAGATCAATCCGTTTGATCCGACGCTGCGCCGCCCCATGCAATCAATGGCCGTGAGCGACACCTATCGCGCCATCTGATCTGACCGGGCGATCATGCGAGCACGCGCCCCGGGTTCAGCAGACGTTGCGGGTCGAGCGCCTGCTTGATGGTCTGCATCAATTGCAGCGCCACCGGCGCCTTGTAGTGCGGAAGGTGATCGCGCTTGAGCGAGCCGATGCCATGCTCGGCTGAGATCGAACCGCCAAATCGGTGGACGGACTGGTACACCGCATCACCAATCGCAGCCTCATGCGCAGCAACGAACGCCGCGGCGTCTGCCCCCGCCGGCGGCTGCACGTTGTAGTGCAGGTTTCCGTCGCCCAGGTGCCCGAAGTTGATGAGCCGCAGCCCGGGTGCGAGCGCTTGCAGCTGCGCATCGGTTTGCGCCACAAACTCGGGAATGCGCGAGATCGGCACCGAGACATCGTGTTTGATGTTGGGCCCTTCGGCCGCCTGGGCCAGGGTGATGCTCTCGCGGATGTGCCACAGGTCGTGCGCCTGCCGGATGTTCTCGGCGATGATCGCGTCGGTCACGATGCCGTCTTCCATCGCGGTTTCCAGCAGGTGTTCAAACTGCGCCCGGGCGTGCGCCTCGGATTCACTGTCGGACGCTTCCAGCAGGACACACCACATCGTTTCGCGCCACATCGGCACGCGCAGATGCGGATAGTGCGTGTCGACCAGTCTGAGCCCTTCCTGGCTCATCACCTCAAAACCCGTGAGCGCCGCAGACAGATGCCGGTGCGACAGCGCCAGCAATGCCGTGGCGGCTTGCAGCGAAGGCACCGCGGCCCACGCCGTCAATTGCGCGGCCGGTTGCGGATACAGCCGCAGCGTGGCCGCCGTGATGATGCCCAGCGTGCCCTCGCTGCCGATGAAGAGATTGCGCAGGTCATAGCCGGTGTTGTCCTTGCGCAGGCCTTGCAGGTTTTCCCAGACCTGGCCGTCGGCCAGCACGACTTCCAGCCCCAGGCACAGCTCGCGCGCATTGCCGTAGCGCAGCACCTGCGTACCGCCCGCGTTGGTGGCCAGGTTGCCGCCGATGGTGCAACTGCCTTCCGCACCGAGGCTCAGCGGGAACAGCATGCCGGCCTCGCTTGCCACGTCCTGCAGCGACTGGAGTACGCAGCCGGCATCCACCGTCATCGTCATGTTGGCGGCGTCGATGGTGCGCACGGTCTGCATGCGGCGCAGGCTCAAGATGATTTGCTCGCCGCTGGCATCGGGCACCGAGCCTTCCACCAGGCCTGTATTGCCACCTTGCGGCACGATGGACACACCGGCTTGTACGCACGCGCGCACGACCGCAGCCACGTCGGCCGTGCAGCCGGGCCGTACCACGCACAGCGCCTTGCCGCGCACGCGCTGGCGCCAATCGGATTCGTATTCGGCGCAGTCGTCGCCGGTCAGAACATTGGCGGGGCCCACGATGTCGCGCAAGGCCGGAATCAGGTTGTCGGGTGTCATGGCTATGCGATGAAGGTTGTCTCTATTTGAGGAGGCGTCAACGCATGGCCAGCGCCACGGCTGCGGCCAGCCGCTGTACGGCCTGCTCGATCTGCGGCACCTCTGGCGCGGCGAACGACAGACGCATGGTGTTGAGTTGCGCGTTGTCCGGATAGAACGCCTTTCCGGGCACGTAGAGCACGTGCTGCGACACGGCGGCATCAAAGAGCGCTTGCGGGTCGATCGACTGCGCGAACGTCGCCCAGACAAACATGCCGCCTGCCGGCGCTGCGCACTGCACACGGCCATCCAGCTGCGTGGCGATGCCTTGCACCAGCGCTTGCATGCGCCGTTGATACTCGATGCGCGCGCGCTGCACCGTGGCCGGATAGCGGCCGCTTTCCAGATAGCGCGCCGCCACCATCTGCGCCAGCGGAGACGTGCACAGATCCACCGTCTGCTTGGCAATGGCGCACCGACGCAGCAGGCTGCTGTCGGCCAACATCCAGCCGATCCGCAGCGCGGGAGCGACGGTCTTGGACAGGCTGGAGAGATACACCACCGGGTTCGTCCCGCCTGCGGCCATCCGGTCGCCCTCTGCCCGCAGCGTCGGGGGCATGGCAACGGCGTGGCCCTCAGGTGCATCAAAGCGCAGCTCGCCGTAGGGATCGTCTTCTACCACCCAGAAGCCGTGGGTGCAGGCCAGCTGCACGAGGGCTTCGCGCCGTTGTGCAGACAGCAGCGTGCCGCGCGGGTTGGAAAAATTCGGCACGGTGTAGAGCAGCTTGGGGCGCTGCGTGGCGGGCAGTTGATGCAGCAGGTCGGCCAGGGCATCGGTTTGCAGGCCGTGTTCGTCCATCGGCACGGGCACGATGCGGGCCTGCGCCAGGCGCAAGGCTTGCAGCGTGGCAGGGTAGGCGGGCACTTCCACCAGCACCGTATCCCCCGGCTCGATCAACGCACGCACCAGCAGGTCAAACGCTTGCTGCGAGCCCGTGGTCACCATCATCTGCTCGGCGCTGGCCTGAATGCCCCGTGCGCCCATCAGCGCTGCGAGCGCCGTGCGAAGGACGGGCAGCCCTTCAGTCGCCCCGTACTGCAAGGCTTGCGCATCGCCCGCCATGGCCTGGGCGGCGGCGTGCGCCAGCCCTTCGGCATCGAACAGACTGGGCGACGGATACCCGCCCGCCAGCGAGATCATCCCCGGCTGGCTGAGGTACGGAAACAGTTCGCGGATGGGCGAGCCGGCAGGGTTCGCAAACGGGGCGGCAAAGCCCGGCATGGCGGCTGGCGTGTGCAGGCCAGTCATGCGGCATCCGCGACGGGCGTGCTGCGCAGCACGGCGCGCACCTGATCGATCGAGCGCTGCTGCGCAGCCTCGTACAACGCGATTTCGTCATGCACGCGTGCGCCCAGCGCGATCTCAAACACTTGCTGTGCGGCGTTGGCTTGATACTGCTTCTGCTCCTCGCCGCCCAGGTTGGACTGGAAGATGCCCGCCGCGCTGACCGGCAAGAAATCTTCATACGTGATGGGATCGGCTTGCACCCAGCCCTTGGTCAGAAGTTCATCTAACGATGCATCGGCCGCCGTTGCGGTGTCGGCGTGGGCATGGCCTGACGGCGTGAGGGTGTAGCGATAGAACGCCAGCTCTTGCGCACGCAATGCCTCATGGGTATCCGGAAACGCGCGGAACGCCTGGGCCAGCTGACTTCCGTAGTTGGGCGCGGCACTGCCGGCATTGCCCATGCTGCGCACCTCGGCCAGCAGTTGGTCGTATAGCGTGCGGCCCTTGCGCGTGAGCGCCACGCCGCGCTGCTCGATTTCGCCAAAGCGCGCCGTGTGGGCGCCGGCATCGTCGGTAAAGCGCACCGCTTCTTGCAGCGCCTTGAAGCTCGTCTGGCGCAGCAGGATGGGGCAGTTCCGGCGCGGCGGACCTTCCACCACCTCCTTGGCGTCCATGCCGCGTGCAGGCATGGCGGCCTGCGCGGCGTCGATGTCGAGCGTGCGCGGCGTCAGGTGATTGATGTGGGGGCCGCGGAAGCACACCACGTCGGCCACAAGACGGTGGGCGGCTTGCAGCGCACGATACGTTTCAGCGTCGACCGTGGCGGTGCTGTGCCAGCGGAAGGTCTCCAGCGCCTCGCGTACGAACGCGTCGGCATCTGTATCGGCCAAGCCGCCGTCGGCCTCGCATTGAGTAATCAATTCGAGCACGCGCGGGGTAAAGATCTGCCGGCGCGCCAGGATGGCAGCGGCCTTGTCGCGCAGTGCGGCGTCGGCAATCAGTTCAAGCCGCAGCAGCGAGGTGAACACGCGAAACGGATTGGCCAGCAACGCGGCATCGCCCACCGGGCGGAACGCCGTTGAATGCACGGGCACGCCAGCCACCGACAGATCGTAGTAACCCACCGGCTCCATGCCCATGACGGCAAACAGCCGGCGCAGCGTGGCCAGCTCGGCGGCCGTGCCGACGCGGATGGCGCCGTGGCGCTCGACGTCCAGCCGCTCCAGTTCGCCCGACTGCGCCATCTGCGCGTGCAGCGTGGGCTGGGCGTCCAGCGTGCGAGCGTTGATGTCGGATACCAGCTCCACCAGCGTGCCGTATTGAGGCACTTCTTCGCGGTACATGGCGGACATGGCGCGCGAAAAGCGGGAGCGGATTTCGTTGGCGTGGATGAAGTTCGACGCCGAGGGTTGATGCGCGGTGCTCATGACTGAATGGGGTTTGGCAGGGACGAGGCCATGCTAGGTTGGCTATGGAACGCTGGTCAAACGATAATCCGGCCTTAGATCATTCCAAACTAGAATGACTAAGCCACTTCCGCACCGTACACCTCCCGCCCATGTTCCTGTCCCGCCGCTTTCTACCGCCGATGTCCCTGCTCTGCGCGTTCGAGGCTGCTGCGCGCCACCAGAGCTTCACGGCCGCCGCCGCTGAACTGCATCTGACGCAAAGTGCCGTCAGCCGCCAGATCCGCGCGCTGGAAGATCGCCTGGGCGCTGAGCTGTTCGTGCGTGAACGCCAGACCGTACGGCTGAGCGCGGCGGGCCAGGCGTACGCGGAGGAAATCCGCGGCGCGTTGATGCGCATCGCCAGCGCCACGGTCGGATTTCGAGCCAATCCGCAGGGCGGCAGCTTGAATCTGGCCATCCTGCCGACCTTCGGCACCCGCTGGCTGGCACCGCGCCTGCCGGCGTTTTTTGACGAGCACCCCGGCATCACCATCAATCTGACGACGCGGCTGTCGCAGTTCGACTTTCAACTGGAAGCGGTGGACGCGGCCATCCATTTCGGTACGCCGCATTGGCCGGGGGCGGAACTGGCCTTGCTGATGAACGAAACCGTCGTGCCTGCTTGCAGCCCGGCATTGCTGGCGCGGTACGACTTTGCGCAGCCGCGCGATCTGCTGCATGCGCCGCTCTTGCACTTGGCCTCGCGCCCCGATGCCTGGCCGCGTTGGTTGGCCAGCCATCAGGTGACGGCGGCAGAACCCCAGGGCATGCTGTTCGACCAATTTGCCACTGCCGCGCAAGCTGCCGTTGCCGGCCTGGGCGTGGCGTTACTGCCGCGCTTTCTGATCACCCACGAGCTGCAGCAGGGCGACCTGGTTCGGGCGTTGCCGCATGTGCCCGAGATGGAGAGCGCCGAGCGTTACTACCTCGCCTGGCCCACGAGCCGTGCCGACTATCCGCCGCTGCAAGCCCTGCGGACATGGCTGGTGAAGGCCGCCCAAGATTTCATGTCGACGCAGGCTGCCGACTGAGACGCAACGTTCTTGCAGTGCGCAAAAACGCGCGAGTTCGGCATCAAACCCGCGTTGGCGAATTGGTGCGTAAAGCGTCCACTGGAGGCTCTGTAACGTTCGCAGATCGAATCGGTCGGATCGGGTCTGCGGTAGCGCCTGCTGCGTAGCGGCTACACGGGCGTGGCGGAGCCGGGGTCGAGGTCGAGTACTTCGCCAGCAACGTCGTCAGCAAATTCGTAGCGGCCTTTGCCCAGGTTTTTGGCGCGATATAGCGCGTCGTCTGCAGCGGCGACAACTGCAGCGCGGTCGACGTTGTGACGGAGGCGAGAGACGCCGATGCTGCAACCGAGCTCGATGACCACCTCGCCAAACTTGTACGGCCTGGCGCCGACCGAGATGAGGCGGGCGGCCAGTCGATGCAACGTGTCGTCATTCACGGGGCCGACGATGACGGCAAACTCGTCGCCGCCAAAGCGGGCAACGAAGTCCGTCGGACGCATGACGGTGCGCAGCCGGTCTGCAAAGCTACGAAGCACCTCATCGCCAGTGGCGTGACCATAGGTATCGTTGACGCGTTTGAAGCCGTCCAAGTCGATCAGCAGCAGGGCGCCCAGCTCACGGCGGTTGTCAGTTGAGACGGCCTTTGCCAGCTGGTCTTCGAAACCAGCACGATTGAGCAAGCCCGTGAGATGGTCGGTTTCCGACAAGGACTTCAGACGCAGCTCCTTCTCTTTGCGGGCTGTGATGTCCGTGATCAGGACGTGCACGCCAATGACGGAACCGTCGGGCCGGAACTGGGGAACGTACTGCACTTCCTTGTAGGCGAGCGACCCACCGGTGCGCTCTTCTCGCTCGAACCGTTGAGGACTGCCTGCTAGCGCCTTTTCGAGCGGCTCGCGTAACCGCTCATATGCGGCGATGCCAAAGACTTCCGGAACGGTTTTGCCGATGAGTTTGGAACGCGGCATTTCGACCTTTCGGGCGTAGGACGTATTGGCAAATTCATATCGGCCATCTGCTCCCACAAAGCACACCTCGCCTGGCATGGCGTCCGTCACTGTTCGCAAGGTTTCAGCGTTGCGTTCCACAACCTCCTTGGCGGCTCTTTCCTGGCTGATGTCGCGCATGATTGCCGAGTAGTGGTCCAGCCGACCGGTCGCGTCGCGATGGACGATGACGGTGTGGGCCACGGGCACGGCTTCGCGCTTGGCGTTGTACGCGAGCGTTTCGCCCATCCAGACGCCAGACCGCAGGGCGGCCGGCACGGCGACCTCTCTCAGCGTCCGGACAGTTTCTGGCGGGTGATAATCGGCAATGGTTGTTTCGCTGATTGCCTTGTCGGCAGGCAGTCCGGCGAATGCCCGCCCGGCGGGATTAATGTAGGTCAGCTTGCCATCGCGATCTGTTTGGGCAATGAAGTCAGGAGTGGCTTCTAGAACCGACATCAGTGCGGCAATCGACTGTTCCGCTCGAACACGTTGTGTGATGTCTTCGACCACGCCGACATATCCACGCGCTTTTCCGTCGACGACGACGGGCGCAGCTGTGACCGAGATCTCCCGTTCCGGCTCGCCCGGTATGCAGATGCGCTGATTGTCTCGGAAGACGATCCGGTTCTCTCTTGCCGTATCCCACGCGTGCTCTGCGCGTGGCCTGTCTTCCGGGGCGAGCCGTTCGCGCCACTGATTCGCAAGCGCGGCTTCCTTCGATAGGCCAAGAATTCGACAGTACGCCTCGTTGATGTAGGTCGTCTGGCCATCGTTTCGGGTTCTGAAGAAGCCGAGCGGGGATGCGTCGTTTACTGCTTCGAGTTCCGCTCGCTGCCGCACGACTTCTCCCATGAGCGCGCGCAGGTTGCCGACAATGGATTCGATTTCGGGCGATGCGGGGCCAACATCGAGCTTGGTCAAACGGCTCCATTCATCGCGATCCGGATTGCGCAGGGCCTTATGCAGACGTCCCAGCGGGCGCAGCAGCAGATGCATCGCGCCCCACACGGAGCAGGCCACCAGCATGATGAGAAAGAACGCAGCCCAACCAAACCTGTGCCGCATGGCCGCAAACGGTGCATCGACTTCGTCCCGCGGAATGACCGATCCAACCGTCCACCCGACAGCGATGACGTTTTCCATGCTGACCATGGGCTCCGTTTCGTCTAAGGGCCGGCCGGCCAGGGCGCGAGCAATTGTGGGGTCTGTATTGGTGTTGGCCAGCAGCTTGGTGTCATCTGGGTGAATGACGAACACCGGGTCGTTACCGCGTTGCACGACGAATAGGTAGCCGTTTGCGCCGATGCGCGCGTTGCGCATGTCGCCCAGAAAGTTCGGACGCAGGAGGCCCAGGGAGGCGCAGAAGACGCCGACCATATGGCCAGTCTCGTCAAAGACGGGCGCAGCCAACACGATGTTTGGCGCCCCTCCGATGCGGTTTCGCAGCGGTGCCGATATCGTGGGCTGACCCACGACGACGACCTGCTTGAAATAGTCCCGGTCATGGACGTCTAACCCGATCACCCGTTGCGCATGCGGAGAAATGGCACTGACCTTGCCATCCATGCCGACAAGGAAAACGCTATCGAACAGACCGGCCACGGGCGCGATGGATTGGAAGTAGCGCCGAACGTCTTCAGGCGAGCGAAATTGAACGGAGTGCGTCTGTCCGGCGGTGCGTTGCACAAGATCGAGATACTCGTCCAACCGCTGGCGCAGGTCGGCGGCAACGTCCTTCACCAGCGCTTGCTGATGCTCCCCGACCAGTGCCTGGATTTCCCCGCGAAATTTGTTCTTTTGGCTGACGAAGAAGCCAGCGAGCAGCACGGCCACAATGATGGTGGCAAAAAAGGCGGCTTGGAGCTTAAGGGTAGGCCGGGTCATGCGTAGTTCGTTTTTCTCATACGGCTTCACCCGTGGCGGGCTTTACCGTGTCCCCTGTTGGCGCCTGATGCCGGCGAGCTAGGCCGTTCGTGCGAAATGGTGGTGATGTGTAAAACCAGCTCACGACTGCTCGCACTGCAAACGCCTCCGTTTTGCGAAGGGCGTAATTCAGGGCGTTGACCTGGCGTTCGAGAGATTGGGCATCGCGATATCGCGCGCAGTGCCGCAACTCTTATTTTTGTTTTGCACCGGTTGTCCAATCGGCCTGATGCGGGGAAACCTGAGAAGGGATGTCCGGTTTACTTGATCTGCATCAAGGATTTGCTTTCTTTGCGACGGTGCCTGGAAGCGTCGAGACTCCTTCCCCGCCGACTCTGGTGCCCCGGATGGGCTCCGAGTTGAGTCGCCACTTCTACTGGAGAATGTAAGTCTCCGGGTTTCAATTACTGTTCAAAATGCCATGGCAAGTGCTTGACCTTATTGCCACGAAAGCCTTGTTTCTGCCGGAAAAATCTTCCACCCGGGCAGCGTTCTGCATTTAGAATCAACGGCTTACAAAAAAAATTCCACCATGTCCATCCAACACGCACTGCTGACATCCTTGCTGGAAAAGCCCTCCTCGGGCTACGAGCTTGCTCGACGCTTTGACAAATCGATGGGCTATTTCTGGAGCGCCACGCATCAGCAGATCTACCGCGAGCTTGGCCGCATGGCCGAAGCCGGCTGGGTGAGCGTGGAAGAAGAGGAAGACAGCCGCAAGAAGACGTACACCGTGCTGCCGCCAGGCCAGGCCGAACTCGCCCGCTGGGTGCTGGAGCCGACCGTGTCGTCGGACAACCGTGAGGAAGTACTGGTGAAGCTGCGCGCCGAGGCGGTGATTGGCCCGCTCGGTTTTGCCGACGAGATGCAGCGCCTGATCGAGCAGCACCGCACGCGCCTGAACACTTTCCGCGAGATCGAGCAGCGCGATTTTTCGCGGTCTGATCTCACACGTGCGCAGCAGTTGCAGCACGCAGTGCTTCAGCGCGGCATCGTTTACGAAGAAGGCTGGCTCGCGTGGGCAGACGATGTGCTGCCGTTGCTGGAGCCAGCCTCTGTAACGGCCTGATGGCCCTGATGTCCTAAGGGCCTGGCCGCTTACACCGTCGCTTTGTCACCCGCCGGAGCGCGCAGCGCTTCGATGTTGTTCAGGCGACGGCGTGCCACCTCGAACTCTTCGGCAAAGCGCTTGACGAGTTCCGCTGCCGGCACCACACGCTTGACCGCGCCCACGCCTTGGCCGGCGCCCCAGATGTCCTTCCATGCCTTGGCCTTGGCACCGCCGCCAGAGCCGAAGTTCATCTTGCTCGGGTCCGATTCCGGTAGCGCGTCCGGGTCCAGGCCGGCGCCTTCGATGCTCTTGCGCAGGTAGTTGCCGTGCACGCCGGTGAACAGGTTCGTGTAGACGATATCGCTGGCGGTGCTTTCCACGATCGCTTGCTTGTAGCCCTCGATCGCGTTGGCTTCTTCGGTAGCGATGAACGCAGATCCGACGTAGGCCAGGTCCGCACCAGCTGCCAATGCTGCCAGGATCGCATTGCCGTTGGCGATCGCGCCCGACAGCAGCAGCGGGCCATCGAACCATTCGCGAATTTCATGGATCAGCGCAAACGGCGAGGTGGTGCCCGCATGGCCGCCCGCGCCCGCCGCCACGGCGATCAGGCCATCCGCGCCTTTCTCGATCGCCTTCTTGGCAAACTTATTGTTGATGACGTCGTGCAGCACGATGCCGCCGTAGCTGTGCACCGCCTGGTTCACATCTTCACGCGCGCCCAGCGAGGTGATGACGATGGGCACCTTGTACTTCACGCACAGCTCCAGGTCATGCTCCAGGCGGTCGTTCGACTTGTGCACGATCTGGTTGACGGCAAACGGTGCCGACGGCTTGTCGGGGTGCTGCGCGTCGTATTCGGCCAGCTCCGTGGTGATTCGCTGCAGCCAGGTCTCCAGCAGCTCGGCCGGCCGCGCATTGAGCGCCGGGAACGAGCCAACCACGCCCGCCTTGCACTGCGCGATCACGAGGTCGGGGTTGGAAATGATGAACAGCGGCGAGCCCACCACGGGCACGGACAGGCGGTTTTGCAGGATCGGCGGCAGCGACATGGCAGTCTCCGTTGGTCTTGGTATGGAATTGGGGTCTAAATCAGGGAAAGGCGTTCAGGCGCCGGCCTTGAGCAGGCCGATCTTGTCGCCCAGCTTGGCGCCCATGGCCGCGCCGAGTGCCTGCAAGCCGGTGGCCGGGCGGACCATGACTTCGAACTCGACGATCTTGCCTTCAGCGTTGAAGCGCACCATGTCGATGCCCTTGAGGGCCTTGCCGCTCACGTTGGCGCTGAATTCCAGCACCACGCTTAGGCCCTCGTCGGTGGCGAAGCTGCGGTGGTATTTGAAGTCTTCGAAGACAGTGTTGACGGTGCGCAGCACCAGCGTGGTTGCCGTGCGGCCCGGGTAAGGCGTATGCGCCACGGGTGATCGGAAGACCACTTCGTCGGCAAACAGCCGGTCGAGATCGTCCATGTTGCCGCTGTCGAGCATGGCATGCCAAGCCTCGAGCGTGGCTTGCGCGGGGGCGATCAATGTCTGGGGAATCGGCTGCGGCATGCTGGCTCCTGAGCAGAAAGTGCAACGGATTGCATCAACGTGGGATGCAACATAGCACAGCCGTCTTTTTCTATGCAACAAGTTGCATAGTGGAGCTATTCGACTTCAGACAAGATCAGCCGGCATCGAGGTCTGGGTGCTGGGCACGTACCACGATGACGGTGCGGTGCGACAGGCGCGCCGTGCGCTCGGCCACGCTGCCCAGCAGAAGGCGCGCGAGCCCGTGCTTGCCGTGCGAGCCCACCACGATGGTGTCGGCCTGCCAGCGCTCGGCCTCGTGCTCGAGGGCGTGGCCGATGTCGTCGTCGGTGGCGTCGAGCATCAGCACGCCGGTTTCAGCAGCGGTGCCGTCAGCGTCGAACAGGCGCTGCAATTCGACCAGCGATGCGCTGGCCGTGCGGTGTGCCTCTTCGCGCAATTTGTCGACGCTGTAGATTTCGCGCGACTCCGGCATGGCCGGCGATCCGATCGCCCACACGACCCGGACCCGGCCGTTGAATGCTCGGGCCAGGGCGGCGGCTTCCTCGACCGCCAAGTGGGCTTCATGAGTGCCGTCAAAAGCGGCAAGAATGCGTTGATGCATGGGGCGCTCGCAGAATTGATATGGGAATGCCTCACTGTAGCAGCGCAGGTGGGCGATGCTGCACCCGGATGTGCCCGGGTTGCGCCGCGTCAAACAGACGCCGTCGCGCGCGCGGGGTGCGCCAGCAGCAAGTCCAGCAGCCCTTGCGCCGCCACCGACAGGCTACGCCCGTCGCGCCGGATGACATACAGCGTGCGCACGAGCCCCGGCAGGGGAAGGGGCCGCACCACCAGCTCCGGCAAACGGAACTGGAACAGCGCCAGCGCAGGAATGACGGTGATGCCCAGGTTGGCTGCCACGAGCGCGGCCGCAGTGGCAAGGTGTTCGACTTCCATGCCGCTGCGCAGCTTGGTCGGATGCAGCGCCGCATCGAGGTATTGCCGGATGCTCGTGTTGCGTGCGAGGTGGATGAACGGCGTGTCGACGAGATCGCCCACGGCCAGCGCCGGCTTTTGTGCGAGCGGGTGATCCTGGTGACAGACGAGGTGGAAGTCGTCGGTGCAGAACGGTTGCGCGGCCAAGCCCGCCATGTCGGCGCCCATGGCCGCGATGGCGAAGTCCGCCGCGCCGCGCCGGACCATGTCGATGCACGGGTCCGACAGTTGATCGTGCAGCGCCAGTTGAATGCCCGGATGCTGTGCAGAGAACGCGGCCAGCACGCCCGGCAGAATGCCCGCCGCGATCGACGGCAGCGCGGCCACCGTCACGCGCCCGGTGCGTGCCGCGGCACGATCGCGCAACTCCGAGAACGTCGCTTCGAAATCGGCCAGCAGGCGCAGCGCCGATTCGGCAAAGGCTTCGCCCTCGGGGGTCAGTTCAACATGGCGCGTGTTGCGGTCGAACAGACGCACGCCGGCATCGGCCTCCAGGTTCTGGATCAGCGCGCTGAATGCCGATTGCGACAAGTGGCACGTCTGTGCCGCCTGCGTGAAGTTCTTGTGCTCGCGCAGCGCGGCAAAAGCGCGGAGCTGCTTGACCGAGAGGTTCATGGCGATGCCGGGCGTGGTGTGCCAGCTTAGCCTGGAATCTCCAGCGTGAGCAGCGCGCTTGCGAGCGACTTGCCATGCGCATCCAGCGCCAGTGAGCGTGTCACGCCGCCGGCCAGGGCGCCGTGGAGCACGAAGTTGAGCGCGCCCAGCTGCGGCAGCACGTAGCGCTCGACATCGCCGCGGACGAGTTCAGCGAAATGCGCGCGCACGCGCTCGGCTGTGACGTGCTGCTCAAGCAAGGCAAATTCTTCCGCGCATTCCGGACGAAGCGCGATGACGGAGATGCACGAGATGTCGCCCTTGTCGCCGGCGCGGGTGTGGGCGAGGTCGCGGAGGGTGCGGGGCATGTCAGCTCTCCAGGATGTGCACGGCGTGCGGGGCAAGTTCTTCGGGAATCAACGTCGACGCCACAGCGATGATCTCGCGCGCGCACTTGGTCGCGCCTCCGCCGCCGGACGGGCCGCACGTCAGCAGCGTTTCCACTTCGTTGCCGATGCGCACGGCTTCGGCCATCGACTCGGTGCGCGCGGCCACGCGCACGCGCACTTCGTACGGTTCGGCATCGGTGCGGGAAAGGGCTGCGCCGTGCAGTGCATCCACGCCGATCAGCTCGAAGCGCGTCTCCGTCATCTGCACGCCGGTGAGCGCCAACCGCTCGCGCACGATGTCGAGCGCCAGCTTGCCGCGGGCCACCGCGTTGGGGCCGGCATAGCTGATCTGGCCTTCGCCGATATAGCTGTCGAGATAGCCGATCGAAACCTTCAACTGCCCCGTGCGCGGGGTGCCGGTGGCGCCTTCAATGACGACGCGGTCTTTGCCGCTGCCGTGCATGCGCACGTTGGAGAAGTCCGCCACCACGTCAGGCGTCAGGTAGCGCGCCGGGTCATGAATTTCGTACATCAACTGCTCCTTGCACGTAGCTTCGGTGACAAGGCCACCGGCCGCGGCGACCTTGGTGATGAGCACCGAGCCGTCTTCCCCGACTTCGCCAATGGGGAAGCCCAGACGTGCGAGATCGGGTACGTCCTTGATGCCGGGGTCGGCAAAGTAGCCGCCCGTGATTTGCCCCGCGCATTCGAGCAGATGCCCGGCAAGCGTGCCGCATCCCAGGCGATGCCAGTCGTCCATGCGCCATCCAAATGCGTGGATGAGCGGCCCGAGCGCGAGCGCCGGATCGGCCACGCGCCCGGTGATGACGACGTCCGCGCCCTGCGCCAGCGCATCGACAATGCCCTGCGCGCCGAGGTACGCATTGGCCGACACCATACGTGCCTGCAGCGATGCGACTGGCGCGCCGTCATCCATCAGCGTGAAGTCCTGGCCGCGGGCTCGCAGCAGATCGAATACATCGTCGCCGGTGACGGCCGCCACGCGCAGCTTGAGGCCCAGCTCGTGTGCGATGTCGCGCGTGCGCTCGGCAGCCGCCTGCGGGTTGGCCGCGCCCATGTTGGTGACGATGCGGATGCCGCGCGCCGCGCACGCCGGCAGCACGGCGCGCATGCGCGCTTCGAGCAGCGGGTCGTAGCCGTGCGAGGGGTCTTTGCGGCGCACCTGCTGCGCGAGCGCGATGGTGCGCTCGGCCAGGCATTCGAACATCAGCACGTCGATGTCGCCGTGCTCTGCGAGTTCCAGCGCCGGTTCGATACGGTCGCCCGAATATCCGGCGCCGCCGCCGATGCGGAGTGTTTTCAACGCGGTCTTCATGCCATCACCACGGAAGCACGCCCAGCACCACGGCCACTGCGGTCATCAGCAGGGAGGCACCGAACAGGAAGGGGATCGAGAATTTCTGATGGTCGGCCAGCTCGATGCCGCACAGGCCCACCACGAGGAACGTCGCCGGTGTGAGCGGGCTGACCGGGAAGCCGGTGGTCATCTGGCCAAGCACGGCGGCCTGCGCCACATGCACCGGCGCAACGCCCAGCATCTTCGATGCTTCTGCCACGACGGGCAGCACACCGAAGTAGAACGAATCCGGATCGAACAGCAGCGACAGCGGCATCGACAGCACGCCCAGCACCACCGGAATGTGGTGCGCCATCCCGGGCGGAATGAAGTCGACCGCCGTCTTCGCCATTGCGGTGAGCATGCCGGACTTGCTCATGATGCCGGTGAACACGCCGGCCGCCAGCAGGATGCTCGCCATCATCAGGGCAGCCTTGGCGTGGGCGTCCACGCGCTGGCGTTGCTGATCGACGTTGGGGTAGTTGATCAGCAACGCGGCCACGACGCCCAGCATGAACATCACCACCGGGTCGACCTTGCCGCTCACCATCACGCCCATCACCACGACGGTGAGGATGAGGTTGATCCAGAAATTGCGTGGGCGGCGCAGCGCTTGTTCAGCGTCTGACAGCGGGCGCGCAACGACTTGCGCGCCGCCGGCATGGTTGGCGAGACCCAGGCGTTTTTCTTCGCGCTTGCCCAGCAGCCATGCGCACGCGAATACAAAAACGAGCCCCGCAATCTGCACCGGAATCAGCGGGTTGAAGATGTCTGTCACGGGCATGTGCAGTGATGCGGAAGCGCGGATCATCGGCCCCGTCCACGGCAGGAAGTTCACGCCGCACGCCATCGACGTCACGCACGCCAGGATGCGGCGGTCCATGCCGAGCCGGTCGTACAGCGGCAACATGGCCGGAATGGTGATCAGGAACGCCACCGCGCCCGAGCCGTCCAGGTGAATCAGCAGCGCCAGCAGCGCCGAGCCCACCACGATGCGTGGCGGGCGGCTGCCCACGGTGCGCAGGATGCGGTCGATGATCGGGTCGAGCATGCCGGCGTCCGTCACGATGCCGAAGTACAGGATGGCGAAGATGAACATCCCCGCGACGGGCGCGACGTCCTTGATGCCGCCGATGATGAACTTGCTGGTGTTGAGCCCGAAGCCGCCCACAAGCGCGGCGATGACGGGAATGGCGATGAGCGCGACCAGCGGCGACATGCGTTTGGTCAGGATGACGACAAACAGTGCGACGATGGTCAGCAGCCCGAGCAGTGCGAGCATGGTCTCCTCCGAGTGAGGGGTCGATGGACCCTAGGATTCGGAATCCCTGTTGGCGGGATTTCAGAGCGACTCTAGAAGTTGGCAATCTGCCTGTGAAACAGAATATTTGGATCGATTGAGCGGTTTTGTCGATGAGTGCTGCCAACGCCGCCTGCCAAATCGCGGCAGAATGTTCTGCATTCCAATCCAACCTTCTACCGACGGAGCCACCGTGAGCGCTACCCCCACCGTCCTCATCCTGCCGGGCTGGCAGAACTCCGGCCCCGAGCATTGGCAATCGCGCTGGGAACGCCTGCATGGTGATCGCCGTGTTGAACAGCGCGACTGGTTTGTCCCCACGCGTGCGGATTGGATGGCCGCGCTGGAAGCCGAAGTCAGCGCAGCACCTGGCGATGTCGTTTTGGTGGCGCACAGCCTGGGCTGCGTGCTGACGGCGCATTGGGCGGCCACGTCGGCGCGTGCCGTGCGGGTGCGCGGGGCCTTGTTGGTCGCACCGCCACAGCTCGATCGCGCCGGCATGCCGCCGGAGCTGGCCGACTTCCGCCCCATTCCGCAGCAGCGTTTGCCGTTTCCCGCTGTGCTCGTTTTCAGCACCGACGATCCATTCAGCGACGCCGCCTGGAGCCACAGCCAAGCCGAGACGTGGGGTGCGGAGCCCGTCAACCTGGGCGCGCGCGGCCATATCAATGCCGAATCGGGCCTCGGTGACTGGCCAGAAGCCCGCGCCATCGTCACCAAGTGGACGAAAGACCTCATCTGACGTCACGGTAATGCGGGGCTTGACCCTGAAGCTTCTTCAGGGTTTTGAATGGAGGCATGAAACCCGATCTCGCCTCCGCCCTGCCTGTCCACGACCACGCCAAGCCGGAAGCCTCCGGCTGCGGCGGTTGCTGCGGTCATGCGCAACCGGTCGCAAGGGACGCCGCCCAACCTGCGCATGATCATGGCCACGATCATCACGATCACGACCACCACGATCATGATCACGGCCAAGCGCCCGAAGCCGCGGCGCCCTTAGATGCCGAAGCGCGCGCAGCCGCTACCGGCCGCACCGTCGTGCGCATCGAGCAGATGGATTGCCCGACTGAAGAACGGATGATCCGCGCCAAGCTGGGCAGCGCCGACGGCGTTGTCGCGCTGGATTTCAACTTGCTGGAGCGGCATCTCACCATCCACCACACCGTTGACGATGTGGCGCCCTTCCTGGAAGCGCTGCGTGCCATCGGCATGGATGGCGAGGTGCTTGAACAGCGCGATCGCCTGGCCGCAGCGCCTGCGGAGCCGTCCCGTATCTCGCGCCGCACGTGGCTGCTCGGTATCGGCGGCGTGACCGCGTTCGGGGCGGAAGCCATCGCCTGGTCGCTTGGTGATCATGCGTGGCCGGTGCTGGCCCTGGCGTTAGCCTCCATTGCATTGGCTGGCGGCCCGACGCTGCGCAAGGGCTGGATCGCTGTGCGCGCGCTCACGTTCAATATCAACTTCCTGATGGCGGTGGCCGTCATCGGCGCGCTGCTGATCGGCAAGTGGGCCGAAGCCGCCATGGTGATCTTCCTGTTTGCCGTAGCAGAAGCCATCGAGGCGCGCGCGCTGGTGCGGGCCCGCGACGCTGTGCGCGCTCTTACCGCCATCGCGCCGGACACCGCAGAGTTGGCCGATGGTGCAGGCGGTTGGCGCGACGTGGCTGTCGACAGCGTTGCCGTTGGCGCGCGCCTGCGTGTGCGCACCGGCAGCCGCGTGCCGGTCGACGCCCGCATCGTGAGCGGCCGCGCCGCGCTGGACGAATCGCCCGTCACCGGCGAAAGCCTGCCGGTGGAAAAAGCCATTGGCGACACCATCCTTGCCGGCACCATCGTGACCGACGGCGTGGTCGAGGCACAGGCCACGGCGGTGGCTGCGGACAGCACGCTGGCGCGTATCGCCGGCGCCATTCAGCAAGCGCAATCGCAGCGCGCGCCAACGCAGCGCTTTGTCGACAAATTCTCTTCCATCTATACGCCCGCGATGATGTTGCTGGCGTTGGCGGTGGCCGTCATCGGCCCGCTGGTCACCGCCGACGGTTGGCTGGCGTGGACGTATCGCGCGCTGGTGCTGCTGGTGATCGCCTGCCCGTGCGCGCTGGTGATCTCCACGCCGGTGACGGTGGTCAGCGGCCTGGCCGCTGCGGCGCGCCGCGGCATCGTCGTGAAAGGCGGCGTGTATCTGGAAAGCGGCCGGCGCCTGCGCGCGCTGGCGCTGGACAAGACCGGCACGCTCACCGCCGGCCGCCCGGTGCTGGATACGGTGATGCTGCCCGATGGCGCACGCCGCGCCGTCGTAGATCTGAACGCCGCAACCGACACCACGCAGTTGCGTGCATTGACAGTGGCGGCAGCGCTGGATGCCAACACCACGCACCCGATCGCCGTGGCCATCGTGCAGGCCGCTGCGGCGCACGGTGCGGTCGATGCGAATGCGGTGGAAGACCTGTCGGTGCTGCCGGGTCGTGGTGTGGCGGGCACGCTCAACGGTGTGCGCTGGCATCTTGGCAATGCGGCGCTCGTCGCGGAGCGTGGCTTTGATACCTCCGCCTGGCGTGCTGCCGCCGAGTCACTGCAAGCGGAGGGTATGTCCGCCGTCACGCTATGCAACGCGAACGGTGTCGTGGCGCTGTTCGGCGTGCGTGATCGCGAGCGTGCCGAAAGCGCCGAGGCCATCGCCGCATTGCGCGCACTGGACGTGACGCCCGTCATGCTCACCGGCGACGACCGCCGCGCCGCACAGGCCATCGCCAAGACGGTCGGCATCGACAACGTGCACGCAGAGCAGCTCCCCGCCGACAAGCAACGCGTGGTGGGTGAGCTTGCCGCACAGCACGGCTTCGTCGGCATGGTCGGCGATGGCATCAACGATGCCCCCGCACTTGCGCGCGCCGATATCGGTTTCGCCATGGGCGCCGCAGGTACCGCTACCGCGCTGGAAGCGGCCGACGTGGCCATCATGGACGACGACCCGCGCAAGCTCGCCAGCTTCATCCGCATCAGCCGGCGCACGGTGGCCGTGCTGCGTCAGAACATTGTGCTGGCGCTGGGCATCAAGGCGGTGTTTCTGGCGCTGGCTGTGATGGGCGACGCGACGTTGTGGATGGCGATCTTCGCCGACGTGGGCGCGAGCCTGCTGGTGGTGTTCAACGGCCTGCGCGTGATGCGCACGCGCGCCTGATTTGCCGGCGCGCGCGGGGCAACGCGATCAGCGCAAGCCGGTGATGCGCGCGTCTTTCGGGTAGGTGATCTGGTAATCGGCCGAAAAGCGCGCGCTTTCGCCGGCCGGAATTGTCTGCTCCCATGCGATCACACCGGGGCGGCGTTCCCAGTTGCGCTTGGCGGGTTCCGGCGAGAAGGTCGAGCGCACCTTGATATCGTCGGACTGGCTGACCGGCGTGGCTTCCAGGATCTGCACGTCGATCGCGTCACGGTGGCGGTTACGTACCGTGTAAAGCGCCGCCAACTGGCGCTCGTTGCGGTTATCGAGCAGGCCCACGCTGCGTTGGAATGTCTTCGGTGTTTCCACCACCACGCTCACGAGGTCGTCGCGGCCAAAGGGCAGCGTGACCTTCTGGTCTTCGCCTGCCGGATTCCACTGTGTGCTGCCCACCACCGCGCCATCGCGGCGCAACTGCATGTTGCCGGCGGGCCAGATGCCTTGCGGGCGGTCCACCGTCGCAACGAGGTACGCCGTGGTGTCCATGCGCGGGGTGCTGCGTGCCGCCAGCTTGGCGGGCAGCGTTTCGCTGGCCAACGTGAGCGTGACCTTCTGGGCGTCGGAGGGCAGTTCGGCAGCGCCTGGCACATCGAACTCGGTGGCAAAGGCTGTCTGGACGGCGTTCACTTCGAATAGCGGCTCGCTGTCTGCCTCACGTTGCTCATTGTTCCGGCCGAATCTGGCCTTGGGTGCTGGTGCCATCGCCGCTGCAGGTGCGGCGGGGTAGGGCATCGCTTGCGGCGGTGGCTGAATATCCAATTGCCACGCATACGGCTCCGGCCCGCGCGGCGTGTTGCGCGGCTGGCCCGTCGACAGGCGCAGATGCACGCCGCGCCAGTCCTCGCCGGTGGATTGCGCAAGCGTGGCCTGCCGCTCGACGACAACGTTCGAACGTAGCGAATCCACGCTCGCCTGATACGCCGGCCGCCAGCCCGCACGCGATGTCTGATAGCTGACGCGCAATTCACCGCCGCGCGGTGCCGCCACGGCAATGCGCACCGTGCGCAGCGTGCCGGACGCCGAGCCGTGCGTGCGTTGCAGCGCGTCAAGCTGCGCCTTCAATTCAGCATCGCGCTTCTTCAGTTGTTCCTGGCGGGTAAAGACGTCTTGTGCGTTGCGTGCCAGCGCGTCGGTCGCGCGGCCCAGCGTGGAAAAATCCGTGGCCGGTGCGCGCCCATCGCCGCCCGTGCGTTCGCTCACGGCCTTCAGGTAGCTGGCTGACAGCGCATTCGCCTGGATCTGCACGCCAAGCGCGGCGCGCTGGTCTTCCAGCGTGCGGATTTGTGTGTCCAGCGCCGTTCTGGCGCAGCCGCTGCCTTCGCTGGGAATGCTCTCTACGCGCACATCGCCCACGCGGATGCTGCTGTCGCTTTCCACACGCAGGCTGTCTGCGTCGAACGTCATCGGCAGACAGGTCAGTTCTACGCTGCGGGCGCCTGTGGCCACCGTGGCCGTGCGCACGACGGTGGCGCTATCCGGATACAACGTGACATCGGTGATGCGCGAAGGCGTTGCTGCCTGCGCCGTGACAGCCGCGGCAGACGCGATCGCGCCAAGCGCCGCGCATGCCACGCGTTGTCGATGCTGGAATCGTGCTGCTGCAGTCGGTTTCGTCTTCATCCGCCTCACCCACGTGTCGTGAAATGCGGCGAGTATCGCACGTCAAAGCGCACGTCAAAGTGACGTGCCCAGCATGGAAAAAGACAGCTCAGCGATGCACGCCGCGAATATGCCGGTGCGCGTGTTCGCCCTCGCCATGTTCATGGCTGTGGCCGTGATGATTGGCGGCGACGGGCTCTTCGTGCAGCGATTGCAGCACGCCGCACTCAGCCACGGATGCGGCCGTCGTGCAGCGTTGCCCGATCGCCTCGATCTGACCTTTGAGATCGGTCAGTTCGGCGATGCGCGCTTCAACGTGACGCAGGTGTTCGTCCAGCAGGTTGTTGATCTCTTCGCACGACGCCTGCGGGTTGGCCTGCAACTCAAGCAGCCGGCGGATTTCGGTGTGCGCCATATCGAGCGACCGGCACTTCGCAATGAAGGCCAGCAGCTCGACATGCTCAGGCGTGTAGACGCGGTAATTGTTGGCGGCCCGCGCCGGCGGGGGCAGCAAGCCCTGCGCTTCATAGAAGCGGATGGTCTCGATGCTGATGCCCGTGCGCTGGGCGAGTTCGCCAATTTTCATACGCGTTGAAAAAAGAATCAGAAAACAGTCGGCTCAGCGGTGACGGCTTCAACGCCGGCGACTTTCAGGCAGGCGTCCAGGCAGGCGCGGCAGGCGGTTGCACAGGCGCTGCAATGGCCCTGGCCGTGATGATCGCATTCTTCGGCGCACTGAGAACAGATCTCGGCGCAGTCTTCCAACAGCAGTTCTGCGAATTCGCTATTGCGCTCGAGGAATTTGCGCGTGAGAGCGCAGTATTCCGCGCAATCCGTGCACACGCCGATGCAGCGCGCCATGGCTTCGGCGTGGCCATTCTTGCCGGATTCCGTCGCGCAATGAGTGCAAGCGGCCTCGCATGCCTGCAGCGCCTGGATCACACTGGCAAATCGCTTGGCATTCTCTTTCGCGGTCGGACGAGTGGTCATGTCGGTTCTCCTGTGGCAGTGGATGTGCACGCGGGCGCGCTTGGGAAAGGATGAGCCCGGGCGCTGCCCGAGACCCATCTCTCCAATTTAGCAACTCGCGCTCCACTGCGTGAGCCGGACTTGTGCGTTACACCGCTTCCGCCTCGCTTTTGCCGCTGCGCAGCATGCCGTCACCGGCCCGTGCGATCAGGCGATTCACGCCGCCCACCACGGCGCGAATCGATGCCGTTGTCAGGTTTGCATCCACGCCCACGCCGAATACGCTGCCCGCCACGCCCGGCGCAGCCATTTCTGCAAATGCGATGGCATCGGCGTTGGCGCCCTGACCCAGCGCACGTTCCTCGTAGTGATGGATCGACACGGGTGCCGCCAGCACGTGCGACAGCGCATGCACCAGCGCATCCAGCGGCCCGTTGCCGGTGCCTTCGCAGATGTGCTCGCGGTCTGCAATGTTCACCACCAGGCGGATATGCTGGCTGCCGTCATCGCGCTCGGTCAGGCGATGCGATACGTAGCCGATCGCGCCATCGCCGCGCAGATAGGTCTGCTGGAACAGTGCCCAGATGTCGGCGCCCGTGGCTTCGCGGCCGCTTTCATCGGTCAGCTGTTGCACGGTGCTGCTGAATTCCACCTGCAGGCGGCGCGGCATGGCAACGCCATAGCCGGATTCCAGCAAATAGGCGATGCCGCCCTTGCCCGACTGGCTGTTCACGCGAATGATCGAGTCATACGTGCGGCCCACGTCGGCCGGGTCAATCGGCAGATAGGGCATTTCCCACAGCGCATCGGGTTTCTGCACTGCAAAGCCCTTCTTGATTGCGTCCTGGTGCGAACCCGAGAACGCCGTGAACACCAGATCGCCTACGTACGGATGGCGCGGGTGCACCGGCAGTTGCGTGCAGTCTTCGCAGGTCCGTGCCACGTCATTGATGTGCGAGAAATCCAACTCCGGATCAACGCCCTGCGAGTACAGGTTCAACGCAAGCGTGACGAGATCCACGTTGCCGGTGCGCTCGCCGTTGCCGAACAGGCACCCTTCCACGCGGTCGGCGCCGGCCATCACGGCCAGTTCAGCCGCAGCCACGGCCGTGCCGCGGTCATTGTGCGGATGCACGGAGAGGATGATCGAATCACGGCGCGCCAGGTTGCGGTGCATCCATTCGATCTGGTCGGCGTAGATGTTTGGCGTGGCCATCTCCACCGTGGCCGGCAGGTTGAAGATGATCTTGTGCTCGGGCGTCGGCTCCCAGACTTCGGTTACCGCGTTGCAAACCTCCAGCGCGAAATCCAGTTCGGTGCCGCTGAAGACTTCGGGGCTGTATTGGTATGTCCACTGCGTCTCGGGCATCGTTTCCGCAATCTCGCGGATCAGCTTGGCGCTTTGCACGGCAATGCGCTTGACGCCCTCGCGGTCAGTGTTGAACACCGTGCGGCGGAACACCGGCGCGGTTGCGTTGTAGACGTGGATGATGGCGCGCTTGGCGCCCCGCAGCGATTCCATCGTGCGGCGGATGAGGTCTTCTCGCGCTTGCGTGAGCACTTCGATGGCCACGCCGTCGGGGATGTGTCCACCCTCGATCAGCTCGCGCACAAAATCAAAATCGGTTTGGGAGGCGGCGGGGAAAGCGGCTTCGATTTCCTTGAAGCCAATCTGCACGAGCATCTTGAACATGCGCATCTTGCGCTCGGCGTTCATGGGCTCGAACAGGGCCTGGTTGCCATCCCGCAAATCCGTGCTCATCCAGATGGGTGCACGGGTGATGGTCTTGTTGGGCCAGGTGCGATCGGCGAGGGCGATGGCGGGGAAGGGGCGGTATTTGGTGCTGGGGTTCTTCAACATGGTGTGTGCGTCCTGTGAGATCGAGATCGGTTTCGTACAAAGGGGACAGCCGCGCGGGCGGCGTCCGGGGTGGCCGGAATCGGGTTCGGGATGTGGCGGCCAGACAGCCACGGGCGCGTGGTCTGGCAACCGCTCGGTAGTCGTAGCGAAAGCAGGATCGAGGCAGGCATGAGAGGCTCCAACGATTTGGCGCACAGATTGCGCCACACACAAGGCCCGTCGCCGGTTAAGGCACGGACCGATCAAATACCGGAACGAGGGGGAAAGAGAGATCTACGCGCTTACACGCGTAGTAGAGAAGCGGATAGCAGACCGCGCACGCACAAGAGGGTGCGGGCAGGAGCGGTACGGAAGGTGGTCTGCTGAGAATGCATTTGGCGATAGTGATGGTGACGGCGGGGTGTTGTCAAGTTGGGTGGGCGGATTCCGGACGGTTTTTTTGGGGCAAATGAAACACCAGATCGAGAGCCAACGAAAACGTGTGCTGCCCGCCAGAAACCATGTGACGTGGGCGCCAGCAGAACCTATCCGAACCTGCTTTAATACACCCCGTCCATGCCGACAGCCCGCTATATCAAAGGGTCTATAACGGCAAGACCCCTTCACGCCCCACAAGGAGAATCCCCCAATGGTCACGTTGAACATCAACGGCAAACCGGTGGAAGTTGATGCTGATCCGTCGACGCCGCTACTCTGGGCGTTGCGCGACAACCTCGGTCTGACTGGCACGAAATTCGGTTGTGGTGTCGCTTCGTGCGGCGCCTGCACGGTGCATCTGAACGGCCAGCCCACGCGCAGTTGCGTGCTGCCCATCTCTGCAGTGGCCGGCCAGCAGATCACCACGTCTGAACACATCGCCGACGACAAGGTCGGCAAGGCGGTGCTCGACGCGTGGGTCAAGCACGACGTGGCGCAATGCGGCTACTGCCAGAGCGGCCAGATGATGAGCGCGGTGGGTTTGCTGCGCACCAAGAAGAAGCCGACCGACGCCGATATCGATAGCGCGATGGCCGGTAACCTGTGCCGCTGCGCGACGTACCAACGCATTCGCGCAGCCATTCACGATGCAGCGAAATCGCTGGCCTGAGCCCCACCGGAGAATTCACGATGCGTATTCGAAATCTTGAAGCGCTGGCCGGTGGCGGCGCGCAACATCAACCGGCGTCTGCGGATGCCGGTGCGGCAACGTTTGACCGACGCAGTTTTCTGAAACTCACGACGCTGGCCGGCGGCGGACTGGCGCTGGGTGTGGCCCCGATACTGGCGGGTGCGCAGGACGCCAAGGCCAAGCCGCCTTCGCCGCCCCAGGCGTTCATCATCATTGCGCCGGACAACACTGTCACGGTGGCGGTCAACCGGCTTGAGTTCGGTCAAGGCGTGCATACGGCATTGCCGATGGCGCTGGCTGAAGAACTCGACGTGGACTGGCGCAACGTGCGCGGCATGTTGGCGCCAGCTGGCGATCCGTACAAGGACCCGGGCTTTGGCATTCAAATGACGGGCGGTTCGACCGCGCTGAACCACTCGTTCCAGCAGTACCGCGAGTTGGGCGGCCGGGCACGTGCCATGTTGATCTCGGCGGCGGCGGAACGCTGGAAGGTCGATCCTTCCACGTGCCGCACCGCCAATGGCGTGGTCACGTCGGGCACCCACCGCGCCACGTATGGCGAACTGGCCCAGGCGGCGATGGCGCTGCCGGTGCCGGCGCAGGTCACGCTGAAGAACCCGTCGCAGTTCCGCATTGTCGGCAAGCCGACGCCACGTCTGGATGCACGTGCGAAGCTCGACAGCTCGCTCAAGTTTGGCCTCGACACGCGCCTGCCCAACATGAAGGTGGCCGTGCTGGCCCGCCCGCCGCGCTTTGGCGGCAAGGTGGCCAAGTACGACGCGGCTGCGGCCAAGGCGGTGAAGGGCGTGGTCGATGTGCTGCAGATCCCGACCGACCGTGGCGGCACGGGCGTGGCCGTGATTGCTGACGGCTATTGGCCGGCCAAGCAGGGCCGCGACGCGCTGCAGGTCACGTGGGAAGACGCCGGCTCGACGGTGTCGACGCCCGCGCTGATGGCGGAATACAAGAAGCTCGCCGGCCAGCCCGGCACGGTGGCCAAGGCTGCCGACATGAGCGCAATCCAATCTGCCGCGACGCGCATTCAGGCCGATTACGAATTCCCGTATCTGGCGCACGCGCCCATGGAGCCGCTGAACTGCACGATCGATCTGCAGAAAGACGGCGGCAAGACCACGGGCGCGAAGGTGTGGGTCGGCTCGCAGTTCCAGACCATCGACCAAGGGGCCATCGCCAAGGTGCTCGGCGTATCGCCCGAGAAGATCGAGCTGAACACGATGATGGCGGGCGGCGGTTTTGGCCGGCGCGCGATCACCACGTCGGACTACGTGGTGGAAGCGGCCAACGTGGCGAAGGCCTATGCGGCGGCCGGGCACAACGGCCCCGTCAAGGTGATCTGGAGCCGCGAAGACGACATCCGCGGTGGCTATTACCGCCCGATGCATCTGCACCGCGTCAACGTGGGCGTGGACAACAGCGGCAAGGTTGTCGGCTGGGACCACGTGATCGTCGGTCAGTCGATCCTCAAGGGCACGCCGTTCGAGGCCTTCATGGTCAAGAACGGTGTGGATGAAACCATGGTCGAGGGCGTGGTTGAAAACGACTACGGCTTCCCGCTGCAACTGACGGTGCATCACCCGGACGTAAACGTGCCGGTGCTGTGGTGGCGTTCCGTGGGCCACACGCATACGGCCTACGTGATGGAGACGATGGTCGACGAGGTGGCGCATGCGGCCAAGCAGGATCCGGTCGCTTTCCGTCTCGCGCGCTTTACCGGCAAGGAGCATGAACGCCATCGCGCGGCACTGCAGCTCGCCGTCGACAAGTCCGGCTACGGCAAGCGCAAGCTGCCCAAGGGCCAGGCTTGGGGCGTGGCGGTGCATGCGTCGTTCGAATCGGTGGTGGCGTACGTGGTTGAGGTGTCGGTCGATCAGGGCAAGCCGCGCGTGCATCGCGTCACCGCAGGCGTGCATGCCAACCGCGTGGTCAACCCGATGGGCGCGGAAGCGCAGATCCAGGGTGCCTGCGTGTTCGGTCTGGCGATGATTCAACCGGGCTTTGCCATCGACATCGAAAACGGTGCCACCAAGAACAGCAACTTCACCGATTTCCCGCCCGTGCGCATGCCGGACGCGCCGCCGGTGAACGTGTTCTTCGTGCCGTCGGAAGACAACCCGACCGGCCTGGGCGAGCCCGGCACGCCGCCGATTGCACCGGCGGTAGCCAACGCGTTGTTCACCCTGACCGGCAAGCGTCAGCGCAAGCTGCCGTTCGATACGGTGTGAGTGTCATCGTCGCGTGATGTGATCGAAGCCGGCATGCAGTCATGTGTGCCGGCTTTCTTGTTCTTGCAGCCTCGTATCTCCCAGTTTTGCGGACTGATTCTTGCGTCCGCGATTGCGTTGTTCACCCTCCGGAGGAGCATGTCATGGCATTGAATATCCTGTACACCGCCCACGCCAAGGCCACAGGCGGCCGCAACGGCCACACGCAGACCGAAGACGGCCAGGTCTCGCACGACTTGTCGGTGCCCAAGGCCATGGGCGGCCCCGGCAAGCCCAACACCACCACGCCCGAAGACCTGTTTGCCGCCGGCTATGCCGCGTGCTTTGGCTCGGCGTGTGACTTCGTTGCGAAGAGCATGCTCAAGCTCAATCCGAGCAACATCGAGATCCACTGCGATGTGGGTATCGGTACGCGCGAGGAGGGCGGTTTCGGTCTGAAGGTGGGCCTGACCGCACGGATCAGCGGTCTGTCGCAAGCCGATGCCGAGAAACTGGTGGCCCAGGCGCATCAGGTGTGCCCGTATTCGAACGCCACGCGTAACAACGTGGAAGTCACGCTCAAGACCGAGGTGGTCTGATGCAGCAGCGGCCTGTTGTTGGCGTGTTGCTGGCCGCAGGCCGCGGCAGCCGGTTTGATGCGGCGGGCGTGGCCAACAAGCTGCTTGCCTTGCTGCCCGACGGCATCCCCGTTGCGGTCCAGGCCGCGCGCCATCTGAAGCAGGCATTGGGCGACGTGGTGGCCGTGGTGCCCGCCGCTGCCACGCATGGCGCGCAGGTCGATCAATTGGCTGCGCTCTTGGGCGAAGCAGGCTGCGAAGTCCTGCGGTGTGCCGATGCCGCTCGTGGCATGGGCGCCAGCCTGGCAGCCGGTGTGGCCGCGCGCCCGCAAGCCAGCGGCTGGGTCATCGCCCTGGCCGACATGCCGTGGATTGCGCCCGAGACGATCACTCAAGTTGCCAACGCACTCGACTCGCACGCTTGCGTTGCGCCCTTTCACGCCGGGCAGCGGGGCCACCCCATCGGCTTCGGCGCCGACTTCTTCGCAGGGCTGATGTCGCTCGACGGCGACGAGGGCGCGCGGCGGCTGATCGATCCCGCCAAGCTCGTCCGCGTCGAGACCGATGACGCCGGCATCTTGCGCGATGTCGATACGCCGGCTGATCTCGCCCCGTGATCTAACGGGATTGGCTCACCTCACAACGAGGCGCCGCCGCAGATCACGTCCGTTGACCCGTGAGATCGTCATGATCGAATTGGCCCGAGATGCTCCGGAACCCGAGCACGCTGGGCGTATGTCCGTCCGATGCATGCGGCGATCGGCCACCGGCCAAGCAGATGCAGCGCTACGTGCCCCGCCGGTTGACTGCAGCTTGCCCAGCGCTGCTGTGTTGGGTGGGTGTGCCGATCTCAAACATTAGATTTCGATAGTCCGACACCGGCACGTCACCGTCAAACAGTGGTGCACGGCCCTCAGGGGTCCGGACTCGGCCCAAAAACATCCGACCCATTGAACCTCCGAGAGCCGAGCTTCGCCGTCAAAGACTCGACGTCGACTCGTTCAGGCTGAAGCGCCGCCGTCCGAGGGTGGGAGCCGGTTGTCAGAGGTCGAAAATTTCGAGCTCAAACATCCGAATGCGATTGTTTGAGGGGCGTCTTCCGCTCGCAGAGGTTCGACGCCGACAGTTGAGCGCGCGTGTTCGAGCGTCAAACGCTCGTGGACGGGTGTTTTAGGCCGACGCCCGCCCGTGGGCGTGCGGTTCCTGCGGCGGTCGGCAAACCGGCCCGGCGCTTCCGGCCGGCACAACTTGTCCACAGTAGCGCGCACACTGCTTGCAGAATCCATCGCAAGCGCTTGACGCACAAGGGTTTGTTGCACGATGTAACAGCCCCTGCCGATGTGGATAACTTGCGCTGCACGCACACGTTTTACGTGATCTGCACGTTTGCACAAACCCGTCAAGCCCTTTTGTGACTTGGGTCTCGGCGGGCGAGGCGGGTTATGCACAGAACATGTGGATAAGTCTGTGGGAAACACCATCCGACCCGCGTGGCGACGGGTTTGGATCGGCGCTGCTCGCGAATGTGGCACGGACTTGTCGGCGAGGATGGGCAGCACATTGCAACGATTGATTACAACTTGAAACAGCATATTGAGCGCCCGTTGGCCAGACTTTTGTTACGCGATGGCTTGATCGCGACCGACGCATTCAAGGAGAAGAACATGGTTCGGGTACTGACGATTTTGCTGGCCGGTGCCACGCTGCTGACTGCAACCGGCTGTGCCGACATGACGGCACGTCAACGCAATACCGCTATTGGCGCGGGTGTGGGCGGGTTGGCCGGCGCTGCTTTGATTGGTGGTCCGGGTGCCACGCTGGGCGGCGCCGCATTGGGCGGCCTGGTGGGCAACGTATCGACGCGTTGATTTCGGTTCGACCTCAGCGTCGACCTAAAAGAAACGGACCCGAGGTTAAACCTTTGGGTCCGTTTTTTTATGCCTGTGCGCGGCTTCGACTGCGCAGCAAATCTTCCAGCGCCGACACTTCCAGCGGCCGCCCAAACAGGAAGCCTTGCACCTCGTCGCATGCATGTGCAGACAAGAAAGCCGATTGCTCCGGGGTCTCCACACCCTCGGCCGTGACCGTCATGTTCAGTGCGCGGGCCATCGCGATGATGGTCTTGGTGAGTGCCACGCAGTCGGCCACCCCGGGTACGCCGCTGATGAACGATCGATCGATCTTGATGTTGTGGATCGGCAAGCTGCGCAGGTATGACAGCGACGAGAAACCGATGCCGAAATCATCGAGCGAAATGCGCACGCCCCGTGCGGCCAGGCTCATCAGCAAACGCTGCGTCGATTGTCGGTCGGCCAGCAGCACGCTTTCCGTCAATTCAAGCTCCAGCCGGCCCGGCGCCATGCCCGAGGCCTTGAGTGCCTCGTCGACGTCGCGCTCGATCACGCCGGCATCGCACTGCCGTGCGGACACATTCACCGCCATACGCCCCGTGAAGCCGAATTTGCGCGCCCATGCCTCGCCCTGCGCGCAGGCTTGCATGAGCGCCCAGCGGCCAAGTTCGAGGATGTAGCCCGACTCTTCCGCCACGTCGATGAACTCGGTGGGCGACACCGCGCCCAGCTCGGGGTCGGACCATCGCATCAGCGCCTCGACCGCCACCAGTTCGCCCGAGTCCAGCGCGTATTTGGGTTGATACACCAGCCGCACTTGACCGCGCCCGAGCGCACGCCGCATGCGCTCGTTGAGTGTGAAGCGGCGCAGCATCTGTGTTTCCAGCGTGCGCGAATACCGGGTGATGCGGTTGCGGCCGTTTTCCTTGGCGCGGTACATGGCGGCTTCAGCATGGCTGACCAGCGAAGCCGCATCGGCGCCATCTTCCGGGTAGGCCGCTACGCCAATGCTGGCTGACAGATGCACCTCGCGCTCGCCGCCGGTAAAGGGCCGGGCCAGCGCGTCGAGCACCTGTTGCGCGAGTGTGTCGGCGGCGCTCGGATCATCGATGGCCACGCAGAACTGATCGCCGCCCAGGCGGGCCAGCAACGCGCGCTGGCCCGTCTGGCTGCGGATGCGCTGCGCCGCCATGTTGAGCACCTGGTTGCCCACGTGGTGCCCCATCGCCTCGTTCACGGTTTTGAAGTGGTCGAGCCCGATATACAGCAACGCGGATTCGCCCGTGGACGGCAGCGTCAGCCGCGCATCGAGCCGCTCGATGAACGCCGCCCGATTGGGCAGGCCCGTGAGCGAATCTTTGGTCTCCAGCAGACGAAGTTGCTCGTAAGCGGAGCGCTCGGCCGTGATGTCGGTAAAGATGACCAGCACCGCGTGGGGGGAAGCGCTGTCCGGTGAGAACATCGGCAACACCGATTCACGCAGCCACACGATCTGCCCATTGCCGGCCGGCACACCCACAACGACGTTGCTGATCGCGCGCCCCGTGCGGGCGGCCAGCGTGGAGGGCCATGCGGCGCGCGGCAGGATGGCGCCGTCTTCGCCCAGCATCATGTCGTTCAGTGCCACACGGGGGCGGCCTTTCCATGGCGCGCCCGACATGCGCAGGATCTCGGCCGCGCTGCGGTTGTACGACAGCACGCGGCCATCGGTGGACAGCGTCAGCACGCCCTCGCTCAAATGATTGACGACCAGCCGGTACTGATCGCGCAGCTCGCGGGCCTGGCGATATTCATTCTCCAGGCGCAGCAGCTTGACCAACGCGGCGATGTAGCGGCCGCACTCCACGCGCAACGTTGAGTCGTCGGGCGGGTTGGCAGTTGGGAAGAAGAGGCAGAGCAGATCATCGGCGACGGCCATGCCGCCATGCTGGGCCGGGATGCGGCACAGCCATGTCGGCTGCGCGGTATCCAACACGCGGACGACCGCTTCGCGCAAAGCTGCGGGCGCATTGGTTTCGCGAATCAGTTCGATGGGCGCCAGCTCATTGAGCAGAGGTGCAATGCGGGCCAGTTCGATATCGAACTCACTCTGTGGTGCGGTGGGCAGGCGCGCCGCGTGATCGTCGCGCAATGCCAACTTGGCCCGGGCACGCTGCGTGCCATAGAGCCTCGCGCGCCCGGAGATGACGCGCACCACCACGCACAGCGCCGAGGGCAAGGCCGCTTCCAGCGCCCGCAGCGCGGCATGCAACCGCTCGCCCAGCGAGGCGGCGGACGGCAGCGTGGAAAGCAGATGATCGAGATGCTCATGCGGCAGCGCTGCACCAATGGCCTCGGCGCTCAGCACGCGCTCGCCGGCCTTGCCCGGCAGTTGCGCATCGAGCGGCAGCGGCAATCCGTGCACGACAACCTGCTGCGCCGGCAGCCCGTCAAAGCGGGTAGGCGTGACCGTCAGCCGAACGCTGACCACCTCGTTGGAATCGCCTGCGGAAAGGGCTGAGACAAGTTGTGCTGGCGATATGGCCCCAGCATCGGGCTGGCTTACATCGGCGTCTTCGCCGGTATGCGTCTCCAGCCACGTGGGCACGTCCTGGAAGAAGCGCGAGAAGGGCTCGCCGAGCAGTTGATCGGCCGACAACGCCCGCACCATGCAGACGCCCGCCGCATTGGCAAAGACGATGCGGCCTTCGAGCACCACATAGAGCGGAACCGGAAGGCTCTGCGCCGACAACGGGTAGGAAATTTCGTCTGGCATCCCGCGCTCCAACCTGAGGTATCGCCCGTCCTCTCTCATTAAGCGTGGACTTCGGAGGCGCGCAATAAGAACGCACCGTCTACCGGAAGTCGGGGGCAGTGCTGTTCATGATGCGCAAAACTCGTGCGCGGCGCAAAGTCTAGTTTGTGGTCGATACAACACATTCCGGATTCGCTTTGTCGGCCCCGCTGTTGTTCTTATGGGTTGCGGGTTTCAAAACGGCTTGCTGCGGCTGGGCGGAGGGCGCTGGTCCTATTTCAGTATCCGCGTCATTTCTACCTTGCTGCGTGGCGAAATGCTGATCGATCCAGCAATGCGTCAGTGCCAACCCGATTGCACACATCAAAACGCATGTTCCCATTGTCAGGATGAAATAAGCGCTGATCCGTTCGACTGAACGTTCGGGAAAGAAAAAGGTCGCGGCGGCAAAGAGGATGCCTGCCAGTACGCCAACAAACAAAGGCAGATAGTAAAAACGACGCGGCAAGGGCGTATTCATTGTTGTCTCGTCCAACTGCAACCATGAGGGTGGTGCTTTGAATCGATTTACTGACAAACCCGAATGGGCATGCCATGGCGGATCCAATCGCGTTGCATGGCAGACGCGCACGGTGCGGCCTGCGTATGAGTTGATATTGCGTTTGCTGTGCTGCTGCGGATTGCTGCTTGCGGCAAAAGCCGGAATTGCGGGACCCGGCTGCGCTTGCTATGGTGGTGGCACTGAAATGCAACGCGATACCAGCCTGCGGCTTTGCATGATCGCGTACGCTAATCCGATGCGTCAATCCGGTTTTCCGGTTGAAACTGAGCATCCGGTGTGCCACGAGTTGATTCCTTGCTGAGTGCAGCCGTTTGAAGGGGCACGATCAAAAACGTTGAAATTTGATTTCAGTTATGAATACAATTGATCTAATATCTGATCCACACCAGACTTCACACCAGAATTTATTGGGAGCGCATATGGCGTCATACAAGGAATTGATTGCACAAAAGGCCAAACTGGAAGAGCAGATCGAAACTGCGCGCGCCAAGGAACTGGAAGCGGTTATCCAGCAAGTGCGCCAGACGGTTGCTGAATATGGCCTGACGGCTGAAGACCTGGGCTTGGCTCAGCGTCGCGGCCGCCGTGCCGGTGCGAAGGCGCCGGTGCCGGCCAAGTACCGTGACCCGAAGACGGGCGCAACGTGGTCCGGCCGCGGCCGTGCTCCGGCCTGGATCGGCAAGCACCGCGATAAGTTCCTGATCGCCTGATCTGCCAGGCCCTGCCTGACGCGCGCGCAAGCGTGCAACGCAAATGGCCCACCTGCCCGGTGGGCCATTTGCGTTGCTGCGCGTGATGAGCGTTCCTGTATAACGACGGCATGACGCCTCGCCTGCCCAAATACCTTGAACTGGCCGACCGTATTCGGCTCGACATCCTGCATGGAGCTCTGCCGGCGGGCAGCATCGCTCCCAGCGAGAACGAAGTCGCCCAGCGCTACGGCGTATCGCGCTTGACGGCGCGCCGCACGCTGAATGAGCTGGCGGCGCGCGGGCTGCTCAAGCGCTCGCGGGGGCAGCGCAGCGTGGTGCTCGATCGCGTGGGGCCGCATCGGCCGGTGCTGTACGCGCCGGGCCAGTCCGACGCCGCGCTGGAATACATGCCGGGCGCCGTCTATACGGTCAGTGCATTTCGGCTGGAGGCGGCCGACGAGACCGTGGCTGCCGCGCTTGACCTGGCGGTGGGCGCGCAGGTGGCGTTTGTCGAGCGCCGCGCCCAGGTGGATGGGCAGCCCATCATGCTGCTGCGTACGTGGCTCACGTCCCGGCTTGCGGCGATGCTCGAGGCGCGCGACTTTGAAGACCGCCTGTTCGTGCAGGTCTTTCAGCGCGCCAACCTGACCATCGCGCGCTCTCGCGAGGCCCCGCTGGCCTGTGTGGCCGATGCTCACCAGGCCGCGCAGCTCGGCGTGGAAGCCGGCGTGCCGCTGGTCCGTGTGCGTCGTATCGGCTACAGCGTGGCTGATGTGCCGATCTCCCTCACGTACTGCGACTTTTCCCCCGAGCGCTACACGCGCGAAGTTGACATCCGCGTGCTCCAAAACGACTGAAAGCGCACTGCGCCAGACCGGTGCAGAAACGGCGCCACACACCCCGCGATGGGGACTTGTTCGCCTAAAGTATTCAAGCTAGTCTGCGCCCCTTCCCCAGAAAACATATTTATTTGTGAAGCGACGCTTTGCCGACAGCGTATTGGCACGGCAGTTGCATTCATGGCGCCATCTCAGCGGCGGCGGGTTGAGCCACCTGCCGCCCCAATGCTGATTCAGTCGATTCAACACACCGGAACCACAAGAGGGAGAAATCAATAATGCAACTCAAGCGACGTTTTTCGCTGGCCGTGCTGGCCGCCGCCGCAGGCCTGACCGCAGGCGCGGCGCAGGCCCAGTCGTCTGTGACGCTGTATGGCCAGGTGGATGCCTGGGCGGGCGCCACCAAGAACCTGGGCCAGGACCGCGCCTGGGGTGTCAACTCGGGCGGCATGTCGACGTCGTACTGGGGCATGAAGGGCAGCGAAGATCTGGGCAACGGCCTGAAGGCGATCTTCACGCTGGAAGCGTTCTTCCGCCCAGATACGGGCAAGTCCGGCCGCTTTGATGGCGACCACTTCTTCGCACGTAATTCGTTTGTCGGTCTGCAGTCGAACAGCTGGGGCTCGATCAAGCTCGGTCGTAACACCCCGCCGTACTTCGTTTCGACGATCCTGTTTAACCCGTTCATCGATTCGTACACGTTCTCGCCGATGGTGTTCCACACCTACCTCGGCAACGGCCGTACGGGCGCCGCAGGTATCTCGGGCCTGGTGGGGGATTCGGGCTGGGACAACTCGATCATGTATTCCACGCCGGACATGGGCGGCCTGACGGCTAACCTGATCTACGGCGCGGGCGAGCAAGCCGGCCACAACGGTCAGAACAAGTGGGGCGGCAGCCTGCTGTACTTCCGTGGCAATTTTGCAGCCACGGCGGCGTTCCAGCAGGTGCGTTACGACGGCGCCCCTGGCGACCTGAACAGCTTGGTGGCCGGCTTCGCGCGCCAGACGGCGGGGCAGCTGGGTGCCACGTATGACTTTGGCGTGGTCAAGCTGTACGGCCAATATCAGTACATCAAGAACACGATCAGCACCGGCGACGCCAAGAGCAACGGCGGTCAGCTGGGTGTGTCGATTCCGGTGGGCCCGGGCAGCGTTCTGGCGTCGTACGCGTACACGAAGACTTCGGGTGCGGCTGACGTGAAGCGCAACACCTGGGCAGTTGGCTACGACTATTCGTTGTCCAAGCGCACCGATGTATATGCGGCGTACTTCCGCGACAAGGTGTCGGACCTGTCGACGGCCGACACCTTCGGTGTAGGCATCCGCGCAAAGTTCTAAGCCTTTCGCGTTCTGCTTTTCCTTGTCACCGCCCGCGTCTCGACACCGCGGGCGGGCATTTACAACGGCGTCCGGATTCCGGGCGCCGTTTTTTGTTATGCGGAAAAGCCGAAAGGGCGGCTGCGTCAGCCCGTGCGCGCCAGGCGCAACGGCGGGGAGGACGGCGCTGAGGCCTCGGTCCCAATGTTCGACTGATTCAGCAGCATGGCGCCGCGTTGCGTGGCAACGAAGACGGCCTCGGTACGGCTGCGCACTTCCAGCCGGCGATACAGCGCGTTGATATGCGCCTTGGTTGTCGCCTCGGAAATACTCAGCATGCGGCTGATGGTTTTGACCGGATGCCCGCGCGAAAGCAAGACGAGAATCTCATATTGACGCTGCGTCAGACCGAGCAATGCGCCATCGTCATTACCGTTGGCAGAACCTGCCGCAATGGCTTCAGGCCGTGTCAGCACGATCGACGCCGGCACATAACGGCCGCCGGCGAGTACCAATTCCAATGCCGCTGCAATCAATTTGCCGGAATAGCTTTTCAGCAGATAGGCCGAGACATTCAATTGCATCAGCGTCCGCACGTGCGCAGCGGAATCGGTTTCGCCCAATACGGCGACATGCCGGGGATGCGGCTGTTGCAACAGCCGGGAGAGGGCTGGCAGATCGTCGATGCCGGGTAAGGGCAAGCCGATCAGGGCCAGTTCGGCGTCCGCATGCGCCGCGAGGTTTTCAAAGAGAGCTTCGTCTGGCTCGACGCTGACCACTTCTGTGATGGCCGGCAAGGATTGCAACACATGGGTCGCGCCGGCACGCACCAAAGGGTGTGCCTCCACTACGATTGATTTCACTGCGCCGCCTGTCTGGTTATGGTTTGTTTGCCCATTTCCGGAATCAGCTTGTTGCCGCGTCTATTTGAACCCAGCAGGTCCAAAATCAATATGGCCGTGCTTGTGGAAATGCTTCTGGCGTGCGGTCTCGGTATATTTCCCCGTTCAACCGGCAGTCACCGCAATGCGGTGCCGCCGGGCCGAAACCTTGGCACGCCATTTCAGGCGCAAATTCCTTCCGGTTTTTCTTGTTTATGTCGCCAGGCGCGGAGGATTAACTCCGCCAAAATCGCAGAATAAATCCCCAGCATGCTTGTTGCACCCATCAATGGGATGTAAACCTTTTTGTTTACCCCGATCGGTGGTGTGCTAGACCCCCCTATAGATAGCAGGATCAGGCAGCAGCAGCTAGCCCCACTTCACGCCCATTGACGTGAGCGTAAAGCGTGGCTTTTGTACCCAAAAAACGTGTTGTGGTGGCTTATTGCGCGACGACCGAGAAGCGTGGCATCGACAGCGGTTGCTTGCCGTCGCGGCCATAGGGTGTGCCGCCGCCGTTGTTGGCAGCATGCAGGACGGACAGCGCGTTCTGCGTGGCGCGCAGGCGCAGGTCGATCAGGGTGCCGTTGTCGATGTTGCGCTGGCGCAGCAGGCGGGCCAGGGCCAGGTTCTCGTCGAACAGGCGGCTGGCGGTTTCATCGGTACGCAGGTATTTGACCAGCCCGTACGGATCAGCGCCGCCGTGCTGAGCCCACCACAGGCGGCGGTCGCGGTCGGCCTCGCCAAGGGCGGCGAGCTGTTTCTGCTTGGTCTGGGTGATGCGCTCAAGCTCGACCATGTCGCCATCGCGCAACGCCTGCGCTTCGGCATCCAGGGTGAGGGTGGCTGCGCGCAGCAGTTCCTGCTCGTCGGCAAGGGTGCGGATCAGCAGTGTGTTGTCCATGTGACTACCTTCGGCTTGGGAGCTTGGGCAGCCGCCGGCCGGCACGCCGCCCCGCCGCGATCAGTCCGGAGTCGAAAACTCTCGGACCGGCGGCGTCAGAAAATGCAGGGGACGGACGACGGGAATGCCCCGTCAGACCTTCTTGGATCGCGTGGAGAGCAGCGATTGCGCGTCGGAAAGCGCCGCATCGGCGATCTTGCCGGCGTCCATCTTGAGCGTGCCGTTCTGAATGGCACTGCGGATCTGCTCGACGCGCGCGGCGTCGAAGTCGCCGCTGCCCACTTGGCGCGAGACTTGTTGGACCGACAGCGACGGCGCATCGCCGGTGTGGCGCGTAGTGCCCGAAGCCGTCGTAGCGGCCGGGGACGAGCCGGTCGCGCGCGTCGACCCGGACGCAGCGTCCTTGGTCGGCGCAACGGCCGGCGTGTTGTTCACGATATGGTTGATTTTCACGGGTGTCTCCGAAGAGCGCGTTCATCCTAACACCCATATCGGCCAACCCCGGCCCAAACTTTAGCGGCGGGTAACGATAACGCATCACAGTGTGAAAGTGATCTATCGCTATCAATTTGGTATCAAAACTGGATCGCCACGACGCCGGCGGACTGCGCGATACCGGAGACGACATTGCCGTTGGCAGTGCGCACCTGCGCCACTTGGCCCACGGCAGCCTGGTTCATGGCTCGGCCGTCGCTGCTGACCTGGAAGCCGCCGCCCTCGGCGATGAGCTTGACAGTCTGGCCGGCCTGCACGGCAACCGGCAGGCGCAGGCTTTCGGCGCGCAGCGGCTGGTTGGCGGCCACGCTTGTGAGCAGTACACGCCCCACCACATCGGCCGGCTGCTGCACGACCGAGGCTGGCAGCATCGAGAGATCGCCCGTGCGGGCTTCCAGATCCCCCATATCAAGCGTCTTGCCCGGCGGAAGCTGGTGCGAGGCGACGTAATACGTCCCCGTAATCTGAATCGTGGCCGGTACCCAGGCCGCCCAGGCGTGCGGCGAGCGGCAGCGCACGCCCACTTGTATACGGCCGCGCAGACGGTTGGCCGCCGGCAGCATCAGGTCGATCTGGTCGCAGGGCTGATTGGCCACGCGGGCATCTACCGGGCCGACTTCCACCGACGCACGTGGCGTTCCCGTCTCATTCGTGCCGCCCAGGATGTCCAGTTGCGACTGCAGTTGCTGCTGAATCTGCATCTGGATGGCGTTCGGGCCCTGGATGGTGGTGGGCTGCGCGGGCTGTTGCACGGCTTGGGCCGGCGGATAGCCGACGCGCACCATGCCCTGTGCGTGCGCCAGGATCGGGTGCGCGATGCTCGCCAGCAGGCCCAGCGCCAGGATCAACAACAGCTGGCGCTTGCGCCCAGCCAGCGGCATGGCCGTGGCGGCAGGTCGGTTCTGGTGGTGCGCGCTGCGTGCAAACCGCGTGGACATGGAGAGCCCCTTCATCAAAAGTCCGGTGAAGTTTAGCCACGCGTGCGCGAACGCCAAATGCGGAAATGTCGGCCAATCCCCCCCTTATTCGGACGAATGGTCTTGCACACCGGCCCCTAGACTTTGCAACGTGGTGAAGTCCCTGGCGTTGTGCGGTTCCTGGCCGTACAGCCTGCCCCGGTAGACGGCTAGGTTGCCCATTCTTCGGCCAGATATCGGAATCGCAGACAGGTCTTTTCCACTGAGGTTGCATGACGGCAACTCAGCATGACAAGCGGTTCAGCGGTTTTGGAGACGGCATCGGCGGTTTTGAAGGGGCCGCTGATGCCGAGTTCTCCGGCCGAAGGGAACGTGCAACACGCAAACGCAATACAGAACGCAACCCAGGCGGGTGGCAGCAGTAACCAGGGCGCCACGCGCAAGGAATGACAGACATGGTCGACAAGCTGGATCAGTTGTTCGGTTTTCAGGAGCAGGCGCTGCACCTGCGCTCGCAGCGCCACCAGATTCTGGCCTCGAACATCGCCAACGCCGATACGCCCAACTACAAGGCGCGCGACTTCGATTTTCAGTCGGCGCTGCAGAAGGCGGTCGGCCAGCAAAGCGGTAACAGCCTGCCGATGACGGCAACGGCCTCAGGCCATCTGACAGTGGATGGCGCACCGGCCGGCGATGTGTCGCTGATGCAAGCGTCGCTGTCGCAGCAGACCAAGGCGCTGCAGGGCGAAGTGCAATACCGCACGTCGCAGCAGCCGTCCATCGATGGCAACACGGTCGACATGGATGGCGAGCGCATGCGCTTTGCCGACAACACCGTGCGCTACGAGGCCGATCTGAGCATCGTGACGCAGAAGATCAAGTCGATGCTGGCGGCGATTCAGAACAGCTAGCGCGACGTAGCAAGAGCAGCAGACAGGCATTAAGACGACCGCGCTGCAATCACGCGCGGCGAAAGAGGGGCGGGAACTGTGTGGCGCTCCGGGCCGGGAAAGATCGGTCCGGAGCAAGCCGCCATACAGAACAACCGGATCGGTTCGGCAGCAATGCCGGCAACAGTGTTTGAAGACATCGGAATCAACATGTCGCTATTCAAGGTGATGGATGTAGCTGGCAGCGCGCTCACCGCGCAGTCCAAGCGCATGAACGTGGTCGCCTCCAACCTGGCCAACGCCGAAAGCGTGACGGGCCCGGACGGCAAGGCATACCGCGCCAAGCAGGTGGTGTTCTCGCCCGCGCAGGAGTCTGACGACTACGCCACCGGCGTGTCGGTCGACCGCGTGGTGGAAGACACCGTCACCCCCATGAAGCGCATGCACCAGCCAGGCAACCCGCTGGCCGATGCCGACGGCTACGTGACCATGCCGAACGTCGATGTGGTGGACGAAATGGTCAACATGATTTCTGCGTCGCGCTCGTACCAGGCCAACGTGGAAGTCGCCAACACCACCAAGACGATGGCCTCCAAGGCTCTGACCCTGGGCCAGTAAGCGGCTCCATTCTCAGCGAGACACCAACATGACCGTCAGCTCAACCACCAGCACCACCGGCGCCTCGAGCACGACCTCGGGCAACCAGCTTGCCATCACGAGCGGCAACGACCTGCAGAACACGTTCATGCAACTGCTCGTGGCACAGTTGAAGAACCAGGATCCGCTCAACCCGATGGACAACTCGCAGATGACCTCGCAGCTTGCGCAGATCAACACTGTGAACGGCATTCAGCAGTTGAACACCACGATGTCGAGCATGCTCACGCAGAACGCGACAACGCAGGCGTCGTCGATGATCGGCCGCACCGTGCAGGTGCCGACCAACAACCTGACGCTGGCTTCGGGCGCTGCCAACTTCGGCGTCTCGGTGCCCAACGGCGCCGACGATGTCGTCGTCACGATCACGAACGCTGCGGGCGTGGCTGTGCGCACCGTCGACCTCGGCCAGATGGCGGCCGGCAGTGGCAACTACACGTGGAACGGCAAAGACGACAAGGGCAACCAGCTCGCCGACGGTGCCTACTCCATCAAGGTGTCGGCCACGCAGGGTGGAAAAGTCGTCACGGCCAACGCGCTGGGCATCGACAAGGTGGCCGGCGTCACGATCAACAACGGCACGATGCAACTGGCGTTGGCGTCTGGCGGAACCGCCAGGTTGTCCGACGTTGCATCGATTCAGTAATCACCGGTCAACTGCGGGCAGACCCCGCGCTTTTATCTTCTACGGGAGAACACTATGGGATTCCAGCAAGGCCTGAGCGGTCTCGACGCCGCCTCTGCAAACCTCGACGTGATCGGCAGCAACGTGGCAAACGCCAACACTGTCGGCTACAAGAAATCGACCGCCGAGTTTGGCGACGTGTACGCACGCTCGCTCGTGGGTGCGTCCGACAACCAGATCGGCCAGGGCGTGAGCGTGACCAAGGTGTCGCAGTCGTTCACGCAGGGCAACGTGACCAACACCGGCAACCCGCTGGATATCGCCATCAACGGCACGGGCTTCTACCGCATGGTCGACCCGTCCAGCGGCCAGGTGTCGTACACGCGTAACGGCCAGTTCCAGACCGACAAGAACGGTTTCATCATCTCGGCCACCGGCCAGAACCTGACCGGCTACGGCGTGGATTCCACCGGCAAGGTCAACACCGCCGTGCTGACCAACCTGAAGATTCCCGTCAACGACCTGGCGCCGCTGGCGACCACCAACACCGCGTTCGGCGTGAACCTGGATGCTGCCGCCACGGCGCCGACCACCACGCCGTTCTCGGCCACCAACTCGGCCACGTTCAACCACTCCGTTTCGGAACAGGTGTACGACGGTACGGGCACGGCCCACATGCTGACCAACTACTACGTGCGCACCGCCGCGGGCTGGGATGTGTACTCGCAAGTTGACGGCAACAACCCGACCGGCGGCAACCCGGTGACATCGCTGACGTTCAACAGCAGCGGCCAGCTGACTTCCACGCCGAGCAAGATCGCCACGGCCTTCGCCGGCATGAGCATCGCCAGCATGGATTTCACGGGCACCACGCAGTACGGCGGCGGCTATAACGACACGGCCCCGGGCGTGACGCAAGACGGTTACGCCACCGGTCGCCTGGCCAGCTACGCGGTCGGTACCGATGGCACCGTCACCGCGCGCTACTCGAACGGCCGCACGTCGACGCTGGGCCAGGTTGCCATGGCCAACTTCAAGTCGCCCGAAGGTCTGCAGAACATCGGCGGCAACCAGTGGGTGGAAACGTCCAACTCGGGCGCCCCCAACCTGGGCACGCCGGGCATGGGTTCGTTCGGCCTGCTGCAGTCGTCGGCGGTGGAGCAATCCAACGTGGACCTGTCTGCCGAGCTGGTCAACATGATCATTGCCCAGCGCTCGTATCAAGCCAACGCGCAGACCATCAAGACGCAGGACACCATCCTGCAGACCCTGGTGACGATGTAATCGTCGTTGCCCGAAGCTGACTGACCGCACACCAAGGACACTCGCATGGACCGCTCGATCTACGTGTCGATGACTGGCGTAAAGCACCTGTTCGATCAACAGGCTGCCAGCGCCAACAACCTCGCCAACGCCAGCACCACCGGCTTCAAGGCGCAGATCGACGCGTTCCATACGGTGGGTGTGCAAGGCGATGGCTCGCCCACGCGCAGCTACGTGATGGCCTCGGCCATCGGTACGGACCTCGCGCCCGGCCCGATCGAGACCACCGGCCGCAGCTTGGATGTGGCCATCGACGGGCAAGGCTTCTTTGCCGTGCAGACGCCCGATGGCGGCGAGGCTTACACCCGCGCCGGTACGTTCCAGCTCGGTCCTGACGGCACGATCCAGACGCTCTCCGGCCAGCCGGTGCTGGGCGATGGCGGCCCGATCACGCTGCCGCCCGACACCACGGTGCAGTTTGCCAAGGACGGTACGGTCAACGCGATCAGCGCCGACAGCCGTACGCCGCCCGTGTCGCTGGGCCGTCTGAAGCTGGTGAGCATCGACCCGTCGAACATCGACCGCGGCGCCGATGGCCTGTTCCGCCAGCGCGACGGTCAGGATGCCGACGTGGATGAAAAAGTTCGTGTGACCGGCGGGGCGCTGGAAGGCAGCAACGTCAACCTGACCGACTCGCTGGTCAACATGATCGAAATCTCGCGCCAACTGGAAATGCAGATGAAGTCGCTGCACACGAGCGATACGAACGCCCAGTCGGCCAATGAACTGCTGCGCCACGCCTGAGCGGCCGGCGCATTGAATTGAATCAACCAAGGACTCGAACATGATTCGCTCCCTGTGGATTTCCAAAACCGGGATGGACGCCCAGCAATCGCAGCTGGATGTCATCTCGAACAACCTGGCGAACGTCAACACGACGGGCTTCAAGCGCTCGCGCGCCGTGTTCGAAGACTTGCTGTATCAGAACGTGCGCGAGCCGGGTGCGCAGTCGTCGCAACAGACCACGCTGCCTTCGGGCATGCAGATCGGTACCGGTACGCGCATCGTCGCCACCGAGCGTCTGCACACGCAGGGCAACCTGCAGCAGACCGGCAATTCGACCGACGTGGCCATCAACGGCAACGGCTTCTTCCAGGTGCAGATGCCCGACGGCACGCTGGCCTATACGCGTGACGGCAGCTTCCAGATCAACGCGCAGGGCCAGCTTGTGACCTCGAGCGGTTACCCGGTCCAGCCGGCCGTGACGGTGCCGCAGAACGCCACCAGCCTGACCATCGGCAAGGACGGCGTTGTGACGGTCACCACGCCGGGCACGGTCAACAACACGCAGGTGGGCACGTTCCAGCTGGCCAACTTCATCAACCCGGCCGGCCTGCGCAGCATGGGCGAAAACCTGTACGCCGAAACCGAAGCGTCGGGCACGGCCAACCTGGCCAACCCGGGCTCGAACGGCGTGGGCGCGCTCAATCAGAACTACGTTGAAACGTCGAACGTGAACGTGGTGGAAGAAATGGTCAACATGATCCAGACGCAGCGTGCGTATGAGATCAACAGCAAGTCGGTCCAGACGTCGGACCAGATGCTGGAGAAGCTGTCTCAGCTTTGAGCTGACGGCGCAGTTTTTGAGGATGTAGTGCGATGCATACCCCCCCGGTTTACTCGCTCCAGAATGGCAAGCACAGCGGCCGCGCTGTGTCTGCTGTTCGAGTCGTTCAATTGGTCGTGCTTGGCACGGCCGCCTTGCTCGCTACGGCGTGCGGCATGCTGCCGCCGCCGGCCCCGATCGTGCAAGGTCCGACAACCGCGCGCCCACCGATGCCGGTGATGGCGCCGCGCCAGAACGGGGCGATCTACCAGGAAGTGGCATCGGGCAGCGGCGGTTTCCGCGGCATGTTTGAAGACCGCCGCGCCCACATGGTGGGCGACACAATCACCATCGTGATCACCGAGAACACGGCGGCCAGCAAGCAGACCTCCGGCAGCGTCAACCGCTCGGGCAGCATGAGCGCTTCGGTGCCGACATTCGCCGGCATGAACCCGGGCGTGCTGTCTTTGCTGGGTGTGTCGGCCAGCGACGCCAACAAGTTCGACAGCAAGGGCGCCAACGGTGCGCAAAACAACTTCACGGCCACGATTACCGTGACCGTGGTGGAAGTCCTGGGCAACGGCAACCTGGTGGTGAGCGGCGAGAAGCAGATGGCCGTGGGCCAGGGCACCGAGTCGATCAAGTTCTCCGGCGTGGTCAACCCGACCACCGTCAACAATCAAAACACCGTGTTGTCTACCCAGGTGGCGGACGCACGTATGGAATACCGAGGCACGGGCTATGTGGCCGAAGCCCAGCAGATGGGCTGGCTGTCGCGGTTCTTCCTGACCGTGTCACCGTTCTAAGGGATCTGCCATGACTTTGCATCGAACGAGGTTGTATCGAACCCTTGGCGCGGCCCTGGTGGCACTGAGCGCAATTTCGGCGGTTGTTCCGACAACGGCACACGCGGATCGCATCAAGGATCTGACCACCGTTGCCGGCGTGCGCGACAACGCGCTGATCGGCTACGGCCTTGTCGTCGGCCTGGACGGCAGCGGTGACCAGACCACGCAAACCCCGTTCACGGTCCAGAGCTTCAACAACATGCTCACGCAGTTCGGCATCAATGTGCCGGCCGGCGCGAGCATCCAGCTCAAGAACACCGCCGCCGTGGTGGTGACGGCCACGTTGCCCGCTTTCGTGCGGCCGGGTCAGACCATCGACGTGACGGTGTCGTCCATCGGTAACGCCAAGAGCCTGCGTGGCGGCACGCTGCTGCTCACGCCGCTCAAGGGCGTGGACGGCCAGCTCTACGCATTGGCACAAGGCAACGTGGTGATTGGCGGCGCAGGCGCATCGGCCAATGGCAGCAAGGTGCAGATCAACCAGCTCGGCGCCGGCCGTATCGCCAATGGCGCGACGGTGGAGCGTGCCGTGCAGGCCACGGTGGGCGAGGCGGGCAGTATCCAGCTCGATACCGGCACGACAGATTTCGGCACCGTGCAGAACATCGTCACCGCCATCAACAAGCAGTTCGGTACGGACACGGCGCAAGCCGCGGACGGCCGCACGATCAACGTGCGCGCACCGGCCCTGGCGTCGGACCGCGTCGGCTTTCTGGCCAAGCTGCAGAACATTGACGTGACGCCGGCGCTGGCTGCCGCACGTGTGGTGATCAACGCCCGCACGGGCTCGGTGGTCATGAACCAGCTCGTCAAGCTCGAGCCCTGCGCGGTGGCGCACGGCAGCCTGTCGGTCACCATCAGCACAGATCCGGTCGTGAGCCAGCCGGCGCCGTTCTCGCAAGGGCAGACGGTGGCGGGCGCGCGCTCGAACATCGAGGTCAAGCAGCAAGGCGGCAGCCTCATCAACGTGAAGGGCGGCACCAACCTGGCGGACGTGGTCAAGGCCATCAACGCGATTGGCGCCAATCCGCAAGACCTGATCTCGATCCTGCAGGCGATGAAGGCGGCCAACGCGCTGCGCGCCGATCTGGAAATCATCTGACGCTGGAGAGGCCACGATGAATCAAACCGACCTCACCAGCCGCCTGGCGCTCGATTCCAAGGGTTTCGAGTCGCTCAAGCAAACGGCACGTACGGATCCGACCGGCGCCGCCAAGACCGTCGCCAAGCAGTTCGATGCGATCTTCGTGAACATGATGCTCAAGCAGATGCGCGATGCGTCGCCACAGAACGGGCCGCTCGATTCGTCGTCGAGCAAGATGTACACGTCGATGCTCGACCAGCAGCTTTCGCAGACCATGGCCTCGCGCGGCGTGGGCGTGGCAGACCAGCTTCTGAAGCAGATGCTGCGTCAGGCCAACCATGTGAACCCGGATGCAGGCGGCAAGGTGAATACCGCGCTGTCCAACACGACGGCCACCAATACCGCGCTGCCGGGTGCTGCCGGTGCCACCAGCGATGCCGCCAAGGCCATCGCCCGCTCGTCGCTCAACAGCATGGCCGCGGCCGTCGCGCCGGGCACCGAAGACGACGGTTCGGGCATCAGTACCGTACCGCGCCCGGGTCTGGAAGAACGCGTGCAACGTGCACTGGCCGCCCTGCGCAAGCAGGCGGATGCGCAAGCCCAGGCGCCGAGCGCACCGCCAGAGGTTGACCTGTCGACGGTGGCCGCTGAGCCGCGCGGCGAGCGCATGACCAGCTTCTATAACAAGCTGATCGGCCACGCGTCGCAGGCCGCGCAGGAAACCGGCATTCCGGCCAACTTCATGATCGGCCATGCCGCGCTGGAGTCCGGCTGGGGCCGCCGCGAGATCAAGGCAAAGGACGGCACGAATACGCACAACCTGTTCGGCATCAAGGCTGGCGGCTCGTGGGCAGGCAAGACCGCCACGGTAACCACCACCGAATACATCGGCGGCGTGGCCCACAAAGTGCAGGAGAAATTCCGCGCTTACAGCTCGTACGCCGAGGCGTTCAAGGACTACGCCAACCTGCTGGCCAACAACCCGCGCTACAGCAACGTCGTGGCAGCCGGCAACGGCAACGATGCGGCGTCGTTTGCCAAGGGCTTGCAGCGCGCAGGCTACGCCACGGATCCGAACTACGCCCACAAGATCATGGCGGTGCTCAAACAGATCGTTTGAGTGATCTAAGAGCCATATTTTGGCGACGACGGCCGGCTCAAGTTTGCGCTTGTCCGGCCGATGTTGTTTCTAGAGCTTATTCCGGCGGCTTCGTGCTGCCCGCACCGAGACAACTATGAGCAGCTCCCTTCTGAATATTGGCGCGTCCGGCCTGCGGGTTGCCGATATCAACCTGCAGGTGACCGGCAACAACATTGCCAACGCCAGCACGCCCGGCTATTCGCGCCAGGAAGCCGTGCAGACGGAAAACATTCCGCTGTATGCCGGCGTGGGCTATCTCGGCCAGGGCGCCAATGTCACGACCGTCAAGCGCATCTACGACCAGTTCCTGACTGCACAGGTGCAAAGCGGCCAGGCCTCGACCAGCGCGGCCGACCAGCTCAATAGCCTGGTGTCGGGCTTGAGCCAGTACATGTCGGACAGCAACAGCGGCCTGACTTCGTCGCTCACCAGCTTCTTCAATGCCGCCGATGGCCTGGCTTCCAAGCCGTCGGATACCACCGCGCGCCAGGTTTTCCTGAATGCGGCTGCGGGCCTGCAAAGCCGATTCAATTCGATTGCCGGGCAGCTGAGTTCGCTCAACAGCCAGGTCAATACGCAGGTGCAGACGCAGATCAGTTCGGTCAACGGCACCGCGCAGCAGATCGCCTCGCTGAACGACCAGATTTCCAAGGCGGAAGCGTCGACCGGCCAGCCGGCCAACGACCTGCGTGACCAGCGCGACCAGCTTGTCCAGACGCTCAATCAGTCGATCAAGGCGAGCGTGGTGCAGACCGGCGACGGCCAGTTCAACATCTACGTGGGCAACGGCCAGGCGCTGGTACAGGGCAACCAGAGCTACCAGTTGACGGCAGTGCCGTCGCAGTACGACCCGACGCAACTGTCGGTGGGGTACAAGAGCCCGGGCGGCACGGTCAACATCGACGACAGCCAGCTCGGCGGCGGTGCGCTCGGCGGCCTGATGGACTTCCGCAACAACACGCTGATCCCGGCGCAAAACAGCCTGGGCCGCCTGGCCACGGCTGTGACGGCCGACGTGAACGCGCAGAACAAGCTTGGCATGGACGCCAACGGCAAGATGGGCACGGACCTCTTCTCCGTGGCCAGCCCGAGCGTTGCGCCCAGCACGAACAACACCGGCAGCGGCACGCTCACTGCCAGCATCACCAACGCCAATGCGGGGCAGGGCTACGACTATCAGGTGAAGTTTCAGGGCGGCGCCTACACCGTTTCGCATTATCCGGACGGCTCCGCCTCTGTAACGGTGTCGAGCTGGCCGACCACGATTGACGGCGTCACGCTCAACCTGTCGGGCACGATGAACAGCGGTGATTCCTTCCTGGTGCGCCCGACCGCCAACGCGGCGGCCACCATGCAGACGCTCACCACCGACTATCACAACGTGGCTGCGGCCTCGCCCGTGGTGCTCAACCAGGGCAGCAACAACACGGGCAGCGCCACGGTGTCGTCGCTGGGCGTGGACAGCACGTATGCCGGTTCGCCGCTCGCCTCGCCGGTCAACCTGACGTACAGCTCGGCCGTGGGTGGTTCGCTGTCGGGGTTCCCGGGCAGTGTGACGGTCACGGTGGGCGGCACGTCGACCACGTATACGGGCGGCACGGCGCCGTACACGCAGGGCGCGACATATGCGTTCAACGGTGTGCAGATGACGCTGTCGGGCTCGCCAGGCAACGGTGACACCTTCGCCATTTCAGCCAACACCGCTAATAGCACCGACAACCGCAACGCCAGCGCGCTGGCCAAGCTGCGCAACAGCAACCTGCTGGACGGCGGCACGACCTCGATCGGCTCGGCATGGAACAACCTCGTCACCCAGGTGGGTGTGCAGGCCAACCGGGCCAGCACCAACCTGACCTCGCAGAAGGCGCTGCTGGCCAGTTCCACGCAACAGCAGCAGTCGGTGTCGGGGGTGAACCTCGATGACGAGGCGATGAACCTGATGAAGTATCAGCAGGCCTACCAGGCCTCCGCCAAGGTGATGCAGACGGCCAATTCGCTGTTCGCCAGCTTGTTGTCGATTGCCGGCGGCTGATCGGGCGGCTGAAGAAATCGCCCCGCCAGCCGATAACGTCCTAAAGCCCTTCGTCCGGACCGATCATGCGAGTCAGTAGCGCCCAATTCTTTGCCGCGTCTTCCGCTTCGATGCAGAACACGCAATCGAACCTGCTCACGCTGCAGCAGCAGATTGCAAGCGGCATCGCGCTCAACAGCGCGGGCGACAATCCCAGCGCGTTTGGCCAGATGGCGCAACTGCAGCAAACGCAGGACGCCAACGACCAATACCAGTCCAACCGTGACACCACCGACGCACGCCTGACCAGCGTGTCTTCGGCGCTGACCAACCTGGTGACCACGCTGCAGCAGGGCAAGCAGACATTGGTGGGTGCCAACACCTCGCTGATGACGGATTCGCAGCGCATTGGTGTGCTGGCGCAGGTCAAGCAGCAGTATCAGCAGCTGCTGTCGACGGCCAACCAGCGCGATGCCTCGGGCGTGGCTCTGTTTGGCGGCGCCAACGGCACGACTGATCCTTTCACCAATACCAGCGGTTCCGTGCAGTACGTTGGCAGCGGCCAGCCGCCCACGGTGCAGGTATCCCAGAACATTTCGATGCCGAATTCGGTGTCGGGTGATTCGGTGTTTGTGCGCATCCCCAACTCGGATACGTCCAACCCGAACACCAATCAGAGCGTCTTCAAGACGTACGAAAACCTGATCACGGCACTGTCGACCCCGATCAACGCGGCCACCCAGGCCACGGACGTCGCGAACCTGCAAAAGGCCGTGCAAACGGCGCAGGGCAATCTGGACAATGCTTATCAGGTCGCCCTGCAAGCGCAGGTGACGGTGGGCACGCAGCAAGCGCAGATCACCACGCTCAACAGCAGCGGCTCGAACTACGGCGAGCAGTTGAAGGAGCAGATCTCGAAGCTGCAATCGGTGGATTACACCAGCGCCATTTCGCAGTTTTCTCAGCAGCAGGTGTCGCTGCAGGCCGCGCAGAAGACGTTCACGGCCATGCAGGGCATGTCGCTGTTCCAGTACATCAATCCTTGATACGGCGAGGTCGGGCGGTCGGAGGGCGCGGCGTATCATGTCGGCTCACCTACCGTCAGGACTGGTCATGCCCATCCAGTATCTTCGCCGCCTGACCAGCCCAGAACGCTCAGAGGATGCCAACCGGCGCCTCGGTCAGTCGCTGGCCTTCGTGGCGGGCGCCGCCAACGCAGGCGGATTCCTCGCAGTCAAGCAATACACCTCCCACATGTCCGGCATCGTCTCGGCGATGGCCGACTCGCTTGTGCTGGGCGATATCGTCCTCGTGCTTGCAGGCTTTGCTTCGCTGCTGGCATTCCTTTGCGGTGCCGCCTGCACGGCGGTGCTCGTCAACTGGGGCCGCCGGCGCAGCACGCAGAGTGAATTCGCGTTGCCCCTCATGCTCGAGGCCGCGCTGCTGTTGCTCTTCGGCCTGATGGGCACGTCGCTTGGGCAATACCGGGTCGTGTTCGTGCCGGCCACCGTGGCACTGCTGTGTTTCCTGATGGGGCTGCAGAACGCCATCATCACCAAGATTTCGAAAGCGGAAATCCGCACCACGCACGTGACTGGCCTGGCCACCGATATCGGCATCGAAATCGGCAAGGCGATCTACTGGAACCACGGGCACCGCAACCTGCCGGCCGTCGTCGCCAATCGGCCCAAGCTACGCCTGCTGGCGTCATTGCTGGGGATGTTCTTCGTGGGCGGCGTGGCGGGCGCGTTGGGCTTCAAGCATCTGGGCTATGCCGCCACGATTCCGCTGGCGTCCATCCTGATGCTGCTGGCCGTTGTGCCGGTGGTGGATGATCTGCTGGCGCGCCGTCGGTAAGCGGCCCGGGCTGCATCGGCCCCGGCGTGCGCAGCGGCGCTTCCCTCAGGCCATTTCCCGCCGGCATACCTCGTGCAGCGTATTGAGGCGCCGCTCCGGATTGACCACGAACGGATTCGTTTCGTCCCAGGCGTAGCCCGCCAGGATGGCGCTGATCATGCGGCGAATGCCTGGCGAGTGGCGCGGGTGGAAGATGATGTCCTGTAACTCGCCCGAGTACCACCGGTCAACGAAGGCCCGGAACGTATCGACACCCTTGCGTAGCGGCTTGTCGTAATCGGCAAGCCAATCGACGGTTTCGCCGTTGAGTTGGCGCACGAGGACGCGCGTTGCCAGGTCCGCCGAGCGCAATGCGATCGTTACGCCTGACGAGAACACCGGGTCCAGGAACTCGCCCGCATTGCCCAGCAACGCATAGCCCGGCCCATAGAGGCGCTCTACATTGGCCGCGTAGCCACCGATCTGTCGCACGGGCATGAGGAATGGCGCGTCGCCAATCAGCGCTGCAATATTCGGTTCGGCCTGGATCAGTTTGCGCAAGGTCGCTTCGCGCTCTGCCTCCGGCACGTCGAGGAAACTCGCTTCGGCTACGCAGCCGACTGACGAGCGGCCGTTGGCCAGCGGGATCATCCAGTACCAGACGTCGCGCCGCTCCGGGTGAACGGCGATGCAGATCTTGTCGCGATCGGTGCTACCGGCAGGCAAGGCGTCGCGCACGTGCGTGAACAGCGCGGCACGCGTTGGCATGCGGGTCGGCGCTTCAAGATTCAGCAGGCGTGCCAGCACGCGGCCAAAACCGCTGGCGTCCAGCACGAAGCGGGCGTGTACGGCATACGCGTTTCCAGCTTCGTCTTCTACCTCCAGCACAGGCGCATCGCCCGGCTGCATCGTGCGCACGGTGTGGCCAAAGCGAACGTCGGCGCCTTGTTCGGCGGCGCTTTTAATCAATGTTTGATCAAACACCGCACGTTCAACCTGATACGTCGTGCCCCAGCCAGCGGAATGCTTGTCTCGGAAATCGAAGGAGGCGTGCTTGTCCTGATGTACGAAATACGCCCCGTTCTTGTACTGGAATCCTGCTTCCACAACGGCTTGCAGCATGCCCGCCGCCTCAAGGTAGGCCATGCTTTGCGGCAGCAAGCTTTCGCCAATGGAGAAGCGCGGGAAATGCTGGCGTTCGAGCACCAGCACATTGCGCCCGGCGCGCTGCAGCAAGGCTGCCGCTACTGCGCCTGACGGGCCCGCGCCAATGATGGCGACGTCAACATGTTCGTGCTTTTCGACTGCTGGGGTAGTGGTGTGCATTATCGGTTGTAACTATCGTTGTCTTTCTGCGGCCGGCCGAGATAACGCACGAGATTACGTCTTCCCAAACGCTTTGAAAACCGGTGTTCGATGTCGGTACAATGCGCCAGCCTTGAAAACCCGTTTTGATTTTCAGACCGACACCATTCATCCATGGATACCACTTCAACGCCTGCGCATATCGGATCTTTTGTTCCGGAAACCGCTTTCGGCATCTGGTTTCTGCGCACGTATACGTGGGAGCACCATGTGCTGCGTGTTGCCATCAATGACCTCAAACGTCTGATCACCAAACCGCTGCCTGCCGCGCCGGTCCTGGTGGATGTGGGGTGCGGACAGGGCATTTCCTTTCGGTTGCTGGAGCAAGCGTTTGCCCCGCAACGGATTGTCGGTGTGGACTGCCATGCGCCTTCGCTGGAGGCTTCGCGCGGGGCGGCCCGTGCCATCGGCACACCGGTCGACATCCTGCATGCCGATTGCGCGGCGCTGCCCTTGCCCGATGCCAGCGCAGATATCGTCTTCTGCCATCAGACATTTCATCATCTTGTCGAACAGGAGCGCGCGCTGGCGGAGTTCCACCGCGTATTGAAGCCGGGCGGCGTACTTCTGTTCGCTGAATCGACCGACGCGTATATCAAGTCGTGGGTCATCCGATTGCTGTTCCGTCATCCGATGCATGTGCAAAAGAGTGCGGACGGGTATCTGCAAATGCTGCGTGCAGGTGGTTTCGATTTTGACCAACGCAATGTGTCGCTACCGTATCTCTGGTGGAGCAGGGCGGCAGATTTCGGCTTGTTTGAACGCCTGGGCTTGCATCATCCGAAACCGGGCAAGCGGCGCGAGACGCTCGTCAATGTCGCCGCCACCAAGTTGGCTGCCTGAGGGTCCGCCGACCGATCTTCCTGGCCGGCGGCGCCCGCTGGCCACTACTTCTTCAGGGTCACAACCTCGCCCTTCAGTGCAACGCCCGACATGAGGGCGCCAGACCCGCAGGTGAACTCCGTGGCGCTTTCGGTCAGCTTGTTCTTGTAGTTGCTCTTGATATTGATGACCGCGTTGCCACCCAACTGGCGCGCACGTTCCTGCAGCGCCAGCACGGCAGACAGGAACACATACTGGCACGCCGCTTCATCGCTGCGGCCGACGCCATTGGTCTTCTTGTTGGTGGCAATCTCGCCCATCGATTTCTCGACCGCCGCATGCTTCTGGCCAGCGAAGACGAGCGCGATATCGCTGCCCACCTTGTCGGAGCCTTCGCTCTTAAAGGCCGCATCGAGTGAGTACGCCTCGACATCGTTGCGGGCAAACGCGGCGGTGCTCGTGGCAACGCATAGCACGGCCAGCATCAGGTGACGCTTCATTCCAGACTCCTGTAACGAGTGTGAGTGGGTGCGGACGATGAACGCCGATTACTTGGCCGCTTCGACCGTGACCAGCTCGCCGCTCACGCGCAATGCCGCCGATACGCCACTGACACCGCAGGTGTAGTTGTTCTCGTCCTTGCTCTCGGTCGAATGGAACCACGTCTTGATGTTGATGACAGCATTCGCGCCACGGTCGTGCGCGGCGCTTGCGAGCTGGCGCAGGGCATCGGCCAGCGTGGCGTTGCAGATTTCGACCTCGGTGGCGGTCTTTCGCGCCGGGTGGGACGACTTCGTGACTTCACCCAGGCTGGACACCACGGCCGGGTGCGCTTGGTTGCCGAAGTAGAGCGCCACGCCGGGGGCGAATTGCTGCGATTGCAGCACGGGCTGGATCGGGTACGTCATGACTTCTGTGCGCGCGTGTGCAACCTGGGTGAGCATGGCAAGCGCGCTGGCGGCCAGCAGCAGTTGTTTCTTCATTGAGAGCACTCCTGTCTTCTTATTGCGTTGAGAAAATCGCCGAGGATGGTGTCAGATCACGGCGTCGAACATCAGCCCGGCGCAACTGCCGCCGAACCCAAAGGAAATCGATAGCGCCCGCTCGACGCGAGCGGCACGCGACTGGCGCACCAGCGGCAGGCCGACAACCGCCGGGTCGAGTGTTTCGATACCGGCCGAACCCGCAATGAAGCCGTCCCGCATCATCAGCAGGGTATAGATGGCTTCCTGCGCGCCCGCCGCCCCTGGTGGATGCCCAGTGAGGGCCTTGGTGGACGAGAACGGCGGCACCGCGGTACCAAATACGGTTTGCAGGGCGAGCAGCTCCTCCACGTCGCCCGAGGGTGTGGATGGGCCGTGCGTATTGATGTAGTCAGGGCGGGTGCCTGCATCATCTACCGCGCTCTGGATCGCGCGCGCAATGCCCGGTGCACGTGGCGACACCATCGAGTTGACGTCGGTGCTCTGCCCGAAGCCGGTCAGTTCCGCGTAGATCCGGGCGCCACGGGCGCGTGCGTGCGTAAGCGATTCCAGCACCAGCATGCCAGCGCCGGAAGCCAGCACGAAGCCATCGCGCGCCACATCGTAGGGGCGTGACGCGCGCTCGGGCGCGTGCGCCGGTGCTCGCGACAGCGCGCCCATGGCATCGAAGAACATGGCATAGCTGTCGTGTAGTTCTTCTGCACCGCCGGCCAGCATGATGTCTTGCTGGCCCGATCGGATCCACTGCGCAGCCTGACCAATCGCCAGCGCCGACGTGGTGCAAGCTGAAGACGGTGAGTAGCTGATGCCGCCAAGTCCAAACACCTGCGCAAGGTTGGCGGACACCGTACTGCTCATGACCTGCGGCACGATATAGGGCGACGCCCGTTCCACGCCGCGCGCACGTACGGCGTCCAGCGCAATGTCATACGCGGCCAACGCACCACTGCCGGAGCCCGCCACCAAGCCCGCACGCGGCGTTTGCAGAGCCACCGAGTCCAGGCCAGCATCGTCGATGGCGTTGCGTGCCGCGTGGCAAGCCATGCGTGCGGTCTCGCCCATGAAGCGTTCGAACTTGCGTGCAAACGGCGGAGCGCCCTCAACTGAGGCCAAGCCTGCGACCTGGCTCGACAGCCCCAACGCCTGCCAGGCCGGAACGTGCGAGAGGCCTGAGCGGCCGTCGCGCAGCGCCGCAGAAACCCCATCCAGCGTATTACCCAGGCAACTGACGATACCCAGGCCCGTCACGACCACGCGTTCCGGTGCAGCCAAGGGGCGCGAAGTGCTAAGCGACATCAAGCAGCGCGCTTGAAGATCAGCGACGTGTTGATGCCGCCAAACGCGAAGTTGTTGCTCATCACGTGCTCGGTATCAAGGGCGCGCGCAGTGCCAGCGATGTAGTCCAGCGGTGCACAGGCCGGGTCGACGTTCTCGAGGTTGAGCGTGGGCGCGTACCAGTTGCGCTTCATCATCTCGATGGTCCACCACGCTTCAATGGCGCCGCATGCGCCCAGCGTATGACCGATATAGCTCTTGAGTGAGCTGATCGGCATCGTGGGGCGGAAGACCTCGGCCGTGGCATGGCTCTCGGCTACGTCCCCCAGGTCTGTGGATGTGCCGTGCGCGTTGACGTAGCCGATGGCGTCCTGCGGCAGGCGTGCATCCTGCAGCGCCAGGCGCATGGCCTGGCTCATGGTGGCCGCGGTCGGTTGCGTCATGTGCGCACCGTCGGAATTGCAGCCGAAACCGACGACCTCGGCATGGATGCGCGCGCCGCGCGCGCGGGCGTGGTCGTAGTCTTCCAATACCAGTGTGGCTGCGCCTTCGCCCACGACCAAACCATCGCGGGCCTTGTCGAACGGGCGAGGCGTGAGGTGCGGCTCGTCATTGCGCGTGCTGGTGGCGTACAGGGTGTCAAACACGGCCACGGCCGGGGCGGACAGTTCCTCGGCGCCGCCGGCCAGCATCATCGTCTGTTTGCCGGTCGCGATGGCTTCATAGGCATAGCCGATCGCCTGGCTGCCCGATGCGCACGCGCACGACGTGGGAATGACCCGGCCCTTCAGATCCCAGAACAGCCCGACGTTGACCGCAGTCGTGTGCGGCATCATCTGCACGTAACTGTTGGATGTGACGCCCTGCATCGAGCCTGTGTCCAGCATGCTGCCAAACGCGCGAATGGGCTGCACCGAGCCCGACGACGAGCCATACGCCACGCCCATGCGGCCATCGGCGATGGAGGTGTCTCCCGCCAAGCCCGCATCGGCCAGGGCCAGCTCGCTTGCGCGCACGGCGTACACCGACACAGGCCCCATTGAACGCGTCTTCTTGCGCGGGTAGTCCGCCGGCGTCGTGAACGCCGGCAGCGGGCACGCCAGCCGAGCGTGCAGCGTGTCGAAGTAATCCCATTCCGGCATACGCCGAACGGCATTACGGCCCCGCGCGAGGGCCGACTGGATTTCGCTCCACTCAGAGCCGAGGGCGGTAACGCCGCCCATGCCGGTGACGACAACACGCTTCATCAGATCATCCCGCCGTTAACACCGATGACCTGGCGTGTGACGTACGACGCCGCATCCGACATCAAAAAGCCGACCACCGCAGCTACCTCGGCCGGCCGGCCGACGCGTTGCATCGGGACAGTCTGGAGTGCGTGGTCCAGATGTTCGACGTTGGACAGCATCTCGGTTTCGACCAGACCCGGGGCGACGCAGTTGACGGTGATGCTGCGTGAAGCCAGTTCTACTGCCAGGGCCTTCGTTGCACCAATCAGCCCGGCCTTGGCCGCGCTGTAATTGACCTGCCCTCGATTGCCCATCACGCCCGAGACCGATGCGATGGTGACGATACGCCCGCCCTTGCGTGCGCGCACCATCGGCATGGTGAGCGGGTGCAGGACGTTATAGAAACCGTCCAGGCCGGTTTCGAGCACGATGTCCCAGTCTTCGTCCGTCAAGGCGGGGAAGGCAGCGTCGCGGGTGACACCCGCGCACAGAACAATGCCGTAATAGGCACCATGCGCCTCAACGTCGGCTTCAAGTTGCGTACGGCAGGCATTGCGGTCGCGTACATCGAACTGGAGCACACGGGCAGTGCCACCCTGCGCCTGGATACCGGCGACAACGGCATCGGCCTCGTTGCGGCCGCTGCGGCAATGCACCGAGACGTCAAACCCGTCGGATGCGAGCTGATAGGCGATCGCGCGACCGATGCCACGGCTCGCGCCCGTCACAAGAACACGGCGGCTCATATCTTGAGACTCCCTTCGATGAATGCTTGAAAATCGGTCGGCTGGTAGACCTTGATGATGGCGTTGGCCAAGCGCCGTCCGCCGGCGCTAATTGTGCACTCGTATGCGCCATGCCCCTCGGCACCGCGCAACAGCTCGCGTGCCTCCACGCGCAACGGCTGGCCGTGTTCAAACGCGGGCACGCTGGCCTCGTATTTGCGTGAGCCCAGCAGCACGCCAGGCCGTGCCGGTTGCCCGTCGCGCGTCGAAAGCAGGCCGACATGCGCTGCAATGGCTTGCGCCATCAGCTCGATACCGATCCACGCAGGCATGTTGCCGCAGGTGTCGGCATACCAGGCGGCAGGGTCGACATGGGCAACCGCCGCAAGACATTCGTCATCCCAGGAGTCGACGCCTGCGAGCAGCAACATCGTGCCGCGATGCGGCAGGATCGATTCGATAGGAGCCAAGGGGAAAGCAGCCCTCACTTCGGTATCAGTCATGCTCATCCCTGGCCCAGGATCAGGCTGGCGTTGCTGCCGCCGAAAGCAAACGAGTTGCTCATTACGTACCGGCCGGAGCCCAGGCGACAGGTGTCTTCGATCAGATCGAGCGTGGGTAGCGCGGGGTCGGCTTCACCATCCCAGATGTGGCACGGCAGGGTGATGCCTTCATCGGCAAGCGTCAGCCATGCGAAGCCGAGTTCGGTGGCGCCTGCGGCGCCCAGCGTGTGCCCCGTCAGCGGCTTGGTGCCGCTGGTCGGCACACCTGTTGGAAAGACGCGCGCCATCAGATGCGCTTCCATCTCGTCGTTCTTGCGGGTGGCGGTGGCGTGCAGGTTAACGTAACCGATGGCGCTGGCATCGACGCCAGCATCCGCCAAAGCGGCACGCAGGGCGCCCTCAGCGCCGGCGCCGGTCGGGTCGGGCGCAGAAATGTGGTGAGCGTCGCTCGATTCCCCCACACCCGCCAGCCGTACAGGGCCCTGTTCACGTGTCATCAGGAATACGGCCGCCCCTTCGCCGATGTTGATACCGGCACGGTTGCGGCTCATGGGGTTGGTGCGCGCGGCGCTGGTCGATTCCAACGAGGCAAAGCCCTGCAGCGTCAATTCGCACAGCGAATCCGCGCCACCTACGACCACCGCGTCGCACAGATTCAGTTGCAGCAACCTGCGGGCCGAGGCGAAAGCCTTGGCGCTCGATGTGCAAGCGGTGGATACCGTATAAGCCGGACCAGTGGTGCCCAGTGCCGCAGCGGCGAACGGTGCCAGCGTGCCGATTTCCATCTGGCGATAGTCAAACGCGTCAGGAAGGTTGCCGTGTTCTTTTGCATGGCGCAGTGCCGCCTCGGCAGCGTCGACGCCCGACGTGCTGGTGCCGAGGACGATGCCAATCCGGCGCGGGCCATATTGGGTGCGGGCCCGCTCCACCGCCGATTGAATCTGCGCGAGCGCGACAAGCAGCAACCGGTTGTTGCGACAGTCGTAGGCAGACAAGTGCTCGGGCGGCTCGAGCTCGAGGGCCGACAAGACGCGTCCGACCATGCCCGTTGAGCCATCCGGCCGGTCAATCACGCCCATGCCAGGCGCATGCCCGGTTGCCAAGTTGCGGCGGATGGCATTCACGTCATCACCCAGCGCATTGACCATGCCGAGCGCGTGCAGATAAACAGGAGAAGCGGTCATGATGGTCGATGTCTGACAATGGGCATTCCCAGCGGCGCCAAGGCAACCGCAATGACAATGCCCAGGGCTAGCGTCATGCCGAAGCTGCGCAGCACCGGCATGGCACTGGTACCCAACAGGCCGAACGAGAGCAGCGTGGTAGACGCCGACAGCAACACGCCCCCCAATACGCCACCGATATCCGCGCGCTGCCGGGCACAACCTTCGCGCAGGAACACAGCGTAGTTGGCCCCGACGCCCAGCACCAGCATCAGGGCCAGCCAATGGAACAGGTTCAGCGGAATGCCCGCGTAGCCATACACAGCAAACGTGATGCCGACAGCGCAGACGACCGGCAAGGTCACGCGCACGCCGGCGGCGACGCCATAGCGCAGGCAGAACAGCATGAGGATCAGGCTGAGCGCCCCAGCCAGCCACCAACCGCTATCGACGCGGTAAGTGGCGAACAGGCGCGCGACGCTGGCGGGTTTATCGACGAAGCGGATACCGGGGGTGGCATCGGCCAACGCTGCCAACGCGGGCAACTGCGCCGTCGTGACACCGGTCGGGATGACGATGGCGGCAAACATGGGCGGCGCACCGGCGCTCGACACTTGGCCTAGCCAAAGGTGGCGATAGGGCTGCGACCAAGGCATCGCCAGCCATGCGTCCACCGTAAGCGGGCTGCCAGGCGCGGCTTCAACCGCCGCCACGTACTTGGCGGCGATCTCCGGCCGGAAACCAGCGTCCGTCAGGGTCGCGCGCAGGGCCTGCGGATCAGCAGACACGCGCTTGCTCAGGCGGGCGCGGTCTTCCGCCTGTTGATGAGCCGAAGGCACGAACTGGGCGACGGATTGCACGCCCTTGAGCGAGGCACCTGCAATTGGCAGCTCCAGCTTGTGTTGCAGTGTTTCAGCACGTTGCAACACCTGCTCGGCGGAGTCGCCCTTCACAACGAAAAATTGGGTGCTGTTTTCTACGCCGATGGCTTCGCGCACGAAAGCTTCTTGTCGTGCCAGATCGGGGTCGCGCTGGATCAGCAGGTGGATGTCGTCGTCGCTGGTCAGGCGTAGCCATCCGGGTACGGCGGCCGCCGCAATGAGTGCCAGGCAAACCCAAGCCCCCCGTCGCGTCAGTGCTGCTTGCCAGCGGCCCAGCCAACGCGCGGCGCAATCGTAGGTGCGGTATGGCTGTCGCGGCGCATTCGTCAGCAGTGCAGGCAACAGCGATGCCACTGACAAGAAGGCCGCTCCGATCCCTGCGATGGCAAAGCACGCAATTTGGCGTAACGCCGGAAATGGCACGCCGACCAGGATCGCGTAGCCGAGCAGGCTTGTTGCAAGCGCCACCAGCAGCGCCGGCCGGACCTCGCGCGCGGTGCGCCGTGCGTCTTGCCCCTGGGCACCGAGGTGACCGACGAAGTACTGAATGGAGTAATCCACCGCCTCGCCGATCAGGCTGGCGCCGAATACGAGCGTGAGGAGGTGCAGCTTTCCAAAGACCAGCATCGTTGCCGCCAACGCAAACACGATCCCAATGGCTGTGGACAGGAACCCGAGCAGCAGAAAGCGCGGCGAGCGGAAGACCCACAACATCAGCAAAGCGATACCGAGCGTCGAGATGATGCCGATGCGATGCAGTTCCTGTTCCGAAGCGCTGCGCGCAGCGGCGGCATAGAACACTGCCCCGGTGCGCACCAGCGTGACGTCCGGAAAGGTACGTGCCAATGATTGCTCAGCCTGGGCGACGGCGGTGCGGACGTCGGCCTGGGTTTGCCCATCGTAGGCGGAAGCGGCCAGCGTGCCGGTGACCAAGACGCTGGTGGTGTCACCGCGCCGGGTAATCAGCAGGTTGTCTTCCAGTTCGAGCCGCGTGGCGGCCAGCGGCAGGCCCGCCAGCCAGTGGCTGAGCCAGCCGAATGGGTCGTCAGCCAGCGGAGCGCTCAGCCCGGCCTCGACCGGCACGTACAGCCTTTGCGCGAGCAGTGTGGGCAGCGCGGTGGATGTGTCATCCAGCGTTGCGCGGTCTGCGGCGCTTAGGAGGCTGAATCGGTAAGGCAGATAGAAGCGGGTGATCTGCGCGGTATCGAATGGCGGCAACTGGGCAATCACGGTGCGGAAAGCCTTGCTGCGCTTGAGTTGCGAACCGAACTGCATGGCTGCCGCTTTTGCATGGTCAGCGTTGCTGCAACTGAGCAGGAAGACCGCGCGGTCCCCCAGTGATGTCGCCAGCGTGTCGACAGCCTTTTCCGCAACCGGGTCGGCCTCGGTATCCGGCAGCAACGACAGCAGGTTCGTTTGCAACGCCGTACCGTCGTGCAGGCGCACGCCGCAATAGAGCAGGGCGGCCAGCACGACCGCCAGCCAGCCGAGCCGGATGCCCCACATTCGTCGGACAGAGAGGGCTGGCCGATGCAACCCCAGCTCCTGCGTCATCAGGGCGCTCCCAGGAGCGTGCGCTCGGCAGCGCTGGGCGCTTCCACACGCGTGTTGCCCGAGAACTCGATGCGTGTTTCATCACCATTGGCTGACTGGATGCGGATGCTCCGCACGTAAGTGTCGCCAGACAGATCCAGTCCGCGCAGTGCCTGCGCCAATTGCGGCTGGGCGGGGGTCAACTTCAGATGCCAGCGGCTGACGTTGCCTTGTGCATTGACGTTGAACTGCGAATACAGCGCGGACAGGTCGCCCGTGAGCATCGCGCGCATCATGCGCGAGACCTGCGCTACACCAGCGGCGTTGCGCGCGCCACGCGTCGGCTTGTCGTTGGCATCCAGCACCGTGACGCCGGAATCGGTCATCACATACGTCATGCGAGTAGGCTGCTCGACGCGCCAGACTGCGCCCAGATCGCGCAAGAACAGCAGCGTGCCGTTGCTTACCAGCGGCTTCTGCATGGCCTGCAATGATTGCGTCTGTACGAACTGCGCGCGTACGCCACGTGCCTGTGCCAATTGCGCAGCGACTTGCGAGACGAGTGTGCTGCCCTGTGGCACTTCGGTCGATGCCGCGCTGGCGAGTGTGTATGCCCCCAGCATCAGCGCGGCAATCCACGCGCGCACGATAGCGTTTAGCCCAACCATGCACGCTCCACACGTTCGATCATCACGGGCGGCGAGACGAACTGCAGTTCGCCGGTGCGGGCGCATACCGCCACCTGCGTGGTGGTGCCCTTGGTCAGCCGGATGCCAGATCCGCAATCGACGATCTCGTAGCTGATCTTCAGGCGGTTCTCATATTCCAGCAGCGTTGCGCGCACCTCGATCTGCTGGCCGTAGGTTGCCGGCTTGATGTACTTCAGGCGTGCTTCGACAACGGGCCATAGATAGCCGGAGTCGCGCATCTCGCGGTAGTCGTAGTTGAAGCGGCGCAGCAGCGCGGCGCGGCCGATCTCGAAGTACTTCAGGTAGTGACCATGCCAGCAGACGTCCATGGCGTCGACGTCGTGAAACGGCACTTCAACCTGGGCGCTGGCGGCCAGTGGCGGCAGGTCGCGGGAAGTCATGCTGGCATTTCCTGTTGGTTGTCTGCGTTGGTGAGCAGGCCGCGCTCGATGGCGAGCGTCAGTGCGCGCAGATCGGCTTCCAGTGGGCGGTCTTCGCTCACGAACGTCGACATGGCGCTGATACGCTCCACGAACGCCTGTACGGATGGTGGAACCTGCGTGGACGGGTCAAGCTGACAGCGCAATCGCACTGCCTGCACAGCAGCGAGCGTATGTGCGGCGGCCACCTGTTCCGTTAGCTCCAGCACGCGCAGGCAATCACGCGCCGCAATCGTGCCCATGCTGACCTTGTCCTGGTTATGCGCTTCCGTTGATCGCGAGAAGACGCTGGCCGGCATGGTGTGCTTGAGCGCTTCGGCCGTCCAGGCTGATGACGAGATCTGCACGGCTTTGAAACCGTGGTTGATCGGTGCGCGCTCGGCAGTGGCGCCCGACAGGTTGCGCGGCAACCCGTTGTTGAACTTGTCGTCCACCAGCAGCGCAAACTGGCGGTCCATCAGGTCGGCCAGGTTGGCAATGGCTGTTTTGAGCGCGTCCATCGCAAACGCGATGTGCCCGCCATAGAAGTTGCCGCCGTGCAGGATCTCCTGCGCGTCGGGATCCACCAGAGGGTTGTCGTTGGCGCTGTTGAGTTCGTTCTCGATGTCGCGGCGGATCCACGACTGCGCGTCGCGCGCCACGCCGATCACGTGCGGGGCACAGCGGATCGAATAGCGATCTTGTACGCGGTGCGCGGATGCGTCATCCCATCCCGCCAGATCCGCGCGAATCCATCCGGCAACTTCTGCCTGCCCCGCATGTGGCTTGGCCGCGAAGATTGTCGGGTGGAAGTGCGCAGCACGCCCGTCGAGTGCCACCGTGGCCAGGGCCGTCAGTCGAGAAGACAGGCGAATCAGTTGTTCAGCGCGGGCGTAGGCGAGACACGCGAGGCCAGTCATGACCGCAGTGCCATTCATCAGCGCAAGCCCCTCTTTTGGGGCCAGGGTGATGGGCGCGTGGCCGATCTGTTGCCACACGCCGGCAGCGGGCTGCACATGGTTGTTGAAAAGCACGTCGCGCTCGCCGACCAGCGTGGCGGCGACGTACGACAGGGGCGTCAGGTCACCGCTTGCGCCCACCGATCCCTCGGCCGGAATACGCGGCAGGATGCGATGGTTGATCAGGTCGGCCAGGCGCTGCAGCAGCACGTACCGCACACCCGAATAGCCGTGGGCCAGCGAGTTCAGCCGTGCAGCCACCACGGCCAGCGTTTCAGCCGGCTCCAGGTGGCGCCCCATGCCGCAACCGTGATAGCGCGTGAGCTGCAGCGGCAGGGCTTCAACCAGCGCCATTGGCACGTTCACCTGGCAAGCGTCGCCATAGCCTGTGTTGACGCCGTAGATGGTTGCGCCTTCGGCCAGCCGTTGGGAAAGGAATTGCGCGCCACGTTCGATGCGATCGCGCCACGCGGCATCGGCGCTGAGCGAAACCGGCTGCTGGTCGCGCGCAATGGCAACGACGTCTTCAATCGTCAGATGACGGTTGCCGATGACAACGCCGAGCCGTTGGGCGGGCGCATTGATTTGCGCGGGCACGTTCAAATCGTGTTCAGCCATGGGCGTCCATGTTCTTGGTGGTGTTGGGGCGCGCCCAAAAATCGAAGAAATTGAACCATTGGAAAGGGGCTTTGCGGCAATAGTGTTCCAAACGCTCGGCGTAACGCTGGGCCAATGCGCCAAGGTGGCGTGCGCGATCGGCACGCGGTAGCGTCACGTGCTCGGCAAATGGCTCGAAATACAGCGTATGGTCTCGCCCCGTCTTCAGGCAAAAAAACAGGTACACCGCGCAGCCCAGCGCGTGTGCCAGCACATAAGGGCCCTGTGCGAATTGCGCGGGCGCGCCCAGAAAGCTGGCCTCCACGGTGCGGCCGGATTCGTGTGCGGGCACTCGGTCGCCCACAATCACGAGCAGCTCGCCTGCGTCGATGCGCTCTTGCATCAGCATGGCTGTGGCCGGGCCGAAGTCGGTCACTTGCATCAGGTGCGAGACGACATCCGGATGCGCCTGCGCCAGCACGTGGTTAAAGCGCTGCGCATGCTCGGTATAGACCACCGCCGTTACCTTGGCGAGGCCATGACGGGCAGCCAGCGCGCGGGTCATCTCCAGATTGCCCAGGTGCGCGCCGATGACCAGCGCACCGCGACCGCTGGCAACAAGCGCTTCGAATGCCGTCGGGTCATCAAAGCGCACGCGTTCATTTTTGACCTGCCCCGACCATGCGGCTAGCTTGTCCAGCCCCGACTGCGCGAACGCGATCATGTGGCGGTACGCACTGAGCCAACCCGGTTGCGGCATACCCGTGCCCGGCGACGCCGAATGCAGGCGGGTGAAGTACTGCCGAGATGCCTCTCGCGCCGCACGGCCGGTGATCAGGAAATACGCGACGATCGGGTATAGCCACAACGAAGTGAAGCGTGTGCCGAACAGGCGGCAGCTCAGTGCAAGAAGCTGCATGCCGAACCGGCTGCCACGCTCGGCCACGCGCCACCAACCTTGCGTCGTGTTTGATGCCGAAGAATGACGCCAGCGCGGCAAGCATTTTCCGACCAGTAGCATCGGAAAGCGCAGCAGCATGCCCGCCACCAGCCGCGTGTGGCTCTTGCTGATGCGGATGTTGTCCCACAGCACGTCAAAGTGCGACAGCCCGCCGCGTTCATACGTCACGGGCGTGGGCAGCGTGACGATGCGCGCCCGGCGCCAATGCAGGCGTACCAGAATCTCGATATCGAAATCCATGCGGGTGGGCAGCGCCACGTCATCCATCAGCTTGCACGCCAGCGCCAAGGGGTAGATGCGAAAGCCACACATCGAATCCCGGATGTCGAGTGACAGCGTTTCGATCCACACCCACACGTGCGTGAGGTAGCGGCCGTACAGGCGTGACCTGGGCACGCTTGCGTCGTAGACCGGGCGGCCGAGGATGATGGCGTCGGGCGCGGAGATGGCGGCGGCAAGAAAGCGTGGTACGTCGCCCGCATTGTGCTGGCCGTCGGCGTCGATCTGCAGGGCGTGGGTATAGCCGGCAGCGTGGGCCGCACGCAGACCGGCCATCACAGCTGCGCCCTTGCCGCCGTTTTCCGGTAGCCGCAGCAGCGTGACTTGTTGTGCGTACTGCTGAGCGAGCGCGGCCAGCACGGATTGCGTGGCCGTGTTGCTGCCGTCGTCGACGATGAGGATCGGCAACCCGTGGACCAACAGGTTTGCGACGGTGTTGCCGATCGCATCCTTGTGGTTGTAGATCGGGATGACGATGACCGTGTTCGGGCTCACACAGCCTCCCCATGGACCAGTACGCCCGAAGCGCAATCACGGGTGCCGAGTCGGGCAGTGAAGCGTACGCGGCTGCGATCCGGCTCGTGCGCGAGGCGCAGCGACACCACGGCGCCAGGCAGTACGGGCGCCAGGAACTTCAGTTGGTCGATTGACGTAATCGTACGTACCGCGCTGTTACGGGCAGCGGCCAGGCCCACAGTCCAGTCGATGAGCACCACACCGGGCAGGATCGGGAGGCCAGGAAAGTGGCCCGCGAAATGGACGAGATCGTGGCCGACGCGTAACTCGTAGTGATCGCTGTCGGCATCGCTGACATGGGAGAGCGTTTCGAAGCCCTCGGCGCCAGGCCGGAACGCAGCCGCCACGGTTGCTGCGGGCAATTTGCCGCGCGCGTCTACCGGCATGGCCATGCGGAAGCGCCAGCGGCGCGGGATCAACGTGGGCTCGGTGTAGGCGGACAGGTGCCGGCGCAGCGTCTTGGCCAGCGCCACGCGGCCTTGCGCGCCCAGCGCCTGCGCGCCAGCCGGGGTGAGCGCGACCAGCGCGCCCAATCGGTCGCGCGCCCCCCCCGTTAGCAGTGTTGCCGCGGCCCGCGCCACAAATGGATGTGCACCCAACCACGCTTCGACTTCTGGCAGCGAGACACGCTTGCCGTCAACCTTGACGACGCGGTCCAACCTGCCACGCAGGACGAAGCGGCCACTGTCGTCAAACGCGATCGCGTCATCGGTGCGGTGCCAGTCGCGGTGTGGTAGATGCGGCGAGCGTACGGCAAGGGCGCCGTCGTCTTCCTGGCGGACTTCGATGCTGCCGAACGGCTGCCATGCGTGGGAGCGGTCCTGGCGGCGCCAGGCGATGCCGCCGGTTTCCGTGCTGCCAAACACTTCGATGGGTGCACTTCCATGTGCATTTGCAAACGCTGTTGCTGCAGCCGCATCCAACGGGCCACCAGACGAAAACACGGTTGGGAGTGCAGGCAACGCATCGAAACCCGAAAGCAACGGCCATCGTGCCAGTTGGGTCGGGCTGGAGACCAACGCGGCAGCGGGTTGCAATACCAGGGCACGCTGCAATGCGGAGGGTTCGGTAACGGTCTGTCGGCTGAATGCGCGCCCGGCAGCCAACGGCCAGAACACCCGGAACAGCAGCCCATAAATATGGTGATGAGGCACACTGGCCAGCACTACGCCGGTGCCCATCTGCACACCCCACTGGCGTTCAAGTGTCAAGACTTCCGCATCGAATTGCGCGAGCGTCTTACGGATAGGCTTGGGTGCGCCGGCGCTACCCGAGGTGTACAGCGTGATAAGGGCATCCGGATGGATCGCGCCGAGCGTCACGCCTTCGGCATGCGTGCCGATGGTCGAGAGGTCGGTATCGGTGATGAGCGCGTCGTATGCGTCCGCCAGCGTACCGAGATAGGCAGGCGCAGCGCTGGCGGGAATCACGACGTGTTTGCCGCAAGCAAACAACGCAAAAAGCGCGCATGTGAAATCGAACGGATCGTCGACGCACAGCGCGTAGCGTGTCGCCTGCTGGCCAGCGAACACCGCTGAGCAGGCTGCTACACGGGCACGGAAGACGCTGGACGTTATGGATTGCTGGCCATCGGCACAGACGACAGTGTCATCAGGCTGCGCAGGCGACAGCAAATCGTGGAGGGCAATCATGTCGCCTCCGACGGCAGGGCGTGCGGGCGCACAATCCAATGACGGAACGCCATTTCCGCTACAACCAGCACGCCGACCAGGACGTAAGCGATCACGCCGTTGTACAGCGCCCACGCACCGCGCGACCAGTACACGGCCGCAATCATTGCCGTCACTCCGTTGAGTGCGAAGAAGACGCACCACACCTGAGTGACGCGCCGCGTATAGCAAACGGCGCGCGGCTGCAGGTCGGGCAGGCGCATGCGCGCAAACTTTTCGATCATGGAAGGGCCCGAGCGAAGGGTGGCTGCAAAGCTCAGCAACAGCCCAGCATTGACCAGCGCCGGATACAGGCGCAGCAGCAATTCGCTATCCGTGATGGCGACGGCGGCGGACATGCATGTCAGCGTTCCCGCGGTCAGCCAATCCAGCGGCGTGAGCTGGCGCAGCAGCGTCGATACGTTGCCCGCGCCGATCCACCGCTGCATCCAGAGCAACGTCAGCAGCGCGATGCCAGCGTAGCGCGGCGTGCCGAAATGCCATGCCCCGATCAGCACCAGCGGATACGCGATCTTCAGCGCCGCTTGTGCTGCGCCACGCGCCCAGTTGGGCAGTGCTTTGGGTTGGCGTGCAGGTTGCGCCTGCATTCGCTTATGCCGCGAGCAGCGATTCGACTGCGCCGATGACGTCGCCCACCGTGCGTACCGTCTTGAACTCCTCCGGCTTGATGCGTCGCCCGGTCATTTCCTGCAACTTGATTGCCAGATCGACCGCATCGATGCTGTCCAGATCCAGCTCTTCGAATAGATGCGCTTCGGGCGTGACGCGCGCCGGATCGATATCGAAGTTCTCTTTGAAAATGGCGCGAATGCGCTCGAGGATCTCAGTGTCCGTCATGATGTTTTTCTCTCCCTGTGCCTGCCGGTGCCAATGCCCGGGCGATTATTGTTGGCTCTTCACCAGTGCGGCGAGTGTGTTAATCGAGCGGAAATGCTCGCGCGTATGTTCGTCATTGGCGGCAATCGTCAATTGGTAACGCTTGCGCAGGACGATGCCGATTTCCAGTGCGTCAATGGAATCCAAGCCAATACCGTTCGTATCAAAGAGCGGTGCATCGTCGTCGATGTCGGCTGGCGTCATATCTTCCAGATCGAGCGCTTCGATAAGAAGTTGCTTAATTTCGAGCTTCAAAGAATCCATGTTGCAGAAGATGATCGGTGATGTGGGTTTCGACGCCAGTGGTAAGCGCGCGTGCGGCGAGCGCTGGCGGCGCGCCATCCGGCACGTATTGCGCGACGCTGATGGGCGGCAGCACGGCGACCTTCATGCAGAACGCGCGTGGTGGCACGTCGTACCACCGCATGGTTTTGGTAAAGGCGGGCGGGTCGCAATCCATCAGCACGGGCACGATGGGGGCTCCCACGTTAAGCGCCATGTGCGCGAAGCCGCGCGAGAACGGATGTAAGCGATCCTTGGCCGGACTGCGCGTGCCTTCCGGGAAGATGATCATGGTGTACCCCGCGGCCAACTGGCGCGCGCTCGCCTCTACCAGTTCGGTCGGGTCTGCGTTGCTGATGTATTCGGCGGCACGCACGATGCCCCAGAAGCACGGGTTACCCCAGTGGGCGTTCTTCACCACGCAGCAGGCTGACGGAGTCAGCGCCAGAAGCACCATCACGTCCAGGTAGGTCGGGTGGTTGGCCACCACAATGGCGGGTCGGCGTGCACGCAGATCGTCCGCACCTTGCACATCCAGTCTCATCACGCCCAGCCATTGGAGCGCGCGCACCAGCGTACGGAAGAACCAATGGATAACGAACGTGACAGTGCGTTGGCGCGATGCCCGATGCGGCCACAGCCAAGCCAAAGGAAATACGACGACGGAGAACAGCACCCCGCAGACGCCGAAGACGGTAAAGGCCAGCCCCGTTGCCACCAAGCGCCATGCCAAGTTGAGGCGGGCGCTCAGTGTGCTTGCCATGGGCCCTCGCGCCATTGCCATGTCCAACTGCTGTCTGCGTGTTGCCAAGTGCTGGAGGTGCGAGATGTCAGGCAGTGCAGAACGGCCCGGCTTTGCGTGGTCATGGCATGCGCCGCTTGCCTGCCCTCCGTTGCGCAGCCATGCGAACACATCAACGAAGCGCCGGCTGACCCGTCCAGCAGAACGGCCAGCGCGCACGTGTCCACCTCATCGGCCACGGAGCCGAAGCGCGCATCGGCGGGTTCATCGGCGTAGACCAGCAGCACCGGTGAAGCAGGGTCCGATTCGTACTGTGCATGCGCTTCCAGCAGAGCGAGCCCCAGCGTAGCGGGGCCGGCCGACACGGCGATGGCAGGCGAGGTGTCGCCGCGCGCAATGCCAAATACGCCGCTCATGGCGTTCAGTACAGACAGGCTGAATGCCGTGGGAGAAACCGGATCGGCGTTCTCGATGTCGGCCAGAATGCCGGCCGTGCGGCGCAATTCGCCATGCCGGGAGGCAAAGACGATACGCGCGCGTGGGACATCGGCCGCGCAATCGTGTGCGACCTTCAGCGCGCTTTTAGAGAGCGAGCTCAGACGCCGCCGAACCATCGGTTCAATAAAACCGATTTCCGGAGACGATATTGAATCAGCACCAATGGCAGGCCAGCAGGACCAGCGAGCAACCGGGATTGTCCAGTGCAAATCGGGCATATCGGTGTTCGCATGTGGAGCACTGCCAGTGGCCGCAGTGTGTGCGGTGCCCGGCGCGGGGCCGGCTGTCGCGCATCAACGCAACACTTGCCTCACCCGATTCGCTCTCATTGTTTTCGATTGATCTGGGTGAATGCGCAGGCCGTTATTCTCGGCCGATTTTGTCTTTCAAAGCGCTTGCTATTCCCCAACCCTGGGGCCGAATCATACTGAAAAGTCCCCTAGGAAAACAACCGCTTGCGTGACTTCGTGTCACATGCGCGACGCCGGCGAGAATGCGCGAGGAATGTGACAAACAGGATGGTGTCGTTCGCGCGGTTATTGAAGCGATGGTGCTTGAATGGATTCCCTCATATAGAGGGGTATTGAAACTGTCGTTTAAATTCGTGCGGACTATGGACGGGGCTGGCCCGATACCTGGGGTGTACTGAACTGGCTGAACGCCCGTCCACCCAAATCCAGCGCATCCATCACCGACCGCTCCACTACCGGCGCCAGCGACGTCATCATCACCATGACGAGCATCAGCCCCACCACGAGCGTGGCGGCGATGCCGACCGCAAACGGGTTGAGCGCCTGTGCCGTGCGCGAAAGTACGGCAAAGCCGAGGTTGACGATCATCATGATCGCGATGATGGGCAGGGCGATGCGCAGGGCCAGCGCGAAGACGATCGTGCCGCCCCCGGCCAGCGTCTGCCAGCCCGGATTGGCCAGCGGAGCTGCCGAGACGGGCAGGGCGGTGAAGCTGTCGAACAGGGCGTGCAGCAGCACGAGATGGCCATCGCCGGCAATGAACGCGGTGACGGCCGTGAGGCTGAGGAAGCGGCCGAGCAACATGCTGCTCTCGGTTTGCGTCGGGTCGAGCAGCGAGGCGAAACCCAGGCCTATCTGCACAGACATCACCTCGCCGGCACCGCTGATGGCGGAGAACACGAGCTGCACGCAAAAGCCCAGCGCCAGCCCGATCAACACCTGCACCAGCGTGATCCACAGCCCTTCGTATGAGCCCACCGACACGCCTGCGGGCACCGGAAGCATGGGCGCCAGCGCCACCGTGATGACCACGCCAAATGCCACCTTGATCGATGTCGGGATCTCGGTATTGGCAAACGGGGGTGCAATGGCGATAAACGCCAGCACGCGCACCAGCGGCCACCAGTACATGGCAATCCAGCCGTTGAGCTGCGTGGCGGTGAATTGGATCATCGGTGGCCTGCGCGCTACGTCGCGTCAGTTGACGTAGTTGGGGATATTGGTCAGCACGCCGCGCGTGTAGTCGACGATCACGGCGACGATCCACGGGCCGGCCAGCACCATCGTGGCAGCCACGGCCAGCAGCTTGGGGATGAACGACAGCGTCTGCTCGTTGAGCTGCGTGGCGGCCTGGAACACGGCCACCAGCAAACCGACGACGAGCGACACCAGCAACATCGGCGCGCCCACCATCATCGCGACCTGCATGGCCTGCCGGGCCATATCGAGAACGTACTCGGGTGTCATGTCGGTTTCCTATCGGCGCTCATTGCACAAAGCTCTGCGCCAGCGAGCCCAGCAGCAGGTGCCAGCCATCCACCAGCACGAACAGCATGATCTTGAACGGCAGCGAGAAGATCGACGGGGTGACCATCATCATCCCCATCGACATCAGGACGGCCGCCACCACGATGTCGATCACCAGGAACGGGATGAAGATGGCAAACCCGATCTGGAACGCGCTCTTCAGCTCGCTGGTGACGAAGGCTGGAATGAGCGCGCGCATGGGCGTCTGCTCAGGCGAGGCAATGGCCGGCATGTTGCCCATCTTGACGAACAGGGCGAGATCCGGCTCGCGCGTCTGCTTGAGCATGAACTGGCGCAGCGGCGTGGCGGCCGTATCCATGGCCTGTTCAACGGTGATCTTGTTGTCACGCAGCGGCACGTAGGCGTCGGTGTACACCTTGTCGAGCACCGGCGACATGACGAAAAACGTGAGGAACAGCGCCAGCCCGATCAGTACCTGGTTGGGCGGCGTGGTTTGCGTGCCCAGCGCATGGCGCAGCAATGACAGCACGATGATGATGCGCGTGAAGCTGCTCATCATCAGGATGATGGCCGGCAGAAACCCGAGTGACGTCAGGAAGACCAGCGTCTGCACGGGCAGCGAATAGCTTTGGCCACCGGCGGTGCCCGTGAGCAGCGGCAGGCCGGGTTGCGCCTGTGCGAATACGGCGGGTGTGGCGCCCAGCAGGGCCATTGCTATCAGGCAGCGGAAGAAGGTGCGCGCGTTCATTCCGACTTTCCCGTCAGGTGACGCTTGAGCTGGATGGACAGCGCGTCGGCAAAGCGGGGCGGCTTGCCGGAGCCGGAAGTGCCATCGCCGGAATGATCGTCCGGCGTGGAGGCGGCTTCAGCGGGGCGCGGCAGCGTGTGGAGCGTCTGCACGTGCTGCTGCGTGACGCCCAACACGAGCCAAGTGCCTTCCACTTCGACGACGACGACCTTCTCGCGGGCGCCCAGCATCTGCTGCGCGACCACGGTGATCACCTGGCTGCGGCGCCGGCCTAAACCGGCGGGGCCCATGCCCGCGCGCTGCTGCAGACGGCGCAGCAGCCAGCCGGCCGCCACGATCATCGCCAACACTACAAACAGCCCGCCTAGCGTGCGGGCCCAATCCACTGCATGGTTCATTTCAACACCTTGCCCGGGGGGAGCATTGGTTGCTGTCAGGGTGCCGATTGACGGCGCACTTGTGTGGCTTATCGGTTCAACTTACGGATGCGTTCCGACGGCGTGATGATGTCGGTGAGGCGGATACCGAACTTCTCGTTGACCACCACCACTTCACCTTGGGCGATCAGGTAACCGTTGACAAGTACATCCATCGGCTCACCGGCCAGTGCGTCGAGTTCTACCACCGAACCTTGCGCGAGTTGCAGCAGGTTCTTGATGGGCACCTTGGTGCGACCCAGCTCCACCGTCAACTGCACGGGGATGTCCAGGATCATGTCGATGTCGTTGCGCTGGGCGCCGCCCAGGCCGTCGGCCGTCAGGGGTTTGAACACCGGGTTGGATTCGGCGGCGGGCGCAGCCGCCGGCGGGTTTGCCGCGGCACGCTGCGCGGCTTCCAGGGCCATGGCCTCTTCCATCGTCATCTCGACATCGATGTCGTCGGCGTTGGCTTCGGGGTTCATGGTCGGTTCAGTTGTCATCGTCAGACTCCGTGGCAGACTCGCTGCCGCTCATATTCAGCATGCGGTTGACCCGCAGTGCGTATTGGCCGTTGAACGTGCCGTAGTTGCATTCCATGACGGGCACACCGTCTACCTTGGCGGTCACGCAGTCATCCAGCTCCAGCGGAATGACGTCGCCGACCTTCATGTTCAGGATGTCTGACACCTGCACCTTGGCCGTAGCGAGGTCGGCAATCAGCTCCACCTCGGCGGTCTGCACCTGTTGCGACAGCAGCCGCAGCCAGCGCTTGTCCACTTCCAGCGCTTCGCCCTGGATGGCGGAGGTGAGCCGGTCGCGGATCGGCTCGATCATGGTGTACGGCATGCAGATGTGCACGTCGCCGCCGTTGTTGCCAAGCTCAATGCTGAAACTGGTGGTGATCACCACTTCATTGGGCGTGGCCACGTTGGCGAACTCGGTGTGCATTTCCATGCGCAGGAATTCGAAATCGATCGGGTAGACCGGCTGCCACGCCTTGGCGTAGTGCTCGAAGACGAGGTGCAGCATGCGCTGGATGATGCGCTGCTCCACGTCGGTAAAGTCGCGGCCTTCCACGCGCATGTGGAAGCGCCCGTCGCCACCGAATAGGTTGTCGACCACCAGGAAGATCAGGTTGGGGTCGAACACGAACAGCGCCGTGCCACGCAGCGGCTTGACGTGCACAAGGTTGAGCGAGGTCGGCACCACCAGGTTGCGGATGAACTCGCTGTACTTCTGCACCTTCACCGGCCCGACGGAAATCTCCGCGTTGCGCCGCATGAAGTTGAACAGCCCGATGCGCCAGTTGCGCGCAAACCGCTCGTTGATGATTTCCAGCGTGGGCATGCGCCCACGGACGATGCGCTCCTGCGAGCCCAGGTTGTACGAGCGTACGCCCGAGGGGTCGGCGGCTTCGACGGGGTCGTCGTCCGCGTCATCGGACACGCCCTTCAGAAGCGCGTCGATTTCCTCCTGGGAAAGAAACTCTTCCTTGAGCATGTCACTGGATCACAAAGTTGGTGAACAAGACGTCTGCGACGGGTGATTCCTTGCCGACAGCCTTGAAGACGTGTTCGCACAGTTCAACGATTTCCTTGGACAGCTTGACCTTGCCCTCCGCCGGGTACAGCTCGGTGGGCGTCTTGCTGGCCAGCAGCATTAGGACCTTGCTGCGCAACTCGGGCGTATAGGTCTTGATCTCTTCTTCGGCATGCTTGTCGAAGCTCTTGAACGTGATGCCGATCTGCAGATAACGGTCGTTGCCTTCCTCGGGCTGCAGATTGACGGTCAGGGTTTCCATGGCCACGAACACCGGCTCTTTGGGCTTGGGCGGTGCAGCGGGGCCGGACGCGGCGTGGTTGCCGCCTCCGAGGAAGAACCAAGCAGCGCCGCCGCCCATGCCGACGAGCAGGAGCACGATCAGGATGATCAGCAGCAGCTTGGTAGAGCCGCCCTTTGCTGGGGCGGGGGCGGTAGTGGCGGCAGCGGCTTCGGCCATGGGGATCACTCGGGGACTAAGGGGGGGGTGGGCTTTCCCGGCTCGCATCGCGCAACACACCGTAAAACAACGCAAAGCACAGAGTCGGGTTCTCGGATGGCATTCTTCCCCACCTGTGTCCAGCTCATTCCAGCAAGAAACGCGGTCAATCCCGCTTATCTCGGGCGTTTGCGATGTACAGGGTCGGGCGGTGCGTACACGGAAAGTGGTTTTTAGAGCACTTTCATGTGCCAATGATGTTGCATCGCGCGCCTTAGCGCCTCCCGGCTGGCCAGTTCCGCCGCAAAAGTGACGTTGGCCCGAAAGATTTGCCCGTGCGTGCCGTTGTAATGAAGGAACGCGCCGGCACGTCCCGGCCCTGCATACCTGCGTTGCCTTGCCGGAAGCCGCCTTGAATTCCTTGCCCTTTTCCACCCGTATTGACCTTGCACTTGTCGATGCCGATGGCTTGCCGGCCGACTGTCCTGCGCGCGGAGAGCCGCCGGGCTTCTGCCCGAAGCTGGACCTGCTGTCGATGGTCAACGCGCTGACAGAGGGCATCCTCGTTTGCGGGGCAGACCGCCGCATCACCTACGCCAATCCGAGCGCCGCCCGGCTGCTGGGTTTGCCGGTGGAAGCGCTGGTGGGGCGCTTGCTGCCCACGGTTGTCAACGCCGCGGTGGATGAATTCGATGCGTCCATCCACGAGGCCGACTGGCCCGATCAAGACGTGATCGCCGAAGGTCAGCCGCAGTTGAACCAGATTTTCGGGATGCACTGCGTGGATGGCCGCACCGTGTGGGTTTCCAGCAACTGGACGCCCCTGTATGCCGACGGCGGTCATTCGATGACGGCCTCCCCGCGGGCGTCGGAAGCCGGCGCGACGCCATACTCGGTGCTGGTGTCGCTGGTCGACATCACGCAGATCCGCGAAGCCCAGCAGCGCATCCGGCATCTGGCCACGCACGACACGCTGACGGGTTTGCTGAACCGCTCCGCGCTGGAAGATCGCCTGGAGCACGCGCTGGCGATTGCACGCCGCAACCGCTCGCGCGTCTCGGTCATGTTCCTTGACCTGGATCGTTTCAAGAACGTCAACGACACGCTGGGCCACCAGTTTGGCGACATGCTGCTGCGTGAAGTGGCGGCCCGCCTGCAGGCCTGTGCGCGCGAGGCCGACACCGTGGCCCGCCTGGGCGGCGATGAATTTGTCGTCATGCTCGAAGCGCTCGATGGCCTGGGCACGCGACGCGTGGCCGAGCGCATTCTTTCGGCCATCAGCGCGCCGTTCCATATCGAGGGGCAGGAGCTGTACCTGGGTGTGTCGATTGGGATTGCCGTGGCGCCGCACGACGGCGACGACCCGAACACGCTGCTGCGCAAGGCCGATGCCGCCATGTACCTGGCAAAGGAGCGCGGCCGCAACAACTTCCAGACCTTTACGAGCGACCTGGACGATCGCGTCTCGCGCCGCTTCCGCATTGAATCGGGCCTGCGGCGTGCGAGCGACCGCAACGAGTTCTACGCCGACTACCAGCCGCGCGTAGACGTCAGGAGCGGCCGCATCGTCGGCGTGGAAGCGCTCATCCGCTGGAACTCGGCCGATTTCGGCCGCATGATGCCTGGCCAGTTCATTCAGGACGCCGAAGAAACTGGCCTGATCGTCGAGATCGACCGCTGGATTCTGCGCGCCGCCTGCGACCAGCTTGCGCGCTGGCGCCGCATCGGGCTGCCGGACTTGCGCATGTCGATCAACCTCTCGGGCCAGGCATTCAGCTCGGGGCAGCTGAGTGCGATGGTGCGTGGCGCGCTATCGACCAGCGGCTTGCCCGGCAACGCGGTGGAACTGGAGATGACCGAAGGCATTCTGATTCGCGACGATCCGTCATTGCATGCGTTGCTCACCGAGCTGCGCGCGATGGGCGTATCGCTGGCGCTGGACGATTTCGGTACCGGATATTCGTCGCTGTCGTATCTGCACCGCTTCCCGATCGATACGCTGAAGATCGACCGCTCGTTCGTTCAAGACCTGCCGCATGTGGCGGAACGCGCGGCCATCACGCGGGCCATCATCATGATGGCGCAGGCCATGGGCATGAAGACCGTGGCTGAAGGCGTGGAGACCACCGGCCAGCTTGAATTTCTGCGCGAAGTCGGATGCGACGAGTTTCAGGGCTATCTGCTCACGCGGCCGTTGGAGCCAGCAGCGGTGCAGGACCTCGTGCGCGAAAACGCTCGCCGGTACGGCGAGCGTGTTCCCCGGTTTCTATAAGTCTTAAGTCTATTTAGGGTGCCCCGGAAAGCGTAGCGAGCGCCCCGAGGTTGGCGTGAGAAGCGCAGCCGTACACGTGTACGACGAGCATCGCAAGGCCAAGATCGGGGTGCGCAGTAGCTTTACGGGGCACCCTAGAGTTGCAGGCCGTTGCTGACCACGTACATGGTCAGCTCGGCGTTGTTGCGCAGCTTCATCTTCGAGAGCACCCGCCCACGATACACGCTGACCGTCTTGACGCTGATCTGCAGCGCCTCGGCAATCTCGCCCAGCGTGCGGCCGGAGCCCAGCATGCGCAGCGTCTGGAATTCGCGGTCGGAAAGGATGTCGTGGCGCGGCTTATCCCAGTCGACATTCAGGTTGTCGGCCAGGACTTCCACGAGGTCCGACGGCAGGTATTTCTTGCCCTTGGAGATGGCGTTGACGGCGGCCAGCAGCTGCGGCTGGCTGGCGTCCATCGGCAGATAGCCAGCGGCGCCCGCCTTCAGCGCCCGTACGGCAAGCAGCGCTTCAGGGTGGCGGCCCAGTGCCAGCACAGCCAGGCGCGCATGCTGCTGGCGCACGGTCTTGATGGTCTGGAATTCGTCTCCGGTGGCCGATTCCACCGAGAAGAGCATGACGTCCCACTCGCGCTGGGCGAGCAGGTCGTTATTGGCATCGCGCAGGTCCGGCACGGCCTCGATCTGCCGGGCCAGGCGCGAATCCTTGAGGATCTGGCGCAGGCCGACACGGGCAATATCGTGCGGTTCGACGATCAGGACATTGAGCATGGTGGGGGTTGCGGGTCAAACGCGGGCTCGCATCGAGCTCTTCTTTCCGCCCGCTGGCCTTCCGGCCGAACTGGCGGGCTTGCAACTCCCCATCTGTGCACTGTGTGGCGCTCTATATATAGAGGGATGCTGGCGCCTATGAACTGGTCGAACGAGTATAGCCGAGGGCCTGCAGGCCAAGAAGCAGGCTCGCAGCCTCTTTTGGAGGGGTGCCGCAAGTCAGGCGGCCGCAAGCCCAAACCGCCGCCGACGCACAAATTTGTCAAGGCGACCCTAAACTTTCCTCAGAGGCCACCGATAACCTGAGTACAACGCAGACCTGATCCCCTTCAAGTTGCAGGTCACGTTGCCCGGCCTAGCCGGAATTAGCAAACACGGGCAACAAACCATCGGGAAACTTAGGAGCCGTCATGTCCCTCAGCCTCAATACCAACATCTCGTCCCTGCAAACGCAGCAAGCACTGTCGGCATCGAAGGATGCCCTGCAGACCTCGCTGCAACGTCTGTCGACCGGCCTGCGCGTGAACAGCGCGAAGGACGATGCCGCTGCTTACGCTGTGGCCTCCAGCCTGACGACCACGCTGAACTCGCAAACCCAAGGTATCCAGAACGCCAACAACGCACAGTCGTACCTGCAAACGGCTGACTCGTACCTGGGCCAGGTTGAAAACAACCTGCAACGTATGCGCCAACTGGCTGTGGAAGCCAACAACGGCGGTCTGTCGACCACCGACCAGGCCAACCTGGACAAGGAATACCAACAGCTGGCCACGGCCAACAAGAACATCGAGACGAACGCCAACTACAACGGCGCCAAGCTGTTCGACGGCACGGTGACCTCGACCACGTTCCAATACGGTCAGAACGCATCGACCGACGTCGCTACCGTCACCAACGCCAACCTGGCAAGCTTCGGCACGCTGAGCGGCACGAGCGTGACGTCGACGGCCAACGCAACGGCAGCCCAGGCGAAGATCGACACCGATCTGGCCAGCCTGAAGGCAGCCCGCGCTGACCTGGGTGCACAGCAAAGCGGTCTGACCTCGACCATCAACACGCTGACCTCGTCGAACACGGCGCTGTCTGCCGCCAAGTCGGTGATGATCGATACGGACTATGCGTCGGAAACGTCGAACATGACTCGCCAGAACATCCTGCAGCAAGCGGGTACGGCGATGCTGGCGCAAGCCAACTCGGCACCGAACAGCATCCTGAGCCTGCTGAAGGGCTAATCGGTAAGCTGAATGCCACCCAGCTGCCTGGCGGCTGGGCCAAGGGCCGGCGCTCCTCGGGGCGTCGGCCTTTTTTCTTTTGTCGGATACCCCTCCTTTTCGTGGGTGGCGCCTGCATAACCTGCCCTAAAGAAGCTGCGGCCCGTGCCGTTGTGTAGAGAGACTTCCGCCGGCGCAGACGCTTATCAGACCCGATCATGGCGACTACCACTACCACCTCCTCGACCAGCACCTACGTACCGCCGATCTCGATTCCTGGCATTGGGACGAGCATCGACGTCAACTCGCTGGTGTCCAGCCTCATGAAGGTGGAAAGCCTGCCACTGACGCAGCTGCAGACGCAGCAAAGCTCGTACCAGACGCAGCTGTCGGCTGTGGGGTCGCTCAAGAGTGCGCTGTCGACCTTCCAGACCACGCTGTCGAACCTGACGAGCGCGTCGAACTACAGCGCGATGAAGGCCAGCGGCTACGACACCTCGATGCTGAGTGCGTCGGTAACGGGTTCGGCGCCTGCAGGTTCCTACGCTGTCAATGTCTCGCAGCTTGCGCAATCGCAGGTGCTGGCGGCGCAGGGGCAAACGTCCACCACGACCGCCATCGGCAGCGGCGCGTCGACCACGATTTCGTTTTCGTTCGGCTCGGTGTCGGGCGGCTCGCTTTCGGGCGGCAAGTACACCGGTTCGACGTTCACGCAGAACGGCAACCTGGCGGGCGGCTCGATCACGATCGACTCGTCCAACAACACGCTCGCGGGTATCCGTGATGCGATCAACTCGGCCAACGTGGGTGTCTCGGCCAGCATCGTGAACGACGGCAGCGGCAGCCCGTACCGTCTGGTGCTGACGTCGACCGCGGGCGGTTCCAGCTCGGAGATGAAGATTTCAGTGTCGGGCGACTCGACGCTGCAATCGCTGCTCTCGCAAGACCCGGCCGGCACGCAGAACATGACCGAGGTGACCACGGGCCAGAACGCCCTGGCCACCATCAACGGCATTGCCGTGCAGAGCCCGACCAACACGTTGTCGAACGTGGTGGATGGCACGTCGTTCACGCTGTCCAAGACGGGCAGCACCAACGTGACGGTCGCCAACGACCCGACCGCCACCACCACCGCCGTCACCAACTTCGTGAACGGCTACAACGCGCTGCGTACGCAACTGAACGCGCTCACCAACATCGACACCACCAACAAGGCTAACAACGGCCCGCTGGCTGGCGACGTGAGTACCAAGACGCTCATCAACCAGATTACCGACGTGCTGGGCCAGGCGGTGGGCAACGGCAATTACCAGTCGCTGGGCAGTGTGGGCGTAACGATGAATTCCGACGGCACGCTGTCGGTGGACAACACCAAGCTGTCGGCTGCCATTGCAAAGTCGCCCAGCCAGGTTGCCGGTTTGTTTGCCGGTACCGGCACGGCCACCGATTCGCTCGTCAGCGTGCCGACGTTCTCCGATTCCACGCAGGCCGGCAGCTACGCCGTCAACGTGACGCAGTTGGCCTCGCAGGGCACGCTCACGGGTTCGGCCGCTGCCAACACGACCATCACGGCGGGTGTGAACGACACGCTCGCGTTCAACATCAGCGGGATGTCCGTCAACGTGACGTTGGCGGCCGGCAGCTACACCGCGGCGACGCTGGCTGCGCAAATCCAGAGCCAGATCAACGCATCGACCACGCTGCAGAACGCCAAGGTCAACGCATCTGTGTCGGCCAATGCCAGTGGTGTGCTGAGCATCACCGATAGCCAGTTCGGCTCGGTGTCGGCGGTGTCGGTGTCGGGCAATGGGGCTTCGTCGCTCTTCGGCGGGAGCCCCACGGCTAGCAACGGTGTGGATGTGCAGGGCACGATCAACGGCGTTGCAGCAACCGGTTCGGGGCAGAACCTGTTTGGGATCGCCGGTTCATCCACCGACGGCTTGACCGTGCAGATTGCCGGTGGTCCGCTGGGCGCCCGTGGCACGGTCACGGTGCAGCGCGGTTACGCTGCCCAGCTCAACACGGTGATGACCAACCTGCTGTCGTCCAGCGGCATGGTGCAGAACGAGACGGACTCGATCAACAGTTCGCTCACCTCGCTTGCCAGCCAGATCACCGCCATGCAGACGCGGCTGGATAACAAGCAGGCGCTGTACTACACGCAGTTCAACGCGTTGTCGGCAGCGGTGGCGAGCATGACGAACACAAGCAATTACCTGACGACGCAGCTCGCGGCCATTACAAAGCAGACTTCGAGCAGCAACTAAGCCAGGTTCAGGTTTAGAGCACAACCCAAAACAAAACAGACTACAGCGAGGACCTTTTCCATGTACGCTGCACGCCGTGCCATCGGTGCCTATGCGCAAGTCGGCATCGAGACGTCCGTGGTAGACGCAAATCCGCACCGCCTGATCGCCATGTTGTTTGAAGGCGCGCGCGCCGCCATCAACCTGGCCAGCGCCGCCATCCAGCGTGGCGACGTGCTGGCCAAGGTGCGGGCGTTTGACAAGGCCATCTCGATCATCGGCCAGGGCCTGCAGGCCAGCCTTGATCACCAGCGCGGTGGCGACATCGCCGTGCAACTGAACAATCTGTACGACTACATGCTGCGCCGCCTGCTGGTGGCCCACGGCAACAACGATCTGACGATCCTCGCCGAAGTGGACGCGTTGCTTGTCCCGCTGCAGGATGCGTGGCTTGCCATTGGCCAGATGGGCCAGCCTGGCACCGCCGTGGCGAACAGCCACCTGAGCGTTGTGAGCTGATTGCCGGTTGTTTTGAAGTTAAGCGACCTTTGACTGAATTCGGCCCAACTGGAGCCAATATGCAACGCAACATCCCGATCAAGGACAGCGAAAGTCTGTTCACCTGCTACGAAGCCATCGCACGCCTGACCGCCGAAATGGTGAGCGCGGCCGAAGTGGGTAACTGGGAAGTCGTCAGTACGCTTGAACGCGAGAGCGCCGCTTACGTGGACGCACTGCGCCGTTCCGAGCCGCATCCGCAGCTCTCGCGCGCCGACGTGGAGCGCAAGCGCACGCTGCTCGTACGTATTCTGGAAGATGACGCCCGCGTGCGCGCCATGGTGTATCCGCGCCTGGACCGCCTGCAAAAGCGTATCGACACGGCGCGCCGCGCCACTACCGCAAGCAACGCTTACGGCAGCATGGCGCGTTACTGAGACGAAGCGTCCTGCAGTTGTTTTGACAGCGTCAGATAGTGCTCGGACTTGCGTGCGAGCGCGTGGCTCTGCATCTGGTACACGATGGCCAGTTGCTGGGCAGCGAGGAAGCTGCCCCGACCGACGACGCTGCCGTCCATCTCCGGCTGATCACCGATCTCAAGGCAGCGGTTGAAGACCTGTTCTGCCAGCGGTAGCCACCGGCTGGCCGCCTCATCAGGGTGTTTGGCGGCCGCATCCAGCAAGACCAATCCCAACGCAAAGCAAAGGTCCGGAAAATCTGGCCACGTCTGGATGGCGACATCGCCTTGCGCCAGTGCTTCTTCAATGCGGTCGGCCTTGCCCAGGCTGTACACATAGCGCAGCGTCAGGTTGCGGCGGTACGGCGCATCAGGCGGTGCAAGGCTGAAGGCTCGTGCATAGTAATTCACGGCCTTTGCGTAGTCTTCGTGATGCAGCTCGGTCTCCTTGCCGAGCTGATACAGCACATACGGGTCATCCGGCCTCTGGGTGAGTTCATCGAGCAGCAGTTGCATGTTGCGCTCGCCTTTTATCTGCATCCTGACCGCGGTATAGCCGTCATGGCGCACCACGATTGGCACGCGCGCCGCAGGCAATGACGACACGGGCTGCTCATGAATGCGCCCGGTGTAGTGCACGCCGCGCGGTAGCACACGCGGGATCCACGCAATCAGTTGGCTGGCGGATTCGGCCGCGTCGGTATCGTTCTTGACGCACACCACGCCCACTGCCGGTTCTGCATCGCAGAGTGTGCGCAGATGGTCGCCGCCGCTTTCCAGCCATTCGTCAGCGTCGAGGATGAGGTTCCAGTCGGCGTTGGCTGCCTGCAGCGCCGTGTTGCGCGCGGCTGAGAAATCGTTCGTCCAGGCCATGTGGCTGACAAGTGCGCCGCACGACTGCGCAATGGCCACGGTGTCATCCGTGGAGCCCGTATCCAACACCACCATGCGATCGACAAACGGCTTCGCGCTGAGCAGGCAGCGCGCAATGCTGGCGGCTTCATTGCGGGCGATGACGACCAACGCCACGTCGGCAGAAGCGGACGGGGCGCTCATTCGCGGTCCTCCGCCGTGGCGAGGGCGTCGAGCAGCTTGCGCAGCACGTTGCGCGTGGCGCCAATTTCATCGCGTTCCAGCGGAATCTTGCACGCAAGCGCTTCGGGCACCTTGGCGGCGCGTTCGCGTAGCGTGCGGCCGGCATCGGTCAACTCAATGACGACGCGGCGCTGGTCATCGGGATCGCGCGTGCGGGTGACCAGGCCTTGTTCTTCCAGGCGCTTGAGCAGCGGCGTAAGCGTGCCCGTATCGAGGTACAGCGTGCGCCCGAGGTCACCCACGGCACACGGCGCCTGCTGCCAGCACGCCAGCATCACCAGGTATTGCGGATAGGTCAGGCCCAGTTCATCCAGCAGCGGGCGGTAGAGGCGCGTCAGCAGATGGCCGGCGGCATACAAAGGAAAGCAGAGCTGCTGATCGAGCGCCAGCACGTCGTTCACGGAAAACTCCCGGGGGGACGGTCTGGCGCCCGAGCGGCGAGTGCCGCATCGGCCCGAGAAGGGCTAGCAAGGCTCAGCGCGTGACCGTGTTCAATTGGACGTCAATATTGCCACGGACGGCATGCGAATAGGGGCATACACCATGTGCGGCAGTCACAAGCGCCTCCGCCGTCGCCTGATCCACGCCGCCCAGGGTGGCAGCCAGCGACACTGTCAACGCAAACCCGCCATCTTCGCGCGGGCCAATGCCCACCGTGGCCGTCACCGATGTCGACGCCAGCTTGATTTGCTTGCCACGTGCAACATGCAGCACAGCGTTTTCAAAGCAGGCGGCATAACCGGCGGCAAACAGTTGCTCCGGGTTCGTGGCGGCACCGCCTGCGCCGCCGAGTTCGCGCGGCAGCGAGAGGGGCAGATCCAGCGTGCCATCGGCGCTGCGAACATGGCCGGCACGGCCGCCTTCAGCGGTGACTTGGGTCTGGTAGAGCGTCTTCATGGTCGGGTCCTCTTATTTGGGAAGCCCGGTCGGCGACATGTCGGCCGGGAGATCGATCTTGAAATCGATGACGCAATTATATTGCACGCAATATAAATATCAAGGACGACCAAAAAGCCTTTTCCGGAACATGGAAAAGGGCGGGGCAGCGTGATCTCAGATCGACATGCTCATGATGCTTTGGTATGCCGAGACCAGCTTGTTGCGCACCTGCACGGCAGTCTGCATGTCGATGTTGGCTTTCTGCAGCGAGAGCATCACGTCGTGCAGGTCGACGTCGTTGTTGCCCATTTCGAAGCTGCGCGAAACGGATTCAGCCTTCTGCTGTGAAGCGTCGACACGGTCCAGCGACGACTTGAGCACGGAGCCGAAGTCGACACTGGGTTTGCCGGCATCGCCGCTGGCGGTGCTGCCGCCGACGGCGCTTGACGGTGCCAGCACGCTGTTCATCAGCGAGACCACGGAATTGGCGTTGGAGAGGTCCATGTTGGCGTGACCAGTGACTCAGGGGAATTTGGCGAGCGTTTCGAGTTCCGATACGAAGCGGACTTCGCGGCCGGCCGGCACCGCAATGTCCATCGGAATTGGCGTCACGACGATGGTGTGATGCGGAATGGCGGCATCGTCGTCGAGCACCAGAAACCCGGTTTCGGCAAAGCCGTGCGCATGGTGAAAGACCTGAAGCGGCGCGCGGCGCAGGGTGGCGTACTTCGGCGGCTCGGGCTTGAACGGATCGAGCTTGGTTACGTATTCGAACGCGGCATTGACGCGGTACAGGTCATACGGCGCCGGCAGATCGGACACTTCGCCCAGCGCGCGGATGCGGTTGGCGATGTAATAGTTGTCGATCCAGTTGCCGCCTTCATGCGTGCGCAGACGCAGCGCGACCTTCATGCGCGCCAGCACGAACTGGTTGATGGCGTTCAGCCACTCCGGGCGCTCGGCTGCCGGCAGCGTGTGCGAAAACTTGCCGAACAGGTATTCCAGGCCGCCGCGATAGCGGTCCCATGCATATTTCACTTCTTCGTTGCCGGCCTGGGCGCGGGTCTCGTCGGCAAAGTAGCGCGAGACCGAGCGATAGAACGGCGTCTTGCTGAAGTACACCGCGCTGGAGCCGATCATTTCTGCCGCGTGCACGAAGGCGTAGAACGCAGGTTCGGGCGCGCTGAAATAGATGCGGTCCATCACCTCGCGGCGTGCCAGGTAGATCTCCGGAAACAGGTGGTGCGACAAGACCAGCGCCAGCAGCTTGGCGTAGTCGTGCTGCTCGATCAGGTAGTTGTCGTCCTGGCGATAGAACGCGGTGACATCCTGCCGCGTCGGCAAGTCGTGAATGAACCACGGCGCAAAGATGACATCCACGCCCGGGTTGCGCTCGAAGATGTCGATGTTGTTGTTGATCTCGGCCAGGATCGGCAGGTCATCATCGGCGTGGTAGAGCACGTACTTGCCCTGCGCGCTGCGATAAAGCTGGTTCAGGTTTTCTGCCGAGCCCAGATTGGATGGGCGGCGGAAATACCGTATGTTCAGCTTGTCCTGATAGCGGCCGACGACCTCTTCGGTGGCGTCGGTCGAGCAGTTGTCGCCGATCAGCAGTTCGTAGCTGAACTTCAGTTCGCCAATCTGCGAGACCAGTTCTGCGAGCAGGTTGTCGAGATAGCGGGCGCGGTTGTAGGTCGGGATGCAGACGCTCAGCGCAACCTGCTGGATGGCCTCCGCCTGCTTCACGGGCGCCACGTCTCGCAGCGCTTCGGTTTGGATTGCTTCGATTTCACTCATTGGATGAACTCGCGCCAGTGGAGGGTCTGAGGGCACATGTACTGCTTGCCGGCCGGGCCATGATTGGCAATCAGGTCCAGGCTGCTGACAAACGGGGTGAACGCGCCATGCAACTGCGGATACGGCCGCATGGCGTAATTCATGTATTCGACGGCAACGCCTTGCTGCTCGAACTTGGCGTGGGCCAGGTAGTTTTTGGCACCGTGTCCGGTGATGTAGGTGTCGCCTTGCAGCTTCTTCACGATGGCGAGCACACGGTCGGTATTGCGGCCGGGAATGTCCAGTTCAGGCGAATCGACAAACTTGCGGTCCAGCTCGATACCCAGGTAGCGGCACACCGCGTGCATGGATGCCAGTGCCAGTTCGCCCATGTTGGCGTAGTCGGCTTCGTACACGGAGCGCACCAGCGTCAGCATGTCGCTTGCATGCGGCGCGGCCTCGTAGGCCTGCTCCAGCATGCGCAGATGCTGTGCTCGCCAGTCAACGTTGGTGGCGGGTTTGACTTCGTCGATGCGTGCGCCGAGGTGGAACTTCTCCAGCGGCACCGTCATCCAGCGCGTGCCGGCCGGCTCCTTGATCTGTACGCGGTTGGTGAAGCTGCCCTTGGAGAACTGCACGTCGGCGTAATTGACGAGCACGTCGGCCAGCAGGATCTGCTCAAGCAGCCCGACCCACGGGAAGAGCATCGGTTGTGTGATCACGACCTTCATGGCGCCAGCATCCGTTCCATGAGAACAACGTCGTGCCAGCGGTTGTCTTGCAGGTAGTGGCCGGCCAACGTGCCGACGGTCCGGAAGTCGAGCTTCTCGTACAGCGCGATGGCGCGCGTGTTTTCGGCCAGCACTTCCAGCGTGATCTTGCGCAGGCACAGCGTTTCACTGGCGTAGGAAAATGCGGCTTCGCATGCGGCGCGCCCGTGGCCCTTGCCTTGCGCAGACGACGCCAGGCAGATGCCGAGCGAAGCGTGCCTGTTCACCGCATCGATGTGGTTCAACTGCAGGTAGCCCAGCACGCTGTCATCTGCCTGACTGGCAATGACGAAGAGCACCAGATCGCTCTGCTTCGATTTTGCAATCAGCCAGTCGCGCACACTCGCGGCCGAGTTGGGCCGCGGGCGCGTCATGAGCTGCAGCTGCGTCGGCACATCGTTGCGCAACGGCAGCAGTTGCGCGATGTCGCTCTCGCGCCATTCCCGAAGGACGAGGGAGCCGCGCGCGATCATGGCTGGAAGCGGAAATAGCGGAAGCGATTCGGATACGCCGCTTCCACGGTGTGCCGCACTTCATCTGCAATGACTGGGTTGACGGCCAGGTACACCACCTCAACCTCATCCGGAATGCTGTCCAGCGCCACGACCGGCTTGCCCGCCAGGGAGGACCCTTGCAGGTATGGGTTCTGATCGACAAACGCGCGCAGGGCATGCGGCTGTTGCAAGTTGCTTGCGGTGTAGGCGCCATAGAAACCGGCGCCATAGATCACCGCGGGCGCGCTGCCGTGCTGCGTTTCAAAGTCGGTCAGATGGCTGGACGCTTGCTGCCAGAAGTTGGCCAGCTTGTTGGCTGCGCTTTGTGTGTCGGCCAATTCTTGTGCGTCGACCACCGGCGCGACTTTACTGTCGCCAGGACGGCGCACGGCAGTCACGACGAACGCGCCACGGTGGCTTTGCGCATCGGCTTCGAGCAGGTCAAACCCGTGATTGGCCAGCAGCGTCTGCAGCGACGTATGCGTGAAGTGGTTGACGTGATCAGCCACCAGAAAATCCACCGAATTGGTGAATGTGTTCGGCACGATGGCGTACAGGCGGCCGCCGTCGCGCAGCAGGCCGTGGATGTTGCGCAGCGCCGTCTTCAGGTCTGGGATGTGCTCCAGCGAGAAGAACGAGGTGACGACATCGAACGAACGCTGCCATGCCGGCGGGATCGTGTACGTGGCCCATTCTTCCGGGCTCAGGAATTTCTCCCAGAAGCCCACGTAGCGGTCGCTGATGTCGAACAGGTGGACGTTCACGTCCGGGCGTTGCTGCTTCAGCAGGCGCATGGTCGCGCTCTTTGCGCAGCCGAAGTCGACCACGCGCGCGCCTTCCGGTAAGGCGAGCTTGCGCTGGAACGTGGCGACCTGGTGATCGGCGCGGAAGATCTTCTGGCCGTTCTCGACAGCGTAAATCTGGTCTTCTTCCTCGCTGCCCACGAGGATGTCGTACTCGGTGTCGTAGAAGCTGCCGTTGTCACACAGTTCGACGGTCTGGATATGGCCGCACGCGGCGCAGCAGAAGACCTCGAGCGTGCCGTCCATGGCGCGGCGCAGGGAAGACAGCGAGCTTTGCGGCGCGGCGCGATAAATCGGTTCTGGCAGCGGTTGCTGGCAGACGTTGCAGGGCAGTGCACCTTGGATCATGGTCAGGCTTCCACGGAGAGTTCGGGGTGGACGGTACGGAAGTCGACGCCGTTGGCGTACGAGCCCTTCCAGCCGTGCGAGCGCCCGGTCGGCTCGCAGAAATTGAAGTAGCGGAACTGCATCGACCACCGTGAGCGCTGGCTCGTGTTGTGGCCCGATGCGTGCAGCACCAGGAAGTCGACCATCACCAGATCGCCCGGCTTGGTCAGAGGCTGCACGTGCGGATAGCGCGCGAGGTAGCTCGCCTCGTCCTTGATCAGCAATGCATAGGCGCCTTGCTTGCCGGCGTTGTCCGGGTCCGCGCTGAAGACGGGCAGCGGGCCTTCGACGTGCGAGCCGGGGCAGAATTCCACCGGCCCGATCTCGGGCGTGATTTCCACCAGCGGGCTCCAGAACACCACGCCGTCGAGGCTGCGCAACTGGGCCGGATATTCCTGATGCCAGTTGGCACGAAATTTCTCTTCGCGCGGGTTGTCGATGCGGATGCCGGAGCCGGCGTGCGCAATGCCCGGCAGCGCGCCGGGGCGCACGCTGCGAACGAGCTGCTCATGGCGCTCGTCGCCCAGCAGGCGGACAAAGGCGGGGATCTGCTTCACGGCGTCGTACACCTCGGCGCCGTATTTGCGATTGGCTTTGATGACCGCCTGATAGCCGTCGTCGAATCGTTCCGGCGCAAACGGTGCGCGGTCAATGTCGAGACGGTATTTGTCGATCACCAGACCGATGATGTCGTAGATCGCCCGTTGAATCGGCTCAATCTGCGACGGCGCGTAAAAGTCGCGCAGGATCAGCAGGCCGTCGCGCTGGAATGTCTCGATTTGATCGGGGCTCAGGATGCCAGGCATGTCAGCGTCTCCTGATGTTCGCGCACGAGATCGAGCACGACGTTGCACACCGTCTCGATGTTCTCGCTCGACATGTCGTGATACGACGGCAGGTTGATGGCGCGCTCGGCAATCGCGTAGCTGTTGGGCGCGTTGTGGCGCGCGGTGGCGGCGGACGTGCCGAACAGCTCGGTTTCGCTCAGCGGATAGAAGAACACGCGTGCATCAATGCCGCGGCGCGAGAACGCAGTCAGCAGCCCGTCGCGCGTAATGCCCAGCGCTTCGTCAAACACGACGGTGGGCATCCAGTAGCTGTTGAGCGTGCCGGGCGCCTCGGGGTTCAGCGCAAGGCCAGCAACGCCGCCAAGGTGCGCCTGATACTCGGCAAAGATCTCGCGCTTGCGCGCAACCAGTGCGTCGATGCGCTCGAGCTGCGCGCAGCCGATGGCGGCCTGCACGTTGGAAATACGGTACTTGAAGCCGATGAAGTCAGACCAGAACTGCTTGCCGCCGGGCACGCGGCCATGGTTGTTCAGCGTCATCACGCGGTCGTACAGCGCGCGGTCGTTCGTGACGAACATGCCGCCTTCGCCCGTCGTCATGGTCTTGGTGCCATGGAACGAGAACGTGCCGAAGATGCCTTGCGACCCCGTTGCGTGGCCGTGCCAGCGAGAGCCCACAGCCTCGGCCGCGTCTTCGATGACAGGAATGCCGTGGCGCTTGCCGATGTCCAGCAGGCGGTCCATCTCGCACAGGTTGCCGTAGAGGTGCGTGGCGATGATCGCTTTTGTGCGCGGCGTGATGGCCGCTTCCACGAGTGCCGGGTCCAGGCACCACGTGTCCGGCAGGATGTCGACAAACACCGGCGTGGCGCCCACGTAAGTGATGGGCGATGCCGTGGCGATCCAGTTCGTGTCGGCCAGGATCACCTCATCGCCGGCGCCGATGCCGAGCGCGGCCAGGCCCATGTGCATGGCACCGGTGCAGCTTGATGTGGCAATGGCGTACTGCGTGCCGACAAATTCCGCAAACTGCTTTTCGAAGCGATTGATGTAGGCGTAGCACTGGTCGCCCCAGCCGTTGCGTGCGGCGTCGGTGGCGTATTCGACTTCCAGCTCGGTGATCGACGGCTTGGAGTACAGAATCTTCTGGGTCATGGCTGTTCCTGCAGTTCAGGATTCAGGGCTCGCAGCGCAATGCCCGCAAACGCGTTCGTCAGCGGCGGATGGTTGCGGTCCCGGTCGGAGCATTCGGTAATGTCGAGCGGCCAGGCGATGCCTAGGCGGCTGTCGGTCGGGTTGATCCCGTCTTCAGCGGCTTGCGCGTACGGCGTCGAGGTCAGGTACAGCAGCTCGCAATCGTCTTCCAGCGCTTGGAAGCCGTGGGCAAATCCGCGCGGCACCAGCAGGCTGTTGTGGCGTTCGGCGGACAACTCCACCGCATGCCATTGCAGGAACGTCGGCGAGCCCGCACGCAGGTCAACGGCTACATCGAAGATACGGCCACGCACGCAGCTCACGAGCTTGATCTCGGCATGCGGGGGGTACTGAAAATGCAGCCCGCGCACGGTGCCGCGCTTGGCGGAATACGAGTGATTGATTTGCGCGATCGGGCTGTCAAAGCCGGCGGCGGCGAGTTCGTCTGCGCAGAAGAAGCGCGTGAAGTAGCCGCGATGGTCACCGATGACCTTGCGGCTGATCTCGACCACGCCGGCCAGCGGTGTCGGTTGGATGGTGAAGCGGCTCATGCGGCGCTCCAGGATGTGGCGGCAGACGCGACGGCGGTGAAGCGGTCGATCTGCTGGTCACAGAGCGCGCGTGCGCCCGCGGTCTTTTCATGCAGATGCCGATACCACGCGGCGGTCTGTTCCAGCGCGGTCTCGAACGGCCACGCTGTCTGCCAGCCTAGCTGCTGGCGTGCCCGGCTGGCGTCCAGATGCAACATGCCGGCTTCGTGCTTGCCGGTGGCGGAGTTGGCGTCCAGTTGCCAGATCAGCGTGGGCCAATGGTGTTGCAAGCCTTGCAAGACCTGTTCGACCGTGCGGGTGGCGGCGCTGTCCGGGCCGAAGTTCCAGGCGGTCGCGCAGGCCGCGTCGCCGGCCAGCAGCCGTTGCGCGAGCACCAGATACCCATGCAGGCAATCCAGAACGTGCTGCCAGGGCCGCGTAGCGTGAGGTGAACGGATGACTAGCGGGGTACCGGCACGCATCGCGCGCTCGGCATCGGGGATGAGCCGGTCTTCTGACCAGTCGCCGCCGCCGATCACATTGCCTGCGCGGCCCGTGGCCAGCAGCGGGCCGTTGGCGAAGAAGGCGCGCCGGTAGCTTGCGACGACGAGTTCGGCACAGGCCTTGGATGCGCTGTACGGGTCATGGCCGCCGAGTGCATCGGTCTCGCGATAGCCCCAGGCCCACTCGCGGTTGTCGTAGCACTTGTCGGTGGTAGCCACCACGATGGCAGCCAGGTTCGTGCAGCCGCGCGCGGCTTCCAGCACGTTCACGGTGCCCATCACATTGGTGGCGTAGGTGCCAACCGGGTCGTTGTACGACGCACGCACCAGCGGTTGCGCCGCGAGATGGAACACCACATCGGGCCGCGCCGCTGTCATCGCGATACGCAGGGCCTCCGCATCGCGGATATCCGCCAGCGTATGACCGGCCAATGCGGGTTCCACGTCAGCAGCGGTGAACAGATTCGGCGTTGTTTCCGGTGCCAGGCTGTAGCCGTACACCTCGGCGCCAAGCTGGCGCAGCCAGAGCGCAAGCCAACTGCCCTTGAAACCGGTATGCCCGGTCAGGAAGACGCGCTTGCCAACCCAAGCACGCGGGTCGAGCGTCACCACTTTTTCCACGGTGCACTCCCGGCCTGCCAAAGGGCTTCCAGACTGTTCTTGTCGCGCAGCGTGTCCATCGGCTGCCAGAAACCGTGGTGCTCGAACGTGTTCAATTCGCCCATCTCGGCCAGGCGTGCCATTGGCGCGCCTTCCCACGGCGTGTCTTCGCTCGCGATGTATTCGATCACGGATGGATTGAGCACGAAGAAGCCGCCGTTGATCCAACTGCCGCCGTCACCGGGAGGCTTTTCAGTAAAGCCGGTCACGCGTGCGCCGTCGCGCTGGAGCATGCCGTAGCGGCCAGGCGGCTGCACGGCCGTCACGGTGGCCATCTTGCCGTGCTCGCGGTGGAAGGCGATCTTGCTCGTGATGTCGATGTCGGACACGCCGTCGCCATAGGTGAAGCAGAACGGCTCGTTCGGGTCTAGATAGGCGGCCACGCGCTTCAGGCGCCCGCCGGTCTGCGATTGTTCGCCCGTGTCGACCAGCGTGACGCGCCAGGGCTCGGCGTGGCGTTCGTGCACCGTCACTTCGTTCTTCGACATATCGAACGTCACGTCCGACATGTGCAGGAAGTAGTTGGCGAAGTACTCCTTGATGACGTAGCCCTTGTAACCGAGGCAGATGATGAAGTCGTTGATGCCGTGGGCGGCATAGATCTTCATGATGTGCCACAGGATCGGGCGGCCACCAATCTCGATCATCGGCTTGGGCCGCAGGTGCGATTCCTCGCTGATGCGCGTGCCGAGGCCCCCGGCCAGGATGACTGTCTTCATGATTGCGTGCTCATGCGGCCGCGACTGCGCTGCGTTCCTGCATCTGCCGCGCGAGGTCGGAATATTGGTTCGACTTGATGGCCAGCGTGTCGGCCAGGGCGCGGTAGGTCAGCGCCAGGTACTTTGCGGCGGCAAAGCTGCCGCGCCCGAACACGGCAGCGTCCAGCTTGGGCTGCTCGCCAATCTCCAGGCACTTCAGGAAGGCGTTTTCCGCCATTGGCAGCCACTGTTTCTCGGCCTGCGCGGGGTCTTGTGCCGCTGCCTCGAACATCAGGTGGCCCAGCATGTAAAAGTAGTCGGGCGAGCCGGACCACTCCTCCATCCATTCACCCGCCAGCGTGATGGCCGCGTCGAGTTGCTTCGATTTGGAAAGACACGCCAGCAGGCAGATGCACAGGTCATGCCGATATGGCGCCGCCTTGGGTGCCGTGGCCAGCGCGCGCTGGTAATGCGCGGCGGCCTCGGCCGGGTCTTTCTGGTTGATCTCGAAATCTTTGCCGAGCTGGTAAAGCACATACGGGTCATCCGGATGCGCGGCCAACTCCAGTTGCAGCAGGGTGTGGTTGCGCCCGCGCTTCTGGTCCAGCTTGGCGTTCATATAGCCGTCGTGGCCAATCACGAGCGGCAGCCGCACGCGCTGCAGGTTGGCTGCGGTTGCGACGGGTTGCTCGTGGATGCGGCCCTTGTAGCGCACGCCGCGCGGCAAGAGGCGCGCGATCCAGCTATTGGAATGCTCCACATGGCCGGAAATGTCGTATTCGCTCCGGATGCAAACCACGCCGAGCAGCGGGCCAAAGGTGCAGGCGTTGCGCAGCTCTTCCGTGCCGGCCTCGATCCACTCGTCGGCGTCCAGCACGAGGTTCCAGTCCGCATTGGCGGCGGCCAGCGCGGCATTGCGGGCGGCGGAAAAATCATCCACCCACGTGAAATGGTGCACCTGCGCGCCGCACGCCTTGGCGATCGCCACGGTGTCGTCGGTCGAGCCGGTATCCAGCACGATCATGCGGTCGACGTGCGGCTTGGCGCTCATCAGGCAGCGCTCGATGCAGGCGGCCTCGTCGCGGGCGATGACGACCAGCGCCAGACTGCCTCGGGCGGGCTTGGCTCGGTGTTTGGCGTGTTTGGACATGCGGCGCGAAGAAAAAGAAGCGTAGAAAAGTGACGTTAGATCGACATGCTCATGATGCTCTGGTACGCCGAGACGAACTTGTTGCGCACCTGCACCGCGGTCTGCATGTCGATGTTGGCCTTCTGCAGCGAGAGCATCACGTCGTGCAGATCCACGTCGTTGTTGCCCATTTCGAAGCTGCGCGAAACGGATTCAGCCTTCTGCTGCGACGCGTCAACCCGGTCCAGCGACGACTTGAGCACCGCCCCGAAGTCCACGCTGACCTTGGCGCCGTCGCCCGTGGCCGAACCGACGCCCCCGCCAATGCCGCCCACCGTGCTGGACGGCGCCAGCACGCTGTTCATTAGCGAGACCACTGAATTGGCGTTCGTAATGTCCATGTGAAGAAAGCTCCTCGTTTCTCTGTCTTGCTTGTGGGGCCGTTGATTAGCTGCCTGGGCCGGCATTCCTGGAGCGCTTTCCGCCCCGGCCGGTTGGTCGCTATGGCGCCACGGTGATGCAAAGGTAGCCGCCCGCCCGCCGTTCCCAAGCGCCCAAAAGAACGGGAAAAGGCCCTCTTCTTGGCAATTTGCTTGCGCACCCGCTGCCGATAATGGCAACCACGGAGCCATGCCCAGACATTGGGTGAGCGCTCAAGCAACGTAGTCAGTCAGGAGATTTGGGATGCCAACGACAGCCGATTCGGTTGCTGTCGCCGACACGCTCGGTACGGTCGATATGCCGGCGGTGGGCCAGGGCGCGATGACGCGCCAGAAAGCGGGAGGTGCAGGTGCGCTGGGCGCCCTGGGCCCGCTTGGCCGTCTGTCGCCGCGACTGCTGCTGATGATCGGCGGTGCCGCGCTGGTGGCCGTCATTGCCGCCGCGATGCTGTGGAGCCGCGCTCCGGACTACCGCGTCCTGTACAGCAATGTGTCCGACAGCGACGGCGGGGCGATCATCGCTGCGCTGCAGCAAATGAATGTGCCGTACCGCTTTGCCGAAGGCGGCACCGCCATCATGGTGCCCGAGACGAGCGTGCATGAAGCCCGTCTGAAGCTCGCTTCGCAAGGTCTGCCCAAGGGCGGCCAGGCCGGTTTCGAGCTGATGGAAAACCAGAAATTCGGCACCAGCCAGTTTGCCGAGCAAGTCAATTACCAGCGCGCCCTGGAAGGCGAGCTGGCCCGCACCATCCAGGCCATGCAGGAGGTGCAGTCCGCCCGCGTGCATCTGGCGATGACCAAGCCGTCGGTGTTCGTGCGCGAGCAGGCCAAGCCCAGCGCGTCGGTGCTGCTCAAGCTGTATCCGGGCCGCATGCTTGACCGCTCGCAGGTGCAGGCCATTGGCCACCTGGTGTCGAGCAGCGTGCCGAACCTGCCGCTGGCCAACGTGACGGTGGTCGACCAATCGGGCCGCCTGCTGTCGTCGTCGTTCCAGGACAACGCCTCGGGCCTTGACCCGACGCAGTTGAGCTACGTGCGCGACGTCGAGCAGGGTTATATCAAGCGCATCGAAGCCATCCTCGGCCCTGTGGTGGGCGAAGACAACGTGCGTGCGCAGGTGACGGCCGACGTCGATCTGGACAACACCGAGCAGATGGCCGAGACGTATCGTCCGAACCAGGACCCGGCCAATGCAGCCGTGCGCAGCACGCACACCGCTGAAGCCACGCAGAACAAGGCCGACGCCCAGGGCGGCGTTCCGGGCGCGCTGTCCAACCAACCGCCGACCGCGCCGCGCATGTTGCCGACCGCACCGGCGCCGGCCTCGGCGTCGCAACCGGCTGCAAACGGCCCGAATAGCCAACCGCAACAAGCGGCGGCTGCCAACACGAGCGGCAGCACAGCCACCGGCAATTCGTCGAGCACCCGCGACACCACGACCAATTACGAAGTCGACAAGACCGTGCGCCGCACCCGCGCCGCAGTGGGCACCGTGCGCCGCCTGTCGGTGGCCGTGGTGGTCAACTACCGTGGCGACGGCAAGACCTGGAAGCCGTTGTCGGAAGCCGAGATGACCAACCTTAACGCGCTGGTCAAGGATGCCGTGGGCTTTGACGCCAAGCGTGGCGACTCCGTGAACGTGGTCAACAGCCAGTTCTCGGGCTCGATGCCGATCGCCAAGGATGACCTGCCGCTGTGGAAGCAGCCGGAGATGATCCAGTACGCCATCCAGGCCGCCAAATATCTGGCGCTGGCAATCGGCTTCCTGATCCTGGTGTTCGCGGTGATCCGTCCGGCGATCCGCTCGATGGGCAAGAAGGACGAGGCGGCCACGCCCACCTTCGTCGGCCGCGAAGGCGAAGATCCGAACGCCCCGATCATCACCGGCGCCGCGGCTTCGGCCGGGCCGGAGCTGGAAGGCCCGGCGGCTGCCGGCGCCGATTCCGAAGAGCTGCCGGACGCGCTGCCGCAACTCAAGAACAACGACTTCGAGAAGAAGCTCGAGACCATGCGCCGCGTGGCGCAGAGCAACCCGCGCGCAGTCGCGGCCGTCATCAAACAATGGGTGAGTAACGAATGAGCGCCGAAGGACTCCAACGCAGCGCCATCCTCATGATGTCGCTGGGCGAAAGCGAAGCCGCCGAAGTGCTCAAGCACCTGGGCCCGCGCGAAGTGCAGAAGCTGGGCGCGACCATGGCCGCGCTGAAGAACGTGTCGCGCGAGCGTGTGCTCGACGCCTTTGACGCGTTCTTCATCGAAGCCGAAGACCTGCCGCTGGACGTGGATTCGAACGAGTACATCCGCACCGTCTTCCGCAAGGCACTGGGCGACGACCGCGCTGCCAACATCATCGACCGCATCCTGTCGGGCGGCGACACCAGCGGTATTGAAGGCCTGAAGTGGATGGATGCATCGTCGGTGGCGGAACTGATCCGCAACGAACACCCACAGATCATCGCCACGATCCTGGTCCACCTGGACCGCGATCAAGCTTCGGAAATCCTGACCTATTTCACCGAGCGCCTGCGCAACGACACCATCCTGCGTATCGCCACGCTCGACGGCATTCAGCCCAGCGCGCTGCGCGAGCTGAATGACGTGCTGACCAAGCTGCTGCAAGGCAACGACCATCGCAAGAAGAACGCGATGGGCGGCGTGCTCACGGCAGCGGAAATCCTCAACCTGGTGCCGAGCGCCGTAGAAAGCTCCGTCATCGAAGGCGTGCGCTCGCGCGATCCGGAACTGGCCGATGCCATCGTCGAAAAGATGTTCGTGTTCGACAACCTGATCGATCTGGACGGCCGTGCGCTGCAGACGCTGCTGCGCGAGATCAGCCAGGACGTTCTGGTGGTGGCCCTCAAGGGCGCCAAGCAGGAGTTCCGCGACAAGGTGTTCGCCAACATGTCGCAGCGCGCCGGCACGATGCTCAAGGAAGAGCTGGAAGTGCTGGGCCCGGTCAAGGTGTCGGAAGTCGAAGCGCAGCAGAAGGAAATCCTGGTGGTTGCGCGCCGCCTGGCCGACGAAGGCGAAATCACCATCGGCCGCAAGGCGGAGGACGCTTATGTCTGACCGTGCTGGCCGCTTTGCTGTGATGGGGCGCTGAGATGCCGCGTCCGCCGATCATCCCGCGCGACACGCTGGTCGAATACCAGGCGTGGGAGCCGACCGACTTCCGTCGGCAGGCCGCAGAGGCTGTTGCTGCCGCCGCGCCGCCGCCTCCGCCGCCCGAGCCTGAAGAACCGCCGATTTCCGAAGAGGAATGGCAGGCCGCGCTGGACGCCGAGCTTGCCACCGCCCGTGACGAAGGCCGCCGCGATGGTTTCGCGCAAGGCTTTCAGGATGGCTTTGAACAAGGCCGTCGCCAGGGCGAGGAAGATTCCAAACACATCGCCGCGCTGATGCAATCCGTGCGCGACGCGATCGACCAATTGAACGGCAGCGTTGCCGAAGAGCTGGTCGATCTGGCGTTGCAACTCGCGCAGCAGTTTCTGCATGGCGCGCTGCATGCGCAGCCTGAGCGCATCCTGCCGCTGATTCGCGAAGTGCTGGGCGATGCGCCCACCGCACCGGCGCCCGCCATGCTGCGCGTGCATGCCGATGATGCAGAGCTGATCCGCCAGACGCTGGGCACCGAGCTGGCCGCCGCCGGCTGGACGCTCATCGTCGATGCCGCCATCGAGCGCGGTGGCTGCCGCGTGCAGACCCGCTTTGGCGAAACCGATGCCACGCTGCAAACCCGCTGGGCCGAACTGACCCGCGCGCTGGGCCGCGATACCGCATGGCTTGCCAGCGAGCGCTCGGAAGCCGAGCGCGTGGCAGGAGGGGCACTCCATGTCGCCTGAGACCATGCAGCCGGCAGCGCAGAGCGCCGTCAACAATCCCAACGTGCGCATGTGGCAAACCCACTTGCAGCAGACCGCGCAGCGTGCGCGTCTGGCGCGCCCGGTGGTGACGTGCGGCAAGCTTACGCGTGTGGCCGGCCTGGTCATGGAAGCCGTTGGCCTGAAGCTGCCGGTGGGCAGTGCCTGCCGCGTGGAACTGCCGCACGGCCGGCACGTGCTGGCCGAAGTGGTGGGCTTTGCCGAAGAGCGCGCTTTCCTGATGCCGCAAACGGATCTGATGGGCGTGGTGCCCGGTGCGCGCGTGTTCCCGCTGGAGCCGCAACGTCTGGCGGTGTCGAGCGAAGACGGAGCCGACCCGACGATTTCACACAGCAAATACCTGCCCGTGGGGCCGCGCCTGCTGGGCCGTGTGGTGGACGCCAACGGCGAGCCGCTCGACGGCAAGGGGCCGCTGGGCGCGCATGAAGACCTGGCCTGGGGCACATTGAACCCGGCACCGCTGAACCCGCTCAAGCGCAAGCCGATCGAGCATGTGCTCGACGTGGGCGTGCGCGCCATCAACGGTCTGCTGACCGTCGGCCAGGGCCAGCGTCTGGGTCTGTTCGCCGGCTCCGGCGTGGGTAAGAGCGTGCTGCTGGGCATGATGGCCCGCTACACCGAAGCCGACGTGGTGGTGGTGGGACTGATCGGCGAGCGCGGCCGCGAAGTCAAGGAATTCATCGACGAGATTCTTGGCGACGAAGGCATGGCACGCTCGGCCGTGGTGGCCGCACCGGCAGACACCTCGCCGTTGATGCGCCTGCAGGGCGCCGCTTACGCCCACACGATTGCCGAGTACTTCCGCGACCGCGGCTGCAACGTGCTGCTGATCGTTGATTCGCTCACGCGCTATGCGATGGCGCAGCGCGAGATCGCCCTGGCCATCGGCGAGCCGCCGGCCACCAAGGGCTATCCGCCCTCGGCGTTTGCCAAGCTGCCCGCGCTGGTCGAGCGTGCCGGGAACGGCATGGTGGATGCCAATGGGCGCGGCGGCTCCATCACCGCGTTTTACACCGTGCTGGCCGAAGGCGATGACCAGCAGGATCCGATTGCCGATGCGGCTCGGGCCATTCTGGACGGCCACTTCGTGCTCTCGCGCAAGCTGGCCGAGCAGGGCCACTACCCGGCCATCGATATCGAACAGTCGATCAGCCGCGTGATGTCGGCCATCGTGCCGCGCGAGCAGCTCGACACGGCCCGCCGCTTCAAGCAGCTCTATGCCCGCTACCAGCGCAACCGCGACCTGATTGCCGTGGGCGCTTACGCACGTGGCAGCGACCCGGTGACCGACCAGGCCATCGCGCGCTACCCCGACATGGAAGCGTTCCTGCAGCAGGGCATGTTCGAGAACGAAAGCCGCGAGCACACGCTGGAGAAGATGCAGGGAGTGTTGGCATGAAACGCCCACTTGACACTGTGAAACCGCAAGCGTTGCGCAAGCCGGAGGCTAAAGCCGCCGGGTTTGCGTCCGATGGGTTGATGTAACGGGAAGCTGGAGGGTCTACCGATGACCACCATGAACAAGCCGTTCCGCCTCGAAACCGTGCTGGAACTGGCGCAGAAGGACACCGAGAAAGCCACGCAGGAAGTCGGCCGCCTGATGAACACGCGCGAGGCCGCCACGCAAAAGTTGGCACTGCTGTCCGACTACCGCAACAACTATCACCAGCAGATGCTGAGCAGCGCCGAAGGCGGTATGGACGTCACGCGTTTGCGCAACTACGCGGCCTTTATCGACCGCCTGGGCAATGCCGTGCACCAGCAGAAGGGCACCATCAACGCGCTGGAGCAGCAGCTTGCGATGAGCCGGGCCAACTGGCTCGAAAAGCAGCGCCGCGAGCAATCGTTCGACATCCTGCGCCAACGCCACATTGAAGAGCAGCGCCTGGACGAAGAACGCCGTGCCCAGCGCGACAACGACGAACACGCCGCCAAGGTGATCCGCATGCGTGCGGCACAGGGCGGCAATTGAAGACCAACGCGAACACGCAGTCGCAAGATGGAGTCAACGTGGGCTTGAGTGCCACCCCCAACGCCGCTGCCAAGGACCTGGGCGCCATGCTGTCGGCCGGCAATACTGCCGCCGCCGATAAGACACAGGCCTCCTCGTCGGGCACCGATACCTTCGGTAACCTGTTGTCGGACCGCCTGGCCCAAGACGCCGCGCGCCGACGCGCCGACGCACAATCCACCGCCGACGATGCCAGCCGCCGTGCCGATATCGCCCGCAAGGATGTCGCCCGCACCGGCGCCGCACGCAACGATCAGGATGTGAAACCGGCAGATGCCAACGCGCCCGCGCAGGCTGTCACCACGCCGGCCAGTACCACCGCCGATACGGCCAACGCCAAGCCGGCGCAGCCTGCCAGTGCAAAGGATCTCGATACCGCTGCGCAGCAGGCCGTGGTTGACCCGGCGGCACAACTGGCTGCGCAGATCGAGGCCGCACGCCAGGCCGCACAGCAAGCCGCTGCCGCCCAACAGCCGATCGCCCAGCCCGCTGCCCAATCGAATACCAACGCCGATGCCGACGCGACGGCGCAGGCGGCTGGCAAATCGTCCGCAAATGACGCCCCCGCACTGGCCGCCGCAACTGCGGCTGCCAACAGTACGCAGGGCGCCGCAGACCCGGCTACGACGGCACAAGCGGGCCAAGCCGGCCAAGCCGGATTGCCCGCCGCCAAGGACGCCAAAGCCAACGCCGCAAACACGCCGACGCCACCTGCCACCGCACTGCCCGACAGCGGCACGCTGGCCCAGACCATGGCCCGCACGCGCGCCGTTGCCGACAACACGCCGGCTGCCGTGCGCCAACTCGGCAGCACGTCGTCTGCACAGGGCGCCAATGCCGACCGCGGCCTGCCGCGCCGCACCGACCTGAATGCGCACAGCACCGTCGCGCAACCGGCAACCGCCGCCGTGACCGATGCCACCAGCCACGCCAGCAATGGCGGTAACACCGGCAATTCGGATAACGCCGGCACGCAGGCCAATGCGCAGGGCGGCGGTATGCAGTTCCAGGGCGTGCTGTCGCGCGCCAATGGCGACGCGGGCATGGCCGCACCGACCTTTGCTGTGGCTGGCGCCAACACAACCGCTGCAGCAGGAACGTCGATCACGCCGCAGCAAATCCATACGCTGCCCACGTTTGGCGATGCCGCGTGGCCGCAGAGCATGGCCAGCCAGCTCGCCTTCATGCAGGTGCATCGCCAATCGTCGGCCGAGCTGCAGTTGAATCCGGCCGAGCTGGGCGGCATGCACGTCAAGCTGGAAGTGGACAACGGCGCGGTCAACGCGAGCTTTGTCTGCCAGCACCAAGCCGTGGCCGAACTCGTCCAGGACGCCATGCCGCGCCTGCGCGACGCCATGCAGCAAGGCGGGATGCAGCTTGCGCAAACGTCCGTCAGCACGGGCGATTTCAGCCAGCAGCAGAGCGCATCACAAGGCTCGTCGGCGCAAAACCAGGGTGGCGGTTCGGGCAACGGGGGCAGCGGCAGCCGCTATGGCAACGGCGGCTCGCAAGACCGCGCCGACACGCTGACGGTGGCGCCGCGCCGTGTGTCCAGCCACGAAGGTGCGATCGATACGTTTGCCTGACGATTGCCGGCGGCGCCTAAAGTTTGAGGCTAGCCGGCCGTTAGTACGCAGGAGTGCCATGCATAAATGGCCAGCCGCAAGGCAACGAAAGAAGGACGGGAAATAACAACGTGAGCACGCCGCGCATACGTTTGATGCGGCAGCGTTGCAAATGAATAACAAGGGGGTCAAGTCCGACTGGCGAAGAAGGGATCAAACGGGGATCATTTCGCCACATCCGTCCTCGGGCGGATGCACACGGACCGATGCGGGGTGTCCGAGCCGGGGGGCTGGCGCACCGCATGTTTGCCGTACTTACGGGAGAGCGCACCGCGAGGTGCGCTTTTTGTTTTTGTGCGCTCGCTTTGTCGGTGCGGCGCACATGCGTCGTGAGCTTCAGGCGCCCGCCTCCGCCGTTGCGAGTGTGGCGGGGGTGACCGATACCACGTGCTCCACGCCGTAGCCGCGCTCCACCCATGCATCGATACCGCCGTGTAGCGGACGCACGCGCTTGAAGCCACGTCCCATCAGCGTACGTGCCAGCATCACGGCAGACGCCTCGTTGGGGCAGGCACAGTAGATGATGATCTCGCGGTCGGGGCCGTCGATCTCGATCGCGCGGTGGCTGGTGGACATGTCGTACAGCATCGCCCCCGGAATGCGTTGCGGCTGCAGCATGCGCGAGCTGTCGGCGCGCACGTCGATGATGACGGGGGCCGCGCCCGATTCGATCAGTGCGTGCAGTTCATCGGGCGAGATGCGCGCCATCTCCAGCATCTTGCGAAAGCGCCAGCGCTGCAGCCAGCGTGCCGCCACATACACCGCGGCCAGCAATGCGATCAACAGCACGGCACGCGTGCCGAGCAGATCGAGCTGGCGCAGCGCCTGGTCGATGCTGTCATGCGCCACGCGGCCCAGTAGCAGCCAGAGCGTTGCCCAAACTGCCGAGCCCACCAGGTTGTACAGCGCAAATGTGCTGAACGGCGTGCGCATCGTGCCCAGCAGCGCAGACGAGACCGTCGACAAACCCGGAACGAATTTCGCAATGAGCAGCATCGGCGCGCCCCAGCGCTCGAACTGCGTGCGCGTGCGCCGTACGCACGAATCGGGCGACAGCGATACGCGGCACAGCAGTGCCATGACGTGCCGGCCATAGCGCTTGCCTGCGAAGTACCACAGGCCGTCGCCCAGGAGTGCACCGGACACGGCGGCGGGCGCCAGCTCCATCAGGTAGAGCGGTCCGTGGAACGTGAGCGCGCCGGCCACCAGCAGCGTCGGCACGGCCGGCAGTGGTGCACCGGCTTGCGTCAGCAGCACATTCAGGAATACGGCAAACGCGCCGTATTCGGCGATCAGGGGAAACAGGTCATGCATGGCAGGAAGGGCGCGGCGGGCGGGGGGCGAAAGCGTCTGCCAAGTTACCGCATTCCGGCGCCGCCCGATAGCCATGTCACCGGAATGCACTCGGTGATATGCGGATCGTGTGGAATTGGCGTGACAATGAACGCTTCATATCGCTTCTGAATCCTGCCGCCATGTCTTCTGCAATGCCCATCAACGCTGCCGTTTCCGTGCACGAATCTGGTGCCATCGCTATTCGTCCGGCTACGGTGGAGGATCTGCCCACTATCGTCGGCATCTACGCACATAACGTGCAGACCGGCACCGCCAGCTTTGAGATCGACGCCCCCGATCTGCCCGAGATGACGCGCCGGTTTCACGCACTGCAGGATGCCGGCATGCCATACGTTGTGGCCGAAGCTGACGGCGTGCTGCTCGGCTATGCGTATGCCGGCCCGCATCGCGCGCGGCCTGCGTATCGCCACACCGTGGAAGATTCCATCTATCTCGACACTGCAGCGCAAGGGCGGGGCGTTGGGACATTGCTGCTGGAGGCGCTCATCCGTGAATGCCAGATGCGCGGTTTCAAGCAGATGGTGGCGGTGGTGGGCGGCGGCCGCGAAAATCCGGGCTCAGCCAAGTTGCACGCGCGTTGCGGGTTTCGCGAGGTGGGCGTGCTGGAGGCGGTGGGCTACAAGTTTGATCGCTGGCTGGATTGTCTGCTGATGCAGCGCGCTTTGTGAGGTGAGTGAAGCGGCGCCGCATCGCAGGGCCGGCAGGCCCCATGCCGTGCGGGTTGCTTCAAGAATACGGTTCAGTGTTTCAGTTTCAGTCATTCAAGTCATTCAGTTCGCGTTAAGTTGGTTTGAGCGCGGCACGTTTAGTAGGTCGTGCGCACGAGCACGGCCAGATACATCGCGCCGCCGGCAAAAAGCCCCATCCCGATGATGAGCAACCAGTCGACGAAGGCCGTGTTGCCGCTGGCCACAGGCCTTGGATCGGCGTTCGGTTCATGCTTCATGAGGGTCTCCGCGTCAGAGCAGGCGCCCGAGCTCGCGCAACGCCGCGCAAAACAGCGCTACCACGATCACCAGATCGACCTGCCGGCCTCGCATCCAGGCGCGACACCGGGGCTGGCGATTCACGCTACCCGGGGCCATGCCCCATTTTTGATCGAGGCCGTGCCGGCCATCTTCCCCTCTCCCTGCGACGTTGTCTTGAGCGCATCGCATCCCAGTATTTTAGACATTTCTAACTTTATGTCAAGAAATGTCTAATTTGTGATGTTTAGAAGACTGCGATTTGGTACAAAAAAACCCGCCGAAGCGGGTTTGTGTGTTGAGAAGTCGACGTTGGGGGCGCTCAGAAATCGCCCATGCCTGACCGGTACTTGACCCGGCCGACGATGTCGATGTGTTCGAGCTGCTCGGGTGCCACGATGAACGGATCGTGCTTCTCCTTGTTGTCGCTGACCACCCGGATTGAGCCGTCGGGCAGGCGGAACAACCGCTTCACCAGCATCTCGCCGCAGTACACCAGCGCGAACACACCGCCGCCCGTGGGGATGCGCCGGTCCGCCTTATCGACGACCACCGTGTCGTCATCAAAGAGGCGCGGCTCCATGCTGTCGCCACGCACCTTCACCGCCACCAGGTGTTTGGGACTGGCGTCCAGCCGGCGGACGTAATCGGCCTGGAACGGCAGGGGTTCCTTCTCTTCAACGTGCCACGTTTCTCGCCCATTGCCGGCTGAAAGCGCCACGTCGACGTGCGTAATCAGGATCGTTGTCTCGGCCGGCAGTTCGTCCAGGCTGTTGTACGTGGTGATGGGGCGTGCGGGAAAGCCTTTGCTGTGCGCCGAAGCGCCAGCGCTCGTGCGTACCACGTCGCCAGCGCTGCCGCCTGCAGCATGCGCGGCGGCATCGGAGAAGGGCGTGTCCATCACACGGTCGGCAAACCCCAGCTTCTTCTCAAGGCGGCGCGCGGCAATGTCGCCGATGCTGCGGCCATCCTGGTAGGTGCGCGAGAGAAACTGTGCCACCTGCGAACGCGAATACCCGTACAGACGCTCGAACGCCGAGCGGTCTCCGTTGACGAGGGTCTGGATCCAGTAGGTCAGCCACTGGCGGCGGTTGTCGTAGATGTCCATGGGTCGCATTAGAGCAAGAAATTTCTAATTTGTGTATTAGAAGTGTCTTGACGCAACAGTTTAGAACAATCTAAACTTCTCTGCATCGACCGACCTCCCGCTTGCTGGAGGCGCCGCGGCCGATCCGAATCTTGTTCAATCCGCGCGCCACCCCGCGCCGACTGGAGCCTCTTTCCATGACTGTCACCCAAACTTCGATGGATGCTTTTCGACGTGGCCGCACCACGTCCACGGCCAAGCTGCAGTGCGATCGCATTGCCGACTACGTGGCACGCAGCGGCACCGCCACGATTGCCGAAATCGCGCAGGCGCTGCGCATTGAAAAGTCGAGCGTCTCTGCGCGCCGCAGCGAATTGATCGCCGCCAAGCGGCTGGAGCTGGATGAGGAGCGCAAGTGCGGCGTCACAGGCCGCTGGGTGCAATCGGTGCGTGCGGCGCCCGCGCAGGTGCGCGTCTTTCAATAGGCGCATGCGCCGTCGCGTTCTTGCGCTGTCTGCAGTGGGCAAGGCGGCCGCGCGAAGCCGATTGACGCATGCCGATATCGCTATCAACAAGCACTGAACATACGAGGACAAGGGACATGGGAATCGAAGACCGTCTGGAGAACTGGAGTCGCGTGGTGCGCGACCCAAGCTGGCAACCGCAGTACTGCGCATCGTGGGCACGCCTGGCCGTTGCCATGCGCGATGCGGAAAGCGGCGCGCCGCAGGCCATCGTCAGCATCGATGTGAACGACGGCTGGCTGGTGGAGCACGCCTGGCAGAAAATTGCTGACCCTGTAGCAAAGCGCTTGCTGCAGTATCACTACGTGCATCGCATGCCGGCAGAGATGGTGTGCCGCATTCTCGTGCGCAAGTACGGCGCGTCGCCGCATACGCTCAAGCACTGGAAGGTGCGGCTTGCGAAGGCGCAGTCGATCATGTCGCACGTCATCGATTCGGAGGTCGCTCGCGCGCAGATGACGAAGGCCGTGCGTGCTGCAGCCAAGGCCGCAGCGGCGGCTCCGATGGCCGCCTGAAAATTTTTCTGATTTTTTTCTTCAGCCCCCTTGCACCGTTTATATCCCCTTCGTATTCTGTTTCCCAGATGTTCGATTGCCCTCGCGGCGTAACCGGTTCAGACCGAGACATGCACCCCACTGGGGTGCATTGACTTACCCAGACGAAGCGCAGACGTAGCGAAGAAAAGCCCGCCACCCAGCGGGCTTTTTTGTTTCTCCGCTTTGCTCACTGATGCACTTGCACGCAACACCTGCCTCGACGTCACTGCACGGTGACCATCCGATCGGGGCCGTTTCAAACCTGGATGCAACTCACTCGATCGATCACGCATTCCTGCGCGCATCGATGAAGGCGCTTGTCTTATGGCAGATCTCTCCGATGTTTCCAACGCACTCGTCACGCTCGTCACCGGCGTGGTTTATCCGAACGGAACCAGCCAGCCGTCGATCACGGGCAATCCGGTGGTGGTCTACAGCGGCTGGCCCAACATGACGCAACTGAAGACCGACCTGCAGGCCAACAAGGCGCACGTCTCGGTCTTTCCGATCACGAGCCATCAACGGCATGCGAACACCGCGTTCTCCGACTGGACCGTGGCCACACCGCCGGCCAACACGCTGGCCTTGAGCGTAGCCGCACAAACCGTCATGGTGAACGGCACCGTCAGCACGCCGCAGAACGTTGTGCTGCTCGTGGATGACCGGGCGTATGCCTACGCCGCGCAGGCCAGCGATACGCCGGCCAGCGTCGCGGCGGCGCTCGCTGCGCTGGTGGCGGTCGATCAACCGGCAACGGCTGCTGGCACGTCGATCACCATTCCGAATGCGACGTATATCTCGCCGCGCGTGGGTGGCATCGGGACCGTGCAGCGCGAGACACGCCGGCAAGAGCGCACGTTCCTGATCTCGACGTGGGCGAATGGCGGCGCGCCGCGCGACGTCATTGCCGGCAAGGTTGATTCGGTGCTCTCGGGCATCGTGCGCTTGACGTTGCCCGACCAGGGCGCCGCGCTGCGCTACAAGCGCGGCCATCAGCATGACGATCTGACCAATGGCATCTACCGGCGTGACCTGCGGTACGCCGTGGAGTACGCAACCATCGTGACCGACACGGCCTACCAGATTGCGACGGGGGCGGAGAACGTGACGGCCGGTGCCTCGATGGGCGCACAGTTTCCTGTTCGGACCATCGTGCAGTAATCGAAGTCAACCAACCGCACCGCCCCTAATCATTCGGGCGGTTTTTATTGCCGGCCGCCTTTGTGCGGCCATTTTGTTTTCTCACTTGGAGGCACGCATGCCGATCGTCCAGCAGGGCAGCATCAATACCACTGCTCTCATCGTTCCGGACCTGTACGTCCAGATTGTTCCGCCGCAGGTCACCCTGCTCAACGGCGTTCCCACCAACGTGCTCGGCGTGGTCGGCACGGCCAGCTGGGGTCCCGTCAACTCGCCGACATTGATCGGCAACATGGCCATGTACGCGCAGACGTTCGGCGCGATCCAGAACCGCACCTACGACATGGGTACTGCAGTGGCCGTGGCAGTGCAACAGGGCGCCAACAACTTCCGCTGCGTGCGCGTGACCGACGGCACCGACACCGCTGCCACGGTGGTCGCCCAGACCAACGGCGTGACGTTCACCGCCAAGTACACGGGCTCGCTGGGCAACACTGTCACGGTGGCGCTGTCGGCGGGCTCGGCAGCCAACACGTGGAAAGTGACTGTGGCCGCGCCCACGCTGGCGCCGGAAGTGTTCGACAACATCGGTGCAGGCCAGACCGGCAATGCGCTGTGGGTGGCGATCGCCAACGCCATCAACAACGGCGTCAGCGTGATGCGCGGCGCTTCGCAAATCATCACTGCCACCGCAGGCGCGAGCACCACCGCACCGACGGCCGCCACGCTGCAACTGGCGGGCGGTACCGATGGCGCGGCCACCATCACCGGCGCTGTGTTGCTCGGCCAGGACACCGTACCGCGCAAGGGCATGTACGCGCTGCGCAACCAAGGCGTGTCGATCGCCATGCTGGCCGACTGCGCCGATGCGACGACCTGGCCGACGCAGGTGGCGTTTGGCCTGTCCGAAGGCATCTACATGATCGGCACGGGCCCGAGCGGCGACACCATCGCCAACGCCGTGACGGCCAAGAGCACTGCCGGCATTGATTCGTACGCCTTCAAGCTGCTGTTTGGCGATTGGGTGTACTGGCTCGATACCGTCAACGGTGTGACGCGCCTGGTGTCGCCGCAAGGGTTTGTCGCGGGCCTGCTGGCCAACCTGTCCCCGCAGAACAGCAGCCTGAACAAGCAGATCTACGGCGTGGTGGGCACGCAGAAGACGTTCGCGAACCAGAGCTACAGCTCGGCCGAGCTGCAAGCGCTGATCCAGGCGGGCATTGATGTGGTGACGAATCCGGTGCCGGGCGGCGCGTACTTCGGTTGCCGCGCGGGGCACAACACCAGCTCGAACGCGCTCACACAGGGCGACAACTACACGCGCATGACCAACTACATCGCCAGCACGATCAACGCGGGCATGGGCAAGTACGTCGGCCAGCTGCAGTCGGCCACGGTGCGCGCGCAGGCAGCGGCCACGCTGTCGAACTTCCTCAGCTCGATGGAGCAGCAAGGGATGATCGGCGCGGTCAATGGTGGCCCGGCGTTCTCGGTGCAGATCGATGCGAACAACAACCCCATGAACCGCGTGGCGCTGGGTTACATGCAGGCCGACGTGAAGGTGGTCTACCTGTCGGTCATCGAGAAGTTCCTGGTGAACGTGGAAGGCTCGCAAGCCACGGTGATCCGCACTTCGACCGCGAATCAGTAATCCACCTGATACCTGTCAATCAACCTTTTGGCCTCGCACGGCGCGAGGCCTTTTCTTTTGGAGAACGTTATGCCGATTCAAGGCTACTCCGTCGGCCGCGACTACACGCTGGTCATCCAAACCGCAAGCGGCACGCTGCAACCGAACAAGATCACGGCTTTCAAGAGCAAGCAGGACGTGACCGACGTGCGTGTCAAGCGCCTGGACGGTATTACTGACCACGTGCGCTTCTTCGACGGCTGGTCAGGTTCGTTCGACGTAGAGCGCCAGGACGCCACGCTCGACAACTACTTCGCGCAACTCGAAGCGGGCTATTACGCAGGCGTGAACGAAGCCCCCGCGCAGATCTACGAGACGATTCAGGAAGCCAATGGCTCGGTCTCGCAGTTCCGCTATGACGGCGTGCTCATGACCCTGGCCGATGCTGGCAACCGCGCGGGCGATGCCACCATCAAGCAATCCGTCAACTTCGTGGCTTCGCGCCGCATCAAGGTGTCCTGATGACCAACGTGACCATCACTCCGTCTGAACAGATCATCAAGGCCGCCGCGAAAGAAGCGGTGGTCGACGATGCACTGGGCCGCAAGATCACGCTGCGCAAGCCCAGCCCGCTGGCCAATCTGGACTTTGCCAAGGCCGCGGGCGGCAGCGAGCTGAACATGCTCTACCTGGCCGAGGTCGCGCACCTGAAGTTCGTCAGCGCGATCGATGGTGATCCGGTGCCGACGCCTGCCTCGGAAGCCCAGTTGCGTGCGCTGTATCAACGCCTGGGCGAAGAAGGAAACGAAGCCGCGCAGCGCGGTGTGGCGGCCAGCTTCCTCAACATTGCCACGTCGGAGTCCGAGCTAAAAAACTCCTGACGAACGGCCCGTTTCACGAGGCGATGTGGCTCGTGCATAACGGTGTTCCGTTCGACGTGGCGTTTTCACTGGACGACACCATGCGGCAGGCGATGGCCATCAAATGCAGCGAATTCCATGGCGCGGAGTTCGACCTGAGGACGATGTCTTTCAAGGAGCGCGAATGAACCTCTCGTTGACTGAGATGGTGCGTCGCCTGACCGAATTGGAGACGCGGGTGCCGGAGGCGTTGTCGCAGGGGCTGGCCGCAGCCGCTGCGGCAATGGAGCAGGCCGCCCGCACCAAGGCCGTGGAGAGTGCAGCCGCCGCCGGCATGACCGAGGCGGCGCGCGTGAATGCGCTGCGTGACTCCATCGGCAGCGAAGTCAAAGGGTTGGAGGCGGCCATCGGCTCCAACGCCAACCAGGCTGTCGTCCTGGAGCTAGGCAGTGCGCAGACGCCACCGCACCCCTTCCTGGGTGTGGTGGCGAACGAGCACGCCGACGCAGTGCAAATGAGCGTGGGCGATGCGGTGACGGCGGCGCTGGAGGGCCGCCCGATCGATCCCACCGCAAACGCGCACACGTGAGATCGGTGGCCTCAACAGACGAACAAGGATTCCTATGAGCCTCGATGCTTACAAGATTGGGATACAGATTGCGTTGGTGGATAACGTTTCGCGTGGGTTGATGACCCTCGCGGGACACTTCAATCGCTTGAATCTGGATGCAGACGCGCTGAAGGCGCGGCTCGACAAGATCGGCAAGATGATTGACGCCGGAGGCGTGCTTTCCGGTGCAGGTGCCAAGGGCTTCAAGATGCTTGACGGCCCGTTGGATGCCGCCAAGCAGTATCAGACCGAGCTTCAGCGCTTCAGCCAAGTCATGCCAGGCGACGCGATGGCATCTCAGGCGGACAAGTTCGCCAAGAGCCTGAATGTCATGGGGCAGTCGTCCCTCGATAACTTGAAACTGCTGCGTGAAACAACAGCGACGCTTGGTAGCTTTGACCAGGCAAAGTTGGTGATGCCTCAGCTCGCGCAGGCCAAGTCTGGCGTGATGGCGGTCATGGGTTCTGATGCTGGCGGTAAGTTTGAAGAGAGCGCGCTGTCAGCGCTAAAAACCAAGCAGCTGCAGAGTGCCATTACGAACCCGAATACCGGGTTGATTGCCCCGCAGAGAGTGTCGGATGTGCTGGACTCGATGCGTCAGACCTACGTCGCGACGAATGGAAAGGCGACTTCGGACGACTACGCCAAGTCGATCGCATTGCCTCGAACCGCGACGAGCACGTCGGGTGTGGCAAAGCCGAGCATGCAGGCCTTGGAGCTCGAGTACCAAGCCAAGCTTGCCAATCTTCAGATGACGTTAGGTGAGCACATTCTGCCGGTGGCAATTGCTGGTTTGGAGAAGCTCAATGCGTTGCTCCAGAGCGTGACGGAGTTTGCGAAGGAGCATCCCACGCTGACCAAAGTTTTTCTCGGATTGGCTGCGGTGCTAGCGGGCGCAGCCGTGGGGGCGGGCGTTGTCTTGCAGTTCGGAGCAGCACTCACTGCACTAAGCGGGATTTTCCCCGTGATCATGTCGGTGATCGGCATGGTGATGACGACGATAGGCGCAGGCATCGGTGCCGCAATGGCCGCGGCAGTGGGCGCGATCAGCGCGGTCGCGTTACCGCTGACCCTGGTGCTTGCTGCCGTAGCTGGCTGGGCAATCTTGATCTACAAAAACTGGAACGAGATCAAGCCGAGATTGCTTGGGGCTTTTGAGCTGGTGAAGCAGTCAGCCGATTGGGTCCAAGCACATTTATTCGTGTTTTTCGAGAGAGTCAAAACCTTTGCGGCAGGACTCTGGGAACATGTGCAGCCGATTCTTAGCAAGATCAAATCTGTAGTTGCGACGCTGTGGGGGTATGTCGAGCCGACTTTCGACAAGATCAAAGCTAGAGTCCAAGACGCTTGGGATTCTTTCAGCAGAATCGCGGCAATGCCATTCACCTTCATTCAGGCGTTCATAAAGAGCGTCGTTGACGCGTTCCGATCTTTCGCACAACGATTCAATCTCGGCGACGTTGTTGACTACATCGATACGAAGCTTAAGAAGGCATACACGGATTCAATCGTTCGTGATCACGCCGCTTCATACTCGAACGAGGGGCATAACCGCAACCCTGTGAGCAACACCGTCAAGCCTGCGGATGCAAGGCCTGTTGCGCTCAAAGGCGATGTAGTCATGGACGGCCGTGCTGTTGGGACGGTGGTATGGAAGCACGCTGACAACCACCTGGCGCGTCCGCAAACCGGGTCCAGTGACTTCAACACTGCCATGCACGTGTCACCATCTGGATATACCACCTATGCCTGATTTTGCTCTCAAACTTGGAAGCTTCCAGTTCAAGGACTTGGAGATTCCTGAAGCCCTCCCTTTTGGCGGAACGCAGAAGCTGGCGGTGCACGAACTTGTAGGCGGCACGCGCGTGATCCATTCCATGGGCGACTTCGAGCGTCCCATCGAGTGGTCGGGCTGGTTGCTTGGCGAGGATGCACTGTCACGTGCACGCGAGCTGGACAACCTGCGTATCGGCGGCCAGCGATTGCTACTGCAGTGGTCGGAGTTGTACTACTGGGTTGTTGTGCGCGAGTTCAATGCGGACTTTCAGCGCGCCTACAAAATACCGTACAAGATCTCGTGCGAGGTATCGAGCACGGCGGCAAAACCTCAGAGCAGCGATGTGCAAAGCATTGATGGCCAGATCAGGAGTGATGCGGCCGCCCTTGCCGACATGGCAAACGCGGTTGGCGATGGCACGCTCTCCTGTCTGATCAATTCAGCTAACTCGGCAATCACAACGGTAGCGAGTTTTGCCAATGCGGCGCAATCAACGTTGAGCAACGTACTCCAGCAAGTCACGGCCGTGCGTGATCGTGCGCAAGCATTGGTGACCTCGGCGAACAACCAGCTGATGACGGTGGCGACGTTGGGTGGCATCTTGCCGAACAACCCGGTGGCACAGCAGGTAGCGAAGCTCAATGGCCAGATCAATTCGGCGTTGAGCTTGCCGGTGTTGGTTCAGCTTGATCGCGTTGCCGGCCGCGTGCAGAAGAACATCACGTCTGTCTATAAAAGCGCCAAGCAGGTGGTGACTGCAGGAGGGGACCTGATGAAGATTGCCGCCAAGGAGTACAACGATGCAATGGCGTGGACAAGCCTAGCGAAGGCCAACCCAGATCTTGCGTGGGACCCACTGGTGCAAGGCATCAGGAACCTCGTGGTGCCGCCCAACAAGGACGGTGCTGGCGGGTTGCCTAAGCCATAGCCGATCGTTCTCGTCAACTGGACAGCCCCGCAATGCGGGGCTTTTTTCTTATGAGCCTGAACAAGCTACCTGTGATCCCCGAGGTGCGGCAGCCGCGCTCTATCGTGAAGGTGGGTGGTGAACGCGTGCCGGCCTGTGTGAGCTGGTCAGTCCAGAACAACTCGTATGAGCAGGCGGACACGTTTCAACTCACGTTGGCGGCGAGTGCACTGCCACCTGACCGAGACGCGAATTGGTTTTCCAGCCAACCCGAGTTACTGGTCGAGATCTTCGCCGGGTTTCCATCAAATCCGCTGAAGTATGACGAGTCCAATCTGCTGAGCCTCATCTACGGCCACGTCGATAGCGTTGATTTTGATCCTGCATCGGCTCAACTGACACTGAGCGGGCGCGATCTCACCGCGCTGTTCATTGATGCGATGGTGACGATGCAGTTCCAGAATCAGACCGCGTCTGAGGTGGCGGCCGCCCTTGCGGCTGGGTATGGGTTGCAGATTGCCGGCAATGACACGGAGCGTCCGGTCGGAAAGTTGTATGCCCACGACAAGGTCGGCATGACCAGCCAGCGCAGCGAGTGGGACTTGCTGACCGCGCTGGCGCGTGCAGAGAGCTTTGTCTGCTACGTGACGGGCAGGACGCTGTATTTCGGCCCTCGCGCCCCCGAGCCGCCAGAACCCTACGAGTTGCGTTGGACTAGCGATGCGCGGGGTATGCCCACTGCCAACGTGACTAGCCTCCAGCTATCGCGCGATCTGACCATTGCGAAGGGCATCACAGTCGAAGCCCGCTCCTGGAATTTGAAGCAAGGCAAGACCCTGACCGCTCGATACAGCAGCGAGTCCGATGGCGGGCAAGGGCGTAAGCCAACGCGTACTGCGGTGGGTAACGGCTTGGATCAGGCGGGCGTCAAGCGTTTGGCCAAGCAGGTACACGACGAAACGGTTCAGCACGCAATGAAGCTACGCGCTCGCCTGCCTGCGGACCACCTCCTGTGGCAGACCGACACCCTCCGTCTAACAGGTACCGGCACCCGTTTTGACCAGGACTACCTCATCGACAGCATCACCCGCAGCATGAGCCTGAGCGAGGGTTATGTGATGGACATCTCGGCCAAGAACATCAACAAGGGAACGAGCAAATGATCCAACAGCTTCGCAACCAAATGGTGCTCGCCGCGATGATGGCGCAGTCCAATCGCGCGGAGAACCGCATGGGCATCGTCACCAGCTACGACCCCGGTACGGCCTCCGCGCGCGTACGCCTCCAACCTGAAGACCCCGCCGACCCAGCGCGCTCGCTGACCGGCTGGATGCCCGTTGCCTCTGCCTGGGTCGGCAATGGCTGGGGCATCGATGCGCCGGTCAGCCCGGGCGACCAGGTGGAAGTGCAGTTTCTTGGCGGCGACATCGAGAACGGCTACATCTGCGCGCGTTTGTTCAGCGATCAGGCGCGGCCGACCGGCGCGCAGTCGGGCGAGTTCTTCCTGACACACGCGTCGGGCTCCAAGCTGCAATTCCACAACGACGGCACGGTCACGCTCATCAGCGCAGGCACGCTCACCACCCAGGCGCCGCAGTGGAACCACACGGGGCCTGTGCAGATCGACGGTGCGCTGGTGGTTACGCAAACCATCACGGGCCAGGCGGGCATGGCGGTGTCGGGCAACAACGGCACGGGAAACTCGATGAGCATCAGCGGCAATACGCAGTTCAGCGGCCAGGTTTCGGCGAATGGCCATCGGATCGATGACACGCACCGCCATACCGGCGTGCAGTCTGGGTCCAGCAACACAGGGAGCGTGGCATGACGCAGCAACTTCTGAACGACGCGAACCACTGGGTGGGCGGCGACATCATGGTGTCGCCCACCGGCGATCTGGGTCTGGCCAGTGCAGACCTGCGAACGCAGCAACGCATCGTGCGGCGCCTCGTTACCAACCCTGGCGACTACATCTTTCACACCGACTACGGCGCAGGCCTGCCGCAGAAGATCGGCGAAACGCTCGACGTGCCGGCGATGCGCGGGCTGATCCGCTCGCAAATCCTGCAGGAAGCCGGCGTTGCGCAAGACCCCGAGCCGCAGGTGGATGTCGCGGCCATCACCGGTGGTGTGAGCGTGCGCATTCTGTACAGCAGCGCGGTCACACGTGAGCCGGTGTCCCTTCAATTCAATGTGAGCAAGTGATATGTCCATTCAGACGCAAGACTGGGTGACGCTCGTGCGTAACCAGGTGGCGGCTATCCAGGGTTACGCCAAGGTGCTGGTCGACCTGACGGTCGGATCGGTGCTGCGCGCCGTCATTGAAGCCAACGCGGCGGTCACGGTGTGGCTGCAAGGGTTGATCCTGCAGGTGCTGGCGATCACTCGAGCGGCAACCTCGAGCGGCGCCGATCTCGATACGTGGATGGCCGATTTCGGCTTGACACGCTTGGCCGCCGTGCCGGCCACGGGCAGCGTCACGTTCTCGCGCTTCACCGTCACGCTGCAGGTGCTGGTGCCGGTGACGGCGGTGGTGCAGACGGGCGACGGTACGCAGCAGTTCAACGTGGTGGTCGATACGACCAACCCTGCCTACAGCGCCACGCTCGGCGGCTATGTGATTGCAGCCGGTACGGCCAGCGTGAGCGTGCCAGTGCAAGCGGTCACGCCCGGCGCGGCGGGCAATGCGGTGGCGGGTGCTGTATCCACCATCGTGGGTGCCATCTCGGGCGTGGACACGGTCAGCAATACGGCGGCGTTCGTCAACGGCGCAGATGCCGAGCCCGATACCGCATTCCGATCGCGCTTCATCGCTTATGTTGCGAGTCTGTCCAAGGCCACCAGGACGGCCATCGGCTCGGCCATCGCCAGCGTGAAGCAGGGGTTGACGTACGTGATTCTGGAGAACCAGACCTACGCCGGCTTGCCGCAGAACGGCACGTTCATCGTGATCGTGGATGACGGCACGGGCTCGCCAACGTCAACGCTGCTTGCCAGCGTGAGCAACGCCGTGGATGCCGTGCGCCCGGTGACGAGCACGTTCTATGTGTACGGGCCTGTCGTCGTTAACGCCACGGTCTCCATGAGCATCGCCACGGCTGCAGGCTACACGCATCAGGCCGTCGCGCTGCAAGTGCAGGCGGCCTTGCTGAGCTACATCAACAGCTTGCCGCTGGGCACAGCATTGACGTATTCACGACTGGCGCAGGTGGCGTATGACGCGTCGCCGGCCGTCACCAACGTCACCGGCACACTGCTCAACGGCAGCACAGCGGATTTGCCGGCCACCAGCCTGCAGGTCATCAAAGCCACAACCAACTCCATCACGGTGACGTAATGGCAACCGGTGACCAACAAGACATCTTCACGCGCATACGCGGGTATCTACCGCGCTGGTTTGGTGATGTGGCGCAGTCGCCCATCCTCAACGGGCTGCTGCAGGGGCTCGCATACAGCGGCGCCTACGTCTACGGCCTGTATGCCTATGCGAGGGAGCAGACGCGCATTCTGACCGCCACTGACGGCTGGCTCGACATGATTGCGGCCGACTTCTTTGGCCTGTCGATCCGGCGCAGGACCGGGCAATCCGACGCATCGTTTCGTGCAAACATCGTCGCCAACCTGTTTCGTGAACGCGGCACGCGCGGCGCCATCATCCGCGTGCTGAACGACCTGACCGGACGTGCCCCGACGATCATCGAACCGAGCCGCCCTACAGACTGCGGCGCCTACGATGCGCCGAACAGCGGCTACGGTATGGCCGGCGCTTACGGGCAGGTCTCGCTGACGTATCAGGCGTTTGTGCAGGCGTATCGCCCGCTTGGCAGTGGCATCCCGAACGTGGCCGGCTACAGCATTGTCACCACAGGCTACAGCGCGCCCTCGCAAGGCGAATACGTTGACCCATCGATGAGCAGCAACACCGTGTCGGACGCCGACATTTATGCCGCCATCGAATCGGTGCGGCCCGCCGCCTCGATCATCTGGACGCGCATCAGTTCCTAAGCGCGGACCCACGCGCTTTCCTTACCACCGACAGCCCGGCAAGACGCCGGGCTTTTCTTTTGGAGAACAGTCTTGGATCGTCAGATTGTCTACAGCGGCCAGGTGCCGCAAACCACGGACCTGCTGAACACCAACCGGCAGACCATGATCGCGCTGGCAAAGCTGTGCGCGGATCTGTTTGGCACATCCACCGTCATCTCGGGCCTGGGCTGCGTGCCCACCACGCCCGCGTCGATGAGCGTGACCATCAACCCGGGGCAGATCTACCAGCTCGCCAATGTGGACGGCACGCTGTACAGCGCGCTGCCGCAAGACACTGCGCACAGCATCCTGAAGCAAGGCATCTTGCTGGATGCGCAGTCTTTTACTCTCACGGCACCTGCCACGTCCGGCTACAGCCAGAACTACCTGATCCAGGCGGCTTACCTTGAGAGCGACGTCAACAACGTCGTGCTGCCGTACTACAACAGCGCGAACCCTTCGCAGGCATTCAACGGGCCGGGTGGCAGCGGCAATGCGCAGCCGACGACGCGGGCGGGGCAGGTGTCGTTGCAACTCGTGGCTGGCACTGCTGCATCTACCGGCACGCAGACCACGCCCGCTGTAACCGCGGGCTACGTAGGGTTGGCCGTCATCACGGTTGCCAACGGGCAGAGCACGATTACCAACGCCAGCATCGTCCCGTATCCCAACGTGCCGACGGCACCGACGGGTGGCTTTCTGGCGGCGATCGGCGAGCGCTATTCCAGCATCCAGAACGTCGCCACATCGAGCACGCTCACCACGGCGGCGCTTGGCGCACTGGTTAACGTCACGGCCACCGGCCAGACCATGACGCTGCCGCCCGCCGCCAACTGCCCGAACGGCACGAGCATCTGCGTGACCTATATGCAGGCCAGCGGCTCAACCGCCGTCACGCGCAATGGCGCCGATACGCTCGCGTTCGGCCAGGGCAGCAGCGCCAACAGCCTCACGCTGAATCCCGGTGAAGCTGTGCAGTTTGTGTCGAATGGGGTGAATGGGTGGGTGAGCGCCGGGCAGACTTTGACGACGGGGGTGACGCCTGCGCAGTTTGATAACAGTGGGAAGTTGGCTACGACGGCGTTTGTGAAGACCGCAGGGCTGCAGCTTGCGGACTACGTAGGGTTCAGCGCGAACACTACATTGCCTGCTTCAGTCTGTGGGAAGGTGGTTACGTTGGTAGGTAACGGCATCACATTGACGTTGCCTTTGTTGTCGTCGGTTCCTGTTGGCTCGACCATTACCTTTCACCCTGGTGGTGCATCAGGCACCGTCATCCAGCGTCAAGGTTCGGACAACATCTTTGGCGCCGGTGGAAATTTGGCATCGTTTGCTTTGAGTGGAACCGATTCAATCACCTTGCTAGCCTCAACAGTCAGTTGGATCCCGATTTCAGGCTCCGGGCAGATGCAGTTTTCGTCTCTGCTCGGCTCGTCTCTGCAGAGCAGTGGCTACCAAAAGTTACCAAGTGGATTGATTTTGCAGTGGGGCCAAATTCCGGCGATGCCAGCAACCGGGACAGCTTCGGTAACGTTTCCGATTTCATTTTCAATCGCGTGCTATTGCCTAGTAGGTTTGCCCACTGGTGGTGCGCAAGGGACGCTTGAAAACTTTAGTGGCGCGTCCGCGACCAGCGTCATTTTTGGGGAAGGCGGCACGCGCAACATTAGTGGTGGCTCGTATTTGGCAATCGGAAAATGAGGAATAAAACATGATCTTCTACGCAAAATCCACCGGTGGCTTTTACGATCCCGCCATCCACGGCACAAACATTCCTGCCGACGCCATCGACGAATCCAAATGGTCGACGACCCATGCGCAACTGATGGACGCGCAAGCGGCTGGCAAGAGGATCACTGCCAATGCAGACGGCAACCCGATTGCCGTCGATCCGCTCTCGCTCATGACGTTGGACCAAGTGCGTACAGCACAAGCCATCAAGGCAAGCACCGTCTGCGCCTCGGCCCTCACCACCGGCTTCACCTCATCCGCCCTCGGCACACCCCACACGTACCCATCCCAAGACGACGATCAACGCAACCTCCAAAGCGCCGTCAGCGCCTCGGCTGTCGCACCGTCAAACTGGACAACACGCATCTGGTGCGCCAACAACGATGCCTGGTCCTTCACCGCGCACACTGCCGCGCAAATCCAGCAAGTCAACGCCGACTGGCTGGCCCACCGCGTCGCCGCGCAGCAGAAGTACGCCGACCTGATCGCCAGGATCAACGCCGCAAACAGTATTGAAGAGGTGCAAGCCATCGACTGGTAAGCACCGCCATCCCAGCAACACAGCCCGCCTTCGCGCGGGCTTTTTCATTTCCGGGGGAACCATGTCTGAACCCATCAGCGGCAGCGCCGTTGCGGGGGTGGCGGGCGCTGCTGCCTTCAAGGCGCTTGGCGGGTTCGCAGCCGTGGCTTTTGCTGCGACTGTGCTCGCCACCATCGTCGTCATGGTGATGACCTTGCCTCGCGCCCGCGGAGAGTGGGCCGTTGCGCTCATCTCCACCGTCATCGCCAGCGTAGGGGGCGGGGCCACCGTCATCCAGTACTTCGGGGTGGCGCATTGGATCGGCTCGGCCAACGGTGCCATGGCACTCGGCGGCATCTACTTTGTCTGCGGCCTGCCTGGCTGGGCGTTCGTGCGCTGGGTCTTCAACTTCATCAACAAGCGGCGCGATGCCGACCTCGCCGAGGTCGTCGACGACGTGCGCGAATCCCTGCACAAGGCAAACCATGGCTGAACCGCTTCTCACCGCGGCGCAACTGCGCGCCGTCATGCCCAGCGCCGGCGGGCGCGCCGATGTGTTCGCCCCCATCCTGGCCGACGTGTTGCTGTTCCGGCAGATCAACACGACCGCACGCATTGCCGCGTTTCTTGCGCAGGTCGGGCACGAATCCGGGCAACTGCGCTACGTGCGCGAGCTGTGGGGTCCCACGCTGGCGCAGCGCGGCTACGAAGGGCGTGCCGACCTCGGCAATACGCAACCCGGCGACGGCAAGCGCTTTCTTGGCCGCGGCCTTATCCAGATCACGGGCCGTGCCAATTACCGTGCGTGCGGCATCGCATTGGGCCTCGATCTCGAAGCGCAGCCCGAACTGCTCGAGACACCCGCGCACGCCACGGCATCGGCCGCGTGGTTCTGGCTGAACAATGGGCTCAACCGCTTTGCCGATCAGGACAGCGACGCCGCCTTCGTGCAACTGACGCGCCGCGTCAATGGCGGCACGAATGGCCTCGATGATCGGCGCGCGCTGTGGTTGCGCGCTCGTGCTGTACTGACTGGAGGAGCCCCGTCATGAGCCTGCTCGACCCACGCTTCTGGGCGTGCGCCATCCTGGCGTTGGTGTTCGCGTTCGGCCTTGGCTACGGCGCCGGCGATCTGCATCGGCTTCAGGTCGAGCGATCGCACGCGCTGCAAGCCAAGGTGGCTGTCGCACAAACCGAAACGCGCCAGGCAAATGTCAGCGCGCACGTGGCCGATCAAGCAGCCCAGGCGCAGACGCGCATCCAGACCGTCTTCCGAGACCGCATCCTTTACCGAAACCGCGAGGTACCCCATGAAATCGTTGTGCACGACGATGCTGCTTGCCGCATCCCTGGTCGCTTTGTCGGCATGTGGAACTCCGCCAACCGGGCCGGGCTTCCCAGCGCCGCCGGCCTCCTTGATGAAACCGCCAGTGGCGTTGTCCTCTCTGACGTTGAAGCCCAGCACGAGCGCGAGGCCGAAGCTTTCCACAGCAACGCCCAGCAACTGAAAGACTTGCAGGACTGGGTGATTCAGCAGCAGGAGGCTGCGAAGCCTCAATAGACGCAGATATTGGGTTTGCCTCGCCTAATGACGCTCAATCGATGATGTCGGCGCAGGCGTCAGTGGGCGCGGCCGCCACATGTCCAACCAGCGGCACCATCTTTAGGCCCGCAGATGCCACGCGGCACGGCGCGGCCACGACGCCGCAGCCGGAAAGAAGTGCAGCACCAAGCAGGGACACAGCGAGCAGAAGGTGTTTCATCGTGGATGGGTTTGAAAGCGAATGCCGGGCAGTGTGACACAGAGTCTTTCGCCAACCTGTGCGCGTTTGTATCGGGAAATGGCAATCTGTGTGGGTCTCAAAACCATGACGCGATGCGTCAGAGCGCAACAATAAAACGCGTTCGAAAGCCGCACAACGCTGACTTTAGGCGAAAAAGTCACATCCTCGGTTTGCGCAAATCGAACCGCCAGCCGTTGCTGCAGGCCGCAAAGCCACTGTTGATGCGGGTTTTCCCGTAATTTCACAAACCGCAACAATAAATTGTCTGTCGCGACATTTATTGTCTTAACAGGCTCGCCTACGATGACTCCATCGAATGCGGCGCCGCAGCGAAAAGAAGATCCAGGAAACGCCCGGATCACCTGCCCGACGCGCTGCGCCCATCTGGAGAAGACATCATGAAAGCCCAACGTACTCTGATTGCTGCCCTGATCGCCCTGGCAAGTGTGCCGGCCATGGCAGCAGCCAAGTTTGACGTGTACACGCAAGGTGCTGCGCAGGTCAGCCAACGTTTCGACGTGTATTCGGATGGCGCTAAGGCTGGCGACAAGTTCGATCCGTACACGCAAGGCGCCAAAGCCGGCAGCAAGTTCGATCCGTACACGGAAGGCGCACTGGCCCGTGCCGGCAAGTTCGATACCTATACCGAAGGCGCCAAGGCTGGCAGCAAGTTCGATCCGTACACCGAAGGCGCCCTGGCCCGTGCCGGCAAGTTCGATTCCTACACTGAAGGCGCCAAGGCCGGTAGCAAGTTTGACCCGTACACCGAAGGCGCCCTGGCCCGTGCCGGCAAGTTCGATACCTACACTGAAGGTGCCAAGGCCGGTAGCAAGTTTGACCCGTACACCGAAGGCGCCGTGGCCTGAGCCTGGTTCCTCCCGGAAAGACGCCCGCACACCGCGGGCGTTTTTGTTTGTGTCACCGGGGAAGCGCGATGATTGCGAACCGAGTCGCCATTGCGGCGTCTCACTCTCATCGCAACCAGGAAGCCATGATGATCCGTTTCCGTCGTCCGACCCGCTCCCTTCTGTGCCTTACGCTGGCCTCGGCCGCCATGCTGGCTGGCTGTGCGACCGTCACCCCGGGCCCGTTCCAGATTACCGTGCGTGATGCCGATGACACGGTGCTGGAGCAATTCCAGTTCCAGGCTGGCTCGCAGGGGTCGCTGGAGACCGCCATGATCGGCATGTGCCGCGTGTATCCGGAGGCCACCGTCGTCGCAGAGCAGCTCTCAACGCACGAGCGCCTGCAGGAACGCTGCAAGCGTTCGTTTGCCTCAATGCTCTCGCCGTCCTGATGCTGCGCTGAAGCGGCTACCATGTCGCCTCATCGGCTGGCGGTGCCGGCCTTGTGTGAATATCCCGAGCACGCACCTGAGGCGCATGTGAACCCGCAAGACAAGTCCTCCGAGATTTCCCAGGTTTCCCGCTTTGCTGCGACACGGCCGCGCCTGCTGTCTGCGTTTGCGCTGGGCGCCGTTGCGGTCGCTGTTGTGCCAGCGCACGGGTGGCTTACGCGCCTGCTGCTCGGCTGGGATATCGCCGTGTGGGCATACCTGATCCTGATTACAGTGATGATGCTGCGCGCAGACCCACGCCGTATCCGCGCCGTCGCCCGCCGTGAAGACGAGCGTACGTCGGCCGTGCTGGCGGTGGTCTGCCTCGGTGTCGTGGCCAGCATGGTGGCCATTGCGTTTGAGCTTGCGACAGCCAAGTCGGCGGGGCATGCGCAGACGTCGCACTACGTGTTCACCGGTATCACGGTGCTCGGCGCGTGGCTCATGGTGCCGATGATGTTTACGGTGCACTACGCGCATCTGTATTACCGTTCGCCCCACGAGCCGCCGCTGCAGTTTCCCGACGAGCAGCTCGACCCCGATTACTGGGATTTCCTCTACTTCTCCTTTACGATCGCGGTCGCCAGCCAGACGGCCGATATCAGCATTCGTTCGCGTGCAATGCGGCGAGCGGTGCTAGGGCAATCACTGCTGTCGTTCTTCTTCAATACGAGCATCCTCGCGCTCTCCATCAACATTGCTGCTGGCCTGTTTTCATGACGATGCTGCCTCCCGAGCTTCCTTCCAACGCACACACTCGCCCCATCAATGCTGTCAGCTATGTGTTGGTGGCGGCCATGATTGCAGCCGTGCTGTGGCTGCACCTGTTGCCGGCTGCCATTGCCGGTTTCCTCGTCTACGCATTGGCGCGCAAGCTGGAAGCGCGCTTGCGCGAGCGCAGCAGGCTATCCAGGCGCGCGAAGGCGGTCGCGGTGATCTGCGTGTTCGTCATCGCCGCCCTCATTCTTGCTGGGCTTGGCATCGGGATCGGGCGCCTGGTCGAGCACGGGCATGGGCTCGAAGGCATGCTTACGCGCATTGCCGACGTGCTCGACAACCTGCGGGAATCCTTGCCGGCGGCGGTGGTCGATTACGTTCCGCAATCGGTGACTGAGCTGCGTGTCCAGCTCGTGCAGATGATCAAGGAGCACGGCCATCAGGTGTCGACCCTCGGTATCGACGGGTTGCGTGCAAGCGCATTGATGCTGGTTGGGCTGATCCTGGGGGCGATGGTGGCCTGGTCGGATACGCTTGATCCCGAGGACCACAAGCCGCTGGCCGCAGCACTGGTGAACCGGCTGAGCCGGTTGACCGATGCATTCGAGGCGGTGGTGTTCGCGCAGGTCAAGATCTCGGCGCTCAACACCGCGCTCGCGGCCATCTACCTGCTGGGCGCACTGCCGCTGTTCGGGCAGCACGTGCCGTATTCCAAATCGCTGATCCTGCTGACCTTTGTGGCCGGGCTGATTCCTGTGGCGGGCAACCTCATCTCCAACACGGCCATCGTGGTGATGAGCGTGACCGCCTCATTGGAACTTGCGGTGGCATCGCTCATCTTTCTGGTGGTGGTGCACAAGCTGGAGTACTTCGTGAATGCACGCATTATCGGCAGCCGCATCGATGCGCGCGCGTGGGAGCTGATCCTCGCGCTGATCGTGATGGAAGCGCTGTTTGGCGTGGGCGGCGTGATTGCTGCGCCGGTGCTTTATGCCTATATGAAGCGTGAGTTGACGGACGCCGGGCTGATCGGCTGAGCCATCTCTTGGGGTGAGGTGCGGGGTGACCCGCCAGCGCCCCCGCGCTGACGGCATCGGCAGAAAAGAGCGCGCCCTACGGGACGAGGGGCGCGCAATAACTCGCTGACCGAGAGACGTCAGCGAGCCGAGGGTCGGTACACGGGGACGAAGCGGGCGACGGGCGCGAGGCGTTGCCAGTGACATCCACGGCTTCGGACGTGACGAAGCAGCAGACGACCCGGTCGTCGAGCAGGGCCTGATAAAAAAGGTCTCCCATCGCGCGGCATAGCGTTCCCGTTAGCAGGATCATCATGGCTCCCCTCCCATGTCGGCCGATGTGCGGCATCGTCGATGCTGGTCATCGGTTCAGTTTGCGGATCGTTGTGCGTGTGAAGTTGGTCACGCAGCGGGTTCCGTCAGGCTGTCGGCACTGGCGCCTTGCGCTTGTTTCTGGCGTCGTGCTGCAGTCCATGCTGCCGAGTATAGAAAGCGTCTCCTGAGCGGCCATGCTCCGAACGGAGTAGCCCCGGGCGAGAAAACGGCTAACACGTTAGCTACCTGCCAGGGCAAGCTGGGCAAGGGTTTGCGGGAAGATGGCCGGTATCTGGGTGGAAACGGCGCCGCGCGGGCTGACGCTTTTGCCCCGACAGTAAATTGTCCGGTTTGCGTTAATCGTTGTCGAATTTGCGGTAACACGCCTGCACCGTTTAGGCGCAAGATTGAGCGCTTCCTCGCCTCAACACCGTTACCGCAAACCATCATGCAAACCACCGCAAACGGCACGGCCGCTGCATCGGCCGCCCCCGCCGCGCAGGCCGACAAGACCGGCTTTGGCGTGATCGGCGCCATCAGCTTCGCGCACTTCCTCAACGACATGATGCAGTCGTTGATCCTGGCGATCTATCCACTGCTCAAGGGCAACTTCCACCTCGATTTTTCGCAGATTGGGCTGATCACGCTTACGTACCAGATCACGGCGTCGCTGCTGCAGCCGATGGTCGGGCTGTATACCGACAAGCATCCGAAGCCGTATTCGCTGTCGGTGGGCATGGGCTTCACGCTGGTGGGGCTGGTGCTGCTGTCGGTGGCGCCCAACTTTGGCACGGTGCTGCTGGCGGCGGCGCTGGTGGGCACAGGCTCGTCGATCTTCCATCCGGAATCGTCGCGCGTGGCGCGTATGGCCTCGGGTGGCCGTCATGGGCTGGCGCAGTCGTTGTTCCAGGTGGGCGGCAATGTGGGCAGCGCGATGGGTCCGTTGCTGGCAGCAATCATCATCATGCCGTACGGGCAGCACAGCCTTGCGTGGTTTTCGATCGCGGCGCTGATCGCCATCTTCGTGCTCTATCACGTGGGCGGCTGGTACAAGCGTGAACGCGCCGCGGGCCATGGCCGCAAGGCAGGCGGCCGCGCGCATGCCGCGGTTCAGCTGTCGGGCAAGCAGGTGGCGTTTGCGATGACGCTGCTGGTCGTGCTGCTGTTTTCCAAGTACTTCTACCTGGCGAGCCTGAACAGCTATTACACGTTCTTCCTGATCACCAAGTTCCAGCTTTCGGCACAGACGTCGCAGCTGTTCCTGTTCCTCTTCCTGTTTTCGGTGGCGGTGGGCACGATCGTGGGCGGGCCGATTGGTGACCGCGTGGGCCGCAAGGTCGTGATCTGGGTGTCGATCCTGGGCGTGGCGCCGTTCACGCTGTTGCTGCCGTACGCCAACCTGTTCTGGACCGCCGTGCTGACGGTGATCATCGGGCTGGTGCTGGCCTCGGCGTTCTCGGCCATCCTCGTGTATGCGCAGGAGCTGATTCCCGGCAAGGTCGGGATGGTGTCGGGCCTGTTCTTTGGGTTTGCGTTCGGGCTGGGCGGCATTGGCGCTGCGGTGCTCGGCAAGCTGGCTGACGCAACCGACATCTACAACGTCTATCACCTCTGCTCGTTCCTGCCGCTCATCGGCCTGCTGACGGTGTTCCTGCCGGATATCGAGCGCAAGCGCCAGCAGGTGGCTTAACGTACCAGACGTCGCATACAGAGACAGCGCGGCGGACGTCCCCTCCCGGCCGATCCGCCGCTTTGCTTTTGGCGTTACTTTTCGACGGCGTGGGTCGGGCCCGGCCACACGCCGGTCATTTCGATCTCGCGCCGGCCGGTCAGCCATTGGCCGAGCGGGCTGGGCCAGCGGAACGAATAGTTGTCGCTGTTCACGACGCCCTGGAACTTCACGTCGACCTGGATATCGGTGGCGTTGAGCGGGATGTTCGCGACCGTCTTCGAGATGCCGCCGCTGAGCGAAAACTCGTCGCTGCGCGGGCCTTGCGGCGTGTTGAAACGCAGCTTGATGTGCGTGACGTAGGTGCAGCCGGGCTTGTTGTTGAAGTAGATCTCGAAGCCGCCCAGGCGCGTGATCCAGTTCGGGATCAGCAGGTTGCCGTCGAACGACGCAAAGGTGTAGGCCACCGGAATGGGCGCGGGCGCCTGCTTGCCGGGCTCGAACGGCCACAGATGCTGGTCGACGCTCTTGGTCTGGTTGACCGACACAAACGACCCCTTGCCCGTCGCGCTGCCGAGCATGTCATGCACGGCACCTGCTGAACCAGTAATCGAGAACGACGAGTTGTTGTCTTGCGAGCCCACGTTCAGCCCGCTGTTGGCCAGAATCACGCTGGTCACCACGCCGAAGCCCTGCGCGATGTTCCCGCCCGAACCCATGCTGACGGACTGTGCCTGCTCAGCCAGCCACTTGATCGTCTCGGGCCGTGTGAGCTGCGTCAGGTCATTGATGTACGACTCCGACGCAATGCCGAATTCCGAGGCGATCGACCCGACCGCCGAGAACTCCCATTTCACTTCCACGCCTGCGTTAATCTTCGTGCCGCTTTCAGGATCGGTGGCCGAGCCATCGAGCTTGACGCTGGTCTCGGTGCGGTGGACGTTGTTGGTCGACAGCTTCCATTGATTCGGTACGGTGCGCGTATTGACTGCCACGCCCGGCGTTTCAGGCTTGACGGGTGTGAAGTCTCCGGTGTCGGGCGACACAAAACCGACGGCGCCGGGTTTGATGGTGGGGGCGAGCGTCCAGTTGCCCCAGTAAGCTGCGCGACCGTTGCGGATGAGGTCGGTGAAGGCGCGATTCCATTGCATGGTTGCACTCCAGGTGTGAGGTTGTGCTGCGGGTCAGCGGGTCTGCGCGGTGGCCTCCATCGCCATGTGGCGACGGGGCAGGGCGCGAGGGCACTGTCTCAAACAGGCTGGCGCCTGTTAATGCAGCAGAAGACCTGGGGCAGACGGCATGGGCGCAGGCACGGGCAGGCCGCTCTGTGTGACATCACGCAAGCCGCGCGAGCCCTAGCGCCAATCCCAAACCGATCAGGATCACGCCAATCACACGGTCTACGAGGCGTTGCCGTGCCAGCAGCGAGCGTCGCAACGCACCTGAGGCAAACACCGCCGCCACCAACGCAAACCACATCGCGTGCGCCGCCGACATGAAGACGCCATAGCCGAACTGGGCGGCGAGCGGTGTGCCCGCGTGAACAACCTGCGTGTACGTGCTGACCACAAACAGCGTCGTTTTCGGATTGAGTGCATTGGTGAGAAAGCCCATGCGCAGCGCGGCGATGGTCGATAGCGTTGGAGCACCGACGCTGTCACCGGCAGTCTCGCCGCTCGGCAACGGCTTGGCCGACAGCGTTTTCCAGCCAATCCACACCAGGTACGCCGCGCCCACCAGCTTGATGCCCTGCAGAAGCGTTGGCGCATGCGCGATCAGCAGCCCTACGCCGAACATCGTGTAGAACACGTGCACCTGCACGCCCAGCGCAATGCCCACTGCGCACAGGACGCCTGCGCGCCGCCCATGCAGCAGGCTGTTGCGCGTGACCATGGCAAAGTCCGCGCCCGGACTGATGACGGCCAGGATGGTGATGACGGCAACAGCAAGGAGTTCGCTCATGTCAGGCGCAATCGCAAAGTGAGGATGCGCCGATTCTGGAGGCCTCCGCCATCGCTGAAAATCGATTTATGATGCCGTTTTTCGGTGAGAAAAACTGACAGATGGCATTGCCTCCCTTGAATACGCTGCGTGTGTTTGAAGCCGCAGCTCGGCATGGCAGCTTCGTGCGCGCGGCGCAGGAACTGCACGTGACACATGGCGCTGTCAGCCGGCAGATACGGCAGTTGGAAGCGTCGTTAGGCGTGGATCTGTTCGAGCGTCGCAATCGGGCGGTTTTCCTGACGCCCGCGGGTGAACAGTTGCATGCGGCCGCCACCGATGCGTTCGGAATTCTCACGGATAGCATCGACCGGATTGCTCGCCGGGCGACGTCTTCCGCATTGGTGGTGTCATGCGAACCGACGCTTGCGATGCGGTGGTTGATCCCACGACTGTCGCGTTTTCAGGCGCGGCATCCGGCCATCCAGATTCATCTGTTTGCGGCGGGCGGCCCCATCGATTTCGCACGCACCGGTGTGGACGTGGCATTGCGCCGTGATGACTTTGCATGGCCCGCACACGTGCATGCGGCGCCCATTTGCGACGAATGGATTGGTCCGGTGCACGCCCGCGAAGCGGATCCTGCCGCGCGCCGTCGGCTGCTGCACACCGCCACGCGCCCAGATGCATGGCAGGCGTGGTGGCGTGCCAGCGGCACGGCGCGGCCGCGTGGGCGGCTGCCAGAGGCGCGATATGAACATTTCTATCTGAGTTTGCAGGCGGCCTTGGCGGGGCAGGGCACGGCCATCGCATCGAAGCTGATGGCGGGTGATGACCTGAAAGATGGGCGGCTGATTGCGCCCGAAGGGTTTAGGCGTGACGGTTCAGGCTACTACCTGCTGGCCGATGCGCCTATTGCCGCCGACAGCCCGGCTGGCGCCTGGCTCGCCTGGCTGCGCGAAGAGACCGCTGCCACGCTGGAGGAATGACGCAAACCGGCGCTACGCCGCCATATGCCCACCGCCCAGGATGCCGCGAATGGTGGCCAGATAAGCCTCGCCCACGGCCCGATTGAGCGGTCGCGCACGCGGGGTCGCCCGCTTGCGCGGCGGCGGCGTCAGACCCAGCGTGCGGCAGACTTCCGACGCATACGGCCGCCCACGCACCTCCATGCGCAACACGACTTCGTTCAGCGCCTGTTCACCCAGGCGCTCGCGCAGCCAGAGCACCGTCTGGCGGTCGTACTCGTTTTTGATGCGGATCAGGTCGTCCATGGCGAGTGCTGTATAAATTTACAGTTACTGTAAATATATACAGGTATCCACAGATTTCAAGGACGATGTTGCGGGCGCGCCGCATCACCGCGACGGTCGCCTCAGTCGACCCGGTACATGCCGTATCCGTCCACCTGCACCCGCCCATCGGCCTGCAGTTCGGCCAGGTGCTGGGAAATCGTGCGGGTTTCCGCGCTGACCACCCACAACGCCTCGTAGCCCGGCGGATACAGCAGACGTTGCTCCACCAATTGCGCCACAGTCTTTGGGGATTCGCGCAGCATGGCCAACAGGCGCTGTTCGCGTTCATTGAGCTTGGCCGTATACGCCGCCAAGTCGCGCAGGAAATGCTCCCGGTCTGTGTAGATGCCGCGATGGTGCGACGTGACCCACACCTCGGCTGGAATGTCCGGCAAGCGCGCCAGAGTGCGGCGGAAATCTCGCAGGCTTGAGGAGGCGTCGCCGTAATAGGGCCCGAAGCCGGTCAAGTCAATGTCGCCGATGAATGCCACGCCTTCGGGCTCGACCAGCAGAACGGTATGGCCGGCGGTGTGGCCGGGCATGTGAAACGCGCGGACTTGCGTATTGCCCAGGTCCCACTGCGCCCCGTCTTCATAGCCCAGCGCATCGGGGCGAGGCGCATAGAAGAATTCGCGCTGCAGCTTCTCCAGCATGGCCGGGGCGGTGGCATCGTCCAGGCCGTACGTGGCGACCATGCCGTTCCAACTTTGAGCCGCGGCCAGATCGGCTTCATTCACGTGCACCGTCGCGCGGGGCAGCCGATGCAGACCGGCCATGTGGTCTTCATGCACATGCCCCATTACCACCAGCTCGGTGGCGTCAAATTCCGGGCCGATGTGGTTGGAAACCAGCGGCGTGTCGAACGCGGCCAGCGTGTCCGAGCCGCGGATGACGACCTGGTTGCCATCGGGATATTTCCCGCTTTTCTCACCGAAGAACACCGACACACGGCCGAAATCGGCACGCGCGACTGCGGCGTGGGGCAGGGTCGTCATCTCGCTTCCTTCGGGCGGCAAGGCCTGCGTCAGACCGTCATGCCGCCATCGACGACGATGCACTCGCCGTTGGTGTAGCTCGCCGCATCAGACACGAGGTAAAGCACCGTGCCGGCCATCTCGCGCGGCTCGGCGTGGCGGCGCATCGGGATCTCGCTGATCCAGCGGTCGTACGTGGCCTTGTCTTCAAACAGGGCGCCTGCGAACTTGGTCTTGGTCAGACCCGGCAGCAGCGCATTCACCCGAATGCCGAACGGCCCGCATTCCTTGGCGAAGGCGCGCGTCATGTGGGCCACGGCGGCCTTGGTGATGGAGTAGATGCCCTGTTTGTCGCCGGGGTGCAGCGCATTGACCGACGCGGTATTGACGATCGCACCGCCGCCCTGCGCCTTCATCATCTTGCCGGCTTCAACCGACATGAAGAAGTAGCCCCGGATATTCACCTCCACGGTCTTCTCATAGGCCGCCAAATCTGTGTCGAGGATGTGGCCGAAGTGCGGGTTTGCCGCCGCGTTGTTGATGAGAATGTCGAGCCGGCCATGCGTGCGGCGGATGGTGTCGAACGCCGCTGCAATGTCTTCCATGCGCCCGACGTGGCAGGCGAGGGCTTCTGCTTTGCCGCCGGCTTCGCGGATGCGTTCTGCCACGGCTTCGCAGTCGGCCAGCTTGCGGCTAGATACGATCACGTGCGCGCCTTGTTCTGCAAGCAGCTTGGCAATCTCTTCGCCAATACCGCGGCTGGCGCCGGTGACCAGGGCGATCTTTCCGGTCAGGTCGAACAGGTTCGTGCTCATGGTGTGCTCCTCCAATGGTTTTGTGTTTTGGTCGTCCGCCAGGGCGATCAACCGTATGTCTGGAATGCGCGTCGCGTCGGGTCGTCCAAATGCGGGACGCCGTTGAAAGTGGCCAACTGGAACGATTCAGCGTTGAAGAAATACTGCGAGACGCTGCTGTTGCGGATCTGCAGATTCAGCGCGATGGCGCTCGTGGGTGGGGCGGCCAGCACCTGCTGCGCGGTTACCGCAATTGGGCCGCCGGAACTGATCGCCAGCACACGCTGCCCGCCGCCGGCCTGGATGGCCGCGCGCGCATCGGCCACGCGCTGCTGGAAGGCGGCCCAGGTCTCGGGCAGCGGCCCGCGAATCTTGTCGTCCGACCAAAGATGCAGCACCTGCTTGAGCGCCCGGTAGTGATCGCGCATCGAGCCTGAGGCCAGTTGTGTCAGCTCCGGAAAATCTTCGCCGAGCGCGGCAAAGAGCCCCTGGAAGTCGTATTCGTTCAGCCCGGCGTGCTGCTCATACGCTGCGCCCGAAATGCCCATGCCGCGCAGGATGCCGTCGACGGTCTGCTCATGGCGGCGCAAGGTGCCACAGATGACGCGATCAAAAACAATGTCCTGCCGCGCGAAATATTCACCAAGCCAGACGCTCTGCTGCTCGCCGCGTTCAGAGAGCCGGTCGTAATCTGCCGCGCCAAACGAGGCTTGTCCGTGCCGTACGAGATAAAGCTCCGCCATCGTCTGCTCGCCAAATCAAAGGGGATCAGATTAGCGGGGCGTGCATTATTTGTGAAATTTATTCTTTGAATGACCGGTAATGCATGCAATGAATAGTTGCACCAGTGCTTGATCGTGCCACCCGCCGCCCCTGCATGACTTGTCTGCCAGAGCAAGCTGCGGGTGACACCCGTGCGCCTCGCGCAACATGGCCGCCCCCGCAAGCACCGATCTTGTGTGTAATGGCCGTTTTGCCACTCCGCTACAAAGGTCCCGTATGAAACCATCCCGCCTTGCCGTTGCTGCGCTGCTGCTGTGTGCCTCAGGGCTGTCCTGCGCTGCCGATGCCAATCCCAAGGTGCTGTCCGCCGCAGAGGGTTACCGTGGCGACGCACTGCACCTGCTTGAGCGCTTGGTGAATATCGATTCGGGGACGGGCAACGAAGCGGGGCTCAGCCAGATGGGCAGCATCGTCACCGATGAACTGCGCAAGGCCGGCGCCCACGTGGAAACGGTGTCCGCCGCGCCGGCAGTCGGCAACAACATCCTCGCCACCTGGAAGGGCACTGGAAAGACGCGCATCTTGCTGATGGCCCACATGGACACCGTTTTCAAAGACGGCACGGCCCGCGCCAAGCCGTTCACCATCAAGGACAAGCGCGCCTACGGCCCCGGCGTGATGGACGACAAGGGCGGCGTGGTGGCGGGTTTGTACGCGATGAAGATTCTTCAGCAGCTCGACTTCAAGCAATACGGGCAAGTCACGCTGCTGCTCAACACCAACGAGGAAACCGGCTCCAAGGGCACGCGCGCGTTGATCGAGCGCGAGGCCAAGCAGCATGACGTGACGCTCAACCTGGAGCCCGGCCGGCCCGCTGATGGGCTGGTCGTGTGGCGCAAGGGCAGCGGCACGGCGGAGATCGACATCAAAGGCAAGGCCGCGCACGCCGGTGTGGCACCCGAATCGGGTCGCAACGCCGCCAACGAATTGGCGCACCAGGTGTTGCAGCTCGGCAAGTTGGGCGACAGCGCCAAGCAGACGACCTTCAACGTGACCGTGCTCAAGGCGGGCGACGCAACCAACGTCATTCCCGACCATGCAACGGCCTATGCAGACGTGCGCGTGGCCGTGCCGGAGGAGTTCGACCGCGTGGAACGCGATCTGACGCGTGTGTCGGCCAACAAGCTGATCCCCGATACGGAAGTGAAGACGTCGCTGGTGCGAGGCTTCCCCCCGATGCCGCGCAATGCCGCGTCGGACGAACTTGCCGCCAAGGCGCAAGCCATCTACGGCGAGATCGGACGCAAGCTGACGCTTGAGGGCAGCGGCGGCGCGGCTGATTCCAGCCTGTCGGCGGGTGTCGGCACGCCCACGCTCGATGGTTTCGGCATCGTTGGCGGCGGCATCCATACGCCGGAGGAATACGCGGAAGTGGAGAGCCTCGTGCCGCGTCTCTATCTGCTGTCGCGCATGATCATGGAGCTTGCGGCGAACAAGTAAGCGCCGCGCCGGCGGTACGCAACAACGAACGGGTGATGGCGCGGCGCTGTCACCCGTTTTGTTTTGTTGACCGCGCGGGCCGCTAAGCAGGCATCGGCGAAAGCAAACCCAGCCAAGCCACAAGCACGAGGATGAGCATGGCAAGGCAGGTCTCCGCCTGCAGGCTTCTATGCAGCGCCTTCACCGCGCCCGTCGAATCGCCCACGCTGAGGGCGGCCGCAAGCCCCGGGCTCAGCCGATAGCGATTGCCTGCCGCCAGCGCGAGCATCAACACAAACAGCGTGAGCTTGCCAAGCAGCAACCATCCATACGGCGTGGTGAAGAGCGCATCGAACGTTGGGCCGGCGACAAGCACGTAGTTGACAACGCCCGTGGCGATCAACATCCCAACGATGCACGTGCCGATGGTCGCGAAGCCGCTGGAGGCAAGGCTGAGCGTTTGCACCGAATCCGGCGTGCGGGCCCGCGCAGCCAACGACAGCAAGACGAAGGCGACCAGTGCACCCACCCACGTGCCAGCCGCCAGCAGATGTGCGATGTCGGCGGCGAGATGGACCATGCCACGCACGCCGTCGTCCATGGCGCCGTGCCCGGCCCACGCAAGCGTGGCCAGCGCGATGCCGCCCGACGCCGCCAGCCCAATCTGTCGGCGGCGCGTATTTCGACGCCACGCGATTGCCGTGACGAGACCCGCCGCAAGCACCGCTATGCGCACCAGCCATGCCGCGCCGACTGCCGTGCCGGTCAGGATCATGTCGAAGACATGGCGGGTCAACTGGCTGTAGTGCGTGGCGCCTGTCATCGACTCGGCCATCGCCACCACGTCCCAGAGCGACAGCACGATGCCGGCCAATGCCGATGCTTCGGCCACCCTGCCGTACAAGCGCGAGATGGCTGACGGCCGATCGGTCGGGCCCAGCGCGTAAAGGCTGAAGAGCGATACGCCAAAGAGCGCCATCAAATCCAGATACAGCGCAAAGCGCAGGGTGACGGCCAGCCAGTCCTCCGGCATTGCGTTACTTCACCTGGAACGTGAGGTTGCCGGCCACGCGGTGGGTGTCTGCGGCAACAACATGCCAGTCAACGCGATACGGCCCGGCCGCGAGTTGCTGCGTGGGCGATATGGTCAGCGTGCGCCCGTCGCTGCTGGTGGCAACCTTGGCGGCCACATTGGTGGGGCCGGATGCTGCCGTCATGACAAGCGTTGCGTCACAGAACTGCGCGACCAGTTTTTCCGAGAAATGGAGCGCAATCTGGGCCGGCGCTGGGCCCGTCGATTTGTCGGCGGGATTGGCCGAGAGCAGCTTTGGATGGGCCAGCGCCAGCGTGGTGATGAGGGCGGCACCGACGGCCACACATGCTCGGGCAAGTCGGGAGGGGCTGAGCATAGGCATGCGGGTTTCCTGCGAAGTTGGGGGATGGCGGCTAGCGTAACGCATTGTTTTCCGCTCGGGCGTAGAGTCAGGAGCGGCCGCGTGCCCATGTGCGCGCGGCAGCGCAAGGCCAAACTAGATGTAAACGACCACATCCCGCAACCCGCATTGCCGGGCCGATGTGCTATCGTCGCCGCCACGAAAAATTCACAAATTCCGGGTATGCACGACGTCGTCATCAGCGGCACGGGCCTGTGGGTCGCGCCCGAGGTCATCACCAACGAGGAGCTGGTCGCCTCGTACAACGCCTACACCCAGCTCTACAACGCGGAGCACGCTGCGGCGATTGCGGCGGGCGAGCTGCCGGCGCTGGCGGAATCGTCGGCGGAGTTCATCGAGAAGGCTTCGGGTATTCGCCAGCGCTACGTGGTCGACAAAGCTGGCGTGCTGGACCCGACGCGCATGCGCCCGCATCTGACGCCACGCCCCGACGATGCGTTGTCGCTGCAAGCCGAGATTGGCGTGGCGGCCGCGCGCGATGCATTGGCCGCCGCTGGCCGCGATGCCGCCGACGTCGACATGCTGCTGTGCGCGACGTCCAACTTCCAACGCCCGTACCCGGCACTGGGCGTGGAGATTCAAAACGGCATTGGCGCGGGCGGTTACGCGTTCGACATGAACGTCGCGTGCTCGTCGGCCACCTTCGGGTTGGAGCAGGCCATCAATGCGGTGCGCAGCGGCACAGCGCGCGCCGCGCTGGTGGTGAGCCCGGAAATCACCTCTGGCCACCTCGATTGGAAAGACCGCGACTGCCACTTCATCTTTGGCGACGTGTGCACGGCCGTGCTGGTCGAGCGTGCAGAAGACACGCGCTCCACCGACGCCTGGCGTGTGCTCGGCACCAAATGCGCGACGAGCTTTTCCAACAACATCCGCAACAACGCCGGCTACCTCTCGCGCAGTGAAGACCGCAACCCGGACGACCGCGATCAGCTCTTCCGCCAGGAAGGCCGCAAGGTCTTCAAGGAAGTCTGCCCGATGGCCGCCGAACACATTGCCGGTCATCTGCAGCAACTGGGCCATGTCCCGGCCGACGTGCGCCGCTTCTGGCTGCATCAGGCCAACCTGGCGATGAACCAGCTGATCGGCAAGCGCTTGCTTGGGCACGATGCGTCGGCGGACGAAGCGCCGGTCATTCTGGATGAATTCGCCAACACGGCATCGGCGGGTTCCATCATTGCGTTCCACCGCCACCGTGCCGACCTGAAGTCGGGCGACCTGGGCATGATCTGCTCGTTTGGCGCGGGCTATTCGATCGGCAGCGTGGCGGTACAGAAGCAGTAATCGACCTGCACCGAATCGCGGACGACGCTCAGGTCTGACCGGGCAGCGTCGCCGCGAAAAAGTCCAACGCCCGGCGCACGGCCTGGGCATGCACCGCATCGCGATCGACGCCGGGGTTGTCCTTGCACAGCAGCGGCACATAGGGTGCGGCACCTGGCAGGCACGTGTCCACGAACGTGTAGTGCGACGCGCCCGGCACCAGTAGCAGATCGGCCTTGGGCAGCATCTTGGCGACGCGGCGTACGTTGGTGTCGACGGGCACGGTGACATCCGCGTCTCCGGCCATCAGTGAGACCGGAATGCTGATATTGCCGAGCGATGTGGCGTCCATCGCCATGCCCACTGCGGGCGCCATCGCAAAGACGGCCTTGATGCGTGCGTCGCGGTAGGACGCACCGGAGCGGGCGAGGGATGCTTCCGTTTGCGGTGACCTCGTTGTGTCGGCAGCCGGGTTGATCTGCGCGCGGGCCATCTCCGGCGGATGGCAGATCGCATCGGCCTGCGGCGAGCCGCAGAACGCCATGAAAGCCGGAACATCCGTGCGCCCGCCGGCTAGCTCCAGCACGGTATACCCGCCCAACGAAAAGCCCACTGCGCCGATGCGCGTGCGGTCGACATGCGCGCCCAATACGGGGTCGGCGAGAACGCCATCCAACACCTCGCTCACATCAGTGGCGCGCTCCCACCACAGCATGAAGCCGTCGTGCGTGAGCGGTTCCAGCGCCGTGTTGCCCGGGTGGTTCACGCCCGCGACGATGTAGCCGTTTGCTGCCAACGCTGCGGCCATCCAATCGAGGCTTCCTGCCGTGCCGCCCGTGCCGTGCGAAAGCAGCAGCAGCGGATATTGCGCATGCGTTGACGCGAGCGGCGCTTCGCCCGCCGATGGCTGCATGCGGAAGGGCGACCGGCCCGGTGCGTCAATGTTGTGCAACACCTCCGGCACAGAAACGTCCACCGGATACCAGACGTTGGTGATGAGCGCCTGCGTGCGTGCCCCGCGCCAATGGCGCTCAGCCTGCGGGTGGAACGCGCGTGTGGTTTCACCTACGTGGTACTGCGCAGCAGGCTCATCAGCGGAACCGGCATAGGCAGCGCCCATGGCAATGGCCGCCAGTGCGGCGGCAAGGCAACGACGCAACATCTTTACTCCTTGCGGATGGGGATCATCAGGTCGGTGACGCACGCGCGTGGCGGGCGGTGCCGCCCTGGGCCGCGATACAACTCAAGCGCTGGCCGGTCGTCTGGTTCGAAGCCGTAGCTCGGGAGGCAGCCGCCGTAGAGCGCCTGCATGGTGGGCGCGATCAGCGCGTAAGGGCCGATCAGCCGATGACAAGCGTAGAAACCGCCTTCGATGCGCATCGGCAGCAGGCGGCCAGTGATCGCGCGCGGCGTATCGAGGATCACGCCCGCGAAGTATTCGAACGAGCCAGGCGTTTCCGGGTCGCCATAGCAAACGCCAATGCGGTCAGGCGCATCCGCCGATTCCATATCGATGCCAAGCAGTTGCCGCAGCATGACAAACGTCTGGCGAATGGTCGCAACGGGGCCGTCGTGGCGCAGGCAGAGCGCGTGCAGAGGCGGCTGTTCGATCAGCTCGATGGGCGGCAGGTCTGCGGTCTCGGTGCTGCGCACATTGAACGCCTGCTGCCGGCTCTGGAACGCGCGCGGGCTTACGCCGGTGAATTCACGGAAAGCGCGGGCGAAGGCCTGTGGGCTGCCATAGCCGACATTCAGTGCGACATCGGTGACGGAATCTTCTGCGCCGCTCAAACGGTGCGCAGCCTGCGCCAGCCGCAGGCGCTGGACGGTCTCGAACACGCCTTCGCCGGTGAGCGCGCGGTAGATGCGATGAAAGTGAAACGGCGACAGGTGCGCTACCGCCGCCAGGCTCTGCACCGTGTGCGGGGCGGCAGGGTCGGCCAGGATCGCCTCGATCACGCGGGCGATGCGGCGGTGATAGTCGTGTTCAGTGCGCGGTTTCATGGGGCAAAGCATAGTCGCCCCGCAGGCGCCGCGCGGTGCAGCGATTGCGCAAATGTGCGCCTATGGCTATCGGCTAACGCCCCGCCGTGGCCCGCAAGGTGGACGCGAACGTGCGTAGCGCCTTCTTCGCCACAGGATCGGTCAAACGCGAATGCAGCACCACGCTGCGTGGTGGAAGCGGGGGCAGACCGAGCGCTTCGCCCATGTCCACCGTGCCGGGTGGCGCCACGCGGCGGCTGAGCGCCGCCACGGCCAAGCCCGCTGCCACGGCTGCCACGATGGTGGCCACGCCGCCGCCCACAAACACCTCCTGCCAGGCAATGCCCGCGCCTTCCAGCGTGGCGACTGCCATCTGCCGTATGCGGCACGTATCAGCTTGATTCGCCAGGCGGATTGGCTCGCCGGCGCGGTGCTCGAAGTCGGGCGCGGCCATCCAGCCGAACGGTTCTTCCATAAGGACTTCGCCGTCGGTGCGGCGGTTGTCGTGGCGCAGCACGATGGCGGCATCCAACGCGCCGCTCTCAAAAATGTCGAGGACCTCCCACGAACTGGCGATGCGGATTTCCAGCGTCAACGCCGGTTCGGCCAAGCCCATCTGACGCAGCAGACGTGGCAGCTCGGCCCCGACGATGTGATGGCTGATTCCGACCGACAGCCGTCGCCGTTCCACGCCAAATGCGCCCAGCGCGCCCTCGTGCGCGGCCACCAGCTCGCGCGCCGCTGCCAGAAAGGCGGCGCCATCCTGCGATAGCCGCACGAGGCGCGGCGTGCGTTCCAGAAGCCGGCGGCCGAGCGCATCTTCCAGCCGTTTGATCTTCAGGCTCACGGCGGATTGCGTGGAGTCCATGGCCTCCGCCGCGCGCGTGAAGCTCTTCAGATCGGCCGTCAGCACGAAAGCCTGTACAGCCTCCAGGTCGAGCATTCTCATGTTCAATCATTTTGAAATCGAATGATTGAAATATCTTAGGATGTCTTTTTTCAATGATCAATGTGAGGCATGCTGTGGTCACTGCAAACCAAGGAGTGGACCATGCCTCTCGTTCAGGTGTCACTGCGGCGCGGCAAGCCAGCCGCTTATCACCAGGCCATTTTCGACGGCGTCTATCGCGCCATGCGCGAGACGTTCAACGTGCCGGAAGACGATCGCTTCATGACGCTCACCGAGCACGACGCGAGCACCTTCAGCGTCAGCCCGACCTACTTCGGCATCGCGCGCAGCGACGACGTTGTGATCATCCAGATCACCGCCAACAACACGCGCAACCGTGAGCAGAAGCAGGCGCTCTATCGCCGCATCGTCGAGCTGCTGGGCGACAAGCCCGGCGTGCGGCCCGAAGATGTGTTCATCAATCTGGTGGAGGTGCTGCCCGAGAACTGGTCGTTCGGCAACGGTATCGCGCAGTACGCGCAATGACGCCGCGCCAGGCGCTTCTGGCGCACCTGGGCGGCGTGTTGTGGGCGGCAGTGTTGATTGTCGGCGCGGCGGTCACCTTGGCGGCCGTCACGCGCGACGTATTGCAGATGCTCAGTCCTTGAGCGAATTGCCGAGCATGTCGAGCAGGAATTGCGTGCCGCGCTCACGCGATCCGGAATCGTCGTAGCCATCCAGGAAGGCGCCTTGCTCGGTCATCACAAGGTGCGTGCCGCCCGAACCGTCCTTCGGCTCACGCAATTCCAACGTGGCGAGCGAGGCGGAAATCTTGCGATCGTCCAGGTGCATCACGTACGAATAGACGACCCGCTCGTTGGGGATGACGTCGTGATACAGCGCTTCAAAACTGGACACGACACCGCTGTCCCACCGGCCCTTGACGACTTCGCGGCCGCCGGGCGTGGCATCCATCTCACGCACGAGCAAGGTGTAGCCGTTGCCGCCGGCAAACCACTTGGCCTTGGCGGCCGGGTCTGTGAGGGCCTTGAACACGCGCGAGCGCGGTGCGTCGTACGTGCGCTCCACCGTGAAGGTGGCATGCACCACCGAGCGCTGGATGCCATCGGCCACCGGCACGCTTGCGGCTTCGCGCTCCAGCTTGTCCAGCGTCTGCTTCCAGCCTTCGGACGCGCCCTTGATCATCATCTCGGCAATCGGCGCGAGCGGCGTGTGGGTCTGCGTGACTTCCATGCGCGTGCCCCCGCATTCTTCGGCAAATGTGACGACGGTGTGGGCGTTCATCAGCGGGCGGTTGTCGCCGTCAACGACGTTCATGTCGATCACCAGGCGCGCGTTCGGCACGATCTCCAGAAAGTGCCCCCGCGACCAGTGGTCTTGCCCCTCGGGCGAGCGCATGCAAACGTCGAACTTGCCGCCCACGCGAAACTCGACCGTCGCGTCGGGCACCGTGTAGTGCGTCGGGCAGAACCAGCGCTTGATGTGCTCGGCGGTGCTCCAGGCCTTGAAGACCCAGTCGCGGGATACCGGGAAGGTGCGCGAGATCACGAGGGGGCGCAGGGTCGTGCTGGCGGGGCTGTCAATGGTCGTCGTCATGCAAGTCTCCTTGGGTTTTGAGGGTGTCCAGATAGGCGCCGAGGCGGTCGAAGTGCTGTTCCCACTCCAGGCGTCGTTGGTTGATCCACTGCTCGGCGAGGCTCAGCGCCTCGGGTTCGATACGGCAAGTCCGCACGCGGCCCACCTTTTCCGATCGCACGAGACCGGAGTTCTCCAGCACCGACAGGTGCTGCATCACCGCGGGCAGCGAGATATCGAGCGGTTGGGCAAGTTCGCTCACCGACGCCGGCCCGCGCACGAGCTGCACCAGCATCGCGCGCCGGTTGCCGTCGGCCAGTGCCTGGAAGGCGAGATCGAGGGAAGTGTCATGGTTAAGCATGTGGTTAACTATAGCGACTCTGAATAGTTAAGCAAGTACTTTATCTTTCTGTCGTTGACACACCAATTTACTTCGCATACAAAGTAAACACTTCGCATGCGAACTAAATCGACGTAATGAACAGCACACCGCACACCATTCCCGCTACGGACGGCTACCCGCTGGGCGCCATGCTCTGGGCGGCTGCCGGCACACCCCAGGGTGTGTTGGTCATGCATCCGGCTACGGGCGTGCCGCAACGCATCTACCAAGCGTTCGCCAAGTTCCTGGCCGAACGCGGTTTCCACGCCATCACGTATGACTACCGCGGCATCGGCGCATCCCGGCCGAAGAGCCTGCGCCGCTTTGCTGCCCGCATGCGCGACTGGGCGCTGCTCGACGCCGAAGGCGTGATGCGATGGGCAAGGGCGCGCTACCCCGAGCTGCCGCAACTGGCGGTCGGGCATTCGGTGGGCGGCCACGCCATCGGTCTGTGCTGCGCCGACTGGGATGTCGCGGGCGTGGTGCAGGTGGCCTGCCACACGGGCAACTCGCGCTTCATCCGCCAACGCGGCGAACGCTGGCGCGTGGAGTTGATCCTGCGCGGCATTGGCCCCTTGATGGCGCGGTTGATTGGCTACGTGCCGGGCAAGCGCATGGGCCTGGGCGAAGATCTGCCCGGCGGCGTTGCCATCGAATGGGGCGCGTGGGCCGGCATGCCGCGCTACTTTTTCGACGACCCGACGCTGGGCGCCACCGAACGCTTCAACCGCGTGACGCATCCCGTGCTCGTCTACGGCTTTGACGACGACCCGTGGGCTACGCCCGCCGCCATCAACGCGTTGACGATGCACTTCACCAACACGTGGGTCGAGCGCCGGCAAATCACGCCTGCACAGGCCGGGGGCGCGGTGGGGCACATGGGCTTCTTCCGCTCGCAGTTCGCCACCACGCTGTGGCCAGGTCTGGCGGATTGGCTACGCGAGCGTGCCGCCGCCACACGCAACGAAGCGGTGGCTGCATGACGGCACCCGACCGCCGCCTTGTCTATCTGATCAGCGTTGGGCAACGCCGCCTGCAGCGCTGGATTCAATCGCGCACTGGCGAGGGCGTGACCGCCGCGCAGTCCGGCCTGCTGTTCTTCCTGGAGAAGAACGACGGCGCGTTGATGCGCGAAGCCGGCGCCGCGTTGGACCTCGGCCCGTCCGCCATGAGCGGCCTGGTCGATCGCTCAGTCGACGCCGGCTTGATCGAGCGCCGCGCCGATGCCAAGGATGGCCGCGCCTGGCAGCTCTGGATCACGCCCGCCGGACGTGAAGCCTTGGCAGAAACACGCAACGGCCTTGCCGAGCTGAATGCGCGGCTGACCGAAGGCTTTACCGACGCCGAGATCGATGTTGTCGCACGCTGGCTCGCCAGCCTGCAAACCAAGTTCCCCAACGGAGACGAGCAATGAGTGAACACATCCAGAGCCGCACCGCCGATGGCGTGTTGACGCTCACCCTGGCACGCGCCGACAAGAAGAACGCCATGACCGACGCGATGTACGGCGCGCTGGCCGATGCGCTGGACGCCGCCGAGCGCGACAACAACGTGCGCGTGGTGCTGCTGCGCGCTGAAGGCGACATGTTCTCCGCCGGCAACGACATCGGCGAATTCGCATCGATTGCCATGACCGGCGGCAAGGGTGAGGGCGAACGCAACGTCATCCGTTTCCTGCATGCGCTGGCACGTGCCACGCGCCCGCTGGTGGCCGCAGTGCAGGGCCGCGCGGTCGGTATCGGCACGACCATGCTGCTGCATTGCGACTTCGTGCTCTTGGCGGACAACGCGCAGCTTTCCACGCCGTTCGTCAATCTGGCGCTGGTGCCGGAAGCGGCATCGAGCCTGCTGATGCCCGCGCGCCTGGGCCATGTGCGCGCGTTCGAGATGTTCGCGCTGGGCGATGCGGTGAGCGCGGAATCGGCGCTCGCGTGGGGCTTGGCGAATCGGGTGGTGCCGTTGTATCAGCTCGGCACGGAGGCGGAGGCAATTGCGGCGCGGTTGGCGCGCCAGCCGCTGGGCGCCCTGACCGAAACCAAGCGGCTGATGCGCGATGCCGAATTGCTCAAGCAGCAGATGGATGCCGAGAGCGCCTGCTTTGCGCAGCGCCTGAAGTCTCCGGAGGCGCATGAAGCCTTCCGGGCGTTCGTCGATCGACGGCCGCCCAATTTCAACGCCGTGGCGCACTGAGCGCGGCGGTGTCTCCTTCGGCGGTCCTGGTCCGGCCGCCTTTTTTCATTCAAACCGCCAAGCGCCCCTGTGTTGCCGCCACGGAAATCGTCGCTTCCATGCCAGCGGTGAACCGCAGGTAATCCGCTTCCATGCCGTCGGAAAAAATCACGCCGTTCTCGGGCATGCGCGAGCGCAGCTTGAGCGGCTGATCCGCATCCACATGCCCGAACACGAGCGTGGCCTGCGATGCGCGGCTCGGAAACGGCTCGCGCACGGCGAACGTCAGTTGCGGGGTGTCCCACGGTTCGGGTTCGTAGCGAAAGCCATCGCCGCCCGCATGCATGGCGCGTGCAACGCCCATCGAACCCGTCACGATGCTCTTCAGCCACGCCGTCGAACCCAACCCCGTGGCGACGATGATCCCCGACGACGATTGCGCTTCGCGCCGCTCGCCCACCTCGATTTCATACAACGCAGATGCATGCGTGCGCGGCCCGATGAAAAGGTCGTTGACGGCGCGCAGCACTTGCCCGTCGGACAAACGCGCTTCGGCCATCGTCACGGCCTTGGTGGGGCGCTTGTCGCGCGCCACGTCGGCCAGCACGGTGCCGAGGTCTTTCGGCTCGAAGGGCAGCAGCACGCCGTCCCAGCGGCCGGGCTCCGGGTTCAGCCCAATCAGCGGCTGGCCGTCGAGATACTTCATCGAGTTGGCGACCAGCCCGTCTTGCCCAAGCGCCACGATGATGTCGTCCGGCGCAAAGATGAAGTTGGGCAGGTAGCTGCGGTCCACCACCTGGTAACGGCCCCAGGCTTCAAGCGCGCGCACGGTGATTTCGAGGCTGCGCGCGTAGGCGGCGTTCTCGGCCAGGTAGTCGGAAAAATCGGCGCCCAGGTGTTCGAGATAGAACTTTGCCTGCGCCAGCGTGTGGTGGCGCGCCACCAGCTCTTCAAGCCGGGTGCGGCGCGTCACCAGCACGACCTTGCGGCCATCGGTGCTCATGATGCTGCCTTGCTGGTGGCGGTGGCGTTCATCAGCCCTTGCAGCAGGTCTGGCGACACGTTGAGCTGGCCGATGCGCTCGGCACGTTCGGCAATGCCGCCAAAGGCCTGAGCGATGAGCTGGCCAGGCTGCATGCCGGCTGCAGCAAGCGCGTTGACGATGCGTGGGTCGGCCTTTTCCAGCGCCTGCATGACGGCGGCCACGCGGTAAGCCTCGGCTTCGGCCAGCGTGCGGCTGTTCTCGGCCTGGCCGGCCACGAAGGCCTTGCGCTGGCCTTCGAGTTCCACATCGGCGGCCATCTGTTCGTTGCGCAGGGCATTCTCCTTGCGCATCAGCGTGGCCTTGGCTTCCATCTGCGTCTCGCGGATCTGGCGCTTCTTCTGCTCGACGGCGATGTCGGTGTCCAGCTCGTTCTGGCGGATGGCGCGTTCGTTTTCTACGGCCGACATGCGGCGCAAATAGACGGCGTCATCCGCGGCCTTGAGGTTGGATTCACGCGCCTCGGCTTCCAGCGCGCGAGCGATGTCGGGCGTCGGCTTGACCGCCATGACCGACACGCCGAGGACTTCCAGCCCCAGCGCAGCCACTTCCGGTTGCGCAGCCAATTCGGCTTGCGCGGTGCGTGCGATGGCGGCCGATGCGCGCAGCGCAGCCTTCAACTCCATCGCCTGGACGGCCTGCTGCACGATCACTTCGACCTGCTGAGCGACGCGATCGCCCAGACGCTTCGGGTCTTCCGACACGTAGGTCTGGCCGTTCTTGGCAAGCGAGAAATCCATCATCGCGGCGGTGCGGCGCGGGTCGCTGATGCGGTATGTCACCTGGCCCTGCACAGTCACGCTTTGGAAATCGGCCGTCACCAGTTCAAGGATGAACGGGCGGTCCTGGCTGGCCACCGGCACGGCCACCAGCGTGGTCGTCGGGCCGTAATAGAAGAACGACAGGCCCGATCCTTCGCGCACCACCTTGCCGGCGCGGAACTGCATGAGGTGAACGGTGGGCTGCGACTTGATGAAACGGATGCCGAACATGGTGACCTCCCTTTTTGTGTTTGAGTTGTACAGTACAACTTGTATGGGTTGGACAATACAACTTACTATTGAGGCAGTCAAGAAATTTGTGACCCGCCATGGCCACCCGATCGTCTGCCAAGTCCTTCCCGCTACCGTTCACCACCGTGGATGTCGTCATCTTCACGGTGCTGGATGATGTATTGCGCGTGCTGCTCGTGCAGCGCCCCAACGCCGAAGGCGAGCCTTTTCCCGGCGCATGGGCGCTGCCCGGCGGGTTTGTCGATACGGCTGTCGATGCCACGTTGGAAGACTGCGCGCGCCGCAAGCTGCTGGAGAAGACCGGCGTGGGGAGCCCGTATCTTGAGCAGCTCGGCAGTTGGGGTGGGGCCACACGCGACCCGCGCGGCTGGTCGGCCACGCATGTCTACTTTGCGTTGATGCCCGCGCAGGGTGTGGCGCTTGCCAAGGGCGCCAATGCGGCCGACGTGGCGTGGTTTGCAGTGGACGACGTGCTTCGCGCGCCTGAACTCGCCTTCGACCACGCGGAGATCCTGCGCACCGCCGTGGAGCGTTTGCGCAGCAAGGTCGAATACACGTCGTTGCCGGCGTTTTTGCTGGCCGAGCCGTTCTCGCTGCCGCAGTTGCAGCGCATGTACGAGATTGTGCTCGGTCGCCCAGTCGATAAAAGCGGCTTCCGCACCCGAATGCTGTCGGCCAATTTTCTGGAAGAGGCGGGGGTGGCAGAAGGCGATTCGTACCGCCCCGCCAAGGGCTATCGCCTGATTGACCGCAGCGCGCCGGTCGTCTTCCCGCGCACCTTCAGCCCACGCGGGGGGGATTCAAATACCTGAGCGGGGTAACAGGTGCCGTGACGGAAGGGGTGCAGCGGACCGGGCTAAGCTTGCTCGTCGTCTTCCAAAGAAAATCGCTGTGCCGCACGCGTGCCGTTGCGCACGGTCTCGTCGACTACCCCGCGGTGCACGAGCTTGTGTCCGCTTTCCGGCGCTACCGTCGGTTGTCCCTGGCTGCGGCGGCTGTCGATGCCGGCAATGGGCGCGTCCGGGTCCGGCTCGGGCCTGGTGTTGACCAGCGACGCGTTGGAATAGATGACGTTGTCTTGCCAGAGCGACGGGTCTTTGGCCGCCTCCTGGCTTTTGCCGTCGGTGTCGATCGTGCTGCCGGAGGCTTCGGTGCCGGCGGCATCCACAGAGCGGATGCGTTGTGACGCCTGCCGCACGGGGTCGGCAGGGCTGGGGCCTTGAACATAGGTGGTGCCTGCCTTGCCGACTTCATCCAGCGGCGGGCGGGCAGAACGGAACTTGTCGGAGGGCATAACGGGCTCCTGAGTGAGAGCAGACGGCAAACCTGCCGCAACCGTCATGCCAGCGCCGCGTCTATGCGCGCTTGCGGGTGGCCCGTTTGCCTGCCTCCTGCAGGAAGGCCACCGCACGCGGCTCCGTTGCGTACGCGCTATTGATGCGCACCCACGGAGATACCTCCAGATTCGGGCGGAAGTAGTGTCCGGGCGCCAACGTCACGCCGTGCTTCTCTGCGGTGGCCGCCAGATCGCGCGAATCCTCCACATGCGGCACCCGCGCCCACAGGAAGTTGCCACCCGACGGATGGTGAAACACCTCCCAGCCGGCGTCGGCCAGCACATCGAGCGACGCGATGACGGAGTCACCCGCGCGCTGGCGAAGCCGCTCCACATATTTGCGATAGGCGCCGCGCTCCAGCAGCGTGCTCACCACGGCTTCGGCAAAACGCGAGCCGCCCACGCTCGTGAGCATCTTCACGTTGGTCAGGTCGTGCACCAGCTCACGCTTGGCAATCAGGTAACCCACCGGCAGCGACGCCGACACCGTCTTGGAAAACCCGCCCACGTAGATCACTTGGTCGAGTTGGTCCAGCGTTGCCAGCCGCGCGGTGGGATCGGCCTGCAGGTCGGCAAAGATGTCGTCTTCCAGAAACGTGAAGCCGTGGCGCCGTGCCAGCTCAAGCAGCCGAAACGCGACCGGCGGCGACACGACCGAGCCGGTGGGGTTCTGCAGCACGCTGTTGATGAAGAACAGCTTGGGGCGGTGCTCGCGCAGCATCGCTTCGGTAACTTCCACGTCGGGCCCGTCGCTGCGGCGCGGAATGCCGACCAGCTTCACACCATGCAACCGCAGCAGGCCGAACACGGTGTAATAGCCGGGGTCTTCCACAAACACCGTGTCACCGGGTTTGAGCAGGTGGCGCATCACAAGATCGATCGCCTGGCTTGTGCCGGCGGTGATCAACACATTGGGCAGTTCCGCCTGGATGCCAAGCTGGCGTGCCCGCATCATGACCTGATGGCGCAGCGCCATGTTGCCCAGTGGCGAGGAGTAGTCGATCACCGCGTGTGTGTCGGTGCGAGAGACCTGGCGGATAGCCTGCGTCAGGCCGTCGACATCGCGCCAGTCGGCCGGCACGAAGCCGCCGCCGAGCTTGAGCATGCCATCGGGGTAACTGAACTGCTCGAAGATGTGTTTGGACTCGGCCTCTGCCCGGCGCGGGTCTGACCAGCCGCGCCCGTCGCGCCCGGTCAGGTTGCTCTCGGCCACATAGAAGCCGGAGCCGTGGCGCGAATCCAGCAGGCCCAGCGAGACCAATCGGTCGTACGCCTCGATCACCGGGAAGCGGCTGATGCCGTAATCGGCCGCCAGTTGCCGGATCGACGGCAGCTTGGCGCCGGGGCGCACGTCGTTGTCGCGGATCCACGCCTGCACGCCGGCCACGATCTGGTCGGCAATCGGCACGCGGGTGGTGGCATCGATGAGGAGTTTCATGGGCGCGAAGGCTTGTCTGGATGCTGCTGAACAGATGCACGTGACTGTTCAGTACTGTTCAGGCATTGTAGCCAAACACGCCAGAACGGGGCGGTGCGGATTATCACGCGGCGGGCCGCATTCTCCTCGGGACGATGCGCCGGGCTGGCTCCGTAAAAAGGGGGAGCCGGGCCATTCTTTCGCGCGTTTTGAGGCCGCATTCGGAAGCCCACCGAACACAAGCGACTCCGGCGATACTGGCGCCTTACGCCCGGCGCATATAAATCGGGCGAAGGCCATGCACCTTCAAAGGAGAGGAGACAGATGCGTACGTCGTTCAAACGCCGTGGAACCGTCGTGGGGCGGCTGTTGCGCCTGGTCATTGCGGTTGTGGTGTTGGTGGCCGCTTTCGTGGCGTTCAACACGTGGCGGCACAGCTCGCGCCAGCTCGATGTACCCGCTGTCACGCCGGTCGCAGTAGATGGCCCAGCCGCTGCGGCGCACTTGGCCGAAGCCGTACGCGCACGCACCGTGTCGAGCGCGACCGATGCGCAACTGAACGCCGACCAGTTCCGCCAGTTGCACGCCATGCTCGAGGCGCGCTATCCCAAAGCGCATGCCGTGCTGCAGCGTGAGCAAGTGGGCGACTTTGCGTTGCTCTACACCTGGAAGGGCTCCGACCCGTCGCTAAAGCCCATCATGCTGATGGCGCACCAGGACGTCGTGCCCATCGCCCCGGGCACCGAGGGCGACTGGACCCAGCCGCCCTTCGACGGTGTGGTGAAAGACGGCATGGTCTGGGGCCGTGGTGCATGGGACGACAAGGGCAACCTGATCTCGCAGATGGAGGCCATCGAGCTGCTGGCCGCCAGCGGCTTCAAGCCGCGCCGCACCATCCACCTGGCCTTTGGCGCCGACGAGGAAGTGGGTGGCGAGCGCGGCGCCAGGCAGATCGCCGCGCTGCTCAAATCGCGCGGCGAGCGTCTCGACTTCGTGATTGACGAAGGTCTGCTGATTACCGAAGGCGTGCTGCCGGGGCTCACCAAACCGGCGGCGCTGATCGGCGTGGCAGAGAAGGGCTTTCTCTCCGTGCAACTCAAGGTGGGGGCCACGCCGGGGCATTCGTCGATGCCGCCTCCGCATGGGCAGAGCGCCATCGCCATGATGAGCGCCACGCTCAAGCGGCTGGATGACGATCAATTGCCTGCCGGCATTCGCGGTGTTGCGCAGGAGATGTTTGCAACGCTGGCGCCCGAGATGCAGGGTTTCAGCCGCGTGGCACTGTCGAATCTGTGGCTGTTCGGGCCGCTGGTGCAGAAGCAACTGGAGGCGTCAGGCAGCTCCAACGCCATGCTGCGCACCGCGACTGCGCTGACCATCGTGCAGGCCGGCAACAAGGACAACGTGCTGCCCGGCCGCGCCGAGGCCACGGTCAACTTCCGCCTGCTGCCCGGCGACACCATCGCCTCCGTCACCGCGCACGTGGAAGATGCCGCCAAGGCGGCAGCGCCCCACGGCAAGTTCGAACTGAGCCGGCTGCCCGGTTCGAGCGAGGCCTCGCCAGTGTCGCCCACGCAGTCGGCGTCGTATCAGTTGATCAACAAGACGGTGCGCGAGCTGTTCCCGGGCACGGTCGTGGCACCCGGGCTGATGATAGGTGCGACGGATTCGCGCCACATGATCGAGATTGCCGACCATGTGTATCGGTTCTCGCCGGTGCGCGCCAAGCCCGAAGACTTGCCGCGCTTTCACGGCACCAACGAGCGGATCACCGAGGCCAATCTGGTGGAGCTGATCCGGTTCTACCACCGGCTGGTGCAGCAGGCGGCCGGGGCTTGATATCAGTGGGTCAGTGGGCGTTGGCCACCAGCGTGTCGATGTGCGGGTCGTTGGTGGCTTCAGGGCGGCGCAGTTGCGTGCTGCGGCTGCCGTCCACTGAGATGGCCGTGTCGCCGTGCACGGTCACGCGGCGTACCAGGCGCGGCTGGTTGCCGTAATCGTTGATGGCGTAGTGCTGCGTGGCGCGGTTGTCCCAGATGGCGACGTCATGCTGGCGCCATTGCCAGCGCACGGTGTTGTCCAGCCGCGTTACGCGGTTCTGCAGCAGTTCGAACAGCCGCGTCGATTCGCTTCCCGTCAGGCCCGTGAAGCGTTTGACGAAATGCCCGAGCAGCAGGGCGCGTTCGCTGGTCTCCGGGTGCACGTGTACCACGGGGTGCGAGGCTTCATACACCGAGGCGGTAAACACATCGCGGTGATGCCGCAGGCGTGCGCTGTCGATCTGCGTGCGCTCGGCACCGTAGTCGTAATCGTTGGTGTGCACGGCCCAGAGCTGCTCGGCAAGCTGCTTGAGCGGGTCGGGCAACTGCTCATAGGCGCGGGCGGTGTTGGCCCAGACCGTGTCGCCGCCGTAAGCAGGAATCGTCACCGCGCGCAGGATCGATACCTTCGGAAACGCATCGAGAAACGTCACGTCGGTGTGCCACGAGTCGGCACGGCCGCCGCCCTTTGATGCGTCGAGTTCAAACAGCTGCGTGCCGGTGGGCGCGGGCACGGTCGGGTGGGCGACGATGCGGCCAAAGCGCTTACCGAAGGCCTGATGCCGGTCATCGTCCAACTGCTGCTGGTCGCGAAAGAACAACACCTTGTATTTGAGCAGCGCCGCATACAGGCTCGCGAACGTGTCTTCCGTCAACTCGGCGCCGAGCTTGAGGTCGAGCACCTCCCCGCCGATATGCCCTGCCACGCGGCGTACGCGCAGGGTGCCGAACGTGGTGTCGATGGCGGTGTTGTGATCGGCTGGCATGGCGGCTCCGGCGGGAATGGCGATGGACCATGCTAGCCAGCCCGCGCTCGGCCGAGAACGAACGGTTTGACATATCCAAATGCAGTTCTGTCGGTCACGCCGATGAACTGTTCGCGAAAGATGCTGAACAGTTCAGCCAAACTGTTCGCAACTGTTCATGTCAACGGTTTGATCTGCCGCGCAAGATGGAACCGTGCCGATCAGCAGTCCCCATAAAAATCCACCACGAACCCCGGCACAGGAGTCTCAACCATGCGCGAAATCAGAATCTTCGAACTGGACCGGCCGGGCGTGCCGGTGAGCTGGCGGTCGGCACGGGCCCAAACCATCGCCGCGCAAGCCGGGCTGTTGTGGGTCACGCAAGAGCATCAGCGCCAAGACATCTGGCTCAAGCCCGGCCAGTCGATCGACGTGCCGGCGGGCGTGCGTTTCTGGCTGTCCGGTGAACCGATCGAGGGTACGCCGGCCCGCTTTGCGGTGACGGAAGACATCAATGCGCCGCGCCGCCTGCTGCGTTTTATCGGCTCGATGGTCGTGGCGGCATATCGGCAGATTCTGCGCGACGACGGGCAGGATGCCGCGCGTACGCCATCGGCACTGCGGATCGGCACCTAAGCCTTGCGTCAAGCAGGAAACACAAGCCGGAACTCGGTCCGCCCACCCGGCGGGCTGCTGGCCTGCACGCTACCGCCGTGCAGGTCCATGATGGTTTTGACGATGGCTAGCCCCAACCCGGTCGACTGGCTTGATTGCGCACCGGACTGCGCCCGCGAGGGGTCGCCCCGGTAGAACCGCTCGAACAGTAGCGGCAGCGCGGTCGGCGGAATGCCCGGCCCTGGGTTGTGCACGGCGATTGCGATCCCCTGCGGCGCTGTCTCGATCGTCACGTCGACGCGCTCGCCGGTGGGCGTGTGACGCAGCGCGTTGTCGAGCAGGTTGTTGATCGCCCGGCGCAGCAACGTGGCATCGGCGCGTAGTTGCGCATCGCCGTGCACCTCGATGGCGATGTCGCGATCGGCGGCCACCGCCTCGAAGTAATCGACCAGCACCTGCACCTCGTGCCGCGCATCCAGCGCCTCGATGGACAGCGCCACGCGCGCATGGTCGGCGCGTGCCAGGAACAGCATGTCTTCGATCATGTGCGACAGGCGCGCGTATTCCTCCAGGTTGGATTCGAGCACGCTGCGGTATTCCTCGCCTGTGCGCGGGTGTGCGAGCGTGACTTCAGTCTGGCCCACCAGATTGGCCAGCGGCGTGCGGAAATCATGCGCCAGGTCTGCCGAGAACTGCGAGAGCCGCGCAAAGCCATCCTGCAGGCGCGTGAGCATGGCGTTGAGCGATGCCAGCAAGTCGGCCAACTCGCGCGGCGCACCCTGCAGCGTGAGGCGCGTGTCGAGCTGGCTCGGCACCACGGCCGCTGCCTGACTGCCGATGCGTGCCAACCCGCGCAGCGTCCCGCGCACGAGCAGCAGGCTCAGCAGCGCCACCGCAGCCACGCCGCCAAGTACGGCAAACACGATGTGGCGCTGGTACTGGGTCAGCAATGCTGCACGGCTGTCGCCATCCTGCGCCACCAGCACGATGACGTTCCTGTTGTTCTGACCCAACCATGCCTCCGCGGCCACGGCGCGCGATGCCATGCCGGTCATCGAAGTCCATGTGTGTACGGAGGACTCTGACGGCGTTACCGCAGCCCCAATCACAGGCGGCATCTTCACCTGTTCTCCTTCGGGGTTCACCTCCACAAGGGTGCGGCCTTCCGGCGTGGCAATACGCAGGATCAGCCCATCGTGGCCCGACACCACATCGGTATAGCGGTGCGCGGTACGCACCAGATCGTCGGCGCTGGATGCCTCACTGGCCAGGTGGCGTAGCTGGGCGATCTTTCCGAGCAGCATGGCATCGTCGGTCGCGCGCAGCTGAGCGTTGAGCGCGAAGTACAGATACGTGCCAGCTGCTGTGAGCGTGACCGACGCCACCACCACAAACGCCAGCACGAGCCTGCCCGCAAGCGATGCGGGCCAGCGCATGAGCGAACCAGTGAGCGACGCCATTAACGGCCCACCGCGTCCAGCACGTAGCCCATGCCGCGCAAGGTGTGGATCAGCTTGTGCTCGAACGGATCGTCCACCTTGGCGCGCAGACGCCGGATCGACACGTCGACCACATTGGTGTTGCTGTCGAAGTTCACATCCCACACCTGCGAGGCGATCAGCGAGCGCGAGAGCACCTCGCCCGCGCGCCGCGCCAGCAGATGCAGCAGCGCGTATTCCTTGGCGGTCAGGTCGATGCGCTGGCCCGCGCGTGTCACGCGGCGCTTGATCGTGTCGATGGTCAGGTCGGCAATTTCGAGGATCTCGCTTTCACGCAACGGGCCGCGCCGCAGGATGGTGCGCACGCGCGCCACCAGTTCGGCAAAGGCGAAGGGTTTGACGAGGTAATCGTCTGCGCCCAGTTCCAGGCCCTTCAGGCGGTCGGCCAGTTCGTCGCGGGCGGTCAGGCACAGCACCGGCGTGCTCTTGCGACGGCGCAGTTCCTGCAGCACCTGCCAGCCGTCCATGCCGGGCAGCATGACGTCGAGCACGATCAGGTCGTAGTCATGCTCCATGGCCTGGAAAAGACCCTCGGGGCCGGTGCGGGCGAGGTCGGCCACAAAGCCGGATTCCGTCAGGCCCTTGAGCAAGTAATCGCCCGCTTTGGGCTCGTCTTCAACAATGAGCAGTCGCATGGTGAAAAGTGGCGCGCTGGTGTATCCGCCAATGCCGCCACGATATGCCAAAACCTCAGGCCGGGGCACAAAGATGACAAGTTTGTCATCTTCGAGTCATGCCCGCGTGGTGCACCGCTCCCTAGACTGGCTCCACTGACATCGCCCCCTCCCTGTTTGCTGGTGTCAGGCCTTTTGAAGGAGATTCTCATGGCGATTCGATTCCAACGTGTGCTTCCCCTGGCTGCACTGGCCGCAATGCTGGCAACCGGCACGGCCGTGGCCGCGCAAGGCAATCACGATGCCTGCTGCGCTCCGCAAGCCAAGTCGATGCTCGCGCCGCTGGCCAAGGCCGGTGCCCGTGACCCGTACACCGATGGTGCCCGGACCGGCACGCGTGATCCGTACACAGACGGCGCCGCGCAAACGGTGCTCGACGCCCGCGTTGGCGCGCGTGACCCTTACACCGATGGCGGCCTGAGCACCCCGCGCAGCCCGGATCCGTACACCGACGGCGCGATTGCGTAATGCGCCGTGTCCAGTCCGTCGGGGCAGCCCTCATGTGTCTTTTGGCTGCCCCGTTGGCCACCGCTGCGGCGACTGACCCCGTCGCTCCGGTGGCCCTTTCTATGCCAGGGGCGTCTGCGGTTGCGGCATCTGAACGCGTGACGTTGCAGCAAGCCGTTGAGCGCGCGGTGCAATCACACCCGGCATTGGCCGCTGCCGGCTATGAGGTGGCCGCCAGTGAAGGTGCACTCGACCAGGCCCGCCGCCTGCGCAATCCGGAAGCGGCCTTCACGACGGAAGACGTCCGCCGCGACCGCGCCACGATGACGGCGCAACTGAATATTCCGTTGGAACTGGGCGGCAAGCGCGGGGCCCGCACACGCGCCGCAGAAGTGGCACGAGACGCCACCGCGCAGGATGCTGCCGTGCTGCAGGCCGAGTTGCGCGCGGATGTCGCGCGGGCCTTCTTCGACTTGGTGATCGCCCAGGAGCGCCTGGCGCTCGCGCAGGCGTCGGATGCGTTGGCCGCCCAGGCCGAATCCGCTGCCGCGCGTCGCGTTCAGGCAGGCAAGGTGTCGCCCGTGGAGCAGACCAAGGCCGGCGTGGCCCGTGCCAGTGCCGCCATCGAGCTGCGTGACGCGAATGCTGAGTTGCTGGTCGCCCAGCGCGCCTTGGCGGCCTTCTGGGGCGCGCCTTCTGCCGCGCCCGAAGCCGACGGGAGCGCAGAGACGCTGCCCGTCGTGCCGCCCGAAGCGCGTCAGGCCACCGGCACGTTGGAAAACACGCCCCGCGCCATCCGCGCCCGTCTGGAGATCGACCGCCGCCAGGCACTCGCCAACGTGGAGCGTAGCAAGCGCGTGCCCGACGTAATGCTCACGGTGGGCGCCAAGCGCGACAGCGCCGCGAACAACAACATGGCGGTGCTCGGCATTGCCGTGCCACTGCCGTTGTTTGATCGCAACCAGGGCAGCCAGCTCGAGGCGCAGCGTCTGGCCGACAAGGCGTTTGAAGACTACCGCGCCCTGCAGCTTGAACAGAACGCCACGCTGGCGCAGGACGTGGCGCGGCTCGACGCGGCGCGCGACGCCGTGCAGTCGCTGCGGCAAGACGTGTTGCCCGGCGCGCAGCGCGCGTATGACGCTGCACGCATCGGCTTTGATGCCGGCAAGTTCAATTTTCTCGATGTGCTGGACGCCCAGCGCACGCTGTTCCAGGCGCGCGCGCAATACCTGGCTGCGCTGTCTCGCGCGCATCAGGCGGCAGCCGGCATCGATCGCATCCTCGGCCAGTAGCGCGGCCTTTCTCTTTCTGCAGACATGACACTTCCACCGCAACAACGGCGCGCCATCGCGCTCATCGTCGTGCTCGGCGCGCTGGCCGCTGCCGGGCTGTGGTTCGGCATGGGCGCGCGCCAGACTGCGACGTCCGAGGCTGAGGCAGCACCCGCACCCGCCGCCACAGAGCAAGCCGAGGCACCCCACGCCGAGACGCTTGCCATGACGGCGGAGGCCATCGCCAATGCAAAGATCGGTGTGGACACCGCAGGGGCGACCGAGTTGCGAACGGAGGTTGTCCTGCCCGGCGAGATCCGCCTGAACGAAGACCGCACCGCGCACGTGGTGCCGCGCGTGGCCGGTGTGGCCGAGAAGGTGGCGGTGGAACTGGGCCAGCGTGTGACCCGCGGCCAACTGCTGGCCGTGCTCTCCAGTCCCGCGCTGTCGGATCAGCGCAGCGAACTGCAGGCGGCCCAGCAACGCCTTGCGCTCGCGCAGGAAACACACGCACGCGAAAAGCGCCTCTGGGAGCAGGGCATCGCCGCCGAACAGGATTACCAGCAGGCGCGCACGTCGCTGCAGGAAGCGCGTATTGCGGCGGACAACGCCCGCCAGAAGCTGACGGCCATTGGTGCCGCGCCGGCCGGGTCGGCGTTGAATCGCTTCGAGCTGCGTGCGCCGTTTGATGGCGTGGTGGTCGCCAAGCACCTGTCGCAAGGTGAGGCCGTGCAGGCGGAGACAGCTGTCTTTACCGTGGCGGACCTGCGCACCGTGTGGGCGGACTTTTCCGTCACCGCCAAGGACCTGGAAGCGGTCACCACCAACGCTGCCGCCATCGTGCGCGCCACGGCCACGGACACCGCCGTGAAAGGCAAGGTCTCTTACGTTGGCACATTGCTGGGCGAACAGACCCGCACCGCGCCCGCCCGCGTCACGCTCGACAACCCGAAGCTCGCCTGGCGGCCCGGCATGTTCGTCAACGTGTCGGTCGAATCGGGGCGCGTGCAGGTGCCCGTGGCCGTGCGCGCCGATGCCGTGCAGACCGTCGATGAGAAACCATCAGTGTTTGTGCCGGTGCCCGCCGGCTTTGAAGTGCGCCCGGTCAAAACGGGCCGCACCGACGGCACCTGGACGGAAATCCTCGAAGGGCTTCCCGCCGGCACGCGCTACGCGGCTACCAACAGCTACGTGCTGAAGGCCGAAGCCGGCAAGTCCGCCGACCACGGCCACTAAAAGGAGGCGACATGTTTGAACGCCTCTTGCGTACCGTCATTGGACAGCGCTGGCTGGTGCTGCTGGCCGTGCTGGCGGCCGCCGCATTCGGCGCGTACAGCTATACGCGTCTGTCGATCGACGCCGTGCCCGACATCACCAACGTGCAGGTGCAGATCAATACGCCCGCACCGGGCTATTCGCCGCTGGAGACCGAACAGCGCATCACCTATGCGCTGGAAACCGCCATGGCCGGCTTGCCCAAGCTGGAGCAGACGCGCTCGCTGTCGCGCTACGGCCTGTCGCAGGTGACGGTGATCTTCAAGGAGGGCACCGACATCTACTTCGCGCGCCAGTTGGTGAGCGAACGTCTGCAGGCCGCAAAGGAGCAGTTGCCCGATGGCATTTCGCCGAGCATGGGGCCGGTCTCCACCGGCCTCGGCGAAATCTACATGTGGACCGTGGAAGCCGATGCCAACGCGCGCAAGCCCGACGGCACCGTTTACACCCCCGCCGACTTGCGCGAGCTGCAGGACTGGGTGATCCGCCCGCAGATCCGCAATGTGCCGGGCGTGACGGAGGTCAACACCATCGGCGGTTTTGCCAAGGAATTTCTGGTGGCGACGAGCCCCGAACGCCTGGCGTCATACAAGCTCACGCTGGCCGATGTGGTGACCGCGCTTGACCGCAACAACGCCAACGTCGGCGCTGGCTATATCGAGCGCAAGGGCGAGCAATACCTCGTGCGTGCGCCCGGCCAGTTGCGCGATGCAGCCGACATCGGCAACGTCGTGCTCGCCAGCCCCAACGGCACGCCGGTGCGCTTGCGTGACGTCGCCAGCATCGAAAGTGGCAGCGAACTGCGCACGGGCGCCGCCACCAGCAATGGGCGCGAGGTGGTGCTCGGCACGGCGTTTCTGTTGATGGGCGAGAACAGTCGCACCGTCTCGCAGGCCGTGGACAAGCGCATGCAGGAGATTCGCAAGACGCTGCCGGCGGGCATTCGCGTCGAGTCGGTGTACGACCGCACGGTGCTCGTCGACAAGGCCATCGCGACGGTCAAGAAGAACCTGCTGGAAGGCGCCATTCTGGTCATGGCCGTGCTGTTCCTCTTCCTGGGCAACCTGCGTGCAGCGGTGCTGACCGCGCTGGTGATTCCCTTGTCGATGCTGATGACGTTCAGCGGCATGGTGTCGGCCAAAGTGAGCGCCAACCTGATGAGTTTGGGTGCGCTGGACTTCGGCATCATCGTCGACGGCGCCGTGGTGATCGTCGAGAACTGCGTGCGGCGCCTTGCGCATGCGCAGGAATTACGCGGCCGACCGCTCACGCGCGCCGAGCGCTTCGACGAGGTGTTTGAAGCCGCCCGCGAAGCGCGCCGCCCGTTGCTGTATGGCCAGCTCATCATCATGGTGGTGTACCTGCCGATCTTTGCGCTCTCGGGAGTGGAAGGGAAGATGTTCCACCCGATGGCGATCACGGTGGTGCTGGCGCTGGCTGCGGCCATGATTCTCTCCATCACGTTTGTGCCGGCTGCCGTGGCCTTGTTCATTGGCGAGCGCGTCGCCGAGAAGGAGAACCGCTTGATGGGCTGGGCGCGCCGCATGTACGCGCCGTTGCTCGAGCGTGTCTTGGCCGCGCCGGCCGTGGTGCTGACGTTTGCAGCGGTGGCTGTTTCGGTCTCGCTGGTGGCAGCCACGCGCCTGGGTGCGGAGTTCGTCCCGAACCTGAACGAGGGCGATTTCTCCATCCAGGCCATGCGCGTGCCGGGCACGGGCCTAGCGCAATCTCTGGACATGCAGATGCAGATCGAGCGCGCGCTGAAGGCGAAGTTTCCCGAGATCGAGCGTGTCTTCGCGCGCACCGGCACGGCCGAAGTCGCGACCGACGTGATGCCGCCCAGCATCTCCGACGGCTACATCATGCTCAAGTCAGAGCGCGACTGGCCCGCTGGCCCCGACGGAAAACGCCGCAACCGGGATCAGTTGCTCGCCGACATTCGTGCCACGGTGGAAGCACTGCCCGGCAATGCGTACGAGTTCTCGCAGCCGATTCAGCTGCGCTTCAACGAGCTGATCTCGGGCGTGCGCAGCGACGTGGCTGTCAAGCTTTTCGGCGATGACATGGGCGTGCTTGAGGCGCAGGCTAGGATCATTGCCGCGCAGCTCGGCAAGCTGGCCGGCGCCACCGAGGTGAGGATCGAACAGACCGGCGGACTGCCTTTCCTGAACGTCGACATCGATCGTGACAAGGCTGCGCGCTACGGCCTCTCCATCGGCGCGATACAGGACACGGTGTCCGCTGCCATCGGCGGCAAGGACGCGGGCATGGTGTTCCAGGGCGACCGTCGTTTCGGCATTGTCGTGCGCCTGCCAGAAACCTCACGCAGCGACCCGGCTGCCCTGGGCCGCTTGCCGCTGGCGTTACCCAATGGCCAGGGCTACGTGCCCCTGTCCGATGTGGCCACGCTCAACGAAGTCACCGGCCCCAACCAGGTCAGCCGCGAAGACGGCAAGCGCCGCATCGTCGTCAGCGCAAATGTGCGTGGGCGCGACATCGCCTCGTTCGTCGAAGAAGCGCAGGCGGTGCTCGATGCGCAGGTGCGTCTGCCGGCCGGTTACTGGATGGCGTGGGGCGGGCAGTTCGAACAGTTGCAGTCGGCCACCGAGCGCCTGCAGGTCGTGGTGCCGCTGGCGCTGGGCATGGTGCTCACGCTGCTGTTCATGATGTTCGGCAACCTGAAGGACGGTTTGCTGGTGTTCTCCGGTATTCCGTTCGCGCTGTCGGGCGGCATTCTGGCGCTGGCGTTGCGCGGTATTCCGCTGTCGATTTCAGCGGCGGTGGGCTTCATCGCGCTGTCGGGCGTGGCGGTGCTCAACGGGCTGGTGATGCTGAGCTTTATCCGCAGCCTGCGAGAGAACGGCAAGTCGGTCGACGCGGCGGTGCGTGAGGGCGCGCTCACACGCTTGCGCCCGGTGTTGATGACCGCGCTGGTGGCGTCGCTCGGCTTCGTGCCGATGGCGCTGGCAACCGGCACGGGCGCGGAAGTGCAGCGTCCGCTGGCGACGGTGGTGATCGGCGGGATTCTGTCGTCGACGGCGCTGACGCTGCTGGTGTTGCCGGTGCTGTATCGGCTTGCCTATCGACGGGGGGATGGACGGGCGGGCGCCACGGCGCAGGCAGATTCGGCAGTGCCGTCTGCTGCGCCGTAACGGCGGCGCTTATTCGGCTTGCAGTGCGGCGATGATCTTGTCTGCGTGGGCCTTCAGCTTGTCGCTGTCGGCCTGCACCCGGGCGTGCGGTTGCAGCGGGGTATCGCTGTAGCGCGGCAGCACGTGAAAGTGCACGTGCGGCACCGTCTGGCCGGCAGCGCTGCCATTGAGCTGGAAGACCGCGATGCCCGGCGGCGTGAACGCAGCACGCACGGCGCGCGCCAGCTTGCGCGTGGTGCGGATGGCGGCCGATGCAGCGTCATCGGACAGGTCGAACAGCTCTGCCGCGCCTTCCTTGGGCAACACCAGCACGTGGCCGTCGGCCTGCGGCATGATGTCCATGAAGGCAAGCGTGTGGTCGTCTTCGTACACCTTGATGCAGGGCAGCTCGCCGCGCAGGATCTTGGCGAAGATATTCTGGTTGTCGTAAGTCGCGTCAGGCATGGGTGTCTCCAATAAGCGGGAAATGCACGGGAAAGCGCTGCGCGAAAGTATATAGGCGACCGGCGACGACGCACGTGGCGCCGGTTTGGCGTAGATCAAGCCGGGCTGTCGTCAACCGACAGCGGCGCAGCCACATGTTCGAGCGGTTTGCGCTCGGCTGCCGTCCCCCAGCAAGCCTGCACCGCGGCCGCAAGCAGCATCAGCACCGCGCCGAACGCATAGCCGCCGAACACGGCACCGCGCGAGTGCGTATCGATCAGCCAGCCGAACAGCGCAGGCCCGGCCACGCCTCCAAGCCCCGTGCCTACGGCATAGAATAGCGCGATGGCCAGCGCGCGCACCTCGAGCGGAAAGGTTTCGCTCACCGTCAGGTATGCCGAGCTGGCGGCGGCCGATGCAAAGAAGAACACCACGGTCCACGCGATGGTCTGTGTGGTGCCATCGAGCACACCCGCCTTGAACAGCGCGCCACTTACCAGCAACAGCACGCCGCTGATTGCATAGGTCGTGGCAATCATCGTGCGCCGGCCCACCACGTCAAACAGCCGCCCAAGCAGCAGCGGCCCGAGAAAATTGCCCAGTGCGAACGGCAGCAGGTACGTGCCGACCTTCGTTGCGGGCACGTCATAGAAATCCGTCAGCACCAGGGCGTAGGTGAAAAAGATCGCGTTGTAGAAAAACGCCTGCGCTGCCATCAGCGCGAGGCCCACCAGCGCGCGTTGCCGGTGCTGCACGAACAGCACGCGCGCGACTTCCATCAAGCGTGGATGACCGCGGCTGCGCATGCGCAATGCAGGCAGCGGCGCGGTATCGAAGCGATGGCCGCGCGCCACGATTTCGTTCTCGATATCGCCCACGATGGCCTGCGCTTCTTCGTGTCGGCCGCGCGTGATGAGCCAGCGCGGGCTCTCCGGAATCCAGAAACGCATCACCAGAATGATGAGCCCCAGCAGGGCGCCGATGAAGAAGCACAGCCGCCAGCCGGTATCGAGGCTCATGTGCGCTGGGTCCAGCAGCCACAACGATGCTCCCGCGCCCAACGCGGCACCAACCCAGAACGTGCCGTTGATGGCGAGATCCGTCCAGCCGCGCACGCGCGCCGGTGTCAGCTCCTGGATGGTTGAGTTGATTGCCGCGTATTCACCGCCGATCCCTGCGCCTGTGAGCACGCGAAACACGACCAGGCTGGCGAAGCTCCACGAAAACGCTGTCGCCAGCGTGGCCAGGATGTAGACGCCCAACGTAATGAAGAACAGCTTGCGGCGGCCCAGTCGATCCGTCATCCAGCCGAACAGCAGTGCGCCGAACACCGCACCGACCAGGTATGCGCTGCTGGCAATGCCAACCTGCGCGTTGGTGAGATGCAGTGATGGGCTTTGCTTGAGCGCGCCGGCCACAGCGCCGGCCAGCGTTACCTCCAGGCCGTCGAGCAGCCACGTAATGCCCAGCGCAATGACCACGCGCGTGTGAAAGCGGCTCCAGGGCAGGCGATCGAGCCGGCCGGGCAGGTCGGATGTGTGGAAGGCTGGCGATTCGGGCATCGCGGCGCACTCAAAGTGGAATGCGCCCGATGCAGCACGATTTATTCCCGCACAGGTGCGGCCGAGTCTTCTTGCGGTGCGCCGGCGAGCAGCGTGTCTTCAAAGAAGCGGCGGCGCGCGTCCTTGTCGGGCTTGCTGCCCTGGTGCCAGAGCGTGGCCTCCGACAGCTGGTAGGCGTACAGCATGAAGGCGCGCGTCTTGGCATCCTTGCGCGTAAAGCCGATCGCCTGGAAATGCTGGACGTAGTAATCCATACGATGCTCGTCGACGGCTTCGACAGCCTCTTGCGCCATCGGGTCGCGCCGCGCCCAGGCCCGGATGGCGAATTCGATCATGGCCGTGCGGCGCGCGCTGCGTCCGCGAAACGGCAGTGCGAGCAAATCGCGCACGAGCCCCTGGACCGACGGATTTTGCCGCTCCAGCTTGGGGCCCACGCGCGTGCGCTCGCTCCAGTCCTGCAATACCTGGTGCAGCAGATCGTCTCGGTTCTTGAAGTGCCAGTAGAAGCTGCCGCGCGTCACGTCCAGCTGCTTGGCGAGCACGTCCACGCGCACGGCATCAATGCTTTTGGTGACGAGCAGATCGGTGGCGGCGCGAACCCAGTCGTCGGGCGTGAGCTGTGCACGCGGTGTGGCAGGGGAGGCGGAATCGGCATCGACCTCGACGGCTTCGTCGTGTTCGTCGATCTGCAGGGATGGCTTTGGCATGAAGGCGGATTCTAGCCCCGCTGGCGGGCCTGTCCAGCGCTTAAATCGTGCTGAGGCCCCCAGGTTTGCGCGGGTTGACACGGCAACAAACGCACTCCTACCATGCACATACGTTTGTGTATGGAAGGATCGAGCTGCTGCAAGCCTCGGTTTGCGGTTTTGTGCAAAACCATGCTCGACGATGCCTTCTGCACGGCGTCAAACGATAAGACATCAGGAGACATTTGCATGAAGGCATTCCGACTCGCGCTGTGCGCGGCGGCAGCAGTTGGCACATTCGCAGGCGCATTTTGCCCGAGCACCGTCCACGCCGAGACCGTCAAGATCGCGTGGATCGATCCGCTGTCCGGGCTGATGGGCGCGCTGGGCCAGAACCAGCTGCGCAGCTGGCAATATGCGGCCGACCTGGCCAACCAGCAGAACTGGAGCGGCAACGGCACCAAGTTCGAAGTCGTCGGTTTTGACAACAAGGTATCGCCGCAAGAAAGCCTGACGATCCTCAAGCAGATCACCGACCAGGGCATCCGTTACGTTGCGCAGGGCGACGGCTCCAGCGTGGGCATGGCACTGCAGGACGCCATCGCCAAGTACAACGACCGCAACCCCGGCAAAGAGATCATCTATCTCAACTACGCGGCGGTCGATCCGGACATGACCAACAGCAAGTGCAACTACTGGCACTTCCGCCTGGACGCCAACTCCGACATGAAGATGGAGGCCCTGACGAGCTATCTCGCCAAGGACCAGAACATCAAGAAGGTCTATCTGCTGAACCAGAACTACTCGTTCGGCCATCAGGTGGCGCGCGCGGCCAAGGAATACCTCAAGCGCAAGCGTCCGGACATCCAGGTGGTGGGTGAAGATCTGCACCCGCTTGCGCAAGTGAAGGACTTCTCGCCGTATGTCGCGAAGATTCGTGCATCGGGCGCCGATACGGTCATCACGGGCAACTGGGGGAGCGATCTGGCACTGCTGATCCGCGCGTCGAAAGATGCGGGCCTGACCACCAATTTCTATACGTACTACGCCGGCACCACCGGTGTGCCTACGGCGATGGGGGCCTCAGGCGCGGATCGCGTGAAGGTCATCAGCTACTTCGCGCCGAACGACGGCAACGCGAAAACGAGCGCCGTGCTTGACGGCTTCAAGAAGAAGTACAACGACGACTTCTTCAACGCTGACGTTTACACCGGCATCGCCTTCCTGGCCAAAGCCATCAAGACCAGCGGTTCAGCCGAGCCTGCCAAGGTGGCCAAGGTGATGGAAGGCATGACGGTCGACGGCCTCAACGGCCCGATCGAGATGCGCAAGACCGATCACCAGGCACAGCAGACGCTGTACGTGACCACCTGGGTGAAGGCCGACGGCAAGAAGATCAAGTACGACCAGGAAAACACCGGCTACGGCTGGCGTACCGACGTCACGCTGGAACCGCACCTTGCGGCCCAGCCGACGTCTTGCCAGATGAAGCGTCCGGCGTCGTAATCGCGTGATTGACGTGTCCCTGGTTTACACCGGGGACACCACGCCTGTGCCCGCCAGGTGCCCGCGGGCGTTCTCGAGAAAGCGATCCACCGTAGCCTGCACCGATTCCGGCGACCAGCCGGCGATGTGCGGCGTCAGCACGACCTGCTCCAGGTCCAGCAGCCCGGCCGGCGGCTTGGGCTCGCTCTCATACACATCCAGCCCAGCGCCACCCAGCTTGCCCGAGCGGATGGCCGCTTCCAGCGCCGCCGTATCGACCACGCTGCCGCGCGCAATGTTGACCACGTAGCCGTTCGGGCCCAGCGCTTCCAGGATCGTCTGGTTGACGAGGTGTTTGGTCTGCGCGCCGCCCGGCGTGGCAACGATCAGGAAGTCGGCCCACTCAGCCATGTCCTCGAGTGCATCGAAGTAGCGGTATGACACGCCGTCGCGCGGCTTGCGGTTGTGATAACCGATCTGCATGTCGAAGCCGGCAGCGCGGCGCGCGATCTGCAGCCCGATGGTGCCCAGACCAACGATGCCCAGGCGCTTGCCGCATACGCCGGGCTGCAGCGGAATGTCGTCGCGCCAGACGCCGTTGCGTGTGGAACGATCCAGCTTAGGAATGCCACGCACGGTCGCCAGCAGCAAGCCAAAGGCGTGGTCGGCCACGCAGGCGTCGTTGGTGCCGGCGCCGTTGGCCACCGCTACGCCACGTGCGCGGGCGGCCTCCAAATCGATGTTCTCGTAGCCAGCGCCCAATGCGCAGGCCAGTTCCAGCTTGGGCATCGCGGCAATTTCCGCTCCCGTCAGGCCCGTCGAGCCATTGGTCAGCACGATGCGGACATCTTGCCCGTCGCGCGCGATGGCGGCATCGCGTTCGGCGCGGGTCGGTGCATGGATGACGTGAAAATGTTCAGCGATCTGCGCCACGTTCTCGGGCGTCATCGCAATGAGGAGCAGCAGGTTCGGTTGCATGGTCAGGAGAGGAGGCGGGCCGCATGAATGGGGCAAGGCCCGGTCGGCAAGGAGGTGCGCAGCACGGCGCTTGGCGATGATAACGCGTGCCCCACAGCCGTGCTGGAAGCCATGGCCGCCATGCGGTTACACCCCGTTACCGATGAGCGGATTTGGTTGCACGGGTTTGCAGGCGTGCGGCATAGACTTTGCGGCAAGAGGCGCATGGCTGCAGGCCGCAGAGCAGACTGCTGGTCCGGCCCAGACGCCTCGTTCACAAGACGGGATTCATCATGCGAGCAACGAACAAGTCGGACCGTACAGGGCGCGTAGCGCGTTGGGTGACAGTGGCCACATTGGCTGCCGTGGCAGCGGCGCTGACAGGCTGCGTGACAGCGCCGGCGTACCCCGGTTACGGCGCGGGCTATGGCGCGGGTTATGCCGCGGGCAGCAATGCCTACGGCAACAGCATCGGCCCGACCACCTACAGCAGCGGTTACGACACCACGTACAACAACGGCTACGGCAGCTACGACCCGAACGCGCCGCAGCCCTATCCGCAGCAGCCGGCGCCGACCTATTCGCAGCCCCAGCCGACTTACTCGCAACCGAACTATTCGCCGTATCCGAACAACGGCGATCAGTCTTATCAAGCGCCCGCTGATAACCGCTACGGCGTTGTTGAATACGTCGAGTCGGTGCCCGTGCGCGGCCAGTCTAGCGGCGTAGGTGCGGTACTCGGCGGCGTGGTGGGCGGCTTGCTTGGCCACCAGGTTGGCGGCGGGCGCGGCAACACCGTGGCCACCATCGGCGGTGCGGTGGCGGGCGCCATGGCGGGCAACGCCGTGGAAGGCAACACGGTGGTCGGCCAGACTTATCGCGTGACCATGCGCCTGAACGACAACTCGCGCGTCACGCTTACACAGAACAACCCGAACGGACTGCGCGTGGGTGATCGCGCCCGCATCGAAAACAACATGGCAGTGCCTTACTAGCCACATCTGACATGGGAGCGCCCGCGCCGGCTTCAGAAACGGCGCGGGCCGACCGATATAGCGGAGGCGATAACCCCGCGGTGATTCCCATGCTCAATCGACTTTCCATCCGTTTCCGTCTCAATGCAGCGCTGACGCTGCTCGCCTTGCTGCTGGCGATTACCGGCACCATTGGCGTGATCGGGATGCGCGCATCCGACGCGAATATCAACGAGATCTACACCAATCAGCTTGCTTCGGCATCGCTGATGGGCAAGGCACAGCTGAACGCAGCGATCGTGCGTACGACGCTGGATCGGGCGGTCTTCCATCCGGATGCGGCCGACGTGCCGGCCATCATCGAAAAGGCCAACGCTTACCGCGCCAAGTCTGAGGGTGCGTGGAAGCAATACAAGGCGCTGCCCATGAACGCGGAGGAAGCGCGCCTGGCCGCCGACGTTGAGGCCAAGCGCGCAGCGTTGTTCCGCGATGGTGTTGAACCGCTGATGAACGCCCTGCGGGCGCACGATACCGCTGCCGCAGATAAGGTGGTGATGACCATCATTCCGCCGCAGTTCGTGGCACTGTCTGCTGCCGTGGACGCACTGGATCGCAGCCAGGCTGAGCAGGCCAAGACTGCCTACGAAGGTGCGGTCGCCCGCTCGCACGGGTTCCTGATGTTGATCATTGGCGCCATCGTGGTGGGCATTGCGGCGGCACTGGGCTGCGCATTCGGCCTGCACCGCGCGATTTCGGTGCCGCTGTCGAAGATGCTGAGACATTTCAGCGCGATCTCGCAGGGCAACCTGACCGAGCACATCACCGTCAGCAGCAAGGACGAAATGGGCGCGCTCACCCAAGGTCTCATCGACATGCAGAACGGGCTGATCCGTACCATCGTGACGATGCGCGGCGGTAGCGAATCCATTGCCAGCGCCACCAAGCAGATTGCGGCCGGCAACATGGATCTGTCGCAACGCACGGAAGAACAGGCGTCGTCGCTGGAAGAAACAGCATCGAGCATGGAAGAGCTGACCAGCATCGTGCGCCAGAACGCCGACAACGCACGCCAGGCCAGCCAGCTTGCGGGCAACGCTTCGGATATCGCCGTCAAGGGCGGTGAGGTGGTGGGCCGCGTGATCGAGACGATGTCGGGCATCAACGACAGCAGCAAGAAGATCGCAGACATCATCGGCGTGATCGAAGGCATTGCCTTCCAGACCAACATCCTCGCCCTGAATGCCGCAGTGGAAGCTGCGCGCGCTGGCGAGCAGGGCCGTGGGTTTGCGGTGGTGGCCGGTGAAGTGCGCAGCCTGGCGCAGCGCTCGGCCACGGCGGCCAAGGAGATCAAGGAGTTGATCAGCGATTCAGTGGGCCGCGTTGAGAACGGCTCAACGCTGGTCACCGAGGCCGGCGCGGTGATTGACGAAGTGGTTGTGGCAGTCAAGCGCGTGACCGACATCATGGGCGAGATCAGCTCGGCATCGGACGAGCAAAGCGCCGGCATCGAGCAAGTCAACCAGGCCGTCACGCAGATGGACGAGGTGACCCAGCAGAACGCCGCGCTGGTGGAAGAGGCAGCCGCTGCTGCGCAATCGCTGGAAGAGCAGGCCGGCGTGCTGCGCGAGGCGGTGGCGTCGTTCCGCTTGCCGGTGGCGGGTGTGCGCGCCGAACCTGTGCTGGCGCCCGTGGCTGCAAAGGCGGCGTCTGCCGCTTCGGCTGCATCGGCCGTATTGACCGCTTCCAGCCCGGTCGCTAAACCGGCCGCACGCAAACCTGTCGCGGCGACGTCGCGCGCGGCACGCAAGCGCCCGGCTGCGCCGGTCAAGCCAGCCGCTGTTCCTGTTCAGAGCGCGAAGGCAGCGCCTGCCGCGGCAGCCACCCCCAAGCCCGGCAAGCTTGCCTTGGCTGCTGTCTCCAACGATGCAGACGACTGGGAACAGTTCTGACGCACAGGCCGATACGTTCAATCCAACAAGCCGCGCCCAGAGCGCGGCTTTGTGTTTCAGTGCTGTAACCGATTTGCAGAATTGCTTGGGTCGCTGTTGTCAGCCCGGGCGTCCATTCGCCCGGCAACGTCGCGCACACATAGCGAGACTGCGTGGCGGGCAGCCCGCGGCTTGCGAATCTTCCGGCAGATCCTTTGCGCATAAGGCTTTGCAACCCGCTGCCCGTTGCGAGCGGCCACGCATACCGCAATCTGCGCACCGTGCCGTTCAGGCGGGCCCCCGCTCGCTTAACCCAAACACCCTGCACTCGGGCGCTCCGCGCCTCCGTCATTTGTAGGGAGGCCTGCCCGCTGCCTGGACGAATACCCCATCGCATCAGATGACATTGCATGCCGTGGCGCCGATCTAGCGACGCTCGTCACGCCCGTCTTGCGTTCACTCATGCAACAACCCTGCGTGTCCGACACGTGTCTGAAGGCGTACGTGGTGCACTGCACCGCATAACCGCGCGCCTCGGCGGGTGTTGGTATGGTCCTCGCGTTCCCCCTCGCGAGAAGCAGGCTAGAGAGCGACACATCCACCGATTGGCAGCAGGCGATCGGGCCGGATGTCACGGCGCAAAGCGGTTGCGTCGGACGTCGAAGAAGACCTTTGGGGAGAAGCATGAGTGCCACAGCGCAAGGCGGGGGGTACGCCGGACACTGGCAACGCGCCCATAGGGTGGGAGCGGGGGGGCAGCCATGAGCGATCTGCCATGGGACCTTTACCTCGCGTTGCTCAACACCTTGACGGTGGCGACCACGCTCGTCATCTTCATCAGTACCGCCGACGACTTTTTCCTGGATGCCTTCTATTGGGTGCGGGAGCTGTGGCTCTGGCCGCAGCGTGGCCGCACTCCCGTCACGATCTCGGCGCAGTCGCTGCGTGAGCGCGAAGAGCAATGGCTCGCCATCATGGTGCCGGCGTGGAAGGAGTACGACGTCATCGCCAAGATGGTCGAGAACACCCTGGCGACGATGGAGTACACGCGCTTCATCATCTTTGCCGGCGCCTACCGCAACGATGCGGAGACCACCACCGAGGTCGAGCGCATGGTGCGCCGCTATCCGGGCCGCGTGGTGCGCGCTGCCGTCACGCACGATGGCCCGACATGCAAGGCCGACTGCCTGAACACCATCATCCAGACCATCATCCGGCACGAGGCGGGGCACGGCATCCGCTTTGCCGGCGTGATCATGCACGACTGTGAAGACGTGATCCACCCGCTGGAGCTGAAGTACTTCAATTACTTCATCATCGATCAGGATCTGGTGCAGTTGCCGGTGCTATCGCTTGAACGCAAGTGGTACGAGTGGGTGGCCGGTACGTACATGGATGATTTTTCCGAGACGCACCAGAAAGACCTGGTGGCGCGTCAGGCGCTGACCGGCACGGTGCCCGGGGCGGGCGTGGCGCTGTGCTATAGCCGCCGTGCGATCGAAGCCGTGATGAAGGTGCGCGGCGATTCTCCGTTCAACACCAGCACGCTCACGGAAGACTACGACTTCAGTTTCCGCCTGCGCGAACTGGGCATGCGCGAAGCGTTCGTGCATTTCCCGATCTGCGAGAACGCAGCGCCGGCCGAAGACGCCGCGGGCAAGACGCGCACACGCTGGCACCTGGGGCGGCGCAAGGGCATGCGTCCGCAACTCCTGGCCACGCGCGAATACTTTCCGAGCACGTTCCGCACGGCGTATCGCCAGCGCGCACGCTGGGTGCTCGGCATTGCGTTCCAGGGCTGGTTGCAGATGGGCTGGAACGGCAATCTCATCACGCGCTACATGTTCTTCCGCGACCGCAAGGGCGTGCTGACGGCGCTGTTCTCGATCCTGGCGTATGTGCTCTCGCTCAACTATCTGGCGCTTGGGGCGCTGATGGCAAAAGGCGTGGTCACGATTCCGGATGGCACGTTCGTGGTCGGCAGCTTCTGGATGCAGGACCTGCTGGCTGTCAATGCCGCGCTGCTGTTCAACCGGCTGGCGCAGCGCGTGTACTTTGTCGGTCGGCTCAATGGCCCGCTGCAAGGCGTGCTGTGTCTGCCCAGGCTCGTCGTGAACAACTTCATCAACTTCTTCTCGGTATGCCGGGCGTGGAAGATCTTCCTGATCTACTGCCTGACCGGCAAGCCCATCGCCTGGGACAAGACGCAGCACACCTATCTGTCGAACGACGCGCTCGGCCGCACGCGCTGCAAGCTGGGCGAAACGCTGGTCAAGTGGGAAGTGCTCACGCAGGAGCAGTTGGACGCGGCGCTTGCCATCCAGAGCCAAACTGGGCGGCGTCTCGGGCAGGTGCTGGTCGAGCAGGGCCTGGTGACGCCCGACACGCTGGCCGATGCGCTGGCCGAGCAGGTCGACCTGCCGCGCGTGAGTCTGACCAACGTCGTGCTGGGCGCGCTGGCCGATTGCCTGCCGCGCGACCTGGCTGTGCGGCATCACGTGGTGCCGTTCTCGATTGGCGAAGACGGTTCGCTCAACATCGCCGTGTCGGAGTTGCCCGACGGCGAAGCGTTGGAAGAGCTGGCGCGTGCTGCGGGCCGCAAGGTCGCATGCTTCATGGCGTGCGACCACGAGATGTCGGCCGAGCTGGCGCAGATGGCCGATCCCAACCGCCGTGCGACGGTCGTGTTTGGCCCGGCGGCACATTCGGCCATGCTGGCCGTCGAATCCATGACGGGCGCCGGCCCAGGTGTTGCAGCCGGCACGGCACCCGCACCCGAGGTTTCCACCATCCCCCCGATTCCTGTGCCGCCGGACCTGCCTCATGGGCCGGACCCGCGGCCCAATCCATCTGTTGCGGGAGGTGTGGCATGACACACGAGAGAGCCAACCGTTTAACCGTGCGCCATCTGCGCTGGCCGATTGCAGCGGCAGTGTGGGCGCTGTGTCATGGCGTATCACTGGCAGAGCAGCCAGCGCCGTTGCAGCCCGACGCCTACTTTCGCGCCGATCGCGCCTATCACGCCATCGATGCAAACAAGCTCGACGATGCCGAGGCCGCCACGCGCGCGGCATTGGCTGTGCAGCCTGACAGCCTGCAACTGAACCTGTTGCTACTCGATGTGCTTACGCGCAAGGGCCAGTTGGATGCGGCACGCGCGCAGGCCGACGCGCTGCTGCGGAAGTATCCCGATGAGCCACGCGTGTACGCGCAGCACGGGTTCCTGGCGCAGAAAGCAAATGACCCCGCTGTGGCCGAGCAGGATTTTGCGCACGCCGTGCAAGGCACCGACTGGACCGCGCAGGAGCAACGCAACCTGCATCTGGCGTGGTCGGACAGCGCGTACTCCGCCAAGCATCCGCAGGCTGCCATCGATGCGCTCAGCGGCATGAAGGACGACCCCGATGCCGACGTGCAGGTGCGCCTGGCGCAGTCACGCTTGCAATTGGGCGATCGGGATGGCGCAACCCAGGCTGCCACACTGGCCGTCGATCACGCTACGGATCCGGCGCGCCAGCGCTACGCGAAGGCGCTGCTTGCCCAGGCGATGGCGCCCGAAGCGCAGGGCGACGCCACGTCCGCCAATGATCCGCGCGTGATCGGCCAGCGAGAGTTGAACGAGGCTTACAGCCACCTGCGTGCGCGCGACGACCGCGCTGCATTGGCAGCGTTCCAGCGTGGCTTCGCCACGGGCGAGGGCACCTGGACCCACTACGCCGATGCCGCCTACGCAGCAAAGCGCCTGGGCGACAACCCGACCGCCATCAAGCTCTTCCGGGAAAGCCTCGACCATGCCGACGCCGATGCCAAGAGCGACACCGGTGGCAATGGCGACGACCGCCTCCAGCCAGACCGCCGTTTCGGCTACCGGCGTGAAGTCGAACAGATGCAGCGCACCGTCGGCATGGTGGTGTCGGGCGCGTATCAAACGTCGGCGTTCGGGTTGCCCAATACAGTGAGCGCAGGGCAGGTGGGCGCGGAGGTGTACTGGCAGCCGCCGGGCATCGGCTATCGAGACGGCAGCATCTTCCAGCTCTTCGCGCGTGGCTACGACAGCGTGTACGACCGCAACGGCAACACCGGCCTGCCCACCGTGCAGGGCTCGGTGGGCGCACGCTACAAGCCGATCAAGGACATCAACCTGGTGTTCACCGCCGAGCGTCTCTTTCGCATCGGGCAACTGACCACCAACGATACGTTGTTACGCATCGGCTTTTCGACCGATCAGGGGCTCGACCTGCAGGTCACCAAGCCGCGCTGGCAGACGTGGCAGGTGTATGGCGAGGGCGCGTACTTCCTCAACCAGGGCCGCATGATCGTCAGCACGGAAATGCGCTACGGACACACGTGGTTGCTCAACTCGATCAGCGATCGCCTGACGGTCTATCCGCATATCGTTCTGGCGGGCGATCACGACAACAAGGCGATCGGCCAGCGGCTCGCGCTTGGTGTTGGCCCAGGCATCAACTTCCGCTACTGGTTTCGGGAGTCGCACTACGCAGCGCCGGCCAGTTGGCTGGATTTGACCGTGCAATACCGCTTGCCATTGACGCATGCGGATCGAGCAAAGGGGGTGGTCGCGCGAGCCATTCTTTGGTTCTAAGCAACCCTGGATTCAAGCAGACCCCAGTCAGAGGTGTCGCAGATGAAACGTTTTTGACCGCCGAGGGAAACGGGTAACAAAGAGAAATGGCAGCGGCGTCCGAAGGATGGCGTCGCAGCGCCATGGCGAGTCAAAGCGGGACGCTTGGCACGGCCTTCGCTCATTGGCGAAGTCTGTGCCGGCGTCAGAAGCGACACGTTCGTCGTCGCGCTTCGCATGCGCCGATGCAGATGACTTGGGGGGAATCATGACAGGGAAAATTTTGACCGTGTTCGGCACGCGCCCGGAGGCCATCAAGATGGCGCCGCTGGTGCAGGCATTGCAGGCCGAGGCAGGCTTTGAGTCGGCGGTGTGTGTGAGTGCGCAGCACCGGCAGATGCTGGATCAGGTGCTGGAACTCTTCGGCATCGTGCCGGAGTTTGACCTCAACCTGATGCGGCCTGGGCAGACGTTATCCGACATCACGTCGAACGTGCTGGGCGGCATCGACGGCGTGCTCGATGCCTACAAGCCCGATGCCGTGCTCGTCCACGGCGACACGACGACCACGCTGGCGGCAAGCCTTGCGGCGTTCTACCGGCGCATTCCGGTCGGGCATGTGGAAGCGGGTCTGCGCACCGGCAACATCTGGTCGCCATGGCCGGAAGAGTTGAACCGGCGTGTTACCGATTCTGTGACGACCTGGCATTTCGCGCCCACGGCCGAATCGCGCCAGAACCTGCTGGACGAGGGCATCGACCCAGAGCAGGTCACGCTTACCGGCAACACCGTCATCGATGCGCTGCTGGCCGTCAAGCAACGGCTGGACGACGACGCCACGCTTTCAGCGCAGATGGCGGCGCGCTATCCGTTCCTGGAAGCGGGCCGGCGAATGATCCTGGTGACGGGCCATCGCCGCGAGAACTTCGGCGAGCCGTTCGAGAACTTCTGCGTGGCGCTGCGCCTGCTGGCGGCGCGTCATCCGGATGTGCAGGTCGTGTATCCGGTGCACCTGAACCCGAACGTGCAGCAGCCGGTCAACGCCATCCTCTCCGGCCACGACAACGTTCATCTGATTGCGCCGCAGGACTACCTGCCGTTCGTCTACCTGATGGACCGCGCCTACCTGATCGTCACCGATTCCGGCGGCATTCAGGAAGAGGCGCCCGCGCTGGGCAAGCCGGTGCTGGTGACGCGTGATACCACCGAGCGGCCAGAGGCCGTGGCATCGGGCACCGCGCGGCTGGTCGGCACCGATACGCAACGCATCGTCGATGAAGCAGAAGCGCTGCTCAATAACGCCGCCGAATACGAGCGCATGGCGCAGGCTCACAACCCCTATGGCGACGGCCACGCCTGTCGGCGCATTGTCGATGCGCTGAAGAAAGCCTTCACCACGCAGCCACAAATGGTGGCGCGCGGCCCCCAACTCATTCGCAAACCGGCTACCGAAGCCGAAATCATCGATCTGGAAGCGGCGCGTGCCACCGCGCAAGGGTCGTCAACGCAGCACCGCCTGAACGGCTAGGAGGCTTGATGAAAGCGAAGCAAATCGGAGGCGGCGTGTTGGTTGCCTCCGCACTTGTTGCCGGGTGGCTGATCGTGGCGCCGCCGTGGTCGGGCGATGGACGCGTACCTGCCATCGTGACCGGCGCGACGGACCAGGGTAGCCCCGGCGCCGACACCGACAAAAAAGCCCCAACGCCCGCGTCTTCCAGGGCGACGGCCACGGCTGCGGAACCCCTGCAGCCCACCGTTGTGGCAGCAGTCACACCCAGGCCCGTGACAGGAGGCGCGCGCGCCTACGGTTACGGCGTCATGGACGAGAACGGACAGGTCATTCCACCGCCGCGCCCGGCGGTCATGACCGAAGTCCGCCCCGGCACGCCGGAAAACGAGACGACAGGTACAGACCGTGGCCACGATCGTGGCCCCAACTTCAACCTCGGGCTCTACCGCCAAGCGGACGGCTCGTTCTATCGCCCATGATTGCCATGAGTCGGAGAGTCATCATGAAGACATTGCTACGTAAGTTCCTGTGCGCGCTCGTCTTTGCGGGCGGCCTGCTCGGCGTTTCGCTGACAGCGCCGGCACAGGCCGCCACCTGCACGATCGGGCTCGGGCCCATCTGCGTGACAGTAGGCGGAACAACAACGAGCACGCCGGCCCCGATGCTGGTGCTGTACGACGCCCCCCCAAACGACCAGTACACCAACCTCGGCAAGTCGTACGCGATCATGCTGTACAACCTGCTCGCGCACTTCAACACCACCATCACGCTGCTGCCCGTGCAGAACTACACGGCCGGCATGACCGAGCAGTACACCGCCATCTTTTACATGGGGAGTTACTACAACAACCCCATACCGGCGGCGTTCCTGTCGGATGTGAGCACCACGCAAAAGACCGTGGTTTGGTTCAAATACAACCTGTGGGAACTTGCCTGGAACACGGCGTATCCGTTCACCTCGCGCTACGGCATCAATTTTGTCGGTCTGCGCGGCATGAACGCCGCGCCCTCGGCGAGCGCGCCAAACCCCGGGTTCTTCGATACGGTGTCGTACAAGAGCCAGAGCATGACCAAGTACTACGCCTTCAATGCCACGAGCGGTGTCATCAGCGCCGATCCGGACATCGGCGTGACCTCCGTGGCCGATGCCACCAAGGCCAGCAGCGTAGTGACGATCACCAATTCGGTGACGCAGGAAACGGCGCCATACATCATGCGGTCGGGCAATTTCTGGTACGTGGCCGACATGCCGTTCTCTTACATCGGGCCACGCGATCGCTACCTGGCGATGTGCGACATGCTGCATGACATCCTGGGTACCAATGCGCCCACGTTGCACCGCGCGCTGGTTCGGTTGGAAGACGTCAACGCCACCAATACCGTGACGTCCATCAACACGCTGACGGACTACCTGTACAGCAAGAAGATTCCGTTCTCGATCGCCACCATCCCGCTGTACAAAGACCCGAACGGCGTCTACAACGGCGGCGTGTCGCAGACGATCCACCTGGTCAATGCGACGGGGCTCAAGTCGGCGCTCAACCATGCGTTGCCACGGGGCGGGAAGATCCTGATGCACGGCTACACGCACCAGTACAGCAATATCCCGAACCTCATCAACGCCGTCAGCGCGAACGACTTCGAGTTCTGGCTCGCCACGCAGAACAGGCCTGTGAACGAGGACTCGACGCAATGGGCAGCCGGGCGATTGTCTTCGGGGCTGCTGGAGTTCCAGCTCAACGGCTATGCGCCGTTTGCCTGGGAGGCGCCGCACTATCAATCGTCTCCGTTGTCCATCAAGGCGGTGCCGCAGTACTTCAAAAACACGTATCAACGCGTGGTGTATTACACCTCGGACAACCCGCAGACCTTGAACTCGACCACCGCGGGACATGATTTCTCGGTCGGCCAGTTCTTCCCCTACATCATTCAGAAGGACTACTACAACCAGCGCATCATTCCGGAAAACCTGGGCAACGTGGAATACAACATCTGCAATATCGATCCATCGTCATGCCTGACGTACACCGCACAGGACATCTTGACCAATGCGATGTATGCACAGGTGGTACGTGACGGCTTTGCCTCGTTCTTCTTCCATCCGTTCTGGCTGGAGCCGGAACTTGGCACGCCCGGCTATACCGACTTCCAGACCATCATCACCGGTATCACCGGCATGGGGTACACCTGGGCGGACGCCAGCACGGTGAAGTGACGATGTGCCGGATGCGCTCGTTACTGGCAGCAGCCATGTTGGCATTGAGCGCATCCGCCGAAGCCGCAGGGCCGGTAGGCGCCATGCCTGTCGGCCCTGCGCCGTTGTATGGCGTGACGGTCGATGCGGTGGACAACGTACCAGCCGTGGTGGATGCGCTGTCGCATCTCTCGCGCACGCCCACGGTGCGCGTCGTCTTTGATGAAGGCATGGACGCGCCGCATTACGTTGGGGCGGTGGCCGCCATCCGGGACGTCGCGTATGTGATGGGCGAACTGGTGGATTCTTCCTCGCTCCGGCAATACACCGCACAGCAACTGCGTGCGCGTGCCGCTGCTTACCTGCACACCCTTGGCAGCAACGTCGATGTCTGGGAAATCGGTAACGAGATCAACGGCGAGTGGACCGGCCCCACGCGTGACGTGATCGACAAGACCATGGCCGCCTATGAAGCCATCAAAGCCGGCGGCGGCCGTACAGCGCTCACGCTGTACTACAACGAGGGCTGCGCCGAGCAGCCATCACGCGGGATGTTCGAGTGGGTGCAACGTAATGTGCCGCTGCGCCTGCGAGATGGGCTCGACTATGTGTTCATCAGCTTCTATGAAGACGACTGCAAGATCCCTCCGCCCGATTGGAGCGCCGTGTTCACCAGGCTAGGCGGACTGTTTTCGCATGCCGCGCTGGGTTTTGGAGAAGTCGGGACGCGACATGCCGCACGCAAGCCGGCGCTCGTCGCGCATTACTACGGGCTCGCGGTCACCCATCCTCGCTTTGTCGGCGGCTACTTCTGGTGGTACTTCCGGCAAGACATGGTGCCGCGCTCAAGGCCGCTATGGCGCAGCCTTGATGCGGCGTTCCTGAGCATGCCCGTGGCGGTCAGCCGCTAGCGCGCGCGCTCACGCGCTGGGTGTTTGCGTTTGATTTGCGGTCTGCCAGGTCTTCGGGCTCAACCGGCTCGCCGTCACGACGCACCAGCTGGATCGTGCGTGTGGGCAGCGCGAACGAGGTGCCGAGATTTTCCAGACCTTCCAGGATCGTCAGGTTGATGCGCTGCTGGATGTCCATGTACAGGTTGAAGTCCGGATCGGTTACGAAATACACGACCTCGAAGTTCAGCGCGTTCTCGCCAAACTCCTTGAAGTGCGCGCGATCGAACCGCGTGTTGCCGGCGGCTTCTACCGCACGGCGCACGATGTCCGGAATCTTCTGCAGTTGTGCGGCACGCGCATCGTAGGTCACCCCAAAGGCGAAGACGATGCGTCGTTCCGACATCCGTTTGTAATTGTGAATCGTGCTCTTGAGCAGCGCCGTGTTGGAAGCGACGATCTCTTCGCCAGACAGGCTGCGGATGCGTGTGGTCTTGAGGCCCACGTGCTGCACCGTGCCGGCAATCGACTCAAAGACGATGAAGTCTCCGATCTCGAAGGGCTTATCCAGCCCGATGGCGAGTGAGGCAAACAGGTCACTCAAGATGCTTTGCACTGCCAGCGCCACCGCCACGCCGCCCACACCCAGACTGGCGACGAAGGCCGTGATGTTCACGCCCACGTTGGCCAGAATGGCCAGCAGCAGCATCGACCACAGCGCGAACCGCAGCACCCACGCGGTCATCGACGTGATCACCGGGTTGCGTGTGGCGTGCGTCTGTGTCGACAGCCGGTCGCGCGCCCACAGCTTCACGCCGCGATTGAGCCACAAGGCAATCTGGAAACCGATGATCACAAACCAGATGTGGTCGAGCTTGTTGGCAATGCGCGTGGGCAGATCGATGAAGTACGAGCCGGCAAGTAAGGCTGCCAGCGCAATGAACAGCGGATGCGTATCGCGTAGCACCGCCGTGACGAGAATGTCGAAGCGGTAGCCGGTACGGCGCGCGCGCGCGTCAAACCGGTTGCAGATCAGGTGCAATACGCTGGACAGCAATACGTATGCAGCGATCACAGTCAATGCGGCGGCGGCCCAATCGCGGGCCGGCACGCGCAGGAAGGTGTGGGCGTTGAGCCACTCCATGGGCATCTCCGTGCAGAAAACACGGATGCTGCGCCGCACATAACGTGCCTGCCTTACTGCCGCAGTGTTGCTTGCGGCTCCGCGTCGGTCGGCACGCACACGCGGTTGCGGCCCTGTCGCTTGGCTTCCATCAGGCCGAGATCGGCATCTGCCAGCAGGTGGGCCAAGTCCTGTCCGGGGCGTAGCGGAGCGGCGCCTACGCTCACAGTCAGCGGCCCCGCGGGCGTTTGCGTGCCGGCCACCGCAGTCTTGAGCCGCTCCACCACGGCCAGCGCGCCGGTCAGGCCGCAACCCGGCAGCAGCACGGCGAATTCGTCACCGCCCAGACGACCGAACAGGTCGGCTGGGCGCAGCACGCCCGCCAGCGCATTGGACAGCGCGACGAGTGCCTCGTCACCGGCGGCATGTCCCCACGTATCGTTGATGGATTTGAAGTGATCGACGTCGAGGTACAGCGCGCACAGCGGCTCGGCATGATGCTGCGCACGTTCGACGGCAAAGGTGCCCAGCTCGAAGAAGCGCTGCCGCGCGAGCATGCCGGTCAGGTGGTCAGTGTTGGCGCGATCGGCCAGGCTGCGTTCGGCCGCAAAGTGCCGGGCCATGGCGCGCAGCAGGTAATGGTGAATGACGGCGGCTGCGGCAATGCAGATCGGCAGATAAAGCACCAGCCCCAGCCAGCCGTGGTGGATTGCCGTGGCGGGTTCTGGAGCGATCAGCAGCGCGACAATGGGCCCGGCCGTGCACAACGCCATGGCGATGCAGAAGTCGCGCCGGTTGAGCCATGCGGGGCTGGTCGCAAGCGGCATCAGATAGAACGCCGGCAGTACCCATTGGAGCCCCGCCTGATGACCGAACGCGATGATGGCCACCTCCTCTGCCAACAGGTGCGTGAGCGCCAGCAGCCCCCACATGCCGGTGTGCCGATACCGCTGTGCCACCACCACGATCGCCATCAGCAGCAGGAGCAGCGCGAGCAGCGGCTCGGGCCAATGCAGCAGCCCGACCGACCAGCCCAGCACGATCGCGAAGGCGTAGCCGAGCACACCGCATTTGCTCAGCGCGATGATCATCGGCACGAAATGGCGCGCCTGATAGTCACGCGAGGGTGTGCGTGCGTCGGGCAGGTCGGAAGCGGTAGGCAGGTTCGCGCTCAAGGCAGGGCAAGAGAGACCCTCTGGCGCGACGGGATGATGCGGGCGCGGGCGGGGCCGGATTGCGCAACAAAGCGCGCATTCTAATGGCGACAGGCAACCCCGTGCGCGGATTTTTAGTGGGGGAATCCCGCAACGGGCGTCTCAGCCAGCCAGCAGCTGCCACACCAGCCACACATTGGCGATGCTGATGACGATGAATAATCCCCACGCGAGCCATGACGTTAAACGGCTGTTAACAAATACCCCCATCAGCGTGCGATCGCTCGTCATGCGGATCAGGGGAAACATCGCAAACGGCAATTGCAGGCCGAGCACCACCTGGCTGATGACCAGCAGCTTGCCGATGGCGTGGTCGCCCAGCATCGCCACGCCGATGAACGCAGGGATCAGCGCCAGCGCGCGCGTGATCAACCGCCGCTGCCAGCACGGGATGCGCAAGTCGAGGAATCCTTCCATCAGGATCTGCCCGGCGATGGTGCCGGTAAAGGTGGAGCTTTGCCCGGCCGCCAGCAACGCGATGCCAAACAGCAGCCCCGCCAGCGCCGTCCCGACGATGGGCTCCAGCAGGTGGTAGGCATCCTGGATGTCCGCCACGTTCTGGTGACCATGCGCGTTGAATGCCGCTGCGGCCAGGATCAGGATCGCGCCGTTCACGAGTAGCGCCAGGCTCAGCGACGCGATGGTGTCCAGCCGCGACAGGCCGATTGCCTCGCGCCTGGCCGCCTCGGTGCTAGCCGTCATGCGCGTCTGCACGATGGACGAATGCAGATACAGGTTGTGCGGCATCACCGTTGCACCCAGGATGCCGATGGCCAGATACAGCGGCTCGCGCTGGCTCACGGCCTGCCACGAGGGCATCAACCCGGCTGCCACCGACGGCCAGTGCGGCTTGATGAGCACGAGTTCAACGAAGTAGCACAGCCCGATCGTGAGAATGAGCCCCAGCACGATGGCTTCAAGCTGGCGGAAGTTTTTGCCCTTCAGGCCCAGCACGATCAGCGTGTCCAGCGCGGTGAGCGCTACGCCCCACAGGATCGGCACGCCCAGCAGCAGGTGGAAGGCCAGCGCGCAGCCCAGCACCTCAGCCAAGTCGCACGCAATGATGGACAGCTCTGCCAGCAGCCATTGCACACGCAATGCGCCGGGCTGATAGCGGTTGCGAGAGGCGCGCGCGAGATCCATGCCGGTGACGATGCCCAGCCGCGCCGACAGGCACTGCAGCGCCATGGCCGCCAGGCTCGAAAGCACGACCACGAACAGCAACGCATAGCCGTAACGCGAACCGGCTTCAATGTCGGTCGCCCAGTTGCCCGGGTCCATATAGCCGACCGATACCAGCAGCCCCGGCCCCGCAAAACGCAACAGCTTCTTCCACAGCGGCAAGCCGGGCGGCACGGCAACGGTGCCGCGCACCTCGGATGGGCAGAACGGGGCGGTGGCGGTGGTGGGGAGGCGGAACATGCGCGTGTTGCTAAGGAAAATGCAATCAGAATTTCAGAATGATAGCTAAACGCCACGCCGCACGTCTGAAACCGCGCCCGGTATGTGTTGGCGGGGCGACTTTCTCGTCACGTGTCTCCACACATTTAAGGCAAAGCTCAGTCCGTTGCGGTAGATTTCGAGCTTCGCCGGCGCCTGTTTTCCACGCGCCGGTTGTCCGTTTACCGTCATTACCGCCGCCGAGATTCCCGCGCATGAACGCCATCCTCCTTATCGAAGACGATTTGCCGTTGGGCACGGCGCTGGCCCGCGCGCTGCGTCAGGCCGGCTACAACGCGACCTGGGTGCGCCGCCTGGTCGACGCGCAGAAATGGATCACCACCAACACCTTCGAAGCCATCGTGCTCGATCTTGGACTGCCCGATGGTGAGGGCCATACCTTCCTCGAAGAACTGCGGGCCGCGCACAGCGACGTGCCCGTCATCATCGCCAGCGCGCGCGATGCGCTGTCTGAGCGCCTCAAGGGGCTGGATTCCGGCGCGGATGACTTTCTCGTCAAGCCGTTTCCCGTGGATGAACTCATCGCCCGCCTGCGCGCCGTGCTGCGCCGGCATGCGGGGCAGAGCACCAACCAGTGGAACGTCGGCAATTTGGTGGTCGAGCCCTCGCAGAAGCGTGTGACGCAAGAGGGGCAGATCATCGAACTGACCCCGCGTGAATACCAACTGCTACTTGAACTTGTGCGCCGCGCCCACCGCTGGGTGCCGCGCGAAACGCTCATGGATGCGCTCTACCGCGAGGGCGACAGCGTGAGCGCCAACGCGCTGGAAGTCGTCATCCACCACCTGCGCCGCAAGCTCGGCAACGAAACCATCCAGACCATTCGCGGTGTCGGCTACATGATCGGCGGCAACCGCGGGGCCGCCCAATGAAGCTGGCGGTTCCAGCCATCCTGCGGGTTCGCTCGCTGTCGTTCCGCCTGTATGTGCTGATCCTGCTCGCGCTGGTGCTGATGCTGCTGGTGCAGCTCGTCATCGCGCATCTGGAAATCTCGCGCACCAACAGCCGCCAGGTGGTGAGCGATCTACGCATGTCGGCGCAGGCCTATGCGGACCTCACCACGCTCAACATGGACGACGTGCCGCGCCGCGAAGAATTCCTGCGCCGGCTCACCGACATCAAGTTGGGCCTGTCGCTGCCCAACATCCTGCCGGGCGAATTCCGCTACGTGCTGTGCGATCGCGCCGGCCACGTCATCACCGCCTTCCCGGGTGCACCCACCATGCCGTGCGGCAAGGCGCACGACACCGTCGTTGAAATCATGCTGGAGGGCAAGCCGTGGCGCAGCTACACGGTCGACAGCGTCGACGGCAAAATCTCGGCCACCGTGGCGCAGCCCCTGACCGCGTACGAGCGCGCCATTCGAGACCTGTTCGAAGAGGTGGCGGTGGCGCTGGCCATCCTGGCGAGCGCGTTGATGGTGATGGTTGGTTGGGCGGCGCACCAGGGTCTCAAGCCGCTGCGCACGCTCACGCGCCAGGTCGAGGCGCGCGATTCCGCCGATCTTGACCCCGTGCAGAGCGTGGAACATGCGGAGCTGAAACCGCTGGTCGACGCCTTGAACGGGCTGTTCGCGCGTGTACGTCGTGGCATCGAGGCGGACCGCCGTTTCTTCGCCGATGCCGCGCACGAACTGCGCACGCCGCTGGCGGCCATTCAGGCGCAGGCGTATGTCGTGTCGCATTCCGATAGCGAAGATGATCGTTCTACCGCGCTGCGCGAGTTCGATCGCGGCATTTCACGCGCAACGCAGTCGCTTGCAAAGTTGCTCGCCATTGCGCGGCTGGATGCGCGTCGTGTGGAGGCGCAGCTTGCGCAGGGCGCGTTGTCCGACTTGGCGGGCTGTGCACGCAGCGGCGTGATCCAGCAGGCCTCGCGCGCCGAGCGTCGCAACATCACGCTGTCGTACGACGGCGCCAACCAGGCGTGGGTGTCGGTGTCACATGAAGATGCTGCGACGCTGGTGGAAAACGTGCTCGACAACGCCGTGCGCGAAACGCCCAACGGTGGCGAGGTGCGGCTGGCCGTCAAGCGTGTCGACCAGGCGGGCACGCCGATGGTCGAGCTGCGCATTGAAGATTCCGGCCCCGGCATTCCGCCCGACGAGCGCGATCGCGTATTCGAGCGTTTCTACCGCCCCCGCACCAGCCAGTCGCAGGGCAGTGGCCTGGGCCTGGCGATCGTGCGCCGTATCGTTGAATTGGGAAATGGCTCGGTGGCCATCGAAGACGGCCTGGCCCATGCAGAAGGCCGGGGCTGTGCAATCGTGATCCGCCTGCCTGCGCTGGATTCCGCGCCCGAGCCGATCGAGCCCGATGATGCGCCTCCCGGCATGGCAGATACGCCCAGCCATTGATTGGCGCCGCTCGCGGTTGGTGGTCCCGGCACTGGTGGTGCTGGGGCATCTGATGTTGCTGGCATGGTGGCGCGATCGTCCGGTGCCAGCCCGCCACGACGCGCCGCCGATGCTGCAAGGGCGGTTGCTTGACACCGAGCCTCCGCCGGCGTCGGCGCTGCGTCCGGAGCGCGGCGCGCGCACCCCATCGAAGTTGCCCCAAACAGATTCCATCCCGCATTCAGCTGAACCGGTGCAGCAGCCCATGTCTGCCGTGCCCGCGGCTGCCGATGCAGTTGAAGCGCGCACGCTCGATCTGGCTGCACCGCTGATACCCAGCCAGCGAGCGCGATCCCACGCTGAAGACAACATCGCCCAGAGCACAGCGCACGGCACCGGTCACGCATTCGGGCCAGACGCTTCTGCGCCACGTGCGGCACGGTCGATCGAGGAATCGCGCGGCCCTGCGGGCCGCTGGCAGGCCCGTGTGGAAGTCGGGAGCAGCGCTTATTGCCTGAGCGCGCAAGACCCGAGCTTGCGCCGCGATTCCTTCGAAAAGGCACTGGCTGTGCCTTCCCTCTGCCGCTGATCAGTAACCGACCGTGAAGCGCTGGCGCGGGTGTGCCGGCTTTTCCGTTTCGTCGAGGAAGGCGATGGCGAAGTCCTCCATCGAAATCCAGGGCTTGCCGTTCGCATCCACGAGCAGCGAATCCTTGCCGACGCGGAAGTGGCCCGTGCGCTCGCCCGGCTCGAAAATGGCCGACGGCGAAACGAAGGTCCAATTCAGCTCGGTTTCCTTGCGCAGCGCGTTAAGCAAATCGCGGCCGGCCGAGGCTTCTTCAAAGTACTCCTTGGGGAACTGCGGCGTGTCGATCAGCGCGACGCCCGGTGCCACTTCCAGGCTGCCGGCGCCACCCACCACCAGCAGGCGCGGCACGGCCGCCTTCTTCACCGCACCAACGATCTGGTCGGCGCTTGCCTGCAGAAAGCGCACCGTGCTGTAGGCCACATCGTTGCCAGCAATTGCGGCCGTGAGCCCAGCCTGATCTGCCACATCCACATCCTTGGTGGTCAGGCCAGCACGTGCGGGCAGCTTGGATGCCGTGCGCGCAATGGCCGTGACCTGATGGCCGCGGCGCAGTGCTTCGTCGATCAGGCGGGTGCCCACGCGCCCCGTGGCGCCGATGATTGCGATCTTCATAGTCAACTCCTTATGGAATGGTTCGAGTGGTTGAAACGTTATATGTAATTAATACAGTTACATATAGGGGTAAAAAAATAGGCCGACATGCCGGCCTGGCTAGGCTCGACGGCGGCGGCGTTGTGCGTGTCCTACCTCGCTGAGGATGCTGGCGATGGTTTGCGCGGCAAGCTCTGCTTCCAGCGCGGATTGAGCGCGCTCCGTCACACGCTCCAGCACGCCGGTGATCTCGCGGCCGACCTCGCACGCCGGGTTGGGTGCATTGGGCGGCAGCGCAATCAGCACCGGCGATTCCACCACACGAAAGACGTCCAGCAGCGTGATGCGCTCTGCCGGCCGTGCCAGCGTGGCACCGCCCGTCGCGCCCATCTGCGAGGTCACGAAACCGGCGTCGGCCAGTTGCGCCACCAGACGCCGGATGAGCGCCGGGTTGGTTCCCACGCTGCCCGCGATCAGCGACGACGGCACCGGCCCCTCTGCGCTAGCAAGCAGGGTGAGGATATGCACGGCGACGGCGAAGCGGCTGCTGGTGGACATGGTGGTGAATGCAAAAGTGTAACTATGGTAGATACACTTTGAGGCGCGGTCAACCCCGTCGGCAGGTAAGCGCTTCAGAAGGCAGATGCCAGTGCGGCGGCGCGTGCTTTGGCATCCGCCTTGGCGGCCGCCAGCACGTCGGGCGTGGTGAGCGTGGGTGCTGCGCTGATCTCGGTCACGTCTTCAATGCCCAGGAAGCGAAGCCAGCGGCGCAGATAAGGTTTCTGAAAGTCGTCCGGCGATTCGCTTACGCCTTCCGTGTGTGCGGCGTACGCCCCAGCGCTGGCGTAGACGAGCGCCGCCTTCTTGCCCGAGAGCAGCGCCTGATAGCCCGTGGCCGGCGACCAGTTCCAGTTCTGCCCCGGCAGCGTCACCACATCAATGAAATGCTTGAGCCGATAGGGCACCCCAAAATTCCACATCGGCACAGAGAAGAGGTAATGGTCTGCCGCGTTGAAGCGTTGCGACAGCGCCACCGCGCGCTGCCATTGCGCACGCTGTTCCGGCGTGGCGTTCTGGGTGCGCAAGACCGCAAACTTGGCGCCGATCATATCGGCGTCGAATTCGGGCAGGTCGATGTCCTTGCTCCACAAGTCGATCGTGTCCATCTCATGGCCTGGGTGCGCGATGCGGTAGGCATCGAGAAACTGCTTTGCCACGTCGATGGAGTGGGACAGCGTTTTCATGGGAGAGGCTTCGATATAGAGCAGGCGGGTCATGCTGGGCTCCTGATGCGGTCTTATGCTGCGTTGAAGAAATTGAGGCCGACGGTGCCGGCAATCACCAGCCCGATGCAGGCCAGGCGCGCGGGCTGCATGCTCTCACCAAAGAGCACGATGCCCAGCACCGTCACGCCCACTGAGCCGATGCCTGTCCAGATGGCGTAGGCCGTGCCTGCGGGCAGGCCGCGCATGGCATGCGTGAGCAGGAAGACGCTGGCAAGCGCCGTCACGATGCCGAGCACGCTCGGGATGGGGCGCGTCCACCCCTGTGCAAATTTGAGCGAGACCGCCATGGCAATCTCCACAGCCCCGGCTGCCAGCAGCCAGAGCCAGGCGGTTTGAAGCATGGAACCTCCGAGATGTCCGCTGCCGGGCCGGCAAGCGGATGCGTTGCGATGCACTCAGAGTAAGGACGGCGCTGTGCGGCAACAAGTACGCACCTGGAGGTAACCACCAGGCGCGGTGCGGGTATCGTCGCCCAGGGCCGCTCACCAAACGATCTGTGCGCCAGCTCGGCAAAAACGCAATTCGCTGCCGTGCCGTGGCGCGCGATCGGCACCATCGTTGGCGTGGCTGCTCCTAAGCTAGACGCCATGCAAGGTGGCTTGCCGCCACCCTTGGATTCATTCTGGCGTCCAACCATTCAGGAGCGTTGTCATGGCCCTTCGGGATTTCAAAGTGCTCACTTTCGATGTCGTCGGAACGTTGATCGACTTCGAGGGAGGCATGCTTGCCTACCTGCGCCGGGCGGTGCCCGACAGCAGGGTCACCGACGAGGATTTTCTAGGCGCGTATCGGGCAGCGCGCAAACGTGGCCAGACCGAGTGGTATCCCGATGATCTGGTGCCGTGCTGGCACATCGTGGCGCAGCAGCTTGGCCTGCCCGATAGCGATGCGCTGGCGCGTGGTTTTCGCGATTCGGTGGCGGAATGGCCGGCGTTTCCCGATTCGGTGGAGGCGCTGCAGCGGTTGAGCAAGCGCTTCAAGCTCGTCACCATGACCAACGCGCAGTCCTGGGCGCTCGAGCATTTTCAGCGGACGTTGGGCGAACCATTCGACCTGCTGCTCAGCTGCGACGATGCCCTCTGCGAGAAGCCCGATGCGAAGTATTTCGCCTACGCGCGTGGCCGCTATGAAGGCGCCTGGGGCTTCAAGCAAGCCGACAACCTGCACGTGGCGCAGAGCCAGTACCACGACATCGGCATCTCCAAACGCCTGGGCATCACCACCTGCTGGATCGAGCGCCGGCACGGCATGAAAGACTCGGGCGGCACCATCGAATCGGAGCACACCGTGCCCGACTACCACTTCCATACGTTGGCCCAGCTTGCCGACGCAGTCGAGGCCGGCGAGTGAAGCGCGACGCCATTGCGGAACCGGTCGCCGATCTGCTGCCAGACCTCGTGGCACTGCGCCGCGACCTGCATGCGAATCCGGAACTCGCCTACGAAGAACACCGGACGGCCGGCATCGTCGCGCAGTCGCTGCGTGTGTTGGGGCTGGCGGTAGAGGAGGGCATTGGCGGCACCGGCGTGGTGGGTACGCTGCGCGGCGGCCGAGGCACCCGCAGTGTCGCGCTGCGCGCCGACATGGACGCGCTGCCGATGGTGGAACTGGGTCGATCACCACACGCGAGCCGCATGCAGGGCAAGCATCACGGTTGCGGGCATGACGGCCACACCAGCATGCTGATTGGCGCCGCGCGCCAGCTTGCGCGCACGGGCATCGACGGCACCGTCCATTTCATCTTCCAGCCTGCCGAAGAGGGCCAGGCCGGTGCGCGCCGGATGATTGAAGACGGCCTGTTCGAGCGTTTTCCATGCGATGCCGTCTATGCGTTACACAACTGGCCGGATCTGCCACTCGGACATGCGCAGACGCGGCCGGGCTCGATCATGGCGGCGGCAGATCGGTTCGATATCACCGTGCGCGGACGTGGCGGGCATGCGGCCCAACCGCACCACACGCCGGACGCCATCCTCGCCGCCAGCCAGCTTGTGGCGCAACTGCACACCATCGTGTCGCGCCGCATTGATCCGAGCGAATCGGCGGTGTTGTCCGTCACGCGCATCGAAGGCGGGCACAGCCATAACGTGCTGCCGGCCGAAGTACGCATCACCGGCACCGTGCGCAGCTTTGATGCTGTATCGCAGGATCGCATCGAGGCGGCACTGCGCGACACGGCCAATGGCATCGCGCTGGGCAGCGGCACACAGGTGGCGGTGGATTACCGCCGCTATTACCCTGCCACCATCAACACGCCGGCCGAATCGATGCTCGCGTTGGACGCGGCGCAGGCGATCGGCCTGGAGGCTGCAGAGGCGCCACACGCTGCATTCACCTCCGAAGACTTCGCGTTCATGCTGCAGCGCAAGCCCGGCGCCTATCTCTGGCTCGGTCAAGGCCGTGCGGATGCCGGCCCCGATGGCGAATACCCGCTGCACCACCCGTGCTACGACTTCAACGACGACGCGCTGCCGCTGGGCGTGCGCTGGTTCTCCGAAGTTGCTCGCCGCGCGTTGGCCGCCGTTCCATCAGGTTCTTGAATTGCGGCCATGTTTTTCTCCATCCCGATACCGCGGCGCTAGAAATCCGCCACCTTGCCCCATGCCGAGTGCTTGAAGCGTGCCGGGTCGTAGGGGGCAGGGTCGAAGATCGGCTTTTCGCCTGTCACCAGATCAGCGATCAGATGGCCGGCGCCGGGGCCGATACCGAACCCGTGGCCTGAGAAGCCTGCGGCCAGGATGAACCCGGGAATCTCCGGCACTTCTCCGATGCCGGGCACGCCGTCCGGCGTGTTGTCGACGAAACCGGCCCAGGCATTGGCGACGCCCGCTTGGCCCAGCACCGGCAGCAGTTCGACGGCGCGGTTGTAGGTTTGTCTGACGGCCGCTGCATCCGGCCGCGGGTCGAGTATGCGCATGCGTTCCATGGGCGTAGGGGCATCGAGCCGCCATCGCGCGAGTGTTTCGTGGCCCGCGCGAATGCCTTCCAGCCCACCGGGGAACACATTGCGCCAGCGCTTCGCGAACATCGGCAGAAACTGCGGAGCGAAGCGCAGCAACTGTGCCGTCGGGTCCACACGTCCGCGCCCGCTGATGGCCAGGTTGTAGCTACCATCGCTGCGGCGCGTGATGGACACGCGCGCGGTATGCAGCGCGTCAGGCACCGGCTCGGTCACCCCCGTCACACGCACGATGGATTGGCGAACGGTCGCCTGCGGAAAACGAATGCCCAATTGGCGACAGAACGAAGACGCCCAAGCGCCGCCTGCAAACACCACGGTGCGGGTCTTGATGGTTCCGGCTTCCGTGACGACGCCGCTGACGCGGCCGCCCTCGACTTCAAGGCCCCGTGCGGCGCAGTTCTGGTGCACGGTGCCGCCGAGCTTCACGAGCGCAGCGGCCACAGCTGGTGCCGCCTTGGCGGGGTCCGCCGTGCCGTCGCTGGGTGAGAACACGCCGCCTTTCCACGCGCGGCCTGTGAGACGGCCACGCTCGGACGCTTCTTGGCTGCTCAGCATGTGCGTGGTCACGCCGGCCGTCTTTGCGAAATCGCGCCACTTCGTCCAGCGGGCAAGTTCGTCTTCGTCGTTGCTGAGATAGAGCAGACCGCACCGGCGGAAACCTGTGTCTTCTCCCGTGTCGGCCGCAAACTGCTCCCAAAGTTCAAGGCTCCGGGTGGCCATCGGCAGTTCACGCGCATCGCGGTTCTGCTGTCGGCACCAGCCCCAATTGCGGCTCGACTGTTCGGCCCCGATGCGGCCCTTTTCGACCACGGCTACCGAAACGCCGCGCCTGGCCAGGTAGTAGGCAGCAAAGACGCCGATGATGCCGCCGCCGATCACAACGACGTCGGCTTGCGATGGAAGGGAAGAGGCGCTCTCGATGAGGCGCAACGGCTGGGACATGACTCGTGCTCCTCGTTCGTTCAGGCCTGTGCGTTTTGTACTACGTAGAACTTGGCGACGCGCTCTGTGCTCTGCCATCCGACGGCGGCGCCCTGCGGCACGAAGATGGCATCGCCGGTGCTTACGGACAGCACGCTGCCATCCGGGCCAGCGAACTGCACACCGCCATCGAGCACGTACATGAACTCGTTCACCGGATGAGGGCGCACGATGCGGTGATACGGCGTCGAGTCCCAGGTGCCGGCGCGGTATTGCGTGGGCTCGTCGGTGAAGACGTTATCGCTGCGGCACTGCGGAACCGGCCCGAGCAGCACCTCCGGAGCGGGGCCGCCCGACGGTTTGAAATCCGCATCGGCGTGCAGCGGGATGAGCGCCGGCGTGGTCGGTGTGTTGATGACAGCAGCGCAGAACACGAATCGAACGCCGGCGGCAGCCTTGATGCGCACGGCCGTGCCGGATGCAATCACCGCGCCGCAGCCCGCGCCAATCACCTGCGGTGCCGAGCCCGGCGCCGTGAGCGTCAGCTCACCCTCCACGACGGCGAGCGTCTCCGTATGCGGAAAGCTCGCGACATCCCGTTCGCCGACAAAGCTCGCCCGCCCGGCACTCATGGCGTTTGGCCCTTCCCAGGCAATCTCCCGTTCTTGTGCGAAGGGGTCGTCGGCGCTCAGGCCGGCTTGCCGGAACGCGGTTGAGATTGGGGCGCCATCGGCGCGATGCAGCATCAGGGCGGTTGTCATGCAGGTTGTTCCTCACCGCATCCAGCAGTGGACTTGGTTTCGAGGGGCGTCAGCGTTGGTTGGGAAAGAGCCGTTCGATCGGACAGTGCGTTTTGATGAACGGCGATTTGATAACGATGTAGCTGAAATATTTGGCAATGCCGATGTTGCGCTCCAGCAGGTCTTCAATCACTTCCTGGTAGTGATTGACGCCGCGCGTGATGAAGCGCAGCAGGTAGTCGTAGCCGCCGGAGAGCAGGTGGCATTCAAGCACCTCGTCCACCTCGCGGATGGCGGCTTCAAAGCGCACGAAAGTTTCGCGGTGGTGGTCCGACAGCGTGACCTCGGTGAAGACGGTCAGCGTGTCGCCCAGCTTTTCCAGACGGATGTGCGCGCCGTAGCCGGAGATGTAGCCGGCTTGTTCCAGGCGCTTGACGCGGATCAGGCACGGGCTGGGCGACAGGCCCACGGCGTCGGCCAGGTCCACGTTCGTCATGCGCCCGTTTTTCTGCAGTTGGGCGAGGATGCGCAGGTCCAGACGATCGATCTTGAGAGCTTCGGTCATGGCAGGGGCGAAGGCGTGGAAGATAGATCCGATTCTGCGGCAGCCGGTGTCTTTTGTGTCAGCTTGTTGGGGCCTGTTGCTACCGGTTGCATCAGGCGAGCGCTGCACGCACGGCGGGCATGGCCAGCACGTCGTCGAGTGTCTTGTTCAGGCGCGCGAAGAGTTGTGCGAATTCGTCTTCGGTGTAGGTCAGCGCGGGGGCGAAGCCGAGGATGTTGTCGCCAAACGCCCGGAACACGAGGCCGTTGCCATAGGCAGCCGAGGCAATCAAATTGGGCAAGCCAAGTCCAGCGTCAAAGCCGCGCTTGGTGGCCTTGTCGCTCACAAGTTCGAGTGCGCCCAGCAGGCCGCGATGGCGTGAGTCGCCCACCAGCGGGTGCGTAAGCAGCCCGTCGAGCCCCGCTGCAAAACTCGTTGCGCCGCGCTGGCCGTTGGCGAGGATGCCGCCTTCTTCGTACAGGCGCAGCACTTCCAGCGCCACCGCCGCGCTCACCGGGTGCGCCGAATACGTCGCGCCGTGGCCGATCGGCACACCGGCGGGCGCGCCGTCGGCAATGCCCGCGTAGATCTGATCGGAGACCATCGTTGCGCCCATCGGCACATACCCGGCCGTGAGCCCCTTGGCCATCGTCATGATGTCGGGGTCGACGCCTTCGGCATCGCAGGCAAACATCGGGCCGGTGCGCCCAAAACCAGTGATGACTTCATCCACGACGAACAGGATGCCCAGTTCGCGCGTGGCGTCGCGCATGGCTTTGAGCCAGCCCTTGGGTGGGACGATCACGCCGCCGGAGCCCTGGATCGGCTCGCAGAAGAACGCGGCAACGTTGTCTGCGCCCAACTCGGCCACCTTGGCACGCAATGCCGCCACCGAAGCTTCGATGATGCCCTGCGCATCCTCCGGGTTGGCCGCGCGGTATGGGTTGGGCGAGGGGATGTAGTGCTGCGTAGGCAGGGGCAGGTCGAAGTCACGATGGAAGGCCGGCAGCGCCGTCAGCCCCGCGCCCGTGGAAGACGAGCCGTGATACCCGCGCTCCAGCGAAATGAAATGCTTCTTCGTCGGCTTGCCGATGGCGTTGAAGTACTGGACGATGAACCGCACGGCGGCATCCACCGCCTCCGACCCACCCAGCGTGAGATAGACGTGATTGAGCGAGCGCGGCGTGATCTGCACGAGCTTGTCGGCCAGGCGGATGGCGGGCTCGCTGCTGAAATGGAAGTAGCCCGTGGCGTAGGGCAGGCGGCGCATCTGCTCGGCGGCGGCCTGCACCACGCTCTCTTGCCCGTAGCCGACATTGACGCACCAGAGGCCCGCGAAGGCGTCGAGCAGTTCGTTGCCGTGCGCGTCGGTCAGCCACGCACCGCGTCCGGATGTCAGCACGGTCGGCCCGCGTTGCTCGTGGGTGCGCCAGGAGGCGACCGGGTGGATCAGGTGCGCGCGGTCGATGGCGTCAAGCGAGGCAAGCTGGGGCAGATCGGTGAGCTGGGTCATGGCAGAGTCCGTTCGTGCAGTGAAGGCAATCAATGGACTCAAGAGTAGGCTGTGCGGCCTGAGCCTTGGTGCTGCTTTGCGCGGGAAGAACGCAGCGTGCTGCTGTTGTTCGGCGCGCAGCAGCAGATCGTGCGGCGCGCCGTTTGATGCGTGGTTTCAGTAGCCGCGCGAGCGGTCCACCAGCCCGACCATGGGTTCGCCGGCGGTGAAGCGGCGCAGGTTGTCGATGACCACCGCTGCTGCTGAAAGTGGCTGCGTCATGCTGGCAATGTGCGGTGTGATGTGGACGCGCGGATGGCGCCACAACACATGGCCGGCGGGCAGCGGCTCCGGGTCGGTCACGTCGAGCATGGCTTCGCTGAGCTGCCCACTGTCGAGCGCTGCAAGCAAGTCGTCGCTCACCAGCTGCGGGCCGCGGCCAACATGCACCAGCGCGGCGCCTTGCGGCAACTGCGCAAACAATGCTGCGTTGAGCACGCCGCGCGTGGCATCGGTCAACGGCATCAGGCAGACCAGGATGTCGGTGCGCGCCAGGAAGGCGGCCAGTTCGTCTTGCCCGGCAAAACACTGCACGCCGTCGATGGCATGGCGCGATCGGCTCCAGCCCGCGCAGTCGAAACCGAAAGCCTGCAACTGCGCCAGCACGGCCTGCCCCAGCGAGCCGAGCCCCAGCACGCCAATGCGGCGTTCATTGGCGGGCCGCACCGGTAGCGGGCGCCATTGCTCCGCCTGCTGCTGGCGGCGGTAGGCGGGAATGTCGCGGTGCAGGCTCAACACGGCGTGCGTGACGTACTCGACCATGCCGCGCACGATACCGGGCTCCACCATGCGCACCACGGGCAGCGTCGGCGGCAGCGTCGCAAAGTTGAATTGATCGACTCCCGCGCCCGAAGAGAACAGCACCTCCAGGTGCGGAAACTGTGTCGCGATATCGGCGGGTGGCTCCCAGGCCGCAAGAAACCGAACCCGAAGCGGATCGCCGATGTCAGGCCAGATACGGAAGTCGATGTCAGGCGCGTGCTGGCGGAAGACTTCCGCCCATTGACGGCCGCGAACAGGGTCGGACTTGTAGAGGAATGTGTTCGTCACGATGAGCGGTCAGCGCAATGTTCGGGGCTCAACCCATTGCCTGGGTCACGATGGCAAACAGCGCGGGCGCGCCGGGCGGTGTGGTCAGCGGCTCGCCGCGCACCATGGTGGTGGGGGCATCCACGCGCAGCAGGCCGATGCTCTCCAGCCACTCGGCCAGGCCGCTGTCGAAATCGATGTCGATGCGGGTGAAGTGGCCGGCGTTGATGCCTGCCAGATGCGCAATCAGCGCCTTGGCACTCTCGGCGTCCGGGGCGACCACGGGGCCGATGGCGTGGCCGCGCCCGAATCGGCGCAGCATCGCGAAGCCGCGCGCCTCGCCGTCGTCGTCCAGCACGACGCAGGCGTCTGCGCTGGCGAGCAGATCGTCGATCAGTGCATCGCGCGGCATGCCGCGCGCCTGGGCGTCGAGACGGCGCAGGTCCGCAGACTCATTGAGCCCGGCCGGGCGCAGGCGCCAGCCGGCGGGCAGGGCGATCAGCGGCGTGGGTTGCGCAATGCCCTGGTGCTGGCGGATCTCACCGGTGCGCACAAAGCCCAGTCGCTCATACAATCCGCGTCCTTCTGCGGTGGCATGTAGCAGCACGGTGTGGTTGTCCAGCCCGTCGAGCAGTGCGCTCATCAGGCGATGGCCGATGCGCCTGCCCTGGCATGCGGGCGTCACGATGACCAGCCCGATGGTGGCGTGGCGCGGCCCCCAGCGCCAACGTTGCGCGGCGGCAATGATCTGGCCGTCGCGCTCGGCGACGATGCCCTCGGCGTGCGCAAAACTCTGCGCCAGATCGGCCGGCCGATGCGGCCAGCGCTGCTCTTCTGACAGGGCATGTGTTTGGGCCAGATCATCGGCGGTCATGGAGCGCAGCACCACGCCGTCGTCGGTGGGCGGGTTCTGGGCGGGTATTGACGAGGAGGACATGGGAGGTTCCTTCCGGCGAAGGATGAAGGTGGCACCGGCACTTATCTTGGACGACATCGCGGCGCGGAGCCAGATCGAATTCGGGTTTGCCCGCAATTTGCAAGCATCCTCTGTGGAGGGTGCGGGTTTCGCAATTCGATGCGGTAGCGCCCGCGGTTACGAACACAAATGCCGAGCCATCCTGCCTAGCATCAATGACCTCATTTCAATATGCGTGCCGGACCTCGGCGCCCCCCAATTTCGTGGCCAAATTTGACCCCCAGACCATCCTCGTGCCCTCCGGCCATTTCATTGGCGGCAGGCTTGTGCCCGACGCGGGCCGCATTACCGTGCGCCGCCCTTCCGACAACGCCGTGCATGCGGAGCTGCCGTTGGCGGACGCTTCCACCGTTGACGCTGCCGTGCAAGATGCGTGGCAGGCGTGGCGCACGACGGACTGGGCGCGCCGTGCCCCGCGTGACCGGGCGCGCGTGCTGCGCCGCTGGGCCGACCTGATCGACGCCGCCGTGGCAAACATGGCGCCGCTCGAAGCCGTGTGTTCCACCCGCCCCCTGCGCGACGCCACTGCCTGGGACGTGCCGTTCACCGCCGAGGGCCTGCGCTTCTTTGCCGAATACGCCGACAAGCTTGGCGGCGACGTGGCCGCCACGCGGCACGACAACCTCGGCATGGTGGTGGCCGAACCGTACGGTGTGGTTGGTGCGATCACGCCATGGAATTTTCCGCTGGTGATGGTCTCGTGGAAAGTCGGTGCGGCGTTGGCAGCCGGCAATGCTGTCGTGCTCAAACCATCCGAGCTGACGCCATATTCGGCCATCCGGCTGGCTGAGCTAGCCATCGAAGCGGGCGTGCCACCGGGCCTGTTCAATGTGGTGCAGGGCGACGGCCGTACCACGGGTGATGCACTCACGCGGCATCCGCTGATCTCCAAGATGACCTTCACCGGCTCCACACGCACCGGCGCAGCCATCATGGCCACTTGCGCATCGCACGGCCCCAAGCCCGTCACCCTGGAGCTGGGCGGCAAGAGCCCGCAGCTCGTATTCGACGACGTGCCGGACATCGATCGGCTGGCGGGCATTGTCGCGGGCGCCATCACCGGCAACGCGGGACAGGTGTGCGTGGCCGGCTCACGGCTGATCGTGCAACGGCGGATTGCCCAGGCATTGATCGAACGCATCGCAGGACGCTTTGCCGCGCTACGGCCCGGTGCCACCTGGGATGACTCCGCTACGCTGGCGCCGATTATTTCGGCGGCGCAGGCAGGGCGCATTCTCGACATCGTGGAGCGGTCGCGGGATGCCGGCGCGCAGGTGCGCTGCGGCGGGGGCCTGTTTGGCGATGGCCCGGGCGGGGCGTACTTCCAGCCCACGCTGCTCGAAGGTGTGCGCGCAGACAACCCCGCCGTGCAGGAAGAAATCTTCGGCCCCGTGCTGACGGTGCAGACCTTCGATGATGAAGAGGAAGGCTTGGCACTCGCTGCGCACGAACACTACGGTCTGGCCGCCGGCGTGCACACCGCAGACATCGGACGCGCGCTGCGCGCCGTGCGTGGCATCGCGGCGGGCACCGTCTGGATCAACCGTTACGGGCGCAGCGCCGATTTCGTCATCCCCACCGGCGGCTATCACCAGTCGGGTATCGGCAAGGATCTGGGCCGGCAAGCCGTGGAGGCCAACTTGCGCTTCAAAAGTGTGCTGATCGATTTTGCTGCGACGCACTAGCGTGCCTTGGCGGTGCGTACGGCACGCCAGCAGTGCACACCGCATGGCATGCCGCGAGTGCCACTAGAAACAGCAGCTTTCTCACGTGAGACCGTGCATTTCCCTACAACCGTTGTGAGTCCGCGTGCTTCAATGATTTCGTCATAACCGCGCTGCAAAGACTGCATAACGGCAGCCACATTCAGGACCTTAGGACCTCAAACCATGACCTTCCGCCCCAAGTACATCACCTTTGACTGCTATGGCACGCTCACGCGCTTTCGCATGGGCGAGATGACGCGCGAGTTGTTTGCGGACCGTATCCCGGCCGAGCAGATGGAGCAATTCATTGCCGACTTCACTGCCTACCGCTTCGATGAAGTGCTGGGCGACTGGAAACCGTACGAGGTGGTGCTCAAGAACGCCGTGCGCCGCCTGTGCAAGAAGTGGAAGATTCAGTACTTCGACACCGACGGCCAGGCCTACTACGACGCCGTGCCGACGTGGGACCCGCATGCCGACGTGCCGGCAGGTCTGGCCAAGGTGGCCAAGGAAATCCCGCTGGTGATCCTGTCCAACGCTGATGACGCGCAGATCCAGAAGAACGTGGCGATGCTCGGTGCGCCGTTCCACCGTGTGTACACCGCGCAGCAGGCTCAGGCCTACAAGCCGCGCCTGAAGGCGTTCGAATACATGTTCGATTCGCTGGGCTGCAACCCCGAAGACGTGCTGCACGTGTCGTCCAGCCTGCGCTACGACCTGATGTCGGCCGATGACCTCGGCATCGTCAACAAGGTGTTCGTCAACCGCGGCCACGGCCCGGGCAACCCGGCGTACCGTTACACCGAGATCCAGGACATCGGCGGCCTGCCCGGTGTTGTTGGTCTCTAAGCCGCGTCTCCATAGCTACCCCACATGGCCCCCATGAAACTCGACTCCTACTGGAACGACTCGGTGCCCGCGCTGGCGCTGGACGCGCACGATCTGCCGACGCAGGCAGACGTGGTGATCGTCGGCGGCGGTTTCACGGGGTTGTCGGCCGCGCTGGCGCTGGCCCGGCGCGGCGCCAGCGTGGTCGTGCTGGAAGCGGGCGATAAGGTGGCGCCCGAGGCGTCGGGGCGCAATGGAGGCCACGTCAACAACGGCCTGGCCGTGGACTACGCGGACCTGGCCGCCAAGGTTGGCGTGGACCGCGCCCGCGCCTGGTACCACGCCTACGACGCCGCCGTGGACACGGTTGAGCGCATCGTGCGCGACGAGGGCATTGCCTGCAACTTCCAGCGCAACGGGAAATTGAAACTCGCCACCAAGCCGTACCAGATGCAGGCACTGCAACGTAGTGCAGATCGCCTGATCGCAGACGGTGTGGATGCGGACGTGGAGATTCTCGATGCCGCTCGCGTGCGTGCCGAAGTGCAGAGCGAGCGCTTTCATGGCGGCTTGCTCTACAAGCGCAGCGGCCAGATGCACATGGGCCGCTTTGCGCAGGGCCTGGCCATCGCGGCACAACGCCAGGGTGCTCAGATCCATACGCGCACCTGCGTGCAGCGCATCGAGCGGGTGCAGGGGCAGGTGCATCGCATCCACACCACGCGCGGCACTGTGCAGGCCCGGCAGGTGTTGCTTGCGACCGGCGCGTCGCGTCATGGCGGTTACGGCACGTTCGGCTGGCTGCGCCGGCGCATCGTGCCCATCGGCAGCTTTATCGTCACCACCGAACCGCTGGGCGCGGAGCGCGCGCATGCGTTGCTGGCCGCGCGCCGCACCTACGTGACGGTGGCCAATATCCACCACTACTTCCGCCTTACGCCGGATGATCGGCTCGTCTTCGGTGGCCGCGCGCGCTTTGCGGTGTCGAGTCCGCAGCAGGATGCGGTGAGCGGTGAGATCCTGCGTGCCGGCCTGACGGAAACCTTCCCGCAGCTGCGCGACGTGCGTCTCGATTACTGCTGGGGTGGGCTCGTCGACATGACACAAGACCGCCTGCCGCACGCCGGCGAGCGCGACGGCCTGTTCTATTCCATGGGCTACAGCGGGCACGGCACGCAGATGTCCGTACACATGGGCGAGCGCATGGCTGCGGTCATGGCCGGCGACGCTGCCGCCAACCCGTGGCGCGATCGCGCGTGGAGCGCCATTCCCGGTCACTTTGGCCCGCCGTGGTTCCTGCCGGCGGTGGGCATGTACTACCAGCTCAAGGACCGATTTGCCTGAGCTGTGCCGCAAACGCAGTCTTTCGCAGTATCCAACGATCGCAACGCATTCCATTCAGAGCAGATCCATCAGGAGCCCCACCATGAGCGACAGCCATAACGAGTTCAAGAACCTTGTCGGTCCCGCCGAAAGCCAGCGCGTGATGGAGTCGCTCAAGCGCGGTGCCTCGCGACGCGACGTGTTGAAGATGCTGATGGCCGGCGGCATGCAGGCCACGCTGGCCGGCAGCCTAGCTGGCACCGCTGCCAGCGTATATGCGCAGACGCCACGCCGTGGTGGACGTATCCGAGTGGCGGCGGCCACGGCAGCCGCGACCGATACGCTCGACCCGGCCAAACAGTCGAACCAGAGCGACTACGTGCGCTGCAACATGGTCTACAACGGCCTGTTCGTGCTGGACGGCAGCCTGACACCGCGCCCCGCGCTGGCTGAGTCGTATCACACGGCGGACGCCAAGACTTGGGTGTTGACGCTGCGCAAGGGTGTGACTTTCCACGATGGCAAGGCGCTGTCCCCGGCTGATGTGGTGTATTCCGTCATGCGCCACAAGGATCCGGCCACCGCCTCGAAGGCCAAGGTGCTGGCCGACCAGATCGAAAGCGTCAAGGCCACCGGCCCGAACGAAGTCACCGTGGTGCTGACCGCCCCGAACGCCGACTTGCCGGTGATCCTGGGTACCTTCCATTTCCATATCGTGAAGGACGGCACCACGGATTTCAGCGCCGGCATCGGCACCGGACCGTACAAGCTCAAGGAGTTCAAGCCTGGCGTGCGTACGGTCGTCGTGCGTAACGAGGGGTACTGGAAACCGGGCAAGCCGTATCTTGACGAGATCGAGTTCGTCGGAATCGGCGATGAAAGCGCACGCGTCAACGCGCTGCTGTCGGGCGGGATGGACCTGGTGGCCTCCGTCAACCCGCGCGCCGTGGCACGTGTGAAGAGCACGCCGGGCTACGCGATCTTCGCGACGCAATCGGGCCAGTACTCCGACCTGATCATGCGCAAAGATATGGGCCCGGGTGCGAACCCCGATTTCGTGATGGCAATGAAGTACCTGTTCGACCGCGAACAGATGAAGAAGACCATCGCGCTGGACTACGCGGTGCTGGGCAACGACCAGCCGATCGACCCCACCAACCGCTTCTATTTCAAGGGGCTGCCGCAGCGCGCGTTCGACATCGAGAAGGCAAAATTTCACCTGCAGAAGTCGGGCGTGACCGGAAAAATTCCTGTTGTCGCATCACCGGCGGCCCAGTATTCGGTCGAGATTGCACTGGTGCTGCAGCAGACCGCACAGCGCATCGGCCTGGATCTCGACGTCAAGCGCATGCCTGCCGACGGTTACTGGTCCAACCATTGGCTCAGCAGCCCGGTGGGTTTCGGCAACGTCAACCCGCGCCCGAGCGCAGATACGATCCTCACGCAGTTCTTCAAGTCCGACGCCGCATGGAATGAATCGCGCTGGAAGAACCCGAAGTTTGACCAGTTGCTTGTCGCCGCCCGCGCCGAGACGGATGTCGGCAAGCGCAAGCAGATGTATGCCGACATGCAGACCATGATCCATGGGAAGGCGGGCATCGGCATTCCGCTGTTCCTGGCCAGCATCGACGGGCACACGACCAAGCTCAAGGGCCTGGCACCGATCCCGCTGGGCGGCCTGATGGGCTACTCGTTTGCCGAGAACGTCTGGCTTGAAGCCTGACGGTGCGGTGGTGGCGTTCTTGCGAAAAGTGATGAAGGGGCTGTCATGAATCGAGTCATCCTTAAGCTGCTCGTGCGGCGCGTGGCGCTGGCGCTGCTGTCGTTGCTGGCGGTGTCCGTCATCGTGTTCTCGATCACCGCTGTGCTGCCGGGCGACGCCGCGCAAGAACAGTTGGGGCAGGACGCCACGCCCGAAGCCCTGGCAGCGCTGCGCGCGCAGATGGGCCTGAACGTGCCGGCGCCGCAGCGCTACGTGCACTGGCTGGCCGGCATTGCGCGCGGCGACCTCGGGCAATCCACCACCACGCAGATGCCGGTGGCCGAGCTTGTGGCAAGCCGCTTGCCAAACTCGCTGCTGCTGGCCGCGGTGACGGCGCTGTTTTCGGTGCCGATCGCGCTCAGCCTGGGCGTTGCCTCGGCGGTGTGGCGCGGCTCCTGGTTCGACAGGCTTGCCTCCACCGCGTCCGTGGCTGTCGTGTCGGTGCCGGAGTTTCTGGTGGCGACGCTCGCTGTGCTGGTGTTCGCCGTCAAGCTGCGCTGGCTGCCAGCGCTGTCGTACGTCAACGACATCGAATCGCTGGGTCACATGCTGAAGGCGTTTGCCATGCCGGTGCTCAGCCTGTGCTGCGTGATCGTTGCGCAGATGATGCGGATGAGCCGCGCCGCGGTCATCGACCAGCTCGAGGCGCCGTACATCGAAATGGTGCGTCTGAAGGGCGCCTCGCCGATGCGCGTGGTGCTCGCGCATGCGTTGCCAAACGCGGTGGGGCCGATTGCGAATGCGGTGGCGTTGTCGCTGTCGTATCTGCTGGGCGGCGTGATCATCATCGAGACGATCTTCAATTACCCCGGCATCGCCAAGCTGATGGTGGATGGCGTTTCGCAGCGCGACATGCCTCTGGTGCAGGCCTGCGCCATGATTTTCTGCGCGGGCTATCTGCTGCTCGTGACGACGGCCGATGTGCTGGGCATTGTCGCCAACCCGCGTCTGCGCCACCGTTGATGCTGATCCTATGAACAAGAGCCTGACGATGGAAACCACGCCAACTTCCCCTACGTTGCCGGCCGGCACGCCGCCCGCACCACCTGCACCGCGCCACCCCATACGGCGCTTGCTGAGCGGTTTCGGCGTCACGGGCCTCATCGGTCTGGCCGTGCTGGTGTTCTGGGTGCTGGCGGCGCTGGTCGGCCCCGCGCTGTTGCCCGCGCATCTGATCACCAGCGGCGATGGCAACGGCGACGTCTTCGGGCCCATGAGTGCGGCCCACTGGTTCGGCACCGATTACCTCGGCCGCGACATGTTCGTCCGCGTGGTGGAAGGCGCGCGCTACACGGTGGGCGTGGCGCTCGTGGCCACCTTGCTGGCCAGCGGCACGGGCACGGTGCTGGCCCTGTTCGCCGCTGCCATGGGCGGGCTGGTCGACGCCACGCTGAGCCGCGTGCTCGATACGCTCACCGCCATCCCGAGCAAGATGTTCGCGCTGCTGATGGTGGCCGGCTTCGGGTCTTCGGTGACGATGCTCGTGGTGACCGCCGCCATCATCTACGTGCCCGGCGCGTATCGCATCGCGCGCTCGCTGGCGGTCAACATCAATGCGCTCGACTACGTGACCGTGGCGCGCACGCGCGGCGAGGGCACGCTGTACATCATGCTGCGCGAGATCCTGCCGAACATCCTCGGGCCCATGCTGGCCGATCTGGGGCTGCGCTTTGTGTACGTCGTGCTGCTGCTGGCGAGCCTAAGCTTCCTGGGCCTCGGCATTCAACCGCCGTCGGCCGACTGGGGCTCTCTGGTGCGCGAGAACATCGGTGCGCTGCCGGATGCTGGCGCGTCCGTCATCGTGCCGGCGCTGGCCATTGCGAGCCTGACCATCGCCGTCAACATCGTCATCGACAACCTGCCGGGCCGGGCGGCCCGCGAACGCGGAGGGCGTTGAACATGGGTGCGTCCGTCGTCGTAGAAGGCCTGCGCATTACCGCAGGCGAACAGACCCTCGTAGACAACCTCAGCTTTGCCATCCAACCCGGCGAGGTGCTGGCGCTGATTGGCGAGTCGGGCTCCGGCAAGACCACCACCGCGCTCGCACTGATGGGCTATGCGCGCCGTGGCTGCGAGATCGCATCGGGCAGCATCCGCATTGGCGATATCGACGTACTGCACCTGCCGCCCGCAGAGCAACGCGCTTTGCGCGGGCGCACCGTGGCTTACATCGCGCAGAGTGCGGCGGCGTCGTTCAACCCGTCGCGCACGATCCTGGATCAGGTGGTGGAGCCTGCCCGCATTCACGGCACGATGTCGCGCGCGCAAGCCGAGGCCAAAGCCGTGGAACTGTTCCGCGAACTGGCGCTGCCCAATCCCGAAACCATTGGCGAGCGGTATCCGCATCAGGTGTCGGGTGGGCAGTTGCAGCGGCTCATGGCTGCCATGGCGCTCATCATCGATCCGGATCTGGTGATCCTGGATGAGCCGACCACTGCGCTGGATGTGACCACGCAGATCGAAGTGCTGCGTGCGTTCCGGCGCGTGGTGCGCGAGCGCCGCGCCACCGCCGTCTACGTGAGCCATGACCTGGCTGTGGTGGCGCAGATGGCTGATCATATCTTGGTGCTGCGCGGCGGCCAGATGCAGGAGATCAACCCGACCGCGCACATCCTTGCCACGCCTGATCATGACTACACCAAGAGCCTGCTGGCGGCGGCGCGGCCAACCGCTCGCCCAGCGGAGCACTGCCTGGGCGAGGGCGAGCTGCTGCTCGACGTACACGAACTGGGCGCCGGATACGGACCGGTGGATGCCAAGGGCCAGCCGGCCACGCGCATCCTCGATGACATCAACTTCAAGCTCTATCGCGGACAGGCCATCGGCGTGATCGGCGAATCGGGGTCAGGCAAGACCACGCTGGCGCGGGCCATTGCAGGCCTGATTGCACCGTGCCAGGGCAACATGACGTTCGCCGGCCGAGAACTCAAGCCGCTGCTTGCCAACCGGAGCCACGAAGAGCTGCGCCGCATCCAGATCGTTTTCCAGATGGCTGATACGGCGCTCAATCCGTCGCACACCATCGAACGCATCCTGGCGCGGCCGCTGCAGTTCTACAAAGGCCTGAAGGGCGAGGCGTTGCAGCGGCGCATCCGCGAGTTGCTCGATCTCGTGCGCTTGCCGCACAGCGTGGCCCAGCGGTTGCCGGGCGGTCTCTCGGGTGGTCAGAAGCAGCGCGTGAATCTGGCGCGTGCCCTGGCGGCCGAGCCTGACCTGATCCTCTGCGACGAGGTGACATCCGCACTCGACACCGTGGTGGGTGCGGCGGTGCTCAACCTCATGGCAGACTTACGGCGCGATCTTGGCGTGTCGTATCTCTTCATCAGCCACGATCTGCACACGGTGCGCGCGGTGTGCGACGAGATCGTCGTCATGCAGCACGGCCGCAAACTCACGCAGGTGGCGCGCGCCGATTTCGATCGCGGCCCGCATCATCCGTACTACGAACAACTCGCCAACTCGGTGCCCGAACTGCGCCAAGGCTGGCTCGACGAGCGGGACCGCGCTGCGTTGGTCTCCGTCTAACAGAAAAAAAAGGAACGACATGATTCCCGCATTCCGCATCGCGATCATCCCCGGGGACGGCATCGGCAAGGAGGTCATGCCCGAAGGCCTGCGCGTCATCCAGGCGGCAGCCGAGCGCTTCGGCTTCGAGCTGGAGTGCCACACCATCGAATGGGCCAGCTGCGACTACTACCAGCAGCACGGCAAGATGATGCCGGACGATTGGAAAGCCCAACTCAAGGGTATGGATGCGATCTTCTTTGGCGCCGTCGGCTGGCCAGCCACCGTGCCAGATCACATCTCGCTGTGGGGCTCGCTGCTCAAGTTCCGCCGCGAGTTCGATCAATACATCAACCTGCGCCCGGTGCGCCTGTTTGAAGGTGTGCCGTGCCCGCTCGCCAATCGCAAGCCTGGCGACATCGACTACTACGTCGTACGCGAAAACACCGAAGGCGAATACACATCGCTCGGCGGCATCATGTACGAAGGGACCGACCGCGAGATCGTGATTCAGGAATCGGTCTACTCGCGCAAGGGCGCGGAGCGGTTGCTGAAGTTCGCCTTCGACCTCGCACAGAGCCGCCAGCGCAAGCACGTGACGCTCGCCACCAAGAGCAACGGCATCGCCATCAGCATGCCGTGGTGGGACGCCCGCGCCGATGAGGTTGCACAGCAATACCCCGATGTCACGCTCGACAAGCAGCACATCGACATCCTGACCGCGCGCTTTGTGCTGCAGCCGGGCCGCTTCGATGTGGTGGCCGCCACCAACTTGTTTGGCGACATCCTGTCCGATCTCGGCCCAGCAACGACCGGCACGATCGGCCTGGCGCCGTCGGCCAACCTGAACCCCGATCGCACGTTCCCGTCGTTGTTCGAGCCGGTGCACGGCTCCGCGCCGGACATCTACGGCAAGAATATCGCCAACCCGATTGCGATGATCTGGTCGGGTGCACTGATGCTGGATTTTCTGACGCAAGGGCAGGGCGCAGGGCGGGCAGCGCACGACGCGATCGTCGCAGCCATCGAAGCCGTACTCAAGGACGGCCCGCGCACACCTGACCTGGGCGGCACCGCCAACACCACGCAGGTGGGCGAGGCGATTGCCGCGCACGTTGCCGCTGCCTGATCTTCATTTGCTGTTGACCAGAACACTATGTCTCTCTCACTCGATCGTGCGGACCTGATCCGCAGTGCCAACTACATCTCCGGCGAATGGCGGACCGCAACCGGGCCACTGCTGGACGTGACAGACCCGGCCACTGGCCACCTCATCACGCGCGTGCCGGATTCCGGCGCCGAGGAGGCACGAGCCGCCCTGGATGCCGCGCATGCCGCATTCCCAACCTGGCGCAAGGTGCCCGCCAAACAGCGTGCGCAGATCATCAAGCGGTGGAACGATCTGGTGCTTGCGCATCAGGAGGATCTCGGCAAGCTGATCTCGCTCGAGCAGGGCAAGCCGCTTGCCGAAGGCAAGGGCGAGGTGGCCTACGCCGCAAGCTACATCGAATGGTTTGGCGAAGAAGCCACACGTATGAATGGCGAGGTCATTCCCGCGCCGGTGCCCGGCCGGCGCATGTTTGCGCTCAAGGAGCCAGTGGGCGTGGTGGCAGCCATCACGCCGTGGAATTTTCCGGCGGCGATGATTGCACGCAAGATTGCACCGGCGTTGGCCGTGGGCTGCACCGTGGTCTGCAAGCCGGCAGAAGACACGCCGCTGACATCGCTCGCGCTCGTGCGTCTGGCACAGGAAGCCGGCGTGCCGCCGGGCGTGCTGAATATCGTGACCGCCTCGCGCGAGCGGACGCCTGAAGTGGTGGACGTTTGGCTGGACGATGCCCGCGTGCGCAAGATCACGTTCACGGGCTCGACGCCGGTCGGCAAGCATCTGGCGCGCCGCAGTGCCGACACGCTCAAGAAGCTCTCGCTCGAACTTGGCGGCAATGCACCCTTTATCGTGTTCGAAGATGCTGACATCGATGCCGCTGTCGAAGGCTTCATGGCGGCCAAGTTCCGCAACGGCGGGCAGACCTGCGTGTCTCCCAACCGCGTGTTCGTGCACGACGCCGTGCACGATGCGTTTGCCGCCAAGTTGGCAGCACGCGTTGCAGCGCTCAGCGTCGGGCCGGCCACGGACCCGACTTCGCAGATCGGCCCGATGATCAACGCGCGCGCGGTCGAGAAGATCGACCGGCACGTGCAGGACGCCATCGCGAAGGGCGCCAAGGTGTTGACTGGCGGCGCACGCCTGACCCAGCTCGGCGCCAATTACTACGCACCCACGGTGCTGATCAACGCCGATGCCACCATGGCCTGCGCGTGCGAAGAAACTTTCGGCCCCGTCGCGCCGCTCACGCGTTTCACCACCGAAGAGGACGTGATTGCCGCCGCCAACGACACGCCGTTTGGCTTGGCCGCTTACTTCTACAGCCAGGACGTGCGTCGCATCTGGCGCGTGGCTGAAGCGCTGGAGACCGGCATTGTCGGCATCAACGAAGGCGCGCTGGCCGCCGAGGCCGCGCCGTTTGGTGGCGTGAAGGAATCGGGCTACGGCCGGGAAGGCTCTGTCCACGGGCTGGACGACTACCTTCACACCAAGTACGTCTGCCAGGGCCAGCTCGACTAGCCTCATTGGAAGCAAGCCCAAGAGCTGCCAAGTTTCCAACCGCACCAAACGGTATGTTCGGACCCGGCTAGCATTTTCTGTAGATTTGCACCCGTTCGCACGCCCATGCGGTTGGCATTGATTTCAACTGTGCCGGAGGGGCGGGCGCGTTCTCTTCGTGCCGCCGATTCCGCGACCTGCCGTCTTGGCAGATCGACCACATTCTTCTCCGAACGAATGCAACGTACATCCGTAGCAAGAGCTCCCAGGTGAGTGCCGTACAAGTCCAGTTCATCCACTACTCGACACCTGGCTGTAACGCACTAGGACATTGAGCAAGAACGCTCGCTCAACATTTGCGCTTCGGCTTGCAGAAAACGGATTATCCCCATGCTCAATTCGCGCATTGCCCGCATTGCCGGGCTCACCGCAAGTTTGTTGTACGTGTCGGCACCGCCGGTGCACGCCGCGCTGCCAGACGAAATCCAGGTCTATACGGGCGACATCAACGCACCGGGGGAGTTTGGTTTGGAGCTGCATCTGAACACGACACCAAGCGGCATCGCAGAACCGTCCTACCCCAAAGAAGTCACAACCCCCCACGGTTGGCGTGCAACCGCCGAGTTCTCTTACGGATTGACGCCCTCAGTGGAGCTCGGTCTGTACGTTCCGACCTCGCTCACGCGCGATAACACGTACTACGTCACCGGTCCGAAGCTCCGCGTAAAGTGGATGCCTGTTCGACCGGAAGATGGTGTTGGCCACTTCGCTGGTCTCAACGTCGAGCTGGCTCACGTTGCGACACGATTTGAGCAATCGCAACAAGCGGCGGAGTTGCGGCCGATTTATGGTTTTCAGAATGACCGGTGGCTATGGGCCATCAACCCGGTTCTTGACTGGAACCTCTCTGGCCCCGATCGCAGCGGTGTGCCAGAGGTTGCGCCCGCTTTTAAGGTGGCACGCACAGTCGCATCCGGAATTCGCACCGGGCTGGAGTACTACGCTGGACTGGGGCGTGTTGATCATCTCCTACCATTGCACGAGCAGCAGCACACTCTATTTCTCGCGTTTGATGTGGACCGTAAGCCGTTCGTTTTCAACTTCGGTATTGGACGCGGTTTGACGCGCAGCACCGACCGGTGGACGGTCAAGTGGATCTTGGAGATTCCATTGAGTTGACCGCCGATGTGCGTGGCGCGCCAATTTTTTTCTGAAAGCCTATCGGCACACCAACTTTCATGCCGCACAACGGCACGACATTCAGCGATCCGCGCGCGGCGGGGTTGGCATCCTTGTTGGAATCGGAGTGAGCAGATAGGGCAACACCTCGTTGCCGATCAAACCTTGATCACGCTTGCTCGGTCGGCGCCACGTACGCACGTACTCCTCATCGACGCTCCGAGCAGGGGAAGCTTTCGACCGCTGTCGTGGTCAGATATCAAGCACGAGCTGCGCGGACTTCGCACGCGAGACACAGATCATGATCTTGTCGCCAGCCTTACGCTCCTTGTCACTGAGGAACGCGTCGCGATGGTCCGGCGTGCCGGCCACGAGGCCGGTCAAACAGGTTCCGCAGACACCCTCACGGCACGAGGTGGCGACGGAGATACCGTGCGCGCATAGCGCATCGGCGATGCTGCATCCGGCGGCAACCGGAATCGTACGCTTCGACCGCTCGAGCTTGACCTCGAACGCGTGGCTCGGTGCGGACGCCGCGGCAGCGTCGGCGCCGAAGTATTCGACGTGGACCGCCTCAGACGGCCAGATACCGGCTATGACATCGTCGATGACGCTCGTAAACCGGCGCGGGCCGCACATGTAAAGGTGGTGGCCTTGAGAATAGTGGCAAAGCCGCAGCTGGAGCATGTCACGCAGCCGCGCGCCCACGGCGTAATGGAAGCTCACGCGATCGGCATACGGCTGCGCAGAAAGCATTTGTTGGAATGCGGTCTCGGCGATCGAACGCGTGAAGTAATGCAGTTCGTACGAGGTACCGCGAGCCTGCAGCTCCTGCGCCATCGCGAGCAGCGGCGTGATCCCGATGCCGGCAGCAATCAGTACGTAGTGGCATGCATCGTCGATCAGTTCGAAGTGATTGCGCGGATGACCGATGACAAGCGTATCGCCGACGCCCACGCGCTGGTGCATCGCGCGTGAACCCCCGCGTGAGTCTGGCGCATTCTTGATCGCGATGTGATACACGTCCTGCGCGCCAGGTGCGCCACACAGGGAGTACTGCCGAACGGTATCTGGGTCGAGTCGCACGTCGATGTGTGCGCCGGCGCTCCAGACGGGCAACGCAGAGCCGTCGGCGCTCACGAGTTCGAACGACTTGATGTCGGCTGTCTCGTCAACGATTCGGCGCACCCGCACCGTCAGCATCGAGGAGGCAGTCTGTGCCAGGGAGCGGCCACGCAGCCAATTGCGCAGCCGGGGCCAGGCGAGGCCGGTCAGCACTGCAAGAGCGAGCGCAGTGATGAACTGCAAAAAGGACGGGAGTGAGCTGTTCATATGCAAACTCGATGCATTTTCGCGTGCGTACAGGGCCCGCCATGTTTGACCTTGGTCGGCCTTATTCGGGCTGGTGCGGCAGCACGAATGACAACGTCGCCAGATACTCGTCGCGGTTCGTCTGCACCGGATTCGCAGGTGGCGTGATGAGTGTCGCAACAACGACATTGAGGCCCTGGTTTCGCACCTTGATGGTCGCGATGCCGTCGGCACCGGTCTTCAGTGGTTTGGAATCGGGGTCAGTCACGTAATCGGGCTGCACGAGCGCTCCCCGAACGGGCTTGCCCTCATACAACACACGGACCACAAGCGTTTGGCCCATCTTCTCGGGCATATGCTTCGCCATTGGCACGATTTGCAATTTTTGGGCGGGCAGCACTGGTGGCACCATATTCAGCCGGCGCAGATGTACCGCGTACTTGAAGGTGTGTTCGCTGATCGTGGCATCAGGCACCTCGTCCTTGCCCTTGTTGTACCACTCGCCGTCGGGCGTTTTGCTCCACGGACCATGGTCGAGAAAAGCAGTGACGATCGCCGTCTGGTTTTCGGTGCTCACCACGAGCAGCGGTCCGCGAGGCGTGAGCTGCATGGGTACTTCTTTGCCGCCCTCATCGTAGGCCGCGACAGCCTTGATCTTCGGCAGGCGCTTCACCGCGTCCAGATCATCGGCACCCACGCCGTAGATCAGGGCAAGCTCATTCGAGCGCTGTGCAAACCAGATGCCATGAGCTTGGGCAACGGTCGCTGCGCCAAAGCTCGTAATTACACATGCCGCGACGGCAAGCTTGTTGATAGCTTTCATTGTCTTCTCCAATCGGTTTTCTTTGGGGCGGGAAATTGAAAGATCGGCGGGTCCAGCGTGATTGAACAGGCAGCGTGTGCTGCACCCTTCTAACGCCACTGACTCGTCGGATACCGGGTCAAGTTCGGGCTTCAGCAGCGTCACGACGGACCACAAGCAAAGCGACAACCGAACAGCTTTGGGTGGCGTGGTCGGCAAATTCTATGTGCCATGGTCCTGAGCGTCTTGGACGGATTTGCTGAGCATGGCGCGTATCCGGTCTTCAAAAGTTCGTGCTGCTGGCTACGTGAAAAACGAGTGAAGCGTCTTGGACGATTTTGCTGCGCCTGGCATGCGCTGGTCATAAAGACTTCATGCCGTTACACGCCATTACAACGCCACGACGTTCGTTTGCGGGCAAAGCATTTCAGCGGAACCTGCCGTGGGTAGTTCCTACACTTGACGGCCATAGAGCTACAAAAAAACGCCGTTTCTGGAGGAACCAAAGATGACCACGCACCCGCGTGTCGCCTGGGCGATCACGTACATAGACGAGCATCTCGACGAGCGCCTTTCTCTCAATGAACTAGCCGCGAAGGCCGGACTGAGCGTATGGCGCTTCTCTGCTGTGTTTCGCAAACACGCAGGTGTCTCGCCACACCGCTTCGTCTGTCTGCAGCGGCTCCAGTTGGTGCGAACACTGTTAGCCGATGGCGAGTCGCTGGCATCTGCAGCGCAAGTGGCAGGCTTCTATGACCAAAGCCATCTCTGCAGGCACTTCAAGAGTGCCTGGGGCATGACGCCGAGCCAGTACGTTGGCCGTCAGCGCAGCGCGGCTGCCATGACGGACGGCAGCCGTGAACGGGAGGCCGCATGAAGTTCTCCTACCAATGGCACCGCTACTTAGGCTGGGTGCTCGCACCGTTGCTTTCGGTGTCGGCGCTAACAGGCGTCACCCTGCTGTGGCTGCAGCCGCTGCCCTCGCCGCAGGCGAGTCCTCCTACGGTACAAGAATGGGGGAAAGCGCTGGATCGGGGCATGGTTGAACTGGCGAGCCGGTACCAGACGGCAAAGGCTGACCTCGTCGACCTGCCACGTGGCCCCGATGCGCCGATCCGTGTCCATCTACGCACGGCGCAGCCCAGCGAGAGCGGCTGGGCCGAGATCGATGCGACGCGCGGCACGGCAGGCGAACTACAGCCGGACAACCGTGATTGGAAAACCCAGCTGTTCGAATTACACGAGCATCTGATGCTCGGTGAAGTCGGGCCCTGGGTACTTCGAGCATCGGCGTTGCTCGCCCTGGTATCGATCACGATGGGTCTGCGCGTCTGGTTGCGGGTGAGGCGGATGCCTGCGCGCTCGTCCTGGCAGCAATGGCATCGATGGATCGGTCCGTTCGCCATCCTTCCACTCGCCATGATGCTGACCACCGGCTTCGTACTGCGCTCGCCCGAACTCGCTAACAGCGCGCTGTCGGCGATTGCAGGCGGAGGTTCAGTTGTGCCTCCACCCGCCGGGCAGGCCGCAAGCGCGGGGCAACGGTCTACGCTGGGCCAAGCACTCGTTGCCGCATCCGTCGCATTGCCGCAAGCTCGACCGATACGAATCTACGCGGCGCGCGGTGGCGTGCTTCGCGTGCGATTGCGTGTGGATGAGTGGAACCCCTTTGGCTTCCACTCGGTGTACCTGCGAGAGGCTGACGCCTCGGTACTGCGCATCGTGCGAGCCACCGAGCAGCCGCTGACAGTGCGCTATCTGAACGTGGTGTACCCGCTGCACACCGGATGGCTGCCCGGCAATCAGGGGATCGTGGCTGCGTTGGTAGCACGCGGGTTGTGGACGCTCTTCGCGCTCTCGCTCGCTGCGCTTTCCTTATCGGGGGTGGTGCAACGCTTCCGGAAGAAATCAAAACGTTAACAAGGTTTAGGAGATACATCCAATGCGATCGAATTCGATCACACGGAAAGCCATCACCGTGCCCGTTGTCCTCGCGACTTCGCTGGCCGGAACCGCTTACGCACAATCCAGCGTGACCCTGTTCGGCACTGTGGACATGGCTTTGGCACACGGTTCCGGCAGCATTTCGAACCTGAACCAGATGGCGAGCGGCTACCTTGCCGCCTCCCGGATCGGCTTCCGAGGCCAGGATGACCTTGGCGGCAGCCTCAAGGCCGGATTCTGGCTGGAGAGCGGTGTGAACGCGGACACCGGCACTGGCCAAGCCACCAACATCAACAACCAGTCCACCGGTATTACAGGCAATGGCGGGCTCACGTTCAACCGTCGTTCGACGATCAGCGTCGGAAGCAATTGGGGTGAAATTCGCCTCGGCCGAGAGTATGTGCCGCAGTACATGAATCTTGCCGTCTTTGATCCATTTGACCTCGGTGGCAGCGGCGGCAGCCAAGTGCTGAATTCCGCGATCACCGGCCCGACTACGGTCCGCGCCTCAAACAGCATCTCGTACCTCTACGGACATAGCTTCAACGCCTCCTCGATCGGATACGGGCCTCAGGGATTCAGCGGCTCCGGCTTCCAGTTCAACGCGATGTATTACATGGGCGAAAATCCTAGTGGTACCCCTACCTCCAAAGACGGGAACGGCTTTGGAGTTCGCGCCGGCTACTCCACTGGGACCTTTACCGTCGCTGGCGCAGTCAGCCGGGCTCGCTACGCAGCAGGCGATGTTCGGCAGAACAACGCCGGTGCGAGCTATGATTTTGGCGTGGTCTGCGCCATGGGCATGTACGAGTGGGACAAGAACGGACCGGTCAGCGCTAGGGGTTGGCTGGTTGGTGCGAAGATTCCCGCCGGCGCTGGCGCCATCCGGATCGCATACTCGCGTTACAGCACTGATGCGGCAAGCAGCCCGACGGCCAAGAAGTGGGCGCTTGGTTATGTCTATACGATGTCGAAGCGAACTGCCTTGTATACGGCCATTGCTCACGTGAGCAACGGGGGTACGTCAGCTTCAGCGCTTGATGGCGCCGTGACCGCGCCGGGTAAATCCTCCAACGGATTCGACATCGGGATCCGGCACAACTTCTAAGCGCCTGTTTCTGTCCTGGGACGACGCGTGATTCGGTGACGGCACAAACGTGAAGCTGTTCGAATTCCACAGGTGTCGATATTGAACACTCCAGATCGATCGGCACGCGCGGGACGCCTTCGCCAAGGGCGCTCGGGTCCTGACCGGGGCGCATTGCGGGCCAGCACGATTGGCGGTACGGTCACGCGTATCCCAATCGTGTTCCGGAGGCCCCATGGCCGACAACATGGCTCCTTCTTCAACGCAGGAAAACCCGTCTGAAGGCACCGCCGGCGCCTGTCCGTCTACGCGCGCACTCGAACTGGTAGCCGGCAAATGGGCGTTGCGTATCTTCCCCGCGCTGGAAAACGGCCCCGTGCGCAACAACGAACTCCTGCGCCGCGTGGGCGACGGCGTCTCGCAAAAAATGCTCACGCAGACGCTGCGCGAGCTGGAAGCCAACGGCCTCATCCTGCGCACCATCTACGACAGCGTCCCGCCGCACATCGAATATCGTCTCAGCCCGCTCGGTGAATCGCTCAACCGGACGCTCGTCGGCCTGGACGACTGGGTGCGTGCGCATTGGCACGAAATGGAACGGATTCGCAAAAGTCAGGTCGATTCCGATTGACATCTGCGTCATCTGGCCGACGTTGTGTGCAGATGCAGCATTTTTCCGATAGTATTCGGAGCCCATGTTTGTGACGAATCTTTCCTCCGCCTTGCCGACGTTGTCTCGCGCCACCGCGCGGGGCGTGCTGTCGCGCGTGCGCGGCGTACGCTGGCTCGTCACGATCTGGTGCCTGTTGTTTACGGTTTCGGTGTTCTCGGCCACGCATTTCCCCGATGGCCAGGCTGCGGACGACGCGCTGGAAGCCATCGAAGCCGTGGTCGACGACGTGCCGGGTGATGCGCTGCCTGTTGCAAAGCCCAGCAAGGGTTTCGAGCGTGCCATCAAGGTTGCGCTCGGCAAGGCGGTCAAGCAGCCCAGCCAGTGCTTCAGCGCTGAGCACTGGGTTGCGCACGCATCCGATGCGCCCGATGCGCCCTCGACCAGCGCCGCCGCCCCTGACCACCCCAGCGACGCGCCGGAACTGTGGCTGCCGCCGCCTCCCATGGCGTTGACGCCCGGCCTGCGTGTCGCGCGCGTCCGTGTCTCTCTTCCCCCGTTCCAGGCTGGCCCCACGCCGGCCCCCATGCTGCGTCCTCCCGCACACGCCTGATCTCCGGCATTCGCCGGAAACCATCCCCTTGAGTTGCTAGTGCTGCGCCAACCGGCCCCTTGACCGGCTGGGCGTTCGCGCTTGCCTGTTCTTCTTTTTCAGGATGATTTCGGATGTTGTCCAATCAGGATGCGGCCACCCCGCGCCCCGCAGCGGGTGCGCGCGTGTCGCGACGTGCTGTTCTTTCCGCCGTGCTGGCTGCAATTGCCGTCCACGCCAACGCCGCGCCCCCGGCACCTTCGCAACGTGGTGCCCAGACCGGCACCGCACGGGCTGACGAGGCGCTGCCGCAGCCGCGCTACACCTTGCAGCAGTTGCTGGAGCTGGCCCGCGCCAACCATCCGGCGCTCGCCGCTTCACAGGCGCAGGTGCAGGCTGCGCAGGCGGGCATCGCCACCGCACGCGCGTGGCCCAACCCCGAGGTGGAAGCCATGGCTGGCCGCCAGCGTGCCCGCATGCCGGGTGCGGCGGAAGGCCGCACCAATAGCGTGTCGATCACGCAGAAGCTCGACTTGCCGTGGCAGCGCGCCGCCCGTACGCAGGCCGCGGATGCCGCGTACGAAGCGTCGCAGGCCACGGCCCGATCGCAGGCACGCGACGTGGAGGCCGATCTCAAGCTGCGCTTCTACGACGTGGTGCGTCGCGAAGCCGAGCAGCGCAACGCGCGCGAAGACGTGACGCTGGTCGAGCAGATCCGCCGTGGCGTGGCCGTGCGGGTGGAAACCGGCGAAGCCCCGCGCTACGAACTCATCCGTGGCGACGCAGAGCTGCTCAACGCGCAGCGCAACGAACAGGCCGCCGCACTGCGCGTGCAACAGGCGCTGGCTGAACTGCGCCGCGCCGTGGGCACCGATCTGCCGTTGACGTTCGATGTCGATGCCGGTGCGGAGACGCCTTCCGTATCGCATTTGCCGCCCCTGGCCGATCTGGTCAGCACGGTCCTCGCCACGCATCCGGAGCTGGAAGCCGACCGCGCCGCCGTGCGCGAGGCCGAAGCGCGTCTCGCGCACGAGCGCAGCCAGCGTTGGCCGTCGCTCGCGTTGCGCGGGTCGGTCGACCGTCAGCCCGATCTGCAGGACAGCCGCGTGGGTCTGGTGATGTCGATTCCGCTGTTCGATCGCCGCGTTGGTCCCGTCGGTGAAGCCGTGGCCGCCCGCGAACGTGCACGCGCCCTGTTGCGCGACCGCGAGTTGCGCACGCGCCAAGCGGTGGAATCCGCCTATCGCCAATACGAGATTGCAGAGTCGCAAGTCAGCGCGCTCGAATCCGGCGTCATCAAGCAAGCCGAATCGGCGCTGCGCGTGGCCGAAGCCGCATACCGCCACGGCGAGCGCGGGATTCTCGACTACCTCGATGCCCAGCGCGTCTTCCGCCAGGCACGCAATGACCTGATTGCTGCACGCGCAGACCTGCGCACCGCCGCCGTTGAACTTGACCGCTTGTGGCCGGAGGCCCAATGACACGCCCGAGCCATCGCGTTGCCTCCCGAACTCACGAATCCAGCCAGACCATGACCGCACCTTCTTCTCTTTCTTCTTCGATCCGGCTGGCCGGCGTTGCCCTGGCGGCGATGCTGTTGCTGGGCGCCTGCGGCAAAGACGCCGGCAACGATGCGAAGGCCGCACAACAGGCCGTCGATCCCAACCTCGTCGTTGCGCAGCCCACGCTGGTGCAGCGCCTGAAGGTGGCGCCGGTCGGCAAGCAGCCGATTGCCGAGCGCCTGCGGGTGCCGGGGCAGATCGCATTTGACGAACAGCGCGTGGCCCGCATCGGCGCCACCGTCACGGGTCGTGTGACGGAGCTGGTTGCCACGCCGGGCCAGAGCGTCAAGGCAGGCGACATCCTTGCGCAACTGCACAGCACGGAGCTTGGCGCCGCGCAGCTCGCCTATCAGAAGGCCGCCGCGCAGCGTGACTTGCAGGCCCGCGCGCTGGAACGCGCGAAGCTGCTCCTGGCCGCCGACGTGATCGGCTCGGCCGAACTCCAGAAGCGCCAGAGCGAACTGGCGATGGCCGATGCCGAAGTGCGCGCAGCCGTCGACCAATTGCGCGTGATGGGCGTGTCGCCTGGCACGCTGGCGAAGATGCGCACGGGCGGCATGTCGTCGATCTCGCCCGTGGTGGCGAGCATCGGCGGCACGGTGGTGGAGCGCAAGGTAACGCGCGGCCAGGTGGTGCAGCCGGCCGATGAGCTATTCACCGTGGCCGATTTGTCGCGCGTGTGGGTGGTGGGCGAAGTGCCCGAAAACGCCGCTGCTGGCGTGCGTGCGGGGCAGGTCGTAGAGATCGACACCGGCGCAGGAGACCGCATTGTCGGCAAGCTGATCTGGGTGTCGGACATTGTTGACCCGCAAACGCGTACGGTCACGGTGCGCACCGAAGTCGACAATGCCGAGCGCGCGCTCAAACCGTCGATGCTGGCCACGCTGATCATCCAGTCGCGCCCGGAAGAACGCGTGGTAGTGCCGACCTCCGCGGTGGTGCGTGAAGACAACCGCGACTACGTGTTCGTGCGCACCAGCGATACGAACTACCAGCTCACGCCGGTCAAGCTGGGCGATGAATCGAACGGCGTGCGCCCTGTCGTTTCCGGCGTGCAGGCCGGTCAGCCGATCGTCGTTGAAGGCGGCTTCCATCTGAACAATGAGCGCAAGCGCGCCGAGATGGAGGGCGCATGATCGACGCATTGATTCGCGGCGCGCTCAAGCAGCGGCTCGTGGTGGCGGTGATTGCTGCCGTGCTGCTGTTCTTCGGGTTGGACGCCGCACGCAAGCTGTCGCTTGACGCATTTCCGGACGTGACCAATGTGCAGGTGCAGATCGCTACGGAAGCGCCGGGGCGCTCGCCGGAAGAGGTTGAACGCTTTGTGACCGTGCCGGTGGAAATGGCCATGACCGGTCTGCCGGCGCTCACCGAAATGCGTTCGCTCAACAAGCCGGGCCTGTCGCTCATCACGCTCGTCTTTACCGATGAGACCGACGTGTACTTCGCGCGCCAGCTTGTGATGGAACGGCTGATCGAGGTGCAGTCGCGCATGCCCGCAGGCGTGACGCCAGTGCTCGGCCCCGTATCGACGGGCCTGGGCGAGGTGTATCAGTACACGCTCGACAAACCGGATGACGGCGACAAGGAACTCTCGGTCGAGGAACTCACCCAGCGCCGTATCGCGCAGGACTGGGTGGTGCGGCCACTGCTGCGCTCGATTCCGGGCGTGGCGGAGATCAACTCGCAGGGCGGTTACGAGAAGCAGTATCAGGTGCTCGTCAACCCGGAACGCCTGCGCCACCACAACGTGACGGTCAAGCAGGTGTTCGAGGCGCTGGCCGCCAACAACGCCAACTCGGGTGGCGGTGTGCTGCCGCACTTCGCGGAGCAATACCTGATCCGCGGCGTGGGCCTGGTGCGCGACACCAACGACATTGGCGCCATCGTGCTCAAGGAGGTCAACGGCACGCCGCTCACAATCCGCGATGTGGCTGAGGTGAAGATCGGCACGGCGGTGCGCGCGGGGGCGGTGGTCAAGAACGGCGTGACGGAATCCGTCGGCGGTGTGGTGATGATGATGCGCGGCGGCAACGCCAAGGAAGTCGTCGCCCGCATCCAGGATCGCGTCAAGGCCATCAACAGCGACGGCATGCTGCCTGACGGCCTGAAGATCGTGCCGTACTACGAGCGTTCGGAGCTGGTCGATTCGGCCCTGCAGACCGTCATCAAGGTACTGGCCGAAGGCGTGGTGCTGGTGGTGATCGTGCTGCTGCTGTTCCTCGGCGACATCCGTTCGTCGCTCATCGTGGTCGGCACGCTGATCCTCACGCCGTTGCTGACTTTCATAGCAATGAACAAGCTGGGCATCTCGGCCAACTTGATGTCATTGGGCGGGCTGGCGATCGCCATCGGTTTGATGGTCGATGGCTCCGTGGTCGTGGTGGAAAACGCGTTCGCGCACCTCGCCAAGCCGCGCGATCCGAACGAGAGTCGCGCGCGCGTGATCCTGCATGCGGTGACGGAGGTGGCGACGCCCGTGATCTTTGGCGTGGGCATCATCATCCTGGTGTTCCTGCCGCTGATGACGCTGGAGGGCATGGAAGGCAAGATGTTCGCGCCGCTGGCCTTCACGATTGCGATTGCGCTGTTCTTCTCACTGGTGCTGTCGCTCACGCTCACCCCGGTGCTGTCGTCGTATCTGCTCAAGCCGAAGGCGCACAAGCGCGTGGAAGGTGAACACAGCGATGACCCACACGCCGAACACGACGCGCATGACACGTGGCTGATCCGCAAGATGAAGAAGCCGTATCTGCGCTTGCTGGAGTTGAGCCTGAACAACGGCCGCAAGACCGTGATCGTGGCCGTGGCAGTGTTTCTGGCCACCGGTGCGCTGATGCCGTTCCTCGGCACGGCGTTCATTCCGGAGATGAAGGAAGGCTCGGTGGTGCCCGGCATCAACCGCGCGCCCAACATCTCGCTGGAAGAGTCGATCCGCATGGAGATGGAAGCCATGCGCCTGGTGATGCAGGTGCCGGGCGTGAAGTCGGCGGTGTCTGGCGTGGGCCGAGGTGAGTCTCCGGCCGACCCGCAGGGGCAGAACGAGTCGACGCCCATCGTCTCACTCAAGCCGCGCGACGAATGGCCCAAGGGCTGGAATCAGGACGACATTGCCGAGGCGATGCGCAAGGCGCTGCAGGTGTTGCCCGGCGTGCAGATCGTGATGGCGCAGCCGATCTCCGACCGCGTGGACGAGATGGTGACCGGCGTGCGTTCCGACGTGGCCATCAAGGTGTTCGGCGACGACCTGAACACGCTGCGCGAAAAGGCCGAGGCGATTGCCAAGGTGGCGCAGGGCATCCAGGGTGCGCAGGACATGCGTGTCGAGCGCATTACCGGCCGGCAGTATCTGCAGATCGCGATCGACCGCCAGGCCATCGCGCGTCACGGCCTGAACGCGGCCGACGTGCACAACGTGATCGAGACCGCCATCGGCGGCAAGGAAGCCACGGAAATCTTTGAAGGCGAGCGCCGCTTCAGCGCGGTGGTGCGTCTGCCGGACGCATATCGCGGCAGCGTTGAAGCCATCCGCAACCTGATCGTGGCCGCCCCCAATGGCGCACAGGTGCCGATGGAAAGCATCGCCCGCATTGATGTGACCGACGGCCCCGCGCAGATCAGCCGTGAGCTGGGCAAGCGCCGCGTGGTGGTGGGCGTGAATGTGCGCGACCGCGACTTGGGCGGTTTCGTGGCCGAGCTGCAGGCGGCCGTCGCGCAGAAGGTCAAGCTGCCCGAGGGCTATTACCTCGAGTGGGGCGGTCAGTTCCAGAACATGGAACGCGCCATGGGCCACCTGAAGGTGATCGTGCCGATTACGGTGGCCGCCATCTTCTTCCTGCTCTTCCTGCTGTTCAACTCGGTGCGCTACGCCACGCTAATCATTCTGGTGCTGCCGTTTGCCTCGGTGGGCGGGATCATCGGCCTGTTCGTCACCGGGGAGTATCTATCGGTGCCGGCATCGGTGGGCTTTGTGGCGCTATGGGGCATCGCGGTGCTCAACGGCGTGGTGCTGGTCAGCACGATCCGCAGTCTGCGCGAGCAGGGCATGTCGGTGGAGGAATCGGTGCGACTGGGCTCGCGCATGCGCTTCCGCCCCGTGATGATGACGGCCACGGTGGCCATGCTGGGCTTGATCCCGTTCCTGTTTGCCACGGGGCCGGGTTCAGAGGTGCAACGGCCGCTGGCCATCGTGGTGATCGGCGGTCTGTTGACCTGCACGCTGCTCACGCTGGTGATGCTGCCCACGCTGTACAAATGGTTTGATGAGGAGTCGAAGGCATGAAGGAAATCCGCATCGTAGTGCGCCCGCAACTGCTGGAACGCATGCATGAAGCGCTGCGCAGTTGCTCGGGCTTTCCCGGTATGACGGTGGCCGAAGTGAATGCCTATCCGCCAACGGCTTCGCAGGCTGGCGCGCATTCCATCAAGGAAGACCTGACGGAGTTTGTGCCGCGCGTGCGTATCGAGATTGTCGCTTCCGATGCGCTGGCCAGCGTGCTGTTCGAAAGCGCCGTCAAGGTGCTGGAGCACGGCCAGACCGGTGACAGCGCCATCTGGATGACCGATGTGATTCAGGCCACCTTCCTGCATCGCACGGGTTGAAGGTCGTGTGATGCGTGCATGAAAAACGGCGGACCATGTCCGCCGGAAATCAGGAGCCAACGTTGCAGCGGGCTGCTTCCCAAGACACACGGGAAGCGGCCCGCTTGCTTTGGTGCTTACCGCTTGATGTCGGTCAGATGCTTCATGAGACCTTCGTAGCGGAACTTGTGGATCGGGCGATCCATGTTCTGCATCTGCTGCAGCTGCACCGCTTGCGGACGCAGCGAGCCTGTCGGCGTCACAGCCTGTGCACGCAGCGTTGCGACGGCCGGCTGCATGTTCTGGATGCCGACGATCTGGTCATACAGCGCCTTGTCGATGATCTGCGCGTTGTACAGTTGCGTCGCATCGCCGGCGATGTTGGTCGTCGTCGCCTTGTTGGTGATGGAACCGGCCTGCGCCAGCAGCGCGCTCCACAGCGTCGGGCTGTAGTTGGTCACGTAGTAGTCCAGGCCCGTCGGGTTCGCCAGCACGGCCGAGCAGGTCGGCAGCGTGACCTGTGCGGTCTGCTGATCCAGCACCACCGTCTGCGTCTGCGCCAGCCCATCGCCGTAGGCGATCGTGAGCGGAATATTCCATTGATAGCCGGAATAGACGTTCTTGTTCGGGAACGCCTTCTGCGTGATCGTCAGCACGTTCTGGTTGGTGGCCGGGTTGCACTGCGCGTCGATGCTGACGAGCGGCACGCCGGTCTGGCGCACAAAGCTGTCGCCTACCTTGCCGACAGGCTTGCCGCTTGCGGCTTCAAGCTCGGCCCACAGGCGCGGCGGCGTGCCATTCCCGAACTTGTACTTGTTCAGGTAGCTCTGCAGCCCCTTGCGCATGGCATCCTTGCCGACGTAGTTCTCCAGCATCTGCAGAACGTGGCCGCCCTTGTTGTAGGCAAAGCGGTCGAGGAAGTCCATCGAGCCGGCATCACTCAAGTTGTGCTGCACCGGTACCGAGGTCGGCTGCAGGTCGAGCGTATAAACGCGCTGCTTGACGGCCGCATAGTCGGCCCACGTGTTGCCTTGGAACTCCGGGTGCAGTGCTATCTTGGTGACGTTCTCGAACCAGTTGGCGAAGGATTCGTTCAACCAGATGTCGTCCCACCAGTCGAGCGTGACGAGGTCGCCAAACCATTGGTGTGCCAGTTCATGCGACACCACGACGAACGAGCGCGCCTTGCCCATCGAGTGGATCGTCGTCGGTGCGCCATCGGGCGGCACCAGCACCTGGTCGGCAAACTCGAAGATGGCGCCCCAGTTCTCCATGCCGCCAAAGCCGGCGTTCTTGTTGTCGTAGCTGTCGTTGGCGACGATGGTGTCCATCTTGTCGAACGGCAGCGGGATCTGGAAGTAGTTGTAGTAGTGGTTCAGCGCTTCCTTCGTGAACTGCATGCCGGCCACTGCCGAGTGCGCCTCGCCAGGCGGCACCCACCAGCGCAGGCGCATGCTGCTGCCATCGAGCGGGTTGGTGAACTGGTCTTCCAGGATGTCGAACTTGCCGCCGCCAAAGAACAGCAGGTATGCCGGCATCGACGGTGTCTTGGCAAACGACACCTGCTGATAGCCATCCGGCAGTTTGGTCGCACCGGTCTGCCGGCCGTTGGCCACGGCCTTCCAGTCGCCCGGAATTTCCGCCGTCACTTCGAAGGTGTTGCGGAAGGCCGGCTCATCCCAGCTCGGGAACCATTCGCGCGCGAAGTTCGATTCGCCCTGCGTGACGATGGCGTCAGAGCTCTCACCCGTTGCGGCCTGCAGGCCCAGCTTGAAGATGCCCTCGGCCTTCGTGAAGTTGATCGTGCCCGTCCATTCCATGTGCAGCACGTAGTTGCCGGGCTTGATGTCTCCAGTCGGGTCGCGCAGGTCATAGAAGGCGCCTTGCGATTGCGGAATCGGTACCAGCACGCGCGATGCGCCGTTGCCCGAGGTGGGCGTGAGCGTCAGGCGCGAGGCGTCGAGCTTCAGGTCACGCACGGCCAGTGTCACGGCGCCGGTCTGCTTGGTGACCTTGATCTCCACATCGGCCCGGCCCGAGAAGCTGTTCAGGTCTGCGCTCGGGCGGAACCACAGCTTGTAGTTGACGGGCCTGATGTAGTCCGGCAGTTCCACCGGCGGCACCGTTGCATCCACGGCGGGCGCCGGCGCGTTGGTGTTGCCCGTATTGGTATTGCCCTGCTGCTGCGAGCCGTTTGCGTCCAGCTTGCCGCCGGCTGGCGTGAGCGCGTCATCTCCGCCGCCGCCGCAGGCGGCCAGAATCAGCGCGGCCGTAGCCTGAGCCACGAGTGCCAGCTTGAACGAACGACGTGTCCGGGCGTTGTACTGGTGCCCGATGTCTGTCGTGGCCGTACGACGGTGGGTTGTCGAATCCCGCATTGCATTTCTCCTGAGGTGGAAACGAATCGGCGGCCCAGGGCTCAAAGGAAAATGGGGGGCAGGCCGCAGAATCGGGACAAGGAATTACCCGCTTCTTGCGCGGTGCAAATCACAGCCGCGCACGGGATGCACGGATTCTGGAGGAAACGGCCTGCGAATCGAGACGAAGTTTTTTAAATCACGTGCGAGCGAATATGCCGCGGAATTTGCAGTTTTTGGTATGCGCATCCGCAAAGCTGCGGGCGACTTCCCGGGTAATGGGCGACTTCTGCAAAGCGCGTTGAAAAAATGAAATTCGTATCCCGCTTCGTGAAAATATCTTAAAAATCGAAGCGGCTATTTTTACAACGCCAGATAAAGCAAAACTAAATACGGCGCGGCGACGGAAAATCCCGCTGGGGAACTTTCCGGGCATTCGACGAGGTATTGCGCTGCAGCAGCTGACCGCGCATCGCCTGCATGGGGGTAATCCTTCCGGATGAGCGAGGCGCTGTGCGCGGTCTTACACAAAACCGGTACGCTCGCAACGTTTGCGAAGTGTTTTTGTTCCCGTAGAGCGATTCATGCAATCCGCGTCCGATAGCGTCAGCAGCCCGGCGGCTGTGGGTGTCAACCTGATCGACTTCTTCGATGTCACCCCCACGTCATTGTGGCTGGAGGACTACAGCGATCTGCACCGCCTCTTTGCCCAATGGCGGGCGGCCGGCGTGACCGACCTGCAGCGCTTTCTGGAAGAGGACGTATCACGCGTGGCGGCGTGTTCCGCCTGCATCAAGGTGCTGCGCGTGAACCGGCGCACGTTGTCCATGTACGCCGCCCCGGATGCCGAAACCCTGACTGCACGCCTGGCAGACATCCTGCGCGACGACATGCTCGAGGCCCACGTGGGCGAACTCGTTCAGCTCTGGTCTGGCGAGCCATCGTTCGAGAGCCGCAGCGTCAACTACACGCTCGACGGCCGCCGTCTCGACATCCTGCTCAAGGGCGTTGTTCTGCCTGACCACGATCAGCCATGGGACCGCGTGCTGGTGGCCGTAGACAACGTCACCGAACTCGAAGACGCCCGCCGCCGTGCCGCGGCCAGCCAACTCTATGCGCGCGGCGTGTTCGAGCACGCGCCGGTGTCGCTGTGGGTGGAAAACTTCAGCACCATCAAGATGCTGCTGGACGAAGTGCGCATGCAGGGCATCTCCGATTTCCGCACCTTTACCGACGTGCATCCCGAGTTTGTCGAGCGCTGCATGCAGGAGATCCAGGTGCTTGACGTCAACGGCTTCACGCTGGAGATGTTCAAGGCGCGCAACCGCAACGACTTGCTTGGCCGCTTGCCGGAGATCTTTCGCGACGACATGCGCTCCCACTTTCGCGAGCAGTTGATCGACCTGTGGGACGGCAAGCTTTTCCAGCAGCGCGAGGTCGTCAATTACGGGCTCGATGGCAACCCGCTGAACATCCACCTGCAGTTCTCGGTGTTCCCGGGCCGGGAGAAGGATTGGGACATGGTGCTGCTGGCGCTGACCGATATCACCGCGCGCAAGAAGGCCGAGTCGTATCTCGAATATCTCGGCAAGCACGACGTGCTGACCAAGCTGAAGAACCGCTCGTTCTACGTAGACGAGATCAACCGGCTGGAGCGCAAGGGCCCGTTCCCCGTCACGGTCATCATGATCGACCTGAACGACTTGAAGAGCGTGAACGACCAGCTTGGCCACGCCGCAGGCGACGCGCTACTGCGCCGCGCCGGCGAAGTGCTCAGCAAGGCCATCGACAAACCGGCACACGCCGCGCGCATTGGCGGCGATGAGTTTGCTGTGCTGCTGCCTGGCGCCGACGCACAGGCTGGTGCGGCGCTAGTGGAAAGCCTGCGCAAGCTGGTCGAACTCAACAACCAGTTCTATTCGGGCGCGGTGCTCGGCTTTTCCATGGGCTGTGCCACTTGCCACGAAGGCGGGCGCCTGGAAGAAACGCTGCGCGAAGCCGATGTCGCCATGTACGAAGACAAGCGGGTGCAGCACGAAGGCAGACGCCCTGCATAACCGCGGCGTCCCACCTCTTCAGGAGCCAGCCGGCGCAAAGAACCGCTCGTGCAGTTCTTCCAGCCCCAGCGTGCTGATCACCTCGTTCAGCCGCTCGGTGGGGCGGCGGCGCGGCAGGTCTTTGTACTGCGCAATGATCAGCTCGTTCTTCATCGAGTGTTCCCAACCGACGAGTTCCGTCACGCTGACCTGATAGCCGTGCGCTTCAAGCTGCAGGCAGCGCAGCACGTTGGTGACCTGGCTGCCGAATTCGCGCGTGTGCAACGGGTGGCGCCAGATTTCCGTGAGCGCATTGCCAAGCGACTTGCCCTTGTTCTTGCGCAGCACGCCGGCCACCTCCGCCTGGCAACACGGCACGAGCACGATGTACTGCGCATGCTTTTCGAGCGCAAAGCGGATTGCATCGTCCGTGGCGGTATTGCACGCATGCAGTGCGGTCACGATGTCGATGGTGGCCGGCAGCCGGTCAGACGTGATCGACTCCGCCACCGACAGGTTCAGGAACGACATCCCCTTGAAGCCCAGCCGTGCGGCAAGCTCGGTCGACTTGGCGACCAGCTCTTCGCGCGTCTCAATGCCGTAAATGTGCGAGGTGCCGTCGCCCGGTTGCTCTTTGCAGAACAGGTCGTACAGGATGAAGCCGAGGTACGACTTGCCTGCGCCGTGGTCGACCAGCGTGACGTGCCCCTTGGCTTGTTGCACGTCGGCCATCAGCGGCTCGATGAACTGGAACAGGTGATAGACCTGCTTGAGCTTGCGGCGGCTGTCCTGGTTCATCTTGCCGTCGCGCGTCAGGATGTGCAGTTCCTTGAGCAGCTCGATCGACTGGTTGGGGCGGATTTCGTGGGTCTTGTTGGACATCGTCAGGACAGCCTGGGCGACATGTCGCACGGAATGGGATCGGTGCGGCGGCGCGGAGAAAAACGGAAAGAGGGCGCCAGTTTACCGAAAAGCGCGGTGGGCGACGGCAAGCGCACCCCAAGCCACGTCATGCGCGACCGCGTTTGCCCGGGCCCAGTGGGGATGTGACAATAGCGCCCCGCTTGTCTGCCCCGCGCGATTCGATCCGTTCCTCCCCGCATGTCTGAAACATCCAACGCCCCTCTCGTTGCCGTCATCGGCGCCGGCCCTGCCGGGCTCATGGCCGCTGAAGTCCTGTCGCGCAACGGCGTGCGTGTGGAGGTGTTCGATGCCATGCCGTCGGCCGGACGCAAATTCCTGCTGGCGGGCATCGGGGGGATGAACATCACGCATTCCGAGCCGATCGACGCGTTTCTCGGTCGCTATCGCACGCGGCGCGATGCGCTGGCGCCGCTCATTGACCGCTTCAGCCCGGATGCGCTGCGCGCGTGGATTCATGGGCTTGGCATCGATACGTTTGTCGGCAGCTCGGGCCGTGTGTTTCCGACCGAGATGAAGGCCGCGCCCTTGCTGCGCGCATGGCTGCACCGGCTGCGCGAGGCGGGCGTGCAGCTGCACATGCGGCATCGCTGGGTAGGCTGGGCAGAACCGTCAGACCACGCGCAGGTGCTGCGCTTTGAAACCACCGATGTTGAGCGGCTGGTGCAAGCCGATGCCGTGGTGCTCGCCATGGGCGGCGGCAGTTGGCCGCGCCTGGGCTCCGACGGCGCCTGGGTGCCGTTGCTGGAGGCGCGCGGCGTGCAGGTGCAGCCATTGCAGCCCGCCAACTGCGGGTTCGATGCTGATTGGAGCGCGCATTTCCAGGAGCGCTTTTCGGGTCAGCCAGTCAAGTCGGTCGCCATCGGTTTGCCGTCGGGCGCTGGCGGTGCGCTGCAATTCCGCCAGGGCGAGTTCGTTGTCACGCAGACCGGCATTGAAGGCAGCCTGGTCTATGCGTTGTCGGCGCCCATTCGCGATGCGCTGGCCGCAGAGGGCAGTGCGACGATCTGGCTTGATCTTGCGCCAGGCTGGAGTGCTCAACGTGTGACGGATGAACTGATGCGCCCGCGCGGCGCGCGTTCAATGTCGAGCCATCTGCAAAGCAAGCTGAACATCACGGGCGTGAAGCTCGGCTTGCTGCGCGAGTGCCTGAGCAAGGACGCGTTTGCCGATCTTGCCCAGTTGGCCAAAGCCATCAAGGCGCTGCCGTTACGGCTCACGCGCACCCGCCCCATTGACGAGGCGATCAGCACCGCAGGTGGCGTCGCGTTTGAAGCGCTGGATGTGAAGCTGATGATCGAGCGTCTGCCGGGCGTGTTCTGCGCCGGCGAGATGCTCGACTGGGAAGCGCCCACAGGCGGCTATCTGCTGACAGCGTGTTTTGCCAGCGGCGCCGCTGCGGGGCAGGGCGCGCTCGACTACCTGGCGACGATGGCGCGCTGATTCACTGGTTTACTGGCGGGTCTTCAGGCGCCACAACGACGTCACCTCGGCAACGCGGGCCCGATAGAGCGGGTCGTTTTCATCGCTCGCCTTCGGGTGCTTCGGCTTGATGTCTTCGCGGCCGACGACCTGCAGGCCGGCTGCGTCGATCATCGCCAGCAGGGCATCGCGCGTGCGTAGGCCAAGATGCTCGGCAAAGTCCGACAGGATCAACCAACCTTCGCCCTTGGGCTCCAGGTGTGCGGCGAGGCCATCCAGGAAGCCGCGCAGCATGCGACTGTCCGGGTCGTAGACGGCGCGCTCGATGGGCGAACTGGGCCGCGCCGGCAGCCACGGCGGGTTGCACACGATCAGCGGCGCACGCCCTTCGGGAAACAGATCGGCCTCAACAATGTCGACCTGGGTTTGCAGCCCGAGGCGCGCCACGTTCTCACGGGCGCAGGCCAGGGCACGCGGGTCCTGATCCGTGCCGATGACGCGTTTCACGCCGCGTTTGGCCAGCACCGCCGCGAGCACACCCGTGCCCGTGCCGATATCGAACGCCAGCGCCTTTGAAGGCAACGGCGCCTTTGCCACCAGATCGATGTATTCGCCACGCACCGGCGAGAACACGCCGTAGTGCGGGTGAATGCGCTCACCGCCGAGCGCGGGAATCTCGACCCCTTTCTTGCGCCACTCATGCGCGCCGATCAGGCCCAGCAGCTCACGCAGTGAGACGACGGAATCGGCGCTGCTCGTGCCGTAGGCCTCCGTGCAGGCGTCGCGCATGTCGGGCGCCCGGCGCAGCGGGATGGCGTAATCCGCATCCAGCGGAACCAGCAGCATGCCGAGCGTCCGGGCACGCTGCGATTGCGCCTGCCGGTGCAGGTTGAACGCATCGATGGGCGAGGCCGCTTCCTTGCGCGCCTTGCGGTCTGTGCGGCGGGACATGGCCTGCAGCAGTTGGCGCGCGTTCTGGAAATCGCCCTGCCAGAGCAGTGCCGTGCCTTCGCAGGCGAGCCGGTAGGCGGCATCGGCAGTGGTGCGATCGTCCGCAATGACCACGCGCTTGGGCGGCGGATTGCCGGCCTCGGAGCGCCAGAGGGCGGTATGGACGGCGTCGCTGCTGGCTTCAGGGCGGTCGTCGGTCCAGGTAAGGGTGGGGTGATCGGTCACGGGGATATGGGAGGAGTGCGGGGGAGGGTGCGGTAGTGGGCGACACAATACCGCCGTCGGCCGGATCGCACAAATGCGCTGGAGGATGCGGCCTTGTATCGCCGGCGAGCCGATTGATCGCCTTGATTCTTCTTGGGAAGTGATTCTTTTGCCACTCGAAGACGCCGGTCCGACCCGGCAGGCAGTGTAAACTCCAGCCTTTTTTCGGCACTCGTAGCATGGCGCACGTCCAGCAACGCAGGGCGCTCAGCGGCCCTGCGCTGATCCGCATTCTTGCTCGCCTGACGGACGTCGACGTTTCCGCATCCGCGCAGCCCCTTTCAGATCAGTTGAGCCAATGGCTCAGCTGGACGGATGCCATCACGCTTTCGTCGGCATTGAGCGCGGCGCCGCCCGCCATTGCCTCCAGCACGCGGGCGGCCGGTCCGGACGCCGAGACGATCGGGGGCCGTGTTCGGGCAGCGTTGGCGAAATCCATCGCGTCCAGCTGTGCGCCTGAAGCCAAGACGGGCCCACGCGCGCCGATCCAGAGCCCCTCGGCGCCGGTGGTGGTCGACTATGCCGATTTTCGGCAGCGTTACGTGCTGATGCAGCAGACGATGGAGCTGGAAATTGGCGACCTGCGTGGCCGCCTGCGACGCCTGCTGGCTGCCAGGACGCCCGACCTCGCGCGACTTGCGGTATTGGACGCCAGCATGGAGCAGGCGCTCGCAGGCCGCGAACGTTCGTTGCTGGGGACCATTCCGTCGATGCTTGGGCCGTACTTCGAGCGGTTGCGCGCGGCCGAGCAGCAGCGGCAGGCCCAGTTGCCCGCAGAGGGTCAGGCCACCCAATCCTCATCCCGCGCCTGGCTGGATGCGTTCCGCAAGGATATGCAGAGCGTGCTCCTGGCCGAGCTCGATGTTCGTTTTCAACCGGTCGACGGGTTGCTTGCAGCCCTTGGCCCCCGCTAAGCGGGACAGACACCATTCATGTCCAGACTTCACCTGAATCTCATCGTTTTCTCTGTCGGGCTGGCGGCCTTGGGGTGGATTGCCGGCGGTTACCTCGTTGGCGGAAATCTGCTGGCGCTGGCTGTCACGCTCGTGATTGGTGCCGCCTATGTGGCCGGTGCCCTGGAGCTGCGCCGCTATCGCCACGCCACGGGCACGGTCACGCAGGCCGTGGCGGGGCTGTCCGAGGCGCCGCCCAATCTGGCCACCTGGCTGGACCAACTGCACCCGAGCCTGCGCAATGCCGTGCGCCTGCGTGTGGAAGGCGAACGCGTTGCGCTGCCCGCGCCCGCATTGACGCCGTATCTGGTGGGCCTGCTGGTGCTGCTCGGCATGCTGGGCACACTGCTTGGCATGGTGGTGACGCTCAAAGGCACAGGCGCGGCGCTGGAGAGCGCGACGGACTTGCAGGCGATCCGTGCATCGCTTGCTGCCCCGATCAAGGGGTTGGGATTCTCGTTCGGGACCTCGATTGCCGGTGTGGCGACGTCCGCCATGCTGGGCTTGCTCTCGGCGCTGTGCCGGCGCGAGCGGTTGCAGGCAGTCCAGGCGCTCGACGCAAAGATCGCGACCACGCTGCGCATCTATTCGCACGCACATCAGCGTGAAGAGACGTTCAAGCTTCTGCAGCGGCAATCCGATGTGATGCCCGCGCTGGTTGACCGCCTGCAGGCGATGATGACGTCGCTGGAGCAGCAGGGCGCGGCCAGCAGCGAGCGGCAGATCGCCGCCCAGCAGGCATTTCTCGACAAGACGGAAGCCGCCTACAGCCAGCTTGCTTCTTCGGTGGGCCAGTCGTTGAAGGACAGCGCAGCGGAAAGCGCACGCGTTGCCAGCGCCGCGCTGCAGCCTGTGGTGGAAACGACGATGGCTGGGCTCGCGCGTGAATCGGCTGCGCTGCAGGAGTCGGTAACCCACGCGGTGCAGCGTCAGCTCGACGGCCTGTCGACCCGTTTTGAAGCCACGGCCGAGACGGTCTCCGGCATCTGGAACAACGCCTTGTCGGCGCATCAACGTTCCAGCGAAGCCCTGGTTGGCCAAGTCGGCACCTCGCTCGACCGGTTTGCTGAAACGTTCGAGCAACGCTCGGCGCGGTTGCTCGATGGCGTCACCGACCGCCTGGACGCCACGGCAGGCGGCTTGTCCTCCGCTTGGGCAGATGCGCTTGCCCGCCAAGAACAGGGCCACGCCGAACTGGCCGCCCAGAATCAGCGCGCGCTGGAGGCCGCTGCCGCCACGTTCGAGCAACACGCCGTGTCGTTGCAAGACGCGTCGCGCCAGTCGCATACCGCACTGCAAGCTGCGCTGGAAGCGCGAGACACGCAACGTCTGGCTGCCTGGACCGAGGCGCTTAGCGCCACAGGCGAGAAGCTGAGCCAGGCGTGGGAGAAAGCGGGCGCCGATACGGCAAATCGTCAGCAAGACATCTGCAATGCGCTGGCGCAGACGGCGCGCGATATCGCTTCGCAGCAGGATGCGTCGCGCCAGTCGCATGCCACGCTGCAAGCCGCCCTGGAAGCGCGCGACGCGCAACGTCTGGCCGCCTGGACCGATGCACTCGGCACGATGGCCGCCAAGCTGAGCGACGCGTGGGAGAAAACAGGCACCGATACCGCGAGCCGTCAGCAACAGATTTGCGATGCGCTGGCGCAAACCGCGCGCGACATCTCTGCGCAAACGCAGGCGCACGCCAACAACACGATCAGCGAGATTTCTCGCCTGGTGCAGGCCGCATCGGAAGCGCCCAAGGCTGCGGCCGAAGTGGTGGCCGAGCTGCGCCAGAAGCTGTCCGACAGCATGGTGCGAGATACCGCCATGCTGGACGAGCGTGCGCGCCTGCTGGGTACGCTCGAAACGCTGCTCGACGCCGTCAACCATGCATCGACCGAGCAGCGCACGGCGGTAGATGCGCTGGTGGCAACGTCGGCGGATCTGCTCGAGCGCGTGGGCGTGCGATTCACCGACCGGGTGGAAGCCGAGACCGGCAAGCTCCGCGCGGTGGCCGCCCAGGTAACCGGCAGCGCAGTCGAGGTGGCGAGCCTGGGCGAGGCGTTTGGTGTGGCCGTGCAGCTGTTTGGCGAGTCGAACGACAAGCTTGCAGCCCAGCTGCAGCGCATTGAAACCGCGCTCGACAAGTCACTCACGCGCAGCGACGAACAGCTTGCCTACTACGTGGCGCAGGCGCGCGAGGTGATCGACCTGAGCATGCTGTCCCAAAAGCAGATCCTGGAAGACCTGCAACGGCTGGGTGACCAGCGCGCACTGGCCGGGGCTGACGCGGCATGAGCGACGAGATTGACGGTGGCATCGACGACACAGCGCCAGTCTGGGCCGCGTTTGGCGACCTGATGTCGGTGTTGCTGGGCGCGTTCGTGCTGATTCTGGTGGGTGTGATCGGCGTGCAACTGGAGCTGTCGTCCAAGCTGGAAAGCGAGGTCAAGCAGCGCGAGGCCGAAGCCCAGCGCCGCAAGACGCTGGAACAGGCGCTTGCTGGCCCGCTGGCGGCCGGGCGTGTGACGCTCGTCAACGGGCGTATCGGCATCAATGGCAATGTGCTGTTCGCGATCAATTCCGATCAGTTGCAACCCGAGGGCCGTGCGCTGATGAAGAGCCTGGCGGGGCCGCTGGCCGCGTATCTCACATCGCGTGAAGAGATCCTGATGGTGAGTGGGTTTTCTGACGACCAGCAGGTGCGTGCCGGCAACCGCCTGTTCGCCGATAACTGGGAGCTGTCCGCCAAGCGCGCCTTGACCGTCACGCGTGCCCTGATTGACGAAGGTATTCCCGCGTCCAGTGTGTTTGCGGCAGCGTTTGGCTCGCAGCAGCCAGTGAGTTCCAACGCGGACGACGTCGGCCGTGCGAAGAACCGGCGTGTGGAGATCGCGCCGGTTCCAAGGCAGGCCGCTTCCAACGGTGGACGCCGTGAGCCACATTGAATTGTCTACGCAGGCCACGCTCGACAGTTGGCGCGCAACCGGCGCAGATCGGCTGAACCGCGTGCGCTTTTGCTTTATTGAAGCGCTGCATCGACGCACAGCCAATCAAACCGGCGAGGCGCGGCGCATGCTCGAAGCGCGGCTGGGCACGCTGATCGCGGCTTATGCAGAAGACGTTGACCGCGCGCCGGCGACGTCCGATGCGACCGACGCAGACGCACCTTCCGGCAGCGCGTTGGCCGAACTGCTGCGTGACATTGGCAGCCGTGAACGCACGAATGTCGGCAGCGTTGCAGAAGGTGGTTCTGCACGTCACCTGCAAGCATTGCCGGAGCTGAGGATTCTTGAAGACGTGCGGGACACGTGGTCCCGCGTCAGCGCCGAGAAACAGCTGCGCGACGCCTTGGACAAGGTGCCGGTGAACGCCGGTCCGCTGAATTCGAGCAGCCTTGTGCATCGGTCACTGCTATTGATGCGCGAGGTCTCCCCCGATTATCTGCGGCAATTTTTGTCGTATGTCGATGCGCTTTCCTGGCTGGAACGCATGAGCGGGGATGGGGCCGCCGGTGGCCACGAGGCTGCTCGCAGTGGCGGAAAGGCGCGGGGCAAGGCGCGCTAAGAATTCCAGCGGTCCATCAGTCGGCAATGTGACATGGATATCACTGCCGATTCTTTTGACCAGCAGGCACGCAAAAAAGGGAGCCGAGGCTCCCTTTTTCTTTGCGGCGGCTATCAGCTGTTGACCGCTGCGTCCTTGACCTTCTTCAGGGCACGGACCTTGACACGCACGGTTGCCGGTTTGGCTTCGAACCACTGGTCTACGCCGGTAAAGGGGTTCTTGCCGAAGCGGCGCTTGGTTGCCGGCACCTTGACCGACGTCACCTTGAAGAGGCCCGGCAGCGTGAATTCACCGGCGCCCTTCTTGTGCAGCGAAGCCACGATGGTGTTCTCCAGATGGAGCAGCACCGCCTTCACCGCCTTGGCGTCGACGGCAGCTTGTTCAGCCAGATGGCTCACCAGGCTCGCCTTGGTGAACGTGTCCTTCAAAGGCTTGAGGGTCGGCGTCGTTGCGGCAGGCTTCTTAGCCGGAGCGGCCTTCTTAGCCGGCGAGGCCTTCTTTGCAGCGGTCTTGGCAGCGGTCTTGGTTTTGGTGGCCATAGTGAGAATAGATGGTTGAGTAAAGTTGACCATTCAATGGAAGCAGCGCTGTGCAGCGCGCTTCGAGCAAGCATAGCAAAGGTTCAGCACCGTGGAGGCGTTATCTAGCCTGTTCGAGGGCCAGGGAGCGCTTATTGCATGCGGTTTGGTCGTTTATCAACCCGTTGAGACACTCCAAGTCGGCACAAGCATGGCCCAACCAAAATCGTCGCGGAACGTGGTGAGCCCCGAAAATCGCGCGCCCGTGCTCGCCCGGCTGCGTCAATCCAAGATGACGCGCTCGACCCATGCGTACGTTCGCGGCAGCACCGTGAAGTTTTACGAGTGGCTGAGCGAGGTGCAGCCGCACACTTTCCCGGAGGGACCCGTTATCTGGATTTGCGGCGATTGCCATGTGGGTAATCTCGGCCCTATTGGCGACGCCTCCGGCGCCACGCGCATACAAATCCGGGATCTGGATCAGACGGTGCTTGGCAATCCTGCGCACGACCTGATTCGGCTTGGCGTGTCGCTGGCGACGGCCGCTCGCGGTTCGGACCTCCCAGGCATCGTGACCGCACGAATGGTGGAAGCGCTGATGTCGGGCTACTTGCACGGCATCGATCCGGATGCTGCGGTGCACCTGCCGCCGCGCCCCGCATCCGTGCGCACAGCCATGAAGGCGGCGACTGCGCGCACCTGGAAGCAACTGGCCCAGGAGCGGCTCGATGGCGCGTCCCCCTCCATTCCTCTGGGGCGTCATTTCTGGCCCCTCTCACGAGAAGAACGGCGCGAACTGAAACAACTCGTGAGCCAGCACGGGGTGGTTGCCCTGGTGGCATGTCTTTACGAAATGCCCGGCGAAGCCTCTGTCCGCATTGTGGACGCGGCGTACTGGGTCAAAGGGTGCAGCTCACTCGGGCAGCGGCGCTATGCCGTCTTGCTTGCGGTCGACCAGGATCGCGGGCCGCGGTACCGGCTGATTGACATCAAGGAAGCGGGGAAGGCCGCTGCACCCAGTGCCTCTGCGGGCGAGATGCCCCGGATCCACGGCGAGCGCGTGGTCACGGGCGCGCGGCGTCTCTCTCCCGACCTCGGAAACCGAATGGCATGGGGGCGCATGCTGGGCAGCAGCTTTTTCATGCGTGAGTTGCAACCGCAAGATCTGAAGTTGTCTGTCGACAAGCTGGAGCACAAGGACGCCACGGTGTTGGCCGCCTACCTGGGGAATATCGTCGGCCTTGCACATGGCAGCCAGATGCCGCGGGATGTCGCGATGGCGTGGCACCGCGAGTTGAAGGCGCGTCACGGCCGATCCATCAATGCGCCGTTCTGGCTCTGGTCTTCGATCGTCGACCTGCTTGGGTTGCACGAACGCCAGTATCTCGAACACTGTCGCGCCTGGGCCGGCTGATCTGCTGCGCCGCATCCATCTACGGGCACAAACGCTGCTATCAACGCTTCCAGGCCATCGTGAGTCAATCAACGATTGCGGATGGCGCTCGGCTGCACAGGTGCGCAGCCCAGACATCAAGGAGGAGGCGCGATGTATGTAGTGATGGGTGCAACCGGACATGTAGGGGCCGCAGTTGCAGAAACGCTGCTGGCAAGCGGAGAAGACGTGACGATCCTGACCCGGCGGCCGGAGCGCGCAGGGCGCTGGCGCGACAAAGGCGCATCGGTTGCGATGGCCGACGTGGAGGACGTCGATTCGCTAAGGGCGGCATTCCGGCGCGGGCGGCGCGCATTTCTGCTCAACCCACCTGCGGATGTTTCCGGCGACACCGACGCGACGGAGCGCCGGACGATCGCCAACATCCTCGCCGCGCTGGAGGATTCAGGGCTGGAGAAAGTGGTGGCGGCGTCAACCTATGGCGCGCGGCCCGGGCAGGGCATCGGCGACCTGACCACGCTGTGGGAGTTGGAGGAGGGCTTGCGTCGCCAGCCAATCCCGGCCGCAATCAATCGTGGCGCCTACTACATGACCAACTGGGCCGGCTTGCTGGAGACGGTTGCGCAAACAGGCAAGCTGCCGAGCATGTATCCCGCCGACATGCCCATGCCGATGGTGGCACCGGTCGACCTTGGCGAGGCGGCAGCGGCGCGGCTTCTGACACCGCTTGACGACGTGGGTGTGCGCTACGTCGAAGGCCCGCAGCGCTACACACCGCGGGATGTTGCGCAGGCGATGTCACGCACGCTCGGTCGCGAGGTAGCGGTTGAAGTTGTGCCGCGAGACCGCTGGGAGGCCATCTACAAGGGGCTCGGTTTCTCCGATGAAGCTGCCCGCGCCTATACACGGATGACGGCCGTAAGCCTGGACGAGGGTTTCGACAAGTCGGGTGACATTGTGCGCGGCCACGTATCGCTGTCGGATTTCATTGCAGCGGCGGCGCATGCGTAATGCCCCCGCAATGACCGCCGTCGCACATTGCTACGCGACGAGATGGACGAGAAGTGCACCGTTCAACCCGGCCACCAGCACGGCCCCCGCCGTGGCCAGCACAATCAGGCACTGACTTGCGGCGTGCTGTCCCATCAAATCGGGCCGGCGCGCCAACCAGATCAGTGCCGCCATGGGAAACGGCACCACCATGCTCAGAATGACCTGGCTGAGCACAAGGGCGCGTGTGACATCCATACCCGCCCCGATGACGATGAACGCAGGCACCATGGTGATCAGCCGGCGTATCCAGACCGGCAAACGCACACGCAGGAAACCCTGCAGCACCATCTGCCCCGCCAGTGTGCCGACCACTGAACTGGACAACCCCGAGGCGATCAGCCCGACCAGAAACACCAGCCCGGCCGATGCCCCGAACAGCGGCGCCAACGTGACGTAGGCGTCCTCAATGCCGGCCACCTCCGCATGTGTGCCGTGAAACGCGCCCGCTGACACCATCACCATGGCCAGGTTGATGCAGCCGGCAGCGGCCAGCGCGGCCACGACCTCGCGGTTGGAATACCGAAGCAGTTGCGACGTCTCCGATGCGCTGCGCGGGCGCACACGCGCATTGACCAGCCCCGAGTGCAGAAAGAGCGCGTGAGGCATCACCGTGGCCCCGACAATCCCCGCCGCCAACATGAACGCGTCGGGCGGCAGCGCTGTGGGCACCAGGGTTTGCCGGAGCGCGGCCGCCCACGAAACGGGCAAGATCCACACTTGGACGATGTAAGAGATACCGATCACGGCCACCAGCGCGCCGATCATCAGCTCGATATGGCGGAACCCGCGCGCCTGCAGCGTCAGCAGCAGATAGGTCGGCACACCGGCGACAACCATGGCGTGCAGCAACGGCATGCCTGTCAGGAGCGCGATGCCCACGGCGGCACCCACGAACTCCGCAAGGTCGGTCGCCATGGCCGCAAGCTCGGCGATCAGCCACATGCCAAGCCCGGCCGGCGCGGGCAGATGCGTGCGACAGAGCTGCGCGAGATTCTGGCCCGTCACAATGCCCACCCGTGCTGAGAGCATCTGGAACAGCATCGCCACCAGGCTGGATGCGAGCACGACCCAGAGCAACTGATATCCGTATCGCGCACCGGCTTCAATGCCGGTGGCGATGTTGCCCGGGTCGGTATACGCCACCGAAACCACCACGGCCGGACCGACAAACGGGATGAACGTGCGCCAGCCACGTCGCCGGCCTTCCAACGCTTCGCGCGCGTGGGCAACGACGCATCGCGATGCAGAGGAGGTGTCGTTTTCAAGCGCGAGACTGTCGTCCATGGAATCTCCGGAATAGATGGCGCAGGGCCCCTCCGCAACGCTCGTACCCGATCGCTCGCAGGCCAGGCGTGCGGCGTGCGATGGAACGGGTGTTGCGGAGGAGGGTGGCGCCATGAAGGCGCTCACCCATTCCCGGAGAACCCCCATGTTCATGCACAACAAGCGATTGCAGTACACCGTTCGGGTCAGCGAAACCAATCCCGGCTTGGCCAACCTGCTGCTGGAGCAGTTCGGTGGCCCGCAAGGCGAGCTTGCTGCCGCCATGCGCTACTTCACGCAAGCCGTCGCCGAAGAAGATGCAGGCCGCAAGGACATGCTCTACGACATCGCGACGGAGGAGCTGAGTCACCTGGAGATCATCGGCACCATCGTCGCCATGCTCAATCGCGGCGCCAAGGGTGAATTGGCCGAAGCGGTGGATGAGCAGGCGGAGCTGTATCGCAAGCTCAATGGCGCCGGTAACGACAGCCATGTGACGCAGGTGCTTTATGGCGGCGGCCCGTCGTTGACGAACTCGGCGGGCGTTCCGTGGACGGCGGCCTATATCGATTCGCTGGGCGAGCCGACGGCGGACTTGCGCTCGAACATTGCGGCCGAAGCACGCGCCAAGATCATCTATGAACGGTTGATCAACGTGAGCGATGACCCCGGTGTGCGCGACGCACTGGGCTTTCTCATGACGCGCGAAGTGTCGCACCAGAAGTCGTTCGAGAAAGCGCTGTATGCCATCAACGGCAACTTTCCCCCGGGCAAGCGGGCGCCGGTGCCTGAGTTCAGCGACGCATATTTCAAGATGTCGCGCGGTGGCCCCATCGTTCAGGCGCCGTGGAATAGCGGCACGGGCCTCGAGCTGGTCTCGGACCCGCCCGTGCCCGTCGACGGCGGGGACGGCAACGCATCGGTCAACCTGACCGACACCGAGCTGGAAGCGCTTGAAGCCATGAAGACGCGCCTGGCGTCGGATCCGGCTGTCGATCCGACGACCGGCGCGGAGCTTGGTGAAACGAAGGCGTAACGTCCACGTAACGACCGCACCCAGGCCCGGATGCTGCGCCGCTCGGGCCTGGACATTGCGTCTACGCCAGGCACTGGCTGTTTCAAGCTCGAACAGGCATGGAGACGCTCATGCATATGCAAGAACTGCTTGCGATCGCGGCGCTCACTCTTGCCGTGATTGCCATGTATTCCCTCGCCCGCGGCTTGCCCGCCGGGGTGTTCGAAGCGGGCGCGCAACCTCTCGCGTCGATGTATTCAGGACTCAACCCGCCGCCCCCTTTCTTGAACGGAAGACGATGATGGCGAGCGATGCAAGGCACGAAGGCGAGGTGCGGTTCGAATGTGCCGGCCATACCGTTGCTGTCAGCGCGGAGCAAGACGCACAAGGCGTCTGGGTGCCGCGCATCTCTGTCGCAAACGGTGAGCGCCAGTTCCAAATCCGGGAAATATCCCAGACGTGGCGCGGCTGGCATACCGAAGGCGAAGCCATTCGCGACGGCATGGAACAGGCCCGCTTGCTGCTCACGCATGAGCGGCCTTGAGTTCGGTGCTCTAAGCGCTGGGCCTACGGCTGAAGCGGCCAGACGCGGTCGTCAATCACTCCATAGAGCGCTTCGCCCGGCGCAACGGGTGCGGTCCACAACCCTGTGAACTCGCCGAACGCGGGTAGCAGCGCTCCGCTTTGCCCGAAGCGGAAGCACGGCAGCCGGAGCCGGTCTTTCCCGCGTCCGCTGATGACGATGCCTGGGTGCACGTGGCCCGCGATGACGTAGCGATCGGGCACCACCTGCGGCTCATGGCATAGCGCGAAGGGGCCGATTGCCCACGGTTCTTCCACCACGTTGAATCGCAGGGCCGCAGGCGGGTCGCCCGCATGGCGGTCGTGGTTGCCGCGGACCAGTGTGCAGGCTACCTCTGCGTGTCGTGTGCGCCAGGCGACGAGCGCGTCGATGGCCGCGTGCGCCTCGCGTGCGTGCAGCAGGTCGCCCAGCCACGCGATATGTGCGGCGGGCAGCCGCTCCAGCATGGCATCCAACCGGGCAACGGCCTGGACGGTGCTTCCTGCAGGCACCGGAACGCCGCGCGCGCGGAACGTCGCCGCCTTGCCGAAGTGCGCATCGGCCACCATCAGCATGCGTTGCGCGGGCCACCAGAGCGCGCGTTCGGGCAGCAGCCATACGGTCTCGCCCGCGCAGTGGATGACGAGGTCTTGGAGTGCGGTCATAGCAGTGGCAGCGGCTTCGATGTCGTGCGTGGCCGGCGGGTGCGGCGGCTGGACTTGCCCGCCGTGTCGGGCGATTCAGTCAGGCGCAAGGCGGCCTGCACGTCTGCATCGATCACCGGCCGTGTTGCGGCATCCGGATCGGTCGGCTCGGGGCCTGCCGCGCGCTCGGCTTCGGCCAGCATGCGGGCGATCCGATCGGCGAGTTTCTCGGTCGAGAGCTGCTCGCGAAAACGCTCCACCGTCAACGGAAAGCCGAACGGCGAAGGCCGGGTCAGCGCGCGCAGTTCAAGCCGCAAACCACGCATGCGGATGAGGGCGGATTCAATGCGGTCCAGGTCCAGCTCCTGGCGCAGCACTTCCGTTTCTGCTTGCGAGAGCAGCAGGTTGCCGGGGTCGTGGCGCCGGAACACTTCATAGAACAAGCCGGACGACGCCTGCAACTGGCGCGCGCTCTTGTGTGCGCCGGGGTAGCCCTGGAACACCAGCCCCGATACGCGTGCGATCTCCCGAAAGCGGCGTTGCGCCAGTTCTCCGGCGTTGAGGCTGGCCAGCACATCCTGCATGAGCGTGTGGGTGGAGAAGAGTTCGCCGCTGGCAAGCAGCGCGGGCCAGTCGATGGGCGTGGCCGACAGGAGTTCGAGGCCGTAGTCGTTGAACGCCAGGGAGAACGTGGCCGGTGTGCGATTGGCTGCGCGCCAGCCTAGCAAGCTTGCCAGCCCCAAGTGCGCATGCCGCCCGGCAAACGGGTAGAGAAACAGATGCCAGCCCTCGCGGGAGTGCAGGGTTTCGGCCACCAGCGTTGCCGTGGTTGGCAGTGCAGACCAGCGCGCCTGCAGCTCCAGCAGCGGGCGTGCGGCTTCCATTTCGGGGCTGTCGAAACGCGCATGCGCCGCTGCATCGAGCTGCGCGACCACCGCGTGCGCCAGCTCGGTAGAAAGTGGCATGCGACCGCCGTTCCAGCGTGGCACGGCAGCGCGTTTGCCGGTGGCACGCCGCACATAGGCCGTCATGTCCTGCACGCGCACCAGCTCCAGCAGGCGGCCCGCAAACAGAAAGTTGTCGCCGGGGCGAAGCCTGGCAATGAACCCTTCCTCAATCGAGCCCAGCGCACCGCCGCCGGATGCGCGCCACCAGCGCACAGTCATCGTTGCATCGCTGACGATGGTGCCGATGCTCATGCGGTGGCGCCGTGCGAGCCGTGCATCGGGCACGCGCCAGATGCCGTGTTCATCTGGCGTGACGCGGTGGTAGTCGGGATATGCGGTGAGCGAGTGGCCGCCTTGTCGCACGAAGTCGAGCGCCCATTGCCACTCGTCGTCGCGCAAGTCTCGGTAGGCCCAGGCGCGGCGCACTTCTTCCAGAAGCGCGTTGGGCACGAAGCCGCCGCCCAGCGCCACCGTCACCAGATGCTGGACCAGCACATCGAGCGGCTTGTGCGGCGAGGTGCGGGCTTCCACGTGGCCCGACACGGCGGCTGCGCGTGCGGCCGCGCCTTCCACGAGTTCAAGGCTATGCGTGGGCACCACCGTTACGCGAGAGGGCCGGCCCGGCGCGTGGCCCGATCGCCCAGCACGCTGCAACAGCCGCGCCACGCCCTTGGGCGAGCCGATCTGCAGCACGCGTTCCACCGGCAGAAAATCGACGCCCAAATCCAGGCTCGACGTGCAGAACACCGCTTTGAGCATGCCTTGCTTGAGCCCGGTCTCGACCCAGTCGCGCGTTGAGCGGTCCAGTGAGCCGTGATGCAACGCAATCAGCCCCGCCCATTCCGGCCGCGCATTGATGACGGCCTGGTACCACAGCTCCGCTTGCGAACGCGTGTTGAGAAACACCAGCGCGGTGGTGGCACTTTCCAGCTCTTCCAGCACGTGGGGCAGCATCGCCATACCCAGGTGCCCGGCCCATGGAAACCGGCCTACACCGTCGGGCAGCAGCGTATCGATCTCCATGCGCTTGGGCAGATGGCCTTGCACCAGCGTGCCGGCGGCGGGCGTCGTCGCATCGCCCAGCGCGTCCATGGCTTCCGCCAGGTTGCCCAGCGTGGCTGAGAGGCCCCACACGACTAGCCCCGGTGACCACGTGCGCAGCCGCGCCAGCGCCAACTGCACCTGCACGCCGCGTTTGTTGCCCACCAGTTCGTGCCATTCATCGACGACGACCACCCGCACAGAGCCCAGGGCTTCACGCGCATCGGCGCGCGCGAGCAGCAACGACAGGCTCTCGGGCGTTGTCACCAGGGCGGTGGGCAAACGGCGCGATTGCGCGGCACGCTCGGCACTGCCGGTGTCGCCGGTGCGCTGCCCGAGGGTCCAGTGCGGCGCCAATGCCTGTGCGGCGTCGGTCAATGCGCGTGTGGTGTCGGCCGCCAGCGCACGCATGGGTGTAAGCCACAGCACCGACAACGGCGGCGCGCCGCTGCGCCCGCGCACTTGCGCCAACCGTTGCAGCGCACCGAGCCAGACGGCATAGGTTTTCCCCGCACCCGTGGTGGCGTGCAGCAGGCCTGATTCGCCGCGCGCCATGGCCGACCACACGGCGCGCTGGAACGGCATTGGCTCCCAGCCGCGAGCGGCAAACCATGCATCAAGATCGGGCATTGCGGGTTCGTTCATGACGGCGGCAGCAGGCTTTCCAGCGTCTGCAAGGTATCAGCTTCGGCAACGGGCTTGTCATGGCGCCAGCGCAGCATGCGCGGAAACCGCACAGCGATGCCGCTCTTGTGGCGCGCGCTGCGTGCAATGCCTTCAAAGCCGAGTTCGAACACCAGCGTGGGCGCTACGCTGCGCACTGGGCCGAAGCTCTCCACCGTGGTCTTGCGGATCAACGCGTCGACCTGGCGGATCTCTGCGTCGCTCAGGCCGGAGTACGCCTTGGCAAAGGGCACCAGCTTGCGCTCCGGCACGTCGGGCGGTGCATCCCATACGGCGAAGGTGTAGTCGGTGTACAGGCTCGCGCGCCGGCCGTGGCCACGCTGCGCATAGATCAGGACGGCATCGACCGAGAACGGATCGATCTTCCATTTCCACCACACGCCCACATCCTTGGTACGGCCGACGCCGTAGCGCGCGTCGCGCCGCTTGAGCATCAGCCCCTCCACGCCAAGCTCGCGGGAGGCTTCACGCTGCTGCGCAAGATGCTGCCAGTCGTCGCCTTGAAGCAACGGAGACAGCTCCAGCGCCGGATGGATGCATTCGGCAATCACACGTTCGAGTTGCGCGCGCCGTTCGCTTTGCGTGCGCTCGCGCAAATCCTGCCCTTGCCATTCGAGCAGGTCATACACCAGCAGCACGGCTGGCGCCTCTCGCAGCACGCGCGCGTTCAGCGTTTTGCGGCCGATGCGTTGCTGAAGCAGCGCAAACGGCTGGACGCGGCCCGCTTGCCACACCACGATCTCGCCATCGAGCACGGTACCGGAGGGCAAGACCTCCGCCATGGCGGACAGCTCGGGAAAGCGATCGGTGATGAGTTCCTCGCCGCGCGACCACAGCCATGCGCTGTCGGCCCGGCGCACGAGTTGCGCGCGGATGCCATCCCACTTCCATTCGATTTGCCATTCAGCAGGCGCGCCGAGCACGGTGTCGAAAGCGTCCACTTCGGCCTGCAGCGGATGCGCAAGGAAGAAAGGATATGGGTGCCCGGTATCGAGCGCGTGGCCGTCGACACTGGCATCGGCCAGCAGCGCGCGATAGCGCTCGGGCGTGGGTGCCTGGCCGATGTCGGTATAGCCCATCAGCCGTTGCGCGACGTGCTTGGGGTCGGTGCCGCCCACTTCGGCCAGCGCGCGCGTGACCAGCAGTTTTGACACCCCCACACGAAACGCCCCGGTCATCAACTTCATCAACACCAGCCGCGCTTGCAGCGGAAGGCCCCGGCACAGTTCCGCAAGGCGAGGCAGTACCAGCTCGGGCGGCTGACCGCGCAATGGCAGCAAACGCGTTTCCATCCACTCGGCCAGGGTGGCGTCGTCTGCGTGATCCGCATCGGGCAGGACGAGGGCGATGGTCTCAGCCAAGTCGCCCACGGCTTGGTAGCACTCCTCAAACAGCCAATCCGGCAAGCCGGATGTGGTCTGCGCAAAGCTGGCGAGCACGCGCACGGGCACCAACTGGCGGGGCTTGCCGCCAGCGAGGAAGTAGACCGCCCAGGCGGCGTCGGCATCGGGCGCGGTGCGCAGATATGCCACCAGTGCGGCCAGCTTGCCGTTGCTCGACGTGGTGGCGTCGAGCTGCGCGTACAGATCGGCAAAGGCTCTCATGGCGCGGGCGGATCCACTGGCGCGGACGTGTCGCGTGCTTCGGCTGCATCGCCTTCTTCGCCGTCGTCGCCATATTCGGTGGCGAAGGCGCGCGCATCCAGGCCACGCTCGCACAGCCAGCGCACCATCGGGGCCACTTGCCCGTGCGTGACATAGACCCGCGTGGCACCTGTGGCGTCAATGGCCTGTAGCAAGCCGGGCCAGTCGGCATGATCTGACAGCACGATGCCGCGATCGACGCCGCGCCGCCGACGCGCCCCGCGAAGCAGCATCCAGCCGCTGGCAAACGCATCGGCATAGTCGCCAAAACGGCGCATCCACGGCGTGCGTTGTGCGGATGGCGGGGCCAGCACGAGCGCGCGTCGCAAGTCTGCACGCGGCACGTCGGTCACAACTTGCGTGGGTTGGAGCGCAACGCCCGCGTGCCGATAGGCGGCGTCTAACTGCAGCATGGCGCCGTGCGAAACAATCGGCCCAATGCCGGTATCGAGCCCCGAGAGAATGCGCTGTGCCTTGCCGAACGCGTAGCAGAACACAACGCTTGCGCGGCCCGCCTCGGCATTGCCGCGCCACCAAGCGTTGAGTTGCGCAAAGATCTCGGTCTGCGGGCGCCAGTGGTAGATCGGCAGTCCGAAAGTGGATTCGGTGATGAAGGTATTGCAGCGCACGGGCTCGAACGGTGTGCAGGTGCTGTCCGCCTCGACCTTGTAGTCGCCGGACACGACCCACACGTCACCGCCATATTCCAGCCGCACCTGCGCAGACCCCAGTACATGCCCTGCCGGATGAAAGCTCAACCGGACCCCGTGATGGACGATGGATTCACCGTACGGCAGCGTCTGCAGGGGGATGTCGGCCCCCAGCCGCGCGCGCAGCACGCCCGCCCCCGGAGCGGCAGCCAGGTAATGCTGGTGCCCGACGCGGGCATGGTCACTGTGAGCGTGCGTGATGACGGCACGGTCAACCGGGCGCCATGGGTCAATGTAGAAGTCGCCTGCCGGGCAGTACAGGCCGCTGGGCGTTGTCACGATCAGGTCTGCCGCGCTGGTCATCGCTCGCTCTCATTGGGTGCCCCTATCTGACGCCTGCGCCAGCGTTAACGCAATGGCTGCTTGCGCACGGGCTCGCCGCGCATGTCGGCCGGGCCGCCGGGGCCTGCTGCGGCATTGGTGCCCGAAGGATCATGGCTGCCGCCAGGCTCGCGCGATCCTACGGGCGTGTCCGTAGCCAGTGGGTCAGACGATTTTGGCGCAGATGCCGGCATGGTGTCCGGATACCGTGACAAGGAGTGTTTTGCCGTCTTAGGTTGAGCCGCTGGTGCGGCGTCTGGCGATGCCGGATGCGGGGCAACGGGCTGTGCGAGCGAAAGCGCGCTGCCAGTCGTCGATACCAGGAAGAACAGCCAACCCGCTGCTGTTCGCTTTGTCACTCGTAATGCGTGATGCATGCGTGGCCTCCGTTGCGCTCCCGTGGCGGAAGCAGCCGGCATGCCCGGTCTGGTGATCGGTGGGTGCGGTGCAGTTAGCTTCGCGGCCCGCGGCGCCGGTTTACCATGTCTTCAATGGTGGGAAAAAGGGTCGGTCGGCAGCCTCGGGGCAGTTCAGAAGTTGATCTGTATCAGCCAGCGAAGGCCAGCATTGGCGTACCGTGAAGCCTATTAGAAAGAGCCATCCAATAGGCTAAAACGGGGAAACGTCATGCTTGAACATCAACCGGAGGAGGTGGTCGCCGCCACCCTTTGGGAACTGGAGTCCTCTGTGTCCGATGCGCTACCCAGAGGCGCGCTCGTCAGCTCTGCTCGTACCAATTGCGGCGGCTACGACGTCGCAGCGAGGTGGACGATGTCGACACTCCGTGGCAATCGGCAGGAATGTACGTTGGCAGTGCATTTCAGCTTGGCCGAGGCGAAGGCGTACTGCCGATTGAATCATCCGAGACGGGAAGAGATTCGCCGGCGGGTGGGCGAATGGCTGTGCGTCCAGTTGGAGTTCCGTGGCTCGGAGCCGTGCGCAGACACAGGCTACGACTTGGCGCTCACCGTGCCCAACGCATTCTTCGTCGACGAGAGAGACGCCATCCGCGTAGGCCGTGAAGACCGGGAACACGATTTTTCGCTCCATCGGGGCGCATCACAGCCGCCATTGACGTGAGGGCCGCCGATTGGCGCTCTAAACGCCGGTTCGTTGTGCGCCGTCAACGCATGGAGTTACACAGCAGCTACCTTCGAATGGCGGTCCGTCAATGTGGGCACGCGGGAATACGGAGGCCTTATGCGCGAGCGGATCAACGAAGTCGAAAGGACTTGTCTACGTGAACTCCAAGATGCGCTCACAGAGACGCTGCCCCGTCGCGCCGTCTTGCGGCTTGAAGGGGATGAACTGGACGGAATAGATGTACACGCGTGGTGGATCGTGGAAGGCCCGCAAGGCGACAAGCAGGTCAATTCGATTTCATTCCACCTGACGGAGTTGATGTTGCAAAGCTACTTTCACCAGTCCGTCGACGCCCGTGCAAGTACATGCCGACGATTGAAGGATTGGGCGAGCTGGGCGCTCGAAGGCGCAGAAGAGACGGACGACAACGAGATGGGCTTCGATATCTGCGCGGTCGTACCCGGAGGCATTTTTCATCCAAGCGTCGACGCACAACGGCCATGACATCTCGGTGGCGGGGTGGTACCGGCTTGCGTCGGTGTTCAGGATGTAAGCGTTGGATGACTGCGTTATGCAGCGCACTTCTCAGACTGAGCGCTGAAGGAAGACGCCAATCGACTGGCGATTCACTTTCTCGTCGGACAGACGTTACGGCTTGTCAGTGGTTCTGGCACTTGGGATTGCGATAACTCCTCATCATGCGTGGGCGAACGTAGGTTACGTGGTCAAGCGCGAGAGCGCGAGCATTGCCGTGCGTCGGTGCTGCTCGCGCTGCAGCTTTCCAATTAGAACGTGATGGCCACTGGCGTCGTGTGGTCGTTTCCGACATAGGCCGGTGCAAGGCAATTTTGGCCGTCGCACTCCGCGGACTTCACGTTCCCTTGAACTTGTGTCTGCCACGAACCTGCTTCGATCTCATGGCGCCATTGCAGCGTGCCACCAGAGCTGAGGCTCCACATGACGTTCTTCCAAGCGTTCGTACAGTCGGATCCGAAAGCGTTACTGTCGGTGATATTGAAGTACCCCGGTACACCGTTCCTGACGGTGTAAGAAGCAGGACCGGCATCGTGCATGCATTGGCTCGCCGTCTTCGTCATGGTGATGTCTGAACCGGTGTTATTCAACAAGATGAGCGTGTAGGTAGCAGACTTGTTGATGGGGCCTCTCTTCTTATTCTTCTCGGCCAGTGCTTGGCCTCCGACGCCAAGAAGGGCTACGACCATAACGGCAACAACGACTTTCATATGGGCTGCTTTCATTTCACGACCCTCGCGCTTGGTGGTGAGTTTGCTGTGCGATGGGCGATGCAGTGAGAGCGGTGTGGGCACATCACAGCCGCCACAAGCAGCAGACTAGGAAACTTCTGATCCGCCGCCCCGTGAAAGATTTTTAGTTCTGATGTCGAGCGTTGGCTGCGAGCGAGCACAACGAGAAAGAAGGAAACCCAAAGCGTTTACCTTCTCGCAACACTTCCTTGGTCTTCGAGTTTGTTCGGCTGGATATCGAACTCCACCGAGGTAGTGAACCCGCTGTCATTCACGTTGTGAACGACGCGTTCCATCGACCAACCCGTGCTGTCGATCTGCAGCTTCCACCCGCTCACCTTTGCATGTAGCGACGGAAACAACTCAGCCCGCCCACGCGCCAGCGTGATGTTGAACGTGGCCACCCCACGTTGAATCTTCTGCCACTCGGCCCGCGCTGCACGCTCGGCGTTGGACTTTGAAGCGTACGTGTGTCGCAGCACCTTCACGTTGTCGGGGTTCGGGGCGGCCTGCGCCGTCTCCTGCTCCGATCGGCAACGCTGAATGTATGCGCATCGCCCGACGCGCGCGTGATGTCGACGGTTGGCAGCAGCAGGCGCGAACCGCTGGCCGGCTCGCTGGCGGGGATGAAAAGCAGCGTGCCGTTTTTGACGGTCGCAATGGCGTCGAACTCTTTCGCCAAGCGAGAGAGAAAGTTGGCGTCTGACTCGCCGGTCTGGTCGACGTGAACAATGACCTGGCCAGCGAGCTTCTTGCCCACCAGTCAGGTGAACTTGTTGCGCTTTCCTTTCTCGCCGATCCGATATTTGAGATGCCGCCACTTGCCGCCAGAGGGCGACACTTCGAGGTAGAGGCCGTTGCCATCGAACGGGCGTTGCAGCTTGTCGGTGGGCCTGGCGCTTCGAATTGCGATATCAGTTAGTGACATCTGGGGGCAACTCATTTTGGGGGACCAAAGTTGCCCCCAATGTTGCCCCCAGAATTGTCGCGCTGCCAACGAATGGCAATGGACGACAGCAGGCGAAAATCGCCCGCAAAGCTTGGTAATGCCGCGATTCTTGAGTTTTGTTGTTCCTCAATAAATCATCAGATGGTGGGGCGTACAGGATTTGAACCTGCCTGCCTGCGCCGGTAAACCGCCGCCGCTCGACCCATGAGCTACCGCCCCGCCTTCACTATATCGACCCTTCCTGAGGAAACCCGAGTCGGGACATCCCCCTAGCCGGATCGGCCAGTGCGCCGCTGCGGCGCAGGCATCCGGATGCTCTACCCCGGAATGATTCTGCGCAGGCGCAAGTCGTCGAAGATGCGCATGAACATCGCTTCCGTCTCCACGTATTCGTGAAAACCAAAGCGGCGTGCCTTGGAGCCGTCACCGAACATGTCGTAGTCCCACGAGAAGACGAAGTCGGCAAAGCGCCACGAAGACACATCGCGGTAGGGCGTGTTCGCCAAATCATGTTTGGCGATCATGCTTTGCCAGAGCGGCGCCTTGTCGGCCATGACCGTGTCGAGCGACAAGGGCAGTGGCGGGGCGACTTCCAACGCAAAGTAACTGGCGATCTTGGGCCACATTTCGCTCCAGCGGAACAGGTCTCCGTTGTTGATGTTGAAGGCCTGGTTGGCGCAGCGCGGGTCGGTGGCGGCCCACACGGTGGCGCGGGCAAGCAGGCCGGCATCGGTCATCTCCAGCAGGTGGTCATATGCGCCGGGTTTGCCGGGAAAGCGCAGCGGCAGGCCCAGTTCTTTCGATATCGACGCGTACATGGCGATGGCCACGGCAAGGTTCATTGGATTGCCCAGCGCAAAGCCGCCAACCACCGACGGGCGGATTGCCGACCATGTCCACGCCTTGCCCCGTTGGCGCGCTTCCAGAAAGGTCTGCTGGTCGAACATGAATTCGGGTGGCATGAAATGCGCATCCGTTTCGCGCGCCGGGGTTTTGAACGGCCCGAGGTGACCACCGTAGACCTTGTAGCCCTGCATCAGGCTGATGTGCGCGAGGTGGGGCGATGCGGCTTCCATCGCGTTGACCACGTTGGTCAGCATGGCGAGATTGGGCGGCACCAGTTCGGCCCAGGTCGGGCGGTCCTGATAGGCGGCGTAGAAGATGTGAGTGACGTTGCCGAGCGCGCCGAGCTTGGTGTGCGTGTCGGCCGTGTCGAGCAGGTCGACGGCGATGTGCTGGATGCGCTCGGTCGATTCTCCGCCGCGGCGTGACAAGCCCACGATGCGCCAGTCGTCCAATGTGGCGAGGTGCTTGATCAAGTTGCGTCCGATCACGCCCTGTGCGCCCACGACGAGCGCGACTTTGTCCTGTGCAGTCATGTTGGTGTTGGGTTGAACCACGAATCAGCAATGACCCCCAGTATGAGAACGCTCGGATCTGTGCGATAGACTGCCTGTAAGCACAACATCTATGAATTGAAATCACAATGTCGCGGCTCGATGTCAATCGCTTTGGCGAGATGGAAGTCTTTGTGCGGGCGGTGGAAGAGGGCGGTTTCTCCGCGGCGGCGCGCGCCTGCCGGATGACGCCGTCGGCGGTGAGCAAACTGGTGGCACGGCTGGAAGCCCGACTGGGCGCGAGACTGGTGAACCGTTCCACGCGGCGCTTTCAGCTCACGCCCGAGGGCATGGCGTTCTATGAACGCAGCGTGGCGGTACTGGCCGATCTGGACGAGGCCGAGCGTGAGGCTTCCGCCGGGGCGCAGCCTTCAGGGCGCTTGCGCATCAATTCCAATGTGCCGGTCGGCACGCATCTGCTGCTGCCGATCGTGCCGGCGTTTCTGGCGTGCCATCCGGAAGTGTCGCTCGACGTTGCGCTTACGGATCGCGTGGTCGACCTGCTGGAAGACCGCACCGATGTTGCGCTGCGTAGCGGCCCGCTGAAGAGTTCCCGGCTGGTGGCGCGCAAGCTCGGGCAGACGCGCTTGATGGTGGTGGCATCGCCCGCCTATCTGGCCCGCGCCGGCACACCGCGCACGCCGGCCGATTTGGCAAACCACAACTGCCTGGCGTTCAGCTATGTGCGGGCCGCCAACGCGTGGCCCTTTATCAAGCGGGGTCGCCGCACCGAATTCACCCCACACGGCAACACGCAGATCAGCGATGGCGAGGCGCTGCGCGCCGTGGTGGTCGCCGGGCTGGGTTTGGCCCGCCTGGCCGAGTTTCAGGTGCGCGCCGATCTGGATGCGGGCCGTCTCGTCCCCGTGCTGGAGGATTACAACCCGGGCGAGACCGAAGACATCCACGCCGTCTATGTCGGTCAAGGGGCACATCTGCCGGCGCGCGTGCGAGCGTTTCTGGATTTCCTGGTCGCCCACGTAAAGGTTGCCTAGGCTTTTGTTTCCCCACGCTGGAAGGGCATGGCCTTCACATTCGCGAAACCCTTCAAGTTGCCAAATGCCGTGCCGTTTACCGCCACATAACGTGTGCTTGAACGGGGGAAGACAATGTCGCAGCACGAAGTCGATGAACGGACCAATTTGACGAACAACAACCGCTTTGAACTGTTGTTGTTTCGCCTGGGCGAATCTGCGCGCTCCAACCAGCGCGAGATGTTCGGCATTAACGTGTTCAAGGTGCGCGAGATCATGGTCATGCCGCCTGTGACGCATGTGGCGGATGCCGGCGCCCATATCCTGGGCGCGGTCAATGTGCGCGGCCAGATCATTCCCGTGATTGACCTCGCCAGCGTGATCGGCACCAAAAACGGCAATGCCAACATCCTGCTGATTACCGAATATGCGCGCTCCACCCAAGGCTTTGCGGTGGAAGAAGTGGACGAGATCGTGCGCCTGGAGTGGAGCCAGATCTTCCCGGCCGAGGCGAGCGTGGGCAGCAGCAACATCACCAGCCTGGCGCGCCTGGACGGCAACGCCGACAACTCGCGTCTGGCACAGGTGATCGACGTCGAACAGATTCTGGTGGATGTGTTCCCGACCCGCCGTACCGATCTGGCGCCCGACAATGACGAGCGTCCGATCAAGCTGCCCCCGGGCGCCAAGCTGCTGGTGGCGGATGACTCGGGCCTCGCGCGCTCGCTCATCGCCAACGGTCTGGAAGCGATGGGCACACCGTACGTGATGACCAAGAGCGGCCAGGAAGCGTGGGACACCCTGCAGAACATCGCACGCGATGCGGCCCGCGAAGGCAAAACTGTGCGCGACAAGATCGCGCTGGTGCTGACCGATCTGGAAATGCCCGAGATGGACGGGTTCACGCTCACACGCAAGATCAAAACCGAGCCGGCATTCCAGTCGATTCCGGTGGTGATTCACTCCTCGCTGTCGGGCTCGGCCAACGAAGACCACGTGCGTCGCGTCGGCGCCAACGGCTACGTCGCCAAGTTTGAAGCGAACGAACTCGCGCAGGCCATTGCTTCTGCGCTGGGCTAAGCAGTCAGGCCCTGGCGGCGTGCGATGCGCCGCCGGGCATCTGTATCACTTGCGGCTATGGTGATCGCCGCCAAGCGGGTCGACGACGATCATGGTGCGATCAAGCACGCCGTTGTCGTCGAAGAGGGCGTTGAAATGCGCCTGCTGATACCCGAGGACGTACATCCGGTATGACCACGCCTCCCGCTTCATCAGCGGGTAGTACTGCGTTGGCTCGCGCGGCATGCCAAAGCGCTCCGCCACATCATGCTTGGTCCAGACGCCGGGCCGCGCTTCGTAGATTTCCTTTTCAGTCAGCATCTGCCGGAAGTTGGTGAGCTTGCCACTCGCGTCAAAGTCTGCGGCATAGACTTCATGCCCCATCGGCTGCTTGGAATAGATCCAGCGGTGCGTGCCATTTGCCAACTGGTACGTCTCGGTGGGCGCGTCAAACGTCTCGCGTACGGCACTTTCGGGCTGGCCGATCATCTTTTGCGCCGTCTGGATCGGCGAAAGCGCCGCGCATGCGCTCAGCACGAGCGCGACGGCGCTGATCCATCTGCCTGGTCGCATCTGCATGGTGGTTCTCCGGTGTGTGGCCTGTGCTGATGGTAAACACTTCGGGTGCGAGCAATATTCCATCGACCCGCGGTCCAGCAGTCTCTACAACCCGTTTTCCACCATTTCCACCACACGCAATGCAATGGCGCCGGTCTGCTCGGGCGGGCGCCCGCGCAACGGCCCATCGATGATGAGCAGGGCCAGCCCATGCACCGCCGACCATGCGAGGTATTCGGCGCCCGGGCGGCGTTCGGGCGGCAGCACGCCGGCAGCGGTCATCCGGTCCAGCGCCAGGCTCAGCAACTGGAACGGGTTCAGGCCGCTATTGCCCGCCTTGGCTGGGTCCGCATCGTTTTCCACTTCATCGGGCACTGCAAAGGCTGTGCGGAAGAGGCCGGTCTCCGTCTGCGCAAACCGCAGATAACCCACGCCGATGGCGCGTAGCGACGCGCGTGCGCGCGCATCTTCGGGCCACGTCGGGTCGATGGCATCCAGCTCCGCTTCCATGGCCCGAGCCAACGCGGCCAATGCCTCTGCCCGGACGGCCTGCAGCAAGTCCTGTCGCCCCGCGAAGTGCCGGTAGGCGGCATTCGGCACCACGCCCGCGCGGCGCGTGGCTTCGCGCAGCACAATGGCGTCGGGCCCGCCGGCGCGCGCCAGTTCAATGCCGGCGTCGAGCAGCGCGCGTCGCAAGTCGCCATGGCGATACGTGGTGCGCACGGGCGGTCGGGGCGGTTCCTGGGTCATGCAGTGCAACTCCGCAAGTTCTATGTGGACACCGTCCATTATGTCTGCTATCGTTTGTGGACAGTGTTCACAATTCAACCCTAGGCGCTGTTACGCAAATTTCCAAGCCTTTAGTGCGACAGATTCTTTGGAGGTCAACATGACGATTACCACCACCGCAGCGGGCGACGAGGCCCAACTACGTACGTTGATTGACGAGTGGGCTGCCGCCATCCGCGCCAAGGATGTCGACGCCGTCATGCGTCATTACGCACACGATGTGGTGGTCTTCGATGTGATGCCGCCGCTGTTCGTAAAGGGCGTCGATGCATACCGTCGCAACTGGCAAGGCTGGTTCGACGCACTCGAGGGGCAAGCCGATTTCCAATTCACCGAGCTGCACCTTGAGGTGAGTGGCGATCTGGCCTATTGCTTCAGCGTGAATCGCCTGCGTGCGCGCTATCGCGACGGAGCGAAGCACGATGCGCAGACGCGCGCCACCGTGTGTTTCCGCAAGCACGATGGCCATTGGCAAGTCGTACACGAGCATGCCTCAGTGCCGATGCCGATGCCGATGCCGGTGCCTGAGCCGGCGTGCGGCTGAGCGAGGTTTCCCCCGACCGCGTGGCGCAATGCGCGGCTTTGCAGTCCCCCAAGTCCACCCCAAGGAGTTGTGATGCAAGTTCAACCGTATCTGTTCTTCGAAGGTCGTTGTGAAGAAGCGCTGGAGTTCTACAAGAAGACGCTTGGTGCCAAGGTCGATGTGGTGATGCACTACAAGGATGCGCCCAAGGATGCGCAGCCCACCAGCGAGCAATGCGGCGGCATGGCGCCCCCGCTCGACAAGGTGATGCACGCCGCCTTCCGCGTGGGCGAAACCCAGATCCTTGCCTCTGATGGCATGGCCGGTGGCAAGACGGATTTCAAGGGTTTCGGGTTGTCAGTCAGCGTGCCCGACAACGCCGCGGCCGAGCGCACATTCAAGGCACTCGGTGATGGCGGCCAAGTCACGATGCCGATGTCCGAAACGTTTTTCGCCAACGCGTTCGGCATGGTGACCGACCGCTTTGGCATCACGTGGATGGTGATTGCGCCCAAGCCGATGTAATGGCAAGGCGCATGCAAACGGCCGCCGAGTGGTGGCCGTTCTACGCAAAATCGTAGGGTGCCCGCCTTGGTGCAGGGCGATGGTCCGGTGCTAGACTGCGCGATCACCGGGGCCTTACCAATATCAACGAAACCACCCCCTGGGTGACGACCGGCTGTTCTGGCCGCGACCCTTTGCACGGCATGCGCAAAGGCGTCCTTCACCTCTGCCCCCATCTGTTGGAGCGCTCTTCATGCTGAAGATCATTGCGATCGTCATCGTCGTCGCGATCGTCGCTATGCTGGGTTTTGCGGCCACGCGTCCGGATACCTTCCGCGTGCAACGCGAGATCGACATCAAGGCGCCGCCTGAAAAGGTGTTCGCCCTGATCAACGATTTCCACCGCTGGACGGCCTGGTCTCCGTGGGAAAAGCGTGACCCCGCGATGAAGCGCACCTATGGCGGTCCCGCCAATGGCAAGGGCGCGAACTATGCGTGGGATGGCTCGCGGGAAGTTGGGGCGGGGCGCATGGAGATCGTCGATTCAACGTCGCCCAGCCGCATACAGATTCAGTTGGATTTTTTGAAACCGTTCGAAGCGCGCAACACGGCGGAATTCACGCTCAAGCCTGCCGGCGATGTGACGCACGTGACCTGGGCCATGTATGGCCCGAGCCCATTCATCTCCAAGGTGATGGGTCTGTTTTTCAGTATGGACGCGATGATCGGCAAGGACTTTGAAGCCGGTCTCGCCAACCTCAAATCGGCTGCGCAATCCTGAGCAACATTCAGGCGCGGCGGCCAATCATAGGAGTGACTCCATGACGCATGGCATCGACGAACGCAAGCGCTGGCTTGCCCTCATCGTGCTCTGTCTGGGCGTGCTGATGATCGTGCTGGATACGACCATCGTGAACGTTGCGCTGCCGTCCATCCAGGCAGACCTGGGCTTTACTGAAACCTCGCTCGTGTGGGTCGTCAACGCCTACATGCTGACCTTTGGCGGCTGCCTGTTGCTGGGTGGCCGGCTGGGTGACCTGTTCGGACATCGCAAGCTGTTCCTGCTGGGGCTGACGCTGTTCACGCTCGCTTCGGCTGCGTGCGGGCTGGCGAATTCGCAAGGGCTGCTGATCACGGCGCGCGCCGTGCAGGGGCTGGGCGGTGCGGTGGTGTCGGCGGTGTCGCTGTCGCTCATCATGAACCTGTTCACCTCGCCGGCAGATCGCGCCAAGGCAATGGGCATCTACGGCTTTGTGTGTGCGGGCGGCGGCAGCATCGGTGTGTTGCTCGGTGGCTTGCTGACGAGCACGCTGAGCTGGCACTGGATCTTCCTGGTCAACCTGCCGATTGGCGTGGCCGTGTACGCCGCCTGCGTGGCGTTGTTGCCTGCGGGCAAGCCGTTGGCCGATCGCACGAAGCTGGACGTGGCAGGCGCGATTGCCGTGACCGCGTCGCTGATGCTCGCGGTGTACGCCGTCGTGCATGGCAATGAAGCCGGTTGGACCTCCACGCAAACGCTAACGCAGCTGGGCATGGCCATTGCGCTGATGATCGCGTTCCTGATCATTGAATCTCGCGTGTCGCATCCGTTGATGCCGCTGCACATGTTTGCTCTGCGCAACGTCGCTACGGCCAACGTGGTGGGCGTGTTGTGGGCGGCGGCGATGTTCGCGTGGTTCTTCATCTCGGCGCTGTACATGCAGCGCGTGCTCGACTACAGCGCCATGCAGGTGGGGCTGGCCTTCCTGCCGGCCAACATCATCATGGCGGTGTTCTCGCTGGGTTTGTCAGCCAAGCTGGTGATGCGCTTCGGCATTCGCGCGCCGCTCTCGGTGGGTTTGCTGGTGGCAGGCATTGGGCTGGTGCTGTTTGCGCGCGCGCCTGCGGGCGGCAGCTTTGTGCTGGACGTGCTGCCCGGCATGCTATTGCTGGGCTTGGGCGCCGGTGTGGCATTCAACCCGGTGCTGCTGGCCGCCATGAGCGATGTGGCGCCGGATGAATCGGGCTTGGCGTCGGGCGTGGTCAACACCTCGTTCATGATGGGCGGCGCATTGGGCCTCGCCATCCTGGCAAGTCTGGCTGCCGGGCGCACCGAAGGTCTGGCTGCGGCAGGGGCCGATGCCACGACCGCGCTGAATGGCGGCTATCACCTCGCGTTCCTGCTGGGCGCGGTTGCAGCGGTGCTCGGCTCGGTGCTGGCGGGCGTGTTCGTGCGCACGCGCGCGCACGGAGCGGCGCAGGACGAAGCATCGTCGGCAGCGCCAATCTGAGCCACCGAGAAAGGACCCGAGGAAGGGAGCACACCGCATGTCTCGCAAGAGGCATGTGGTGAAATCCGTTATTGACCGACCGGTCGGACGGTTTATAATCGATCCATCCAAAACACGGTGCGCATGACGTCCCGTGCACATGCCACGCAAGCGGCCGGAGGATCGCATGTACACCCAAAGCCTCGACCAGCCTGGCGGTCTGCCCGCGGAGCGGGAACTGGCCGCCGCCTCCCAAGGCGAAGCCGATTTGCAGGCGCGGTTTGACGCCCGCATCGGCGCAGACCAAAAAATCGAGCCGCAAGACTGGATGCCCGCGCCGTACCGTAAGACGCTGCTGCGGCAGATTTCGCAGCACGCGCATTCCGAGGTGGTGGGCATGCTGCCCGAGGGCAACTGGATCAGCCGCGCGCCGTCGCTCAAGCGCAAGGCCATCCTCCTTGCCAAGGTGCAGGACGAAGCGGGCCACGGCCTCTATCTCTATTCCGCCGCAGAAACACTCGGCAGCTCGCGCGACGAGATGATCGACGCGCTGCACGAAGGTCGCGCAAAGTATTCGTCGATCTTCAATTACCCGACGCTCTCCTGGGCAGACGTGGGCGTGATCGGCTGGCTCGTCGATGGCGCGGCGATCATGAATCAGGTGCCGCTGTGCCGCTGTTCGTATGGGCCATATGCGCGCGCCATGATCCGCATCTGCAAGGAAGAATCGTTTCACCAGCGTCAGGGCTATGAGTCGTTACTGACGATGATGGGCGGCACGCGGGCGCAGCGCGACATGGTGCAGGAATCCGTCAACCGCTGGTGGTTCCCGGTGCTGATGATGTTTGGGCCGCCCGATACCGCGTCGCCCAACAGCGCGCAGACCATGGCCTGGGGCATCAAGCGCATCTCGAACGACGATCTGCGGCAGCGCTTTGTCGATGCCACCGTCGAGCAGGCGCGCGTGCTCGGCGTGACGCTGCCCGACCCGGGCCTCACATGGAACGAAGCGCGCGGCCATTACGATTTCTCGCCGCTCGATTGGTCCGAGTTCAAGCGCGTGCTGGACGGCCACGGCCCGTGCAACCGCGAGCGCCTCGCCACGCGCAAGCGCGCACACGAAGAGGGCGAATGGGTGCGCGAAGCAGCGCTCGCCTATGCGCGCAAGCAGGCCGAACGCGCTACCGCCAACCAACAAGCTGCCTGAACGGGAAGGAGCCCAACATGCATCAACACGAATGGCCCCTGTGGGAAGTGTTCATCCGCAGCAAGCAGGGCCTGGAGCACAAGCACTGCGGCAGCCTGCACGCGGTGGACGCCAAGCAGGCGCTGCAGATGGCGCGCGACGTCTACACGCGCCGGCAGGAAGGCGTCTCGATCTGGGTGGTGCCATCGGCCGCCATCACCGCCAGCGAACCTGACGACAAGCCGATGCTCTTCGACCCGATGGCCGACAAGATCTATCGGCACCCGACGTTCTATCGGCTGCCCGATGAAGTCAATCACATGTGAGCCGCGGTCATGACTTTCGACGCGCATCTGCAATACATCCTTCGCCTGGCCGACAACGCGCTCATCCTCGGCCAGCGCAACGCGGAATGGACGGGCCATGGCCCCGTGCTGGAAGAAGACATCGCGCTGTCCAACCTGAGTCTTGACCTGATCGGCCAGGCGCGGTTGCTCTACACGCACGCGGGGCAGATCGAAGGCACGCTCACCGGTACGCCGCGCACGGAAGACGACTACGCCTATTGGCGCGCCGAGCCCGCTTTCCGAAATTACACGCTGCTCGAGCTGCCGCATGCAGGGCCGATGGTGGCGACCTCCGCAGCCGCACGCGACTACGCCGTCACCGTCGTCCGCCATTTCCTGTACGCCGCATTGATGGTGCCGCTATGGGAAGCGTTGACGCGTTCGACCGATACCGAACTGGCTGCCATTGCCGCCAAATCGGTGAAGGAGATGCGTTACCACCTCGCCCATACGCGCGACTGGCTCGTGCGCTTCGGTGACGGCACTGACGAATCGCATGCGCGTGTTCAGGCTGCGCTCGATTGGCTGATGCCGTACACCAACGAATACTTCGCAGCGGACGATGTTGAAGCTGCCGTGGCCGAGGCTGGCATCGGCGTGCGTCCGGCAGACCTGCGAGACGCATGGGAAGCCACCGTGCGTGACGCGCTGGACGAGGCCACGCTGCGCTGGCCTGAGCCCGGTCCCTATGTCAGCACCGGCAAGCACGGCGTGCATTCCGAGCATATGGGCTATCTGCTGGCCGAGATGCAGGGATTGGCGCGCCAGTTTCCGGGGGCATCGTGGTAAGCGAGCGGGTGGACCGCGCGCGTATCGCGCTGGAGGCCGTGACCGATCCGGAGATTCCCGTGGTCACGCTCGCCGAGCTTGGCATCCTGCGCGATGTGCAGCTCGACGAGGCCGGCACACTGGTGGCAACGATCACGCCCACGTATTCCGGCTGCCCGGCCATGGAGCAGATTGCCGATGATGTGAGCCGCGCGTTGCAGGCGGCAGACGTGGGTGCGTATCGCGTGCACTCGGTGCTGTCGCCGGCATGGACGACGGATTGGATTACCGCTGAAGGGCGCCGCAAGCTGCGCGACTTTGGTATCGCGCCGCCGGCACATGTGGCCGAAGTGGATGGCGCCCGCCCAATTCGTCTCACGCGCCCCGCGCAGGCCGAGCACATTGCCTGCCCGCAATGCGGATCGCACGATACGGTGCTCATTTCCGCCTTCGGTTCGACAGCTTGCAAGGCGCTGTACCGCTGCCGCGCCTGTCGCGAGCCGTTCGACTATTTCAAGCCCTACTAAGCCCCGCCGAGCCCGACCGCCATGACTCCGCAATTCCACCCTTTGCGCGTTGCCGAAGTGCGCGGCGAAACGGCCGATACGATTTCCGTGCGCTTTGACGTGCCGGACGATCTGCGGGATGCATATCGCTTTACGCAAGGCCAGTTTCTGACGCTGCGTGTGCCGCCCGGCCAACTGCCCGGACAGGAAGAACTACGGCGCTCGTATTCCATCTGCTGCGCCGTACAGGACTATGACGCGCACGGCGAACTGCGTGTGGCGGTCAAGCGTGTCGATGCCGGGGTCTTCTCCAACCACCTGCACGACCGCATTCGCGTCGGCCAGACGCTCGATGTGCTGCCGCCGGACGGCCGCTTCTACGTACCGCTGGCGGCCGAAAGCGCGCGCCACTACGTTGCCTTTGCAGCCGGCAGCGGCATCACGCCCATCCTCTCGCTCATCAAGACGACGCTGGCGGCAGAGCCGCAGAGCCGTTTCACGTTGGTCTACGGCAATCGCAGCGTCGACAGCATCATCTTTGGCGAGGCGCTCGAAGACCTGAAAGACCGCTACCTCGATCGCTTCGCGCTGTATCACGTGTTGTCGCGCCAGGCGCAAGAGATCGCGCTGTTCAACGGGCGGCTCGACGTCGCGAAGGCGCGCGCTTTTCTGGACACGCTGATCCCGCCCGACGATATTGATGCCGCCTTTATCTGTGGCCCGTCGACGATGATCGATGCGGTGGAAGCGGCGCTGCTCGAGCGCGGGGTACCGCGCGAGCGTGTGCATGCCGAGCGCTTTGGCGTTCCGGTGGGCGATGCGACGGCAGCGGCCAAGCCGCGCAGGCATGCCGCAGTGGCGGGTGATGTGGCGCTCACGGTGGTGCTCGACGGGAAATCGCACGAAGTGCCCATGGCGGGCGACGCCAAGGTGCTCGACAGCGCGTTGAACGCGGGGCTCGATTTGCCCTATGCGTGCAAGGGCGGCGTGTGCTGTACGTGCCGTGCCAAGGTGCTGGAAGGCCGTGTAGAGATGGACAAGAACTTCACGCTGGAAGACTGGGAAATCCAGCAAGGGTTTGTGCTGACCTGCCAGGCGCGGCCACTCACGCAGCGCGTGGTGGTCAGCTATGACGAGCGTTGAACGTCAACCTTTTCTGGCGCCTGAGCCGCTCAGCCCGTCTTCCAGCATGTCGATCACCATTTCCGCATAGCCCTCATACGAGAGTGGCCCGTCAGGTTTGAGCCAGGTGAACGTCCAGTTCATCATGCCGAACAGCATCATCGTGATGGGCGTGCGGTTGGCTTCATCCACCTTGTCCGGGTAAGCCGCGCCAAGTTGCCGGCCCACGGCCGCCACCACGTCCCGCTCGCGCGCGAGCACGATGTCGCGCTGCTCCGGCGCCAGGTATTTCACGTCATTGAGCAAAGCCACATGCCGGGTGCGCGACGTGGCGTATTCGGCCAGGAACGTACGGACCAGCAGATGCAGCGTGGCACGCGCCGAAAGTTTGGCGTGCCGCGCGTCGCTCTCGGCGCGTTCAACCAGATCGGCCAGCCGGCGCGTGTAACGGTCCAGCAGGTCGAACAGGATGGCTTCCTTGCCTTCGTAGTAGTGATACAGGCGCGATTTGGAGCCGCCGCATGCAGCGGCAAGCTGGTTCATCGACACGCTCGGGTAGCTGTCGGCCGCAAAGGCTTCGGCGGCGGTGTCGAGCACGCTTTCTCGGCGCAGCTCGAATTCGTCTTCGTTCTTGACGCGGGACATGGCTGGCGGCACATCGGTTGGATGGCCGCCATGTTAACCGGCTGGGTTGCCGCGTGTCGATGCCGCGTCGATGCATCAAGCCGTTTCGTGCACGGCCAGGAAGTCCAGCACGGCGTCCATAAATGCGTCCGGCAGCTCCACGTTGGCGAGGTGCACGGTGTCCAGCAGGTGCAGTTGCGCTCCTGGAATGGCGGCGGCAATTTCCTCGCCGTGGCGGGCGGACGTCACGGTGTCGTGCTGGCCGGCAATGACGAGCGTCGGATGCGTGATCAGCGTGATCGTGCGGCGCAGGTCGGAATCGCGCACCGCCGTCCAGCCGCCGATGATGCCCTCGCGCGGCGTTGCCAGCAGCGTGCGGCGGAATGGCTCAACGGCCGGGTCGTTGGCTTCGAGCATGCGCGCCGGAAACCAGTTGCGCAGGAACGTTTCGGTCGTCGCGTGCATGTCGGGTGCCCGGTTCAGCTCGGCGATGGCCTGATCGAAATACTGCGTCGGGCCGATGTGCGCAGCGGTGTTGGAAAGAATCAGCCGGTCGATGCGCTCCGGCACGTGGATCGCCAGCCATTGCGCGACGATGCCGCCCAGCGACAACCCCAGCATATGCACGCGTTGGATGCCCAGCGCATCAAGCAGCTCCACAACGTCACGCCCAAGCCGGTCCATCGAGTAGGCCCCAGCGGGGGCGCCCGAGGCGCCATGGCCACGCGCGTCGTAGCGCAGCACGTGAAAGTGCTCGGCCAGGCGTGGCACGGTCACGTCCCACATGTGCAGGTCGGTGCCGATGGAGTTGGACAGCAGCAGCACGGGCTTGTCCGCCGCGCCGTCGAAGCGATAGGCGATGCGCGTGCCGTCACCGGTGGTGATGAAGGAAAGGTCGTTGCGGATGGTCATGATGGGCTCCTGAGAAAGACGGTTGAAACGGTTGGGATGTCGTCATCCTAGAAGCCGATGAGATTCGTGGATACTATGAAGTTCTGACGAACTTTGTAGGTTTTGCCGACAATGCAGAACTTCACGCTCCACGAACTGCAGTGCTTCGATGCGGTGGTGACTGGCGGTAGTTTTCAAGCGGCCGCTGACCGGTTGCATCGCTCGCACCCTTCGGTGTTTGCGGCGGTCGCCAAGCTGGAGGGGCAGGTGGGTTTGAGCCTGCTGGACCGCAGCGGCTATCGCGTGCGCTTGACGGAAGCGGGGCGGTCGTTTCATCGCAAGGTGCAGTCTGTGCTGCGCGAGAGCGATGAACTGCGAACCCACGCAAAGCAGCTGGCGATGGGCGAAGAAGCCGAATTGCGTGTGGTGCTGGGTGACTTGTGCCCGCTGCAGCCCGTGCTGGCATTGCTCAGCGAGTTCTTCGGCCAGTGCCCGCAGACGCGCCTGCAATTGCAGTTTGAAGCCGTCACCGGACCGTGGGAGCGCTTGCTTGAAGACGACACCGACCTGATCGTCCATCGCGTGCCAAAGGGCGACGTGCGCATGGAGTGGATCGACCTGGGCAAGATCGCCATGGTGCCCGTGGTGGCGCCGGATTTTCTGCCGTTCCCCATTACGTCATCCATTACGCCGCAGCAGATGCAGCGCTTCATGCAGTGCGTCATCAACGACTCGGCACGAAACCCGCCGGAGCAATCCCACTACGTCATCGAAGGGGCGCCGCAGTGCGCCGTGCCAGATCAGTTGATGAAGAAAGAGCTGATCCTCCACGGAATGGCGTGGGGGCATCTGCCGCGTTTCCTGATCGATGCGGAATTGCGCGAAGGGACATTGCTGTCGATTGCGGGACGGCATTTTCCTGGCATGGTGCAGGAGCTGGCGGTTGCGCGGCGGCGGGATCAGCCGCACGGGCCGGTCGCCAATCGGCTGTGGGACTTCCTCGGCGACCACGCACCGGTGCTCAAGCCGGCGTTGGGCCGCATGCCGCGTCAGGCAGCCGCGGCCATCAGAAAGCGGGGGTAATCCGGCGCCTTGCCGATCCCTTCGTGCCTTGGCAGGCATGTCATCTAGTCGACTTGGCGGAGTGCCCGCTGCGCGGTTCCGGGCTATAACGATTCATGCCTGACCCTCCGTCGGGCAAAGGTGGTGAACGATGGCTGCGCATGGCACCGACCAGGTCTTCTCTGGCTCCATTCCCGAGCTGTATGACACGCTGCTGGTCCCGTTGATCTTCGAGCCGTATGCGGTGGACATGGCCGCACGGGCGGCGTCATGTCAGCCGCAGCGCGTACTGGAAGTTGCCGCAGGTACCGGAGCCGTGACGCGCGCACTGGCGCGTGCGCTGCCTGCAACCACGGAGATTGTCGCGACCGACCTCAACCTGCCGATGCTCGATCGCGGGGCTGCCGTGGGCACAGATCGGCCCGTGACATGGCAGCAGGCCGACGCCCAACAACTGCCGTTTGCCGACGGCTCTTTCGATTTGGTCATCTGCCAGTTTGGCGCGATGTTCTTCCCCGACCGAGCCAGGGCCTTTGCTGAGGCACGGCGGGTGCTGACCCCGGGCGGCAAGCTGCTCCTGAGCGTGTGGGGCCGGATTGAAGACAACGACTTTGCAAATGTGGTGACGAAAGCGCTGGCGAAACGCTTTCCCGAGAATCCGCCGATGTTTCTGGCGCGTACGCCGCATGGTCATTACGATCCGGTGCCGATTCAAGCCGACGCGCGCGCGGGCGGCTTTACCGCAGAGTTCATGTACGACGTTGTCCCAGCGCGCAGCCGGGCAGACACGGCGCGCGCGGTCGCTATTGCGTACTGCCAGGGCACGCCGGTGCGCGGCGAGCTGGAGGCATTCGGCCCCGATGCGCTGGCCGACGCCACCGACGTATGTACCGATGCATTGACGGCGCAGTTTGGCGCCGGCCCGGTCGACGGCAAGATCCAGGCGTTGATGTTCAGCGTGACAGCTTGAGGTGAGCAGGTAGCGGCATCGGTATCGCGTTACGTGGTGCAGGTGGTGCAGAGGCGTCGTTGCTCAAGATTCTTGTTGACCCAGGTGCGTACGCGAGCTGTGTCGACGGTTGCGCATCCAGTCGACGGCGCGGCGGCCCAGAGCGATGGACGGCAATTCGACATAACGATGCAGGAGCATTGCCAATACCAGCGTCAACGCAAGGTTGACGGCAAACAGCATCAGTTGCGTGCCGATCCACTCTGGCGCCAGCCTGTCCACCAGGCGGTGCGTGGCTTCGATCACGCTGGGGTGCACGAGGTAGAGCGCGTACGACAGCTCACCCAGCCAGACTGCGACGCGCGGCACGCGAAGCTCGCCGCAGTGCTCCATGGCCACCATGCCGATCAACAACGCGCCTGCTGGCAGCCCGCGGGCAAGCAGATCGAACTTGGGTACGGGGCCAACGACCGACATCACGAACGTTGCCACGCCTACCGCCATCAGCATCCGCGCAAAGACCGGCGTTAGGCGATGCCGATGCGCCGCATACAGCCACGCCAGCCCCGCGCCCAGCAGGAACTCCAGCACAAGCGGATTGGCTGCCATGGCCTGCAGCGGTGTTGCCCAGTCGTACAGTGCTTCCGGGTTGCGCTGTACGACGCCGCTGTGCCAGAACGGCACGATGATCGTCGTCGTGAACAGCGCCAGGGCCACCAGCCCCAGCGCCCGCCGCCCGAACAGCGCCAGCCCGATCGCACACAACGCATAGAAGAACACTTCGTAGTTGAGCGACCAGCCCACATACAGCGCCGGATATCCGAAGTACGGCGCATCCACATTGGCCTGCGGCGCAAACGCAAGCGAGGTGAGCAGCACGCCCGCAGACACCGGGTTGAGCCACGTGGAGTGCAGCACCGACATCAACCAATAAGGCGGCACAAGCCGGAACGCACGCTTGACGAGAAATTCGCCGGCCGGCTCAGGCCCCTTTGGGCCAAGAATGGCGACCCACGCAATGATGAAGCCGCTGATGACGAAGAACACATCCACGCCCACATGCCCGCGCTTGATCACATGCGTGGTCAGCCACGCCAGGGCAGGGATGTCGGCATGGGCCAGGGCGAGCCCGGAGTGGTACACCACCACATACAGCGCGGCAAAGCCGCGCAGCGCCTGAATGCTGAGAAGGGAAGACGAAGATCGGTTCACGCAGGATGGACGACCGTGGCGCAATCAAGGTTCCGCCGCTGTCGCGTTATCGACAAGCCAATCTGGGTAGCAAGCGGCGTGCCGCGCGGGGACTACTCCGGTGCGGCGCAGTTGGCTGCGCGTTCCAGCAAGAGCGCGCGTTCTTGCCGATTGTGTGCAAGCGCTGCTGCGCGTTCGTACTCCGCGCGGGCCTCCGCCGGGCGGTTGAGGCGCGCAAGGAAATCGGCGCGCACGCTGGGCAACAGGTGATAGCTGCGCAGCGCGGGTTCGGCCAGCAGCGTATCGACAATCTCAAGCCCTGCCTGCGGGCCATACGCCATGGCTACCGCCACGGCGCGGTTCAGTTCGACGATGGGCGATGGCGTGAGCTGCGCCAGTGCGTCGTATAGCGCGGCAATGCGCGCCCAGTCGGTTTGCTCGGCGGTGCGCGCACTGGCATGACATGCCGCAATGGCCGCCTGCAGCCCATAAGGGCCAAGCCCGCGCCCGCACGCTTCAGCTTGTGCCAACGCCGCAAAGCCACGCTGGATAAGCAGGTAATCCCAACGGCTGCGGTCCTGCTCCATCAGTAGGATGGGCCGGCCGCCCGGGCCCACGCGTGCACGCAGGCGCGAGGCCTGCAACTCCATCAGCGCGAGCAGGCCATGCACTTCCGGCTCGCCCGGCATGAGCCCTGCCAGGATGCGGCCCAGGCGCTGCGCCTCTTCACATAGCGTGGGGCGCGTCCAGTCGTCACCGGTGGTGGCGGCATAGCCTTCGTTGAAGACGAGATAGATCACCTGTAGCACGGCCGACAGCCGCTCGGGCAACGCATCCGGCTCGGGCAGCTCGAACGGCACGCGTGCGGCGGCAAGCGTCTTCTTCGCGCGCACGATGCGCTGCGCCACCGTCGGCTCCGGCACCAGAAAGGCGCGGGCGATCTCGTCCGTGGTCAGCCCGCCAAGCAGTCGCAGCGTTAGCGCCACGCGGCCTTCGTGCGGCAGCACCGGATGGCACGAGATGAAGACCAGCCGCAGCAGATCGTCGCCAATGACCGCATCGCGCGCTGTTTCGGCATCGGCCTGGGCAAGCTCCTGTTCGATTTCCAGTTCGATGGCCAACAGCGCATGCTTTTGCTCCGCCAGCGTGTGATGGCGCAGCCGGTCAATGGCCCGGTGTTTGGCGGTGGCCGTGAGCCACGCGGCCGGGTTGTCGGGGATACCCGATGCGGGCCATTGCTCCAGCGCCGCGACCAGCGCATCCTGCGCCAGCTCTTCGGCCAGCCCCACGTTGCGCAGCAGGCGGGCAAGCCCGGCAATGATCCTGGCCGATTCGATGCGCCACACCGCATCGATGGTGCGATGGACGGCGAGCGCATCGGGCGTCGAACCGGCCATGACGGCGCCGCTTATTGCTGCTTGGCCGCCAGTTCTGCGCGCAGGCGTTCTTCGCGCTCGCGGGCTTCGGGTGTGAACTCCGCACCAAAATCTTCCGCTTCAAACACGCGCCGGATTTCCAGGCGCACGTTGCCGCCGGCATCCAGTGCCGGCCAGCGCTTGACCCACTCAAGTGCTTCTTCTTCGGACTTGACTTGCAACATGGTGTAGCCGGCGATCAGCTCCTTCGCCTCAGCAAACGGGCCATCGATCACCGTCGGCTTGCCGCCCTTGAATTCCACGCGTGCGCCGCGCGAACTGGGGTGCAGCCCTTCGCCGCCCAGCAGCACGCCTGCCTTGGCCAAGTCTTCCATGTACTTGCCCATGGTGGTGAGCAGTTCTTCGCTCGGCATGACGGAGGCTTCGGTGTCTTTGTCGGCCAGTCGCAGAATCATGAATCGCATGGTGTTTCTCCTTGGGTGCGTTGGGTTGGAGGCGACGCATGATGTTCGCGCCTCTACTTGCACGTCGAATGAAGAGTGGGCGCAATCGACAGACCCGGCAACCAAAAGTGTAACAACATGTAACGGAGTGACGCCTGGAGATACCTTTCAGCCAATCAACGGCATTTGACCTCGTAGTCGACAACGTGCGGCGGGTCGTCCTCCCCGGCGGTGGTCACGGTCAGCTTGCCGGCAGGGCCGGTGTAGCTGAAGTCGCAGTAGGCGAGGCCCGTGCCGGCACAGTTCTCGGTTTCTACTAGACCCTGCTTGACTAGGGCGCTCTGGCGGGGCTCTCCGTTGGGGCCGCCTCGTACAGGCTTCCAGCCCTTGGCGGCGAGTGCCTTGCGGGCCTTGTCGATTGCCATGCCGTAGATGGTCGGTACTTTGGCGCGGCCGTGGCAGACGGCATCTTCGTCGGCAATTTTGCTCAGGTGCACCGTGCCATCAGCGTCGACACGCAAGTCACCAACCGGAGAAGTGACCATGTCGCCGTCCCACACGCGTACGGTGCCGCCTTCGAGCGCGGTGAGGGTGCCGATGGCGGTGTCTTCTGCGGATTTACCGTAGGCCAGCGCGACGAGCTTGTCGTTGTCGAACACGGCCACGTTGCCTTGCGTGATGCTGCAGGTCGCGCTGGTACCGGCCTCCAGACGGCCCGCAAAACTGATGGCGCGATACGTGCCGGAAGATGCCGAGCCAAGCGGCACATCGGCCATGACCGCCCAGCCTTGTGCCGCCACTTGCTTAGCTGCGGCCGACGCCGGCTTCATGACGGCCTGTGGGCAGTCAGCTCGGTCGCTCTTGCTGCCATTGGCCTTGGGCAGCACGTTCAGCGTCTTGATGCGGATGTCCTTTACATCGGAAGCCACACGCAGGGCGTTCGTTTGCGCCAACGCTGGCAACGTAAGTGCGAGGCTTAGCACCAAGACGGCACCATGCACGGTGCTCGGCAAAGGTTTCACAGAGGTGGAATTTGGCATGGAGTGGCGTTGCATGGGAGAGAGCAAGTCGGCCCGACATGATCCACTGCGCATGTGAATGGAGGATTAACACCGGGATCAGGGGCGAACACACGACGCATGCCGAAGTTGTTGCTACAACACGGCTGAGATCAAGAGACCGCCCCGAGCGGAAGCGGCCAAGTGCTCGAACCTGTTAGACGGTGAAGTATTCGGGGCGCAGTCGGCGCGTAATTTCCAGCACCGGCAGCACGTGATCCAGGTGCTCACGCATGGCGCGCACGGCGCGTTTCGGATTGTTGGACGCAAGGGCGTCGATCACCGCGCGGTGCTCGGCCAGGACCTCGGTCATGCGGCCCTCCAGCGGGAGGGTCAGCAGCCGGTAGCGATCGATCTGCGTTTTGACTTCCAGGATGATCTGCCAGACGCCGGGGTAGCCCGACAGCTCGGCCAGCGTGGCGTGAAAGGCTTCGTCGGTGCGGAAGAAGCCGCGCCGGTTGCTCTCGCGCACGCATTGCGCCTGCCGCTCCAGCACGACGTTCAGCTTCTGGATGCCTTCGGGCGTCATGCGCTCGGCTGCCTTCTCGATGATGGCGACTTCCAGCGCGCCGCGCACGAGCATGGCTTCTTCCAGCGTGTTGAGCGGAATGCGCGACACGAACGTCCCGACGCGGGCCTGGACGTCGATCAGTCCTTCCTCTGCCAACCGCTGGACGGCCTCGTGAACGGGGGTGCGGCTGGTACCGAATTCTTCTGCGAGATCCTTCTCGACGATGCGCGTTCCGGGCAGCAGTTCCATCTCGACAATCCGCTCACGCAGTTTCAGATACACGCGTCGGGCGGCGGTCATGGTGGCCTCGTCCTCAGCGGGCGAGGGGAAAGGGCGCGAAGTCATACAGCTCGCAACGAGTTCGGGGGGAAGTGGAAGGGATCGCAACGGCGCAGCCTGAGGTGTCGATGCGGTCAGAGACCAAGGGCAGCGCGGGCACCATGATAGCGGCAAACTCCGCGCACTTGAACTGAGGTGAACCCCGGGCACAGCGCCTAAACGGCACGCCGTGCCCGGTGATCAAACCGGTCAGAACCGGTGAATCATGCCGACGGCCACGGTCAGCTGCGACCCGGTGGCCGACGGCGCACCGTTCTGACCATCGCCGATGGACGCCGTGGCATCGATGATGCTGCCCGTGGGCGAGATCGTCTTGCCCTTGGCCTTCTGATACGCCTCCAGAACGTACAGGCCCGTGCGTTTCGAGAAGCTGTAGTACTGCGACAGGTTGAACTGGTGATACGTAGCCGCGTCCGCAATGCCGTTGGCCTTGGTGGCGCGCGTGTACGAATAGCCGGCTGCCAAGTCAAGCGTCGGGGTGGCCTTGTAGTGCAGCACGGCGCCGCCGGTATTGAAGATCGCCTCGCTGGCGAACTTGGAGTTCACGCCCGGGATGTACTGCACGTTGGAGTACGACACCGATACGTCCCATGCGGGCGAGAAGGTGTACGAACCCAGCACGGCAAAGCGCTGTTGCGCCGCCGCCAGTTGATAGCCGGCGTTGATGGCCGAGACGGCCGGTTCGCTGCCGCCGTTGGACAGCGACGAATTCGCGCCCCAGGCACCGCCGCCCACTGCCGAGTTGTTCACGCGCATGAAGCCGGCGCCCACGCCGACCGGGCCATTGGCATAACGTGCGGCAAAGCTCCAGGTGGAACCGTTGCCCACGCTGCCTGGCGTTTCGCCCATGCCGTAGGAGCCGCTGAAGGTCACGCCGCCTAGCGTAGGCGACATGTAGACCACGGAGTTGTTGACGCGGTAGTTGGTGTCGAGCGAGTCGATATCGCCCGGGTGTGCACCGTAGAAGCCGGTCAGCCAGTTGATCGGGCTGTACGGGGCCAGGATCGAGAAGTACGCCGTGTACTGGCGGCCCAGCGTGACGGTGCCCAGCTCGCGGTTGGCCAGACCCACGAAGGCCTGGCGATTGAACATCAGCCCCGAGACCGATTGCGAGCCCGTGTCGCCGTTAAAGCCTTCTTCAAGCACGAACTGCGCGCTGTTGCCGCCGCCCAGGTCTTCGTTGCCCTTGAAGCCGAAGCGGCTGCCCGACCAGATGCCGCTGTTCTGCTTGACGACCGAATGGCCGTTCGAGGTGGATCCGACCGATGTCTGGTTGCTCTGATACCCGATCGACACGTCGATGTTGCCGTACAGCGTGACGCTGCTCTGCGCGGTCGCTGATCCGGCGATGCCCCCTGTGAGCGCGATCGCTGCCGCGATTGCTACTTGGCTCTTCATGATGACTCCTTCCTTGATGTCGCAGCCGTGGCTGCATGTTGGTTATTCGCTTGGGGGCTCAATACACCGGGTGCCCGTTGATCACGCTCGGCAGCCAGGTCGAGAAGAACGGCATGTAAGTCACCACGTTGATGGCAGTGAAGATGGCGAGGTAGTAGGGCCAGGCGATCTTGGTGGTCTCGCCGATGGAGACTTCGCCGATGGCGCAGCCGACAAACTGCACCGAGCCGATGGGCGGGTGCACCAGACCCAGCGAGCAGTTGAGCAGCAGCATGATCCCGAACTGCACGGGGCCGACGCCGCAATGCATGGCCATGGGCAGGAACAACGGCGTGGTGATCAGGATGTGCGCCGCCATGTCGACGAACGTGCCCAGGAACACCTGCAGGATGTTGATGTAGAGCAGCATCAGCCACGGTGCGGCGCTGGTCTGCGTGAGCATCTGCTCGATGGCGTCCGGAATCTCCAGGTAGGCCATCTGGAAGCGCAGCATGTTCGACACGGCAATCAGCAGTAGCACCACGCCCGTGGTCTTGGCGGCGTGGGCCAGCGCGCGGCGAAACTTGGTCCACGTCATGGAGCGATAGACGAGCACCGTCAGGCACAGCGAATAGGCGACTGCGATGGCGGCGGCTTCGGTGGCGGTGGCAATGCCCATGGCCACGCACACCAGGATCAGTGCGATCACCATCAGGCCCGGTACTGCGCCCACAAAGGCACGTGCCACGGCAAACCAGCCGGGGAAGGGCGGCAGCTCGGTCGAGCCGTCGGCGCGGCGCGGGAAACCGTAGCGCTTGGCTTGCCAGTAGGCGGCGATCAGCACGAAGCCCATGACCCACAGCACCGGCAGCAGCCCCGAGAACAGCAGGTCGCCAATCGACACGCCGCTCACCTGCTGGCCGTTGAGCGAGCCCACGATGCCCTGCGCCGCAAAGGCGTAGATGATCATGTTGGTGGAAGTCGGCATGAGCGCGCCGGCCAGCGAGGCATGCGTGGTCACGTTCACGGCGTAGGCCGCGCTGTAGCCTTCGCGCTTCATCAGCGGAATTACCACGCCACCCATGGCCGACGTGTCGGCGGTGGGCGAGCCCGAGACACCGCCGAACAGCGTGCAGGCCACCACGTTGGCCATGCCGAGGCCACCGCGGAAGTGCCCCACCAGGGATTGCGCGAAGCGCAGGATGCGGTCTGCAATGCCACCGTGCAGCATCAGCTCGCCCGACAGGATGAAGAAGGGCACGGCCAGGAACGAGAACGCATTCATGCCCGAGATCATCGACTGCATGGCGGTGGCCGCCGGCAGGCCTTCGTGCAGATAAGTCAGCACGCATGACAGGCCGAGCGCGAACGAAACCGGCACGCCCAGCAGAAGAAACGCCAGAAAACTGACGGAGAGAATGGCGAGATCCATGGTGACTTAACTTGCGTCTTGCGCGAACAGCCCAATCAGGCGTTCGAGAGCGAACAGGGCGATGGCGACACTCGCCACGATAGGAATCCAATAGCGCACGGCTTCCGGCAGTCCGAGGATGGGAATGCGGTCATCGAACGTGGTTTCGGCCATCTCCAAGCAGCCGATGAAGATCACCGCGGCAAAGGCAATCAGACAGAGCTTCTGCAGCACGTGCGCGGCGCGCTTGCCCCCGGCGGGCAGGCGTTCGACAAAGGAGTCCATGCCGATATGGCCGCCTTCGCGCACCTTGAGCGCGGCCCCGAACATGGCAATGGCCACCACCATGAGCAGGGCGATGGGTTCAACAAAATCTGGCGCGTTGTTGAAGACGTAGCGCATGATCACGCCGTAGAAGACAAGCACGGTCAGCGTGGCCAGGCATGACGCCGCCACAAGCGTGAGCAGGAGCGCAAACGCATCGTTGATGCGTTTGAGTAAAGACATCGATTGCATGCTGAACCTGGAGGGGAACGCGGTATCGGAGGTGGGCAGGCGGGGCCGGTGTACCAACGGCGTACATCGGGGCCTGCCCGGCGCAGGGCCCGCGGGAAAGGCGCCGGCCCCGCGCTTGAGCGGTGATGCAGGCTTACTTGGTGGCCACGATTGCGTTGACGATGTCCTTCATCTGCGGCGTGGTTTCGTACTTTGTCCAGAGCGGCTGCATGGCCTTGACGAAGGCGGCACGGTCAACCTGCGAAGCCGGCACGATCGTGGCGTTGCCCTTGGTCACGGTTGCCGTGGCCGCCTGCTCGCGCGCGGTCCAGAGCTTGACGTAGTACGGCACGGAGTCGGCAGCAGCCTTGCGGATTGCGGCTTGCTCCTGCGGCGTCAGCGTGTCCCAGATTTTCTTGGAGAAGACGAGCACTTCCGGCGTCATCGCATGCTGCGTTTCGGAGTAGATCTGCGCGACTTCAAAGTGCTTGGTTTCTTCATACGACGGGATGTTGTTTTCCGCCGCATCCACCAGGCCCGTCTTCAGGCCGGTGTAGACCTCGCTGAACGGCATCGGCGTGGGTGTGCCGCCCATGGCCTTGATCTCGTCGACCATCAGGTCCGACGGCTGCACGCGGATCTTCACGCCCTTCATGTCGGCCGGCGTGTGGATGGCCTTCTTGGCGTAGATCGAACGCGCGCCGCTCTCATAGAACGTCAGGGCGACGAAGCCCTTGGCGGCAAACGAATCCAGAATCTTCTGGCCGACCGGGCCGTACATCACCTTGCGGAAATGGTCGATGTCGCGGAACAGGAAGGGCAGCGAGGGGATGACCGATTCCGGAACGATCTCGTTGAACGCAGCGCCATTGGCACGCACCATGTCGATTGCACCGATGCGCACTTGGTCGATGGTGTCTTTCTCCGAGCCCAGCGCGCTGTTGCCGAACACCTTGACGGAGTCTTTGCCGTCGGTGGCCTTCTTGATTTCTTCTCCCATGAACTTGACGGCCATGTTGGTGGGGTAAGTGTCGCCGTGGACGTCGGCAACACGGAAAGTGCGCGCTTGCGCAGCGCCGCTTGCGAAGGCGGCCAGCAATGCGGCGAACAGCAGGGAGGTACGAGCGATTGCGGTAAGGCGTTTCATGATGGATGTATGGGCAGCAGGGTCGGAATAAAAAAGCGCTGGCCAGCCGAACCAGCCGAGCGCGAAGGAGGCGGGTTGCTCAGCGGGCGTCGGTCACGGTGGTGTTGAAGGTCTGTCCACCGATCACGACGTTCTGCAGCGTGATGTCGTGCACGTTGTAGGCGTAGATCGGCCCCGGCGTTGTGGCGCTTGCGGGGCCGGCCGCCGTGGGCGTGCCGAAGTTGCAGTTCGAGATCGTCACGCCGGTGATGGGCGGAACGGTGGGCACAGGCAGCGCGCCGTTGTAGTCGAACGCCACGGGGCCCTGCGCAACGATGGCCTGGAAGCACGAGCCTGTCAGGCCGCCGGTGGTGACGTTGCCCGCAGTCACGTTGGAGATGTTCACGTTCTGTACCAGGGCCGGCCGCGTACGAATGGCATCGGCTGCAGGCTGGTAATCGCAGTCGAACGTGATCAGGCCGCCTTGCGAAGCGGACGGGTTTGCTGCGGCCGCTGTCACCACGCCCAGTGGCACCGTGCTGTTGATCGGGCTGCCTGCCAGCATCTTGCTGCCGTAGCCGGCACCGGTGAGGTTCACGCCGTTGGGCAGGCTGACGTTGGTGACATAGAAATTCTTCACGAACCCGCCACGGTTCATGTTCGTCTTGATGCGGATGGCGATGTTCAGCGAGTTCGTTGCCCAGAACTGGTTCAGCATCGCCAGGTTGCGCGCATAGATGTTCTGCACGCCGCCGCCCATTTCGCTGCCCAGCGTGATGCCGCCGTGGCCGCTGTTCATCGTGCAGTTCTGGATGACGTGGTCTTGCGCCGGGCCATAACCGGTGTCGAGGTTCTTGCCCGACTTGATGGCGATGCAGTCGTCGCCCGTGTTGAACGTGACGTTTTCGCACAGCACGTTGCTGCAGGCGTCGGGGTCGAAGCCGTCGTTGTTGGGGCCGATGCTGTCGACCGTCACGCCACGGATGACCACGTTCGTGCAGTGCACCGGATGGTGCTGCCAGAACGGCGTGTTGACCGTACGGTAGTTCTCCATCAGCACGTTGGTACAGCCGATGAACTCCACCATGCATGGACGCAGGTAATGACCGAGTCCGAAGATGCGCTTCTCAACCGGCACACCGGCTTCGGACAGCGCGGGCAGGTAGTTCTGGTCTTGCTGCCATGGCGTTGCCGGATTGGTGAGCAGCGTATACAGCGCGCTCGGAATACCCGGCACCGCGGTCTGCAAGTCGACGTTGTTCGGGTTGCTGTAAGCCTGCGACGGCGTGCTCGAGCTGGCGCAGCCATAGGCGCCGTTGGTGCCCTTGAAGGTCCACCAGCACGTGCTGGTGTTGCCCGTGCCGGCAAACGGTGTCATGGCCTGGCCGTTGAGCACCGAAGTCGCCCCTTCGCCCGTCAGCGCAATGTTGCTGGCGTTGCGTGCGTAGATGGGCGAGCCGAAATTCAGGCAATCGTCGGCCTGCCAACGGCTGTAGTAGAGCTTGCCGTTGGCGCCGCAATCGATCGGGCCATCCTTGGCGAAGTCCGCCGGATTGGCGCTGAAGTAGATCGTGCAGTTGGCGCTCAGGTGAAAGTTGACGTTGCTCTGCAGCACGATCGGACCGGCGCAATACCACGTGCCCGAAGGCACGACCACGCGCCCGCCACCGGCTGCGTTGCATGCCGCAATGGCTGCCAGGAAAGCGGGGCGCGAGTCGAATGCGCCAGGCGCCTGCGTTGCGCCCGCGCCTGAGCTGACCGGCGATTTGGTCGGATCGGTGTAGGGGCTCGTCTGTGCGACAACGCTGCACGGCTGCGCACCAAACGCTTCCACCTGGAAATCAACTGCCGGGAACGCGCTCTGTGCCACGCCCTTCAGCGAGGAGATGATGGCGGTGGCCAGACCGTTCGCACCCCAGATTGGGTCTGCCTGCACGGGTGCCGTGGGCGTTGTGGCCACGGGTGCTGCTGCGTTGTCGGAGCCGCCGCCACAGGCGCTTAACACCGCCCCGCCGACGACGGCACCGCCGTAACTCAGAAAGGCACGCCGCGAGGGATTGTGCGGGGCGCGGGCGTGAGATGCCTGCCGCCGCCGGTTACGGAAGGGCGCTGTCATTGGGTCTCCTCGTCTAGTTTTGTCAGACGTGTCGACCCGGCAAGAGGCTGCTGAATCCGGGCACGTCTTTTGATATATCAGAATTTATTGATTGATATATTAGAGGTCAAGGGCGGGTTTTCCCGGTCCCCACCAGTGGAGTCCGCAGGGGGGGCGACGGCGATGTGCCGGGCCGGCGGACCATCGCCCGTTTGTCACCCGCCACGGATCCAGCGGCCCGCCCAGCGCATGGCGATGCTGCATTGGGCCGTCATGCACCGGTTTCAAATAGGCGTTGGTTCCTAGGCACTGAATTGCGATGCGCCCCATCGCGATTGAATATGCATGGCTTAAAGAAATGCCACTGTCACACGCCATTCCTACCATGCGGTTGCCAATCGATGCGACCGATTCATTTCATGAATTGCTGGCAATAAAAACAGCATCGAACGCATTCGCTAGCTGAGCTTTGTTGAGAATGTTCCGTCTCGGGATGCTCAGTGCGGTTGATCTGTGTCGATGAGAATTGCGGCTTTTCAAGCATCACTTTCATTTCCCTTCGAGCGTTGGACCAACCCTGCGAATTGCGACGGCAATCGCTTTGCCTTCTGGGTAGCCTAAAACGTAACGGAGAGAACCATGTCAATGAAAAGTCGGGTGGGTCAACAGCAGTTGACGCTGGATGATTTGGCCGCTGTTCCTGAGTTGAAGCGCAGGCAATTGCTGCGCATGATGCTGGCTTCGACGGCGGTCGGCCTGTCGGGTGTGCTGAGCGGGTGCGGTGGCGGCGATTCGCCGGACGCCTCAACGGGTTCAACGGGCACCCCGCCAAGTGCGGGCGATCCGGGCACCGGAACGACGACACCAAAGCTGGTGTCGTCATTTACGCTGGCAGCCTTGCCGGATACGCAATTTTATCCGCGCTATGCATCCGCAAAAATGGGCGAGTTGTATCAAAAGAATTACCCGACCATCAATCCGCAATTCGACAATCCATTCAAGGCCCAAACGCAATGGATTGCTCAAAATGCAAAAGCGCTGAAACTGGCATTTACCACGCACCTTGGCGATATTGTCGATCAGTCCTGGTATTACACTTCTGAAGGTTCGGCGCCGTGGAGTGCGAATACCGATCTGCTGAGCAATAGCCAACTCAGCAATGGCACGGTGACCAAAGAATGGGAACTGGCCAGCCAGGCAATGCAGGTGCTGGAAAAGGCCAACTGCAACTATTCGATTTGCGCGGGCAACCACGACGTTGGCGCCATCGGCTCGTCGATGCAATGGGGGCCGGACTGGGGCGTTGGCGTCTCTGGCTTTGACAACACAGACGGATACCAAGACGGCGGCAGCCACCGGCAAGGCTTGGTGGAGCCTTTCCTGAAGGTGTTCCCGACCGCGCGCGCCCAACAGCAGCCAACCTTTGGCGGGCGCCACGGCTCCGGCTTTCACGAGTACCACGTGTTCAAAGCGGAAGGGAATCAGTTCCTGGTGCTGTCGATGTCGTGGCGCGCTTCCGACGACGCGATTGCGTGGGCCAATTCGGTCATTGCAAAGAACCCCGGCATTCCGGTCATCCTGATTTGCCACCAGCTTGCCGGCATTGGCCCTGACGCTGTTACGGCGGCCGATACGGCGTATTCGAATTACCTGTGGGACAAGCTGATCAAGAACAACGACCAGATTTTCATGGCCGTGTCGGGTCACTATCACGGCTCGTGCAAGATGACGAAGAAGAACGCCGCTGGCAACGACGTCATCTTCATGGTCGTCGATTATCAGATGGCGTATATGGGCGGCAATGGCCTGATGCGCTTGTACGAATTCGATCTGACGAACAACAAGATCATCGCCAGTTCATTCTCGCCATGGGTGCCGGTCAAGCCGGAAGCGAGCCTGAATCAGTTCGATACGGCATGGCTGACGGCGGATAACCAGAACTTCTCGATCGACATCGATTTTGCCAAGCGCTTTGCTGGTTTCAATCCCACCTTCAAGGCGGCGGCAGGCTCCGTGTCGAGCAGCCTGACCGACGTCGCCAAGGGGCTGATCCTCGCGAACTATCACAACCCGCCGCAGGATGCGGGCAAGCCGGCGTCCGGCCCGAACGACTACCCGGTAGTGCCCAACACGCTGGCGCACTGGCGCTTCTACAACACGGCCGCTGCCGAAGGCGAGGCGCTGTCTCCGTATCAGCCGGGCTTCCAGATTAAGGACGCATCCGTTCCGGGCGATGCCACGGCGGGCGCGAACCCCATCTCGCTCAACACGTGGATGGGCGGCCAGCCGGGCGATCTGGTCTGGTCGAAGGATCATCATCCGCTGTCTTCTGCGCCGGGCAGCCTGCAGTTCAAGAACGCCAACCAGACGAGGTCTTCGTATTTCACGACCGACTCCACTTCGCCGCTGAACGTACAAACGTTTGCCAACGGCTACACCATCGAGGCGTTCGTCAAAATCGATTCGGCCTGGACCGCGCAGAACAACGCCTGGATGGGCATTCTTTACCGGCTTGGCGCACGCAGCGCAGCCTCCGGCGTGTCGTGGCCGGGCGATGTCGACCAGGGCGACACGATGGCGATGTTTGCATTTTCCAACCTGATGGAGTTCCAGTGGGAGGTCATCCCGACCGACAACACCGAGAACCTAGCGTGCTGGTCGGGCGGTGTCTCGGCAGGGCAGTGGCTGCACGTTGCCATCGTCAATGACGGGAAGGGCAGCACGACGATGTTTGTGGAAGGCGCTCCCATCCTGCGCAACAACAGCGGGATGGACGGCATCCGCTACGTGGCGAGCACGCAGCAGATGGCGATCGGCTGCGCGCAATACGGCGGCAACATGGGCAATGGGTTCTTCGGCAGCCTTGGAGAGATGCGGATTGTCGGCGCGCCGCTGCAACCGAACCAGTGGTTGACGGCACGCGCTTCGTAATAGCAGCCGTGAGGACGGCTCCCGCCGCAACGGTTCGGCGGGAGCACAGTTTTGGTGTGCCGATGTGGTGGCCTAGCAACTTGGCGGCTTTTCTGGGAATAGCAACTCAATTCCGACTCATGGAGGTGCGGGGAGCGCGTTTTGCGCTTCATTTCATTGACGATGTTGGCGGCACAGCGTTTCATGTCAGCAAAGCAGCTCTTGCATGGAGACGCACGTGCCACACGAAGACAACGCAGCCCCGATGTACCGAAGCGGAACAGCCGCCCGCATGGCGAAGATGCCTGTATCCACGCTCCGTGTTTGGGAGCAGCGCTATGGCGTGATTTCGCCCACTAAATCGGAGTCGGGCCAGCGGTTGTATTCGAGCGAAGACGTCAAGCGCCTCGCGTTGCTGCGCTCGCTTGTCAACCAGGGTCATGCGATTGGCGCCATTGCGCATGCCGACAGCACAGAACTCCAGCAGTTGCTGGAAACCTCTCAGGCTTCCGAAACGCCGGCGCCAGTGCCATCCACCGAGGCAATTTCGCTTGCGGTCTGTGGTGCGTTGCTGGCGGAGCGCGTCCGGCGCAGAAAGACCACGCTTGCATCGCTGGGGATCGAGCCTGTCATCGCGCTGCCTGCACTCGACGGTGAGACCCCCCTTGAGCAGCTTCCGCATGCAGACGCACTGATCGTGGAGGCCGCATCCCTGCATCCGGAGACGGCGGAAGCCCTATTGGCGGCAACGCGCCGGTCCGGTGCCAGCGCAGTGGGCGTGATCTACAGCTTCGGCACGGTTCGCGCCACCGACATGCTGCGCGCGGCCGGCGTGCGGCTGTACCGGGAGCCCAACGCGCACAGTGAACTCGACCAGGTCCTGCAAGAACTGGCGCAGCTCGTGCGCGTCGACGCGGTCTACGGAAAGCTCGAACCGTTGCGGCGCAATGCGCGTCGGTTTTCGGATCGCCAGCTGGAAATCTTCGCCAACGCATCTCAGACGATTGCCTGCGAGTGCCCACGGCATCTTGTCGGGTTGATCCGCCAGCTCGACGCGTTCGAGCGTTTCAGCGACGGCTGCGCGGTGCGGTCGGCGCTCGATGAACAACTGCACCGCCATCTTGGGGACGTCGCCAACCGCGCGCGGTTGATGCTCGAAGACGCGATGGAATTCGCCATTCGGGCCGAGACGCTGAATCCACCTGCGAGTTAGCTGCGTATAGGTAGCGAACGCGCCCCATCCATCTCGCTGTCAGCTCGCCTGAGGCGGCATGGGCGGTGGGAGCACCGCCGACTTTTCGGAGGCAACTTCAATGAAACTGACTTTGGATCCGCCCGGGTTTGCCGGGGCGGCTGGCAGCGTGCCGCTTTCTGTCCGGATTCGGGAGCGGTTGATGAGCGCCGGCCACCGCTTTCACGCCAATGACAACATCGCCGCCTACCTGCGCGATGGCGAGCTCGATCTGCTCCAGGCCGAGGTCGAGGAGCGCTTGCAGGCGGTGCTGCGCGCGCTGGTCATCGATGTCGAGCAAGACCACAACAGCCGGGAGACGGCTCGCCGTGTGGCCAAGATGTTCGTGCGCGAGGTGTTTGCCGGGCGCTACGTCGAAGCGCCGGAAGTGACGGCGTTTCCGAATGCGGAACGGCTTAACGAGCTGATGGTGGTCGGGCCGTTGCGGGTGCGCAGCGCCTGCTCGCACCACCTGTGCCCGGTGATGGGGCGCGCGTGGGTCGGTGTCATGCCGCACAAAGACTCCCAATTGATTGGGCTGTCCAAGTACGCACGGCTGGTCGACTGGGTCATGAGCCGTCCCCAGATTCAGGAAGAAGCCATCAAGCAGATTGCCGATTTGCTGGAGGACCGCATGGCGCCCGACGGCTTGGCGGTCGTGCTGGAGGCAGAACACTACTGCATGCACTGGCGCGGTACGAAGGACGACGGGTCGCGCATGGTGAGCAGCGTGATGCGCGGCGTGTTTCTGACCGATCCCAGTTTGCGGCGCGAGTTTCTTGCGCTGCTGCCCGGCCGCCACGGCGGATGAGTGTCCAGTCACCCAAAGAGACATCGCCTTGAAGATTCTTCAGTTTCCGGTAAAGCGCATTGCCGTGGTCGGCTCCGGCATCTCGGGGTTGGCGGCCGCGCATTTTCTTGCGAAGCGGCACGCCGTGACGCTGTTTGAGGCCGCGCCACGGCTTGGCGGACATACGAATACGGTCGACATCGAGGAGGCCGGCCAGGTGTTCGGCGTCGACACCGGTTTTCTGGTCTTCAACGCGCGCACGTATCCCAACCTCATCGCGCTGTTTGACGAGCTTGGCGTCGCCCATTGCGAAAGCGACATGTCCTTCAGCGTGTCGGTTGACGGCGGGGCGCTGGAATGGGCCGGCACCAGCCTGAGCACCGTCTTTGCGCAGCCCCGCAATCTGGTGTCGGCACGGTTCCTGTCGATGTTGGGCGACATCCTGCGCTTCAACCGGCAAGCGCACGCCAACTTGGCGGTGGCACGCAACGAGCGCCATAGCCTGGGCGCGTTGCTTGCCGCCGGCCGCTATGGCGAGCCGTTCTGTGCGCATTACCTGTTGCCGATGGCGGCGGCAATCTGGTCCACGCCCAGCCGGGACATCCTGGCATTTCCGGCAGAAACCTTTCTGCGGTTTTGCCTGAACCACGGCCTGCTGCAGGTCTTCAACCGGCCGCGCTGGCGCACTGTCAAAGGCGGGGCACGCAGCTATGTCCACGCGATTGCGCGCGGGCTGGCAGACGTGCGCGTCGGCACGCCCGTGCGAGGCATCCGCCGTGCAGCAGACCATGTCGACGTGCGGACCGATTCAGGCAGCGAGCGCTTTGACTCCGTGGTGCTCGCCACGCACGCGCCCCAGACCCTGCGTCTGCTCGACGATGCCACGGACGACGAGCGCGCCGTGCTGAGTGCATTCCGCTATCAGCCCAACACCGCCTTCCTGCACCGAGATACGCGTCTGCTGCCGCGTCGGCGGCGCGTGTGGTCCGCATGGAACTATCTCGATGCCTCACGCACGGGCACGACCGGCGCGGCGCCGTGCGTCAGCTATCTGCTGAACCAACTGCAACCGCTGCCGGTGTCGACGCCGGTGGTCGTGACCTTGAATCCGTCCGACCCGCCCGCGCCCGAGCTGGAGTATCAGCGCTTCGAATATGAGCACCCGGTCTTCGATCAGCCCGCCATTGACGCGCAGGCGCGCTTGCCGGAGTTGCAAGGTCGTGGCCACACCTGGTTTGCAGGTGCCTGGACCGGCTACGGCTTCCATGAAGACGGACTGAAGTCTGCACTGCGCGTGGTGGCGGATTTCGGCTGCGCCCCAGCCTGGGCAAAGGTGGCGCCATGAACTGCGACGCGCAGCTTCTTGTCGGTCAGGTCATGCACCGCCGCCTGCGGCCGGTGGCTCATCGCTTTGTCTACCCGGTGTTTGCCGTGCGCGTGAAGCTCTCGGCGCTTGGGCGGCTGACGGGCGCGTGGTTTGGCGTGGACTGCTTGCGGCCGCTGTCTTTGCGCGTGCGTGACTATGGCCCGAGAGACGGCACGGATCTGCTCGCCTGGATACGTGGCGTGCTGAGCAGCGCGGGTTTGCCTGCCGATGGCGAGGTCTGGTTGCAGACCTTTCCGCGCATTGCCGGCTGGATGTTCAACCCCGTCTCGTTCTGGTATTGCCACGATGCGGGCGGCACGCTGCGCGCGGTATTGGCCGAGGTGAACAACACCTTCGGGCAGCACCATAGCTACCTGCTGTGCGCGCAGGACGGCGGGGCCATCGGCGCACAGACCGTGCTGACGTGCCGCAAGCAGTTGCATGTCTCGCCCTTCTGCAGGGTCGAGGGCGGTTATCGGTTCCGCTTTACCGAGACGGCGGCAACGGCGCTGGTGCGCATCGATTATCACGACCAAGACGGCCTGTTGCTGCATACCGCCATCGGCGGACGACTGCAGCCGTTTGATGCCGCTCACTTGCGCCGCGCGCTGCTGCGGCAGCCGTTACTTGCGCTGCAGGTCATCGGCCGCATCCATTGGCAAGCCCTGCGCTTGTGGGTCAAGGGCGTGCCGTTCTTTGGCCGTCATGCCCACAACAGAACTTCTCCGGAGAATTCCCGATGACAGCCTTGCGCTCCCTGGCCTGGGTGCCGCCTCATGTTCCTGCGGCCGGCCGGCTGTTCGTGGCGCTGGCCGGGCGGCTGCGGCACGGCCGCCTTCACCTTGTCACGCCCGACGGCGATATGCAGATCGGCGATGCCGCGTCGCCGCTGGTGGCCGATCTGCGCATCACCGACTGGCGCGCCTGCGGGCGCATCCTGCGCAGCGGCGATGTGGGTTTTGCCGAGGCGTATCGCGATGGATGGATCGACACGGGCAACCTGCCCAACCTGCTGCGACTGGCCATCGTCAATGCGGCCACGCTGGACCAGGCGATCTTCGGGAATGCGCTGGCGCGTTCCGTCCTTCGTTTGCGCCACCTGCTGCGCAGGAACAGTCGCAAAGGCAGCCGTCGCAATATCCACTTGCATTACGACCTCGGCAACGATTTCTATCGGCTGTGGCTGGACGAAGGCCTGGCGTATTCGTCTGCCTGGTTCAATGGCAATCTGCGTCAGGGGTTGGCGGATGCGCAGGCTGCCAAGTACCGGCGTGTGTGCGATCTGCTCAGGGTCGAGCCCGGTATGGAAGTGCTGGAAATCGGTTGCGGGTGGGGCGGCCTGATGGAGATGGCTTGCGCCCGCGGTGCGCATGTGCACGGCATCACGCTCTCGGAAGAACAGCGCCGCTACGCGGCCGACCGCTTGGCCGGCGAAGCCCGGGCCCACGTTGAGTTGCGCGACTACCGGGATCTGGACGGAGCATACGACGCCATCGCTTCCATCGAGATGTTCGAGGCGGTGGGCGAGGCTTACTGGTCGACTTACTTTCAGATGCTAGTGCGATGCCTGCGCCATGGGGGGCGCGCCCTGGTGCAGAGCATCACCATCGACGAGGCGCATTTCGAGCGCTACCGCGCCGGCACCGATTTCATCCAGCAGTTCATCTTCCCGGGCGGCATGCTGCCCAGCCGCGAGCGCTTCATCCGGCTGGCCGAACAGCACGGCTTTCGTGTGGTCGAGCGCCTTGACTTCGGCCGCGACTACGCAGAGACACTGCGCCGCTGGAGCCAGCGTTTCGAAGCCCGGCTCGATGCTGTGCGCGCACTCGGATTCGACGAGCCGTTCATCCGCATCTGGCGCCTGTACTTCGCCTATTGCGAGGCCGGCTTTGACGAGGGCCGGATCGGCGTGTCGCAGTTTCTGCTGGAGCGGGGGTGACCATGCCTGTGGTGGGCGTCGCACTCGTTGCGCTGGTGTTTCTGGTGGCGGTGTTCAGCGCCGTTTGGGCGTGGCAGCTGCGCAGCGGAAACGCTGGCATGGTCGATCCGATCTGGGCGTTCTCGCTGGGCATGGTGGCATTGCTCTACGCGGCGCTGAGCACCGGTTCATTGCCGGCGCGCTTGCTCGTCGGGACCGGCGGAGCGGCGTGGGGTGCGCGCCTTGGCTGGCACCTGTGGCGCCGCAACGCCGGCAAGCCGGAAGACGCGCGCTACCGCAAGTTGCGCGAGGAGTGGGGCCCGGCCGCATCGCGAAACATGTTTGGCTTCTTCCAGTTGCAGGCGGCCGTATCGATGTTGCTGTCGATCGCGTTTGCCGTGCCGAGCTACCGGCCGGATTCTCCCAGCGCTTTCGCCATGGCGGTTGCGGTGGCGCTGTGGTTGGTGGCGGTGGCCGGCGAGGCCGTGGCAGACGGGCAATTGCGCCGCTTTGCGGCAGACCCGGTCAACCGGGGCAAGACGTGCCAGGTGGGGCTGTGGCGTTATTCGCGGCACCCAAACTATTTCTTTGAATGCGTGCACTGGCTGGCCTATGTGCCCCTGGCGATCGGCTCGCCCTGGGCATGGCTCACGCTGCTGCCGCCGGTGGCCATGGCGTGGCTGCTCGTGAAGGTCTCGGGCGTTCCCATGCTCGAAGCCCATATGCATGCCACGCGCGACGACTATGCCGAATACGCCCGCACAACAAGCGTGCTGATCCCCTGGCCGCCGCGCCACTGATGTACAGACATACAGACCAAGGAGCCCCACATGACTGCGCTGTCCACGCCGACCCTACCGCCGCAGGCCGCGGCCGACGCCAGCGACGGCTGGCTCATCCAATGCTGCGAGCGCGGATGGTTGCCGGATGCGCTGGTGCGTGCCGGCATGCGCGCCCTTGTGCGTCAACGCCTGCGAGACGAAGGCTTGAACGACGGCGAACAGCGGTCGCGGCGTTTCAATGCATTGCTGGACGAGCTGCACGGCAGCCCCATCGCCATCGACACAGACGCGGCCAACACGCAGCACTACGAATTGCCGCCCGCCTTTTTCGAGGCTCATCTGGGGCCGCAGTTGAAATACTCCTGCGCCTTGTATCCGACCGGCAACGAAACGCTGGCCGAGGCAGAAGAGGCCATGTTCGCCTGCTATGCCGAACGCGCCGGCCTGGCCGACGGCCAGTGCATTCTGGACCTGGGCTGCGGCTGGGGATCGCTGTCGCTGTGGATGGCCAAGCGCTATCCCAACGCGCGCATCGTGGCGTTGTCGAACTCGCGCGGTCAGCGCAGCTGGATCGAGGCCCGGGCAGCCGAGCGCGGCCTGACAAACCTCAGCGTGCACACGGGAAACATCGTCGATTTCGAGTTTGCAGAGATGCCGGAGGGCGGCCGCTTTGACCGTGTGGTATCGATCGAAATGTTCGAGCACATGAAAAACTACGGCCTGTTGCTGAGCAAGATCGCGCGCTGGATGCGCCCGGATGCGGTGCTGTTCGTGCACATCTTTGCGCATCGCACGCTGGCGTATCACTTTCAGGTGCAGGACGGCACCGACTGGATGTCGAAGTACTTCTTCACTGGCGGCACGATGCCATCAGAGGCGTTGCTGCTGGAGTTCCAGGGCGACCTGCGTGTGGCGCGTCACTGGTGGGTCAGCGGCATGCACTACGCGCGCACGGCAGACCATTGGCTGGCCAACCTTGACGCTGCCCGCGGCCGTTTGATGCCGGTGTTCGCGCAGACCTATGGCGAGCGCCAGGCCGCCGTGTGGTTTCAGCGGTGGCGCATTTTCTACCTGGCGGTGTCGAGCTTGTTTGGCTATGCCGGCGGCAACGAGTGGGGCGTGGCGCATTACCGGTTCGTCAAGCGCTAGGGGATAGCCGCTGCGGCACTCAGGGCGGTGCGCCCGTTCCGTCGTTGCGCTCGCCCATCCATACCAGTAGCGGCATCCATATCGCCCAACCGACAGCCAACACGCCCAGCGTGACGAGCATGTCAGGAATGTGTGCCGCCCCGAGTGCCGCTCCCGCACGAAACGACAGCGGTCCGGCAATGGCCCCCAGCGCCATCGCCAGCCGCCTCCTGCCGCGCAGCCAACGAAAGAGGACATTCACTTGGATCGCGAACAGTACCCACAGCGCCAGCAACCAGGGCGGCACGAAACCGGCCCAAACGGCCCCATGCGGATAAGCGATGAGCCCGGTGCGTATCAGGAGCGTTTCCCACGGCGCCGCGAGCACCACGACCCACAGCACCAGCCGCAATTCCTGGTACGGCCGGCGGGCTTGCTGCAGGTGAAGCGCGAGCAGTGCGGCGACAAAAACGATGCCGAGCCACGCGGCATCGCGCGCGGCACTCAGCACGCAGACAAACCAGCCGGCTTGCCCGGCTAATGCATAGAGGAGAGCGCGATGAGAACGCATCGAAAAGGCCACCGTTGGCTCACCCTGTCAGGTTGGGCACGTTGTGTGGCGGTGGTCGCGCTGGCATTTGCCAGCGTTGCCTGCTCCGGCCCACCGCCGAATCCCAACCCGCGGGCAGCAGTGCCGCTGAAGACGGTACCGGTTGATCTGCCGCGCTACATGGGGCGCTGGTATGTCATCGCCAACATTCCGTACTTTGGAGAGCGCGGCAATGTCGGCAGCTATGCCGAATGGTCCCTGCGGCCCGACGGCCGTATTGACGATGCCTATGTCTACCGGCCGGGCAGTTTCGATGCCGCCTTCAAACGCATGCAGTTCGTTGATTCGGTGGTGGAAGGCAGCGGTGGTGGGGAGTGGCGCGTGCGTTTGTTCTGGCCGATCTACGTGTCGCAACTGACGCTGTATGTCGATCCGGAATACCGGGTGACCCTGCTCGGCTATCCAGACAAAAGCCTCGGCTGGGTGTTCTCGCGCGACCCCAACATGAGTGATGCCGACTATCGCGCAGCATTGAGCCGTTTCGACGAGATGGGTTATGACATTTCGCGTTTCCGGCGTGTGCCGCAAGTCCCAGGCCAGATCGGCCAACCGGGCTTCCAGTCGCCGGGAGATGCCAACTAGCCGTACGCGCATCAACGTGACTTGCCCAGGAGATGACGACGCAGGGACGGGGCACGCGTGCCCGGTGCCAGCCAGATATCGAAGAAGGCGCGCGCGAAGGCCGGATCGTCCACCTCGGTCGTCAGTTGCCCATTGGCATAGAAGCGTGCACCGCGTCCGGGCAGATACACGCCGCACAAGGTGTCGCCCGGTCTGACGTCGGGGAAAGCGGGGGTCATTGCGCGCTGCCATTGCACGAGGGTGTCGTCAGATGGGACGGGCGCCTGCAGCCTGCGGATTTCGTCGATGGCGGTTTCGACAAGCCGGCTCCGTTCGATCGCACGCCGATACGTCACCTCCAATGCAAAGGGCGCGTCATAGCTGGGTGGGAGTTCAGCGCTCCATAGCTGCGCATCGTAGAGGCAGAACCCGAAGAGGCACAACGCACCCTTACCGGAGAGTTGCGGCGCAGGCACTGTGTCGCGGCAATTGGCCCAGGCTCCAACGCTCATGGCGGAACACAGAAGAAGGACTAGGGCTCGGATGGCGTGAACGCATTGGGCAGGCATATCGCAAGGGCGTGCGTACATGTTGGTTAAGCAGGGAACAGAACGCTTTCAAAGTCTACTGACGGAGCGCGCGACGCGGAAACGGTGGCACGAAGTTTTCTTGATGCAAAACCTGCTCATGCTCACACCGCAGGGCAACACCAGGCTTGAGGGCGTAAGCGGATATGCCAACTCAAACCATGTTCATTGGCGGAAAGGGGGCGCTTGTTCTGCTGCATTCCGTTGACGCACTGCGTTGTGCAGCGTTTCATGTCGCAAGGGGCGGCAATCACTATGAGGGAACTCGGATGGCAGATGCGTTGACAACTGCATTTCAATTCGCGAAGCGCGCAGGGCTGCGTGGCCCGGGCATGTTCGAGCGAATCGGCGTTGTTCTGCGAGGTGCAGCATCATCTGTGGTGCGAGCGCGCCTGCGCTGGCTGGCACCGTTGCTCGCTGGGGCGTTTCTGGCGGGCTGTGCGCCAACGAGCCCGCCCGAAGGCATTACGGCCGTCACACCGTTCGATCTTCAACGCTATCAGGGACGTTGGTACGAGCAGGCCAGGCTCGATCATTCGTTTGAGCGGGGCCTGACCGATGTGTCAGCCACGTACCAGCTCCAACCCGATGGCAGCGTTCGCGTGGTCAACCGTGGCTTTGATCCTGCCAAGGGCGAATGGCGCGAGGCCGTGGGCAAAGCGCTGTTCATAGGCGAGCACGATACCGGTTCGCTGAAGGTGTCATTCTTCGGCCCGTTCTACGGCGGCTATCACGTGGCCGCGCTCGATCCAGGCTATCGCTGGGCCCTGGTTGTCGGGCCGGACCGCAGTTACTGCTGGGTGCTGACACGAGACAAGCATCTGGACCCCGCACAGCGTGAGGCGATTGTTGCGCGTGCGCGTGCGCTCGGCATTGATACGTCCGCGCTGATTTCCGTGTCCCATGAGCGGCAGGATCCGACTCAGTAGCCGCGAGGGCGCATGCACCACACCAAGGGCGAGCACCAGACGCACGTGGCGCCATGTTCCGAGAGTAATAACATGAACCAGCGTGCCAAGACGCTGCGGCTGGTGCTGGGCGATCAGCTCAATCCGCAGCATTCCTGGTTTGCGCAGGTGGACGATGATGTGGTCTACGTGCTGATGGAGGTGCGGCAAGAGACTGACTACGTGCTGCACCACGCGCAAAAGATTCTCGCCATCTTTGCGGCCATGCGCGATTTCGCACACGGTTTGCGATCGCGCGGCCACCGCGTGCGCTATGTGGCGATTGACGATGAAAGCAACCGCCAGTCCCTGACTGGGAATCTTGCCGCACTGGCCGGACACTACGGCGCCGAGCGGGTGGAGTGGCAATCCCCAGATGAGTGGCGCGTGGATGCACAGTTGCGCGAATGGGCCGAAGCGCAGTCGTTATCTACGTGCGAAGTCGACACCGAACATTTCCTCACGGGCAGGCACGATCTGGCCGCCATGTTTGCGGGCCGCAAGCAGTGGCTGATGGAGCGGTTCTATCGCGAGATGCGCCGCCGCTTTAACGTGCTGCTGGACGACACAGGTGCGCCGGAAAGCGGGCAATGGAATTTCGACCATGACAATCGCAAGCCGTGGCGCGGCACGCCCCCAGAACCTGCCGACGCGCGCCCCGTGCATGACCACCGGGCGTTGTGGCGCACGGTGGAGCGCAGCGGAGTGAAGTCGTTTGGCGACCCGCAGGCCGGCGAGTTTCGGTGGCCCGTGAACCGCACGGAAGCGCTGGCTTGCCTGGATGCATTTATTGAACGGGCGCTGCCGCATTTTGGCGATTTTGAAGACGCCATGAGCAGCAACCACCAGCGGTTGTTCCACTCGCTGCTGTCTTTTTCCCTCAACGTGAAGATGCTGAATCCGCGCGAGGTGATCGAGCGTGCAGAGGCAGCGTATCGGCATGGCACGGCCCCGTTGTCTGCTGTGGAGGGGGTCGTTCGTCAGATACTGGGCTGGAGGGAATATGTACGCGGCATCTATTGGGCGCAGATGCCCGGATACGCGTCGTGCAACGTGCTGAACCATGATGCGCCGCTGCCATCGTGGTTCTGGAGCGGAAAGACCCAGATGCGCTGCCTGCAACTGGCGATCGGCCAGTCGTTGAAAACCGCCCACGCGCATCACATTCAACGGCTCATGGTGATCGGCAACTTTGCGCTGCTTGCAGGGCTGTCACCCGCCGAGGTCCATCGCTGGTACCTGGGCGTGTATATCGACGCTTTCGAATGGGTGGAGCTGCCGAATACGGTCGGCATGAGCCAGTGGGCGGACGGTGGGCGCATCGCCACCAAGCCGTATGTCAGCAGTGCTGCTTACCTGTCGCGCATGAGCGATTACTGCAAGGGCTGCCACTACGACAGCAAGCAGCGGGTCGGAGAGCGCGCGTGCCCTTATAACGCGTTGTACTGGGATTTTTTCGCGCGCCACATCGAGGTGTTCGGCCGCAACCCGCGCTTGGCGATGGTGTATCGGCAGCTCGCCAAGATGGACACCGACGAGCGCGATGCCCTGCGCGCGCGTGCCGCTGAAGTGCGCGCGCGGCTGGAGGCGTTATGACGGATGCGACGGCGCGCAGCGCTCAACCACAATCAGGAGGTCAACCTGGCTTGCGCATCTTGTTGACTGGCGGCACCGGATTGATCGGGCGAGCGCTTTGCCGCCAGTGGCACGCGCAAGGGCACGATCTGGTGGTCTGGAGCCGCACGCCTGAGCGCGTATCTCGGTTGTGCACCGGTGCGCACGGTGTCGCAACGCTGCGAGAGCTGGATGCTGCGGCGCCCTTTGATGCGGTCATCAACCTGGCGGGCGCGCCGATTGCCGATCGCCCATGGACGGGGCAGCGGCGAAAGGTTCTATGGCGCAGCCGCGTCGACCTGACGCGGGAACTCGTGGATTGGCTGGGCCATTGTGAGCAGCGCCCTCGCGTGCTTGTTTCCGGATCCGCCGCCGGCTGGTATGGAGATCGAGGGCAGGAGCCGCTGGATGAAGACAGCCGCCCTGGCGAGCGCGACTTTGGCAGTCAACTCTGCGTCGCGTGGGAAGACGAAGCCCGCCGCGCAGAAAGGTTAGGCATGCGCGTCGTGTTACTGCGCACGGCGCCCGTGCTTGCAAGTGACGGTGGCATGTTGCCCAGGCTGTGTCTGCCATTCAGCATGGGACTGGGCGGACGTCTCGGCAGTGGCCGGCAATGGATGCCGTGGATCCATCTGGACGATGCGGTGGGCCTGATCGACTTCCTCTTGCACCGCGCGGATTGCCAGGGCGCCTTCAATGCATGTGCGCCGCATCTTGTCAGCAACGCGGACTTTGCCCGCACGCTGGCTGCTACGCTGCGCCGGCCAATGTTCTTGTCTGTTCCCGCGTGGACATTGCGGATGGCGCTGAGTGAAATGTCAGTGTTGCTGCTGGGCAGCCAACACTTGCAGCCCAGGCGGGCCATGGAGGCTGGCTATCCGTTTCGCTTTGCTCATCTGGAAGCGGCGTTGGGTTGCTTGTTGGGGCGAGAGAGACATCCCGCTACCCGGCGCTCCGCAGAATGATTTCCATCGGCGGGCGTCGCGCCCGCAGCGCATTGCCGGGTAGCGACCGGTGCCCGAAGGCTTCCGGTCATCTTCGTCAGGCCTGCCGCAGGTTGCGCGACGTAACCGCTACCGTGGTGGGGGATTCTGCCAGCGCCACAAAGCGGCGCGTTGCGCCATCCAGCGCGTCGATGCTGCCCGTTTCGATGTCATACACCCAGCCGTGCAGATTCATGCGGCCCTGTTCCAGCGCCAGTGCCACCGACGGGTGCGTGCGCAGGTTAGCCAGCTGTGCGATCACGTTTTCGCGAACCAGGCCGTCCAGCTTGGCGCGAGGCGAGTCGAATGTATGCGCGGCGTTGATGACCTTGGCGGAGTCGGAGTGGCGCAGCCAGTTGGCCACGGCGGGCAGATGGTCAAGGCAGGTGCAACGGGAGATCGCGCCCATTGCGCCGCAGTCGGAGTGGCCGCAGATGACGATGTCCTGCACGCCCAGCACAGCCACCGCATATTCAACCGTTGCAGACACGCCGCCCGGTTCAGGACCGTACGACGGCACGATGTTGCCCGCGTTGCGGATGACAAACAGTTCACCGGGTTCACGTTGTGTGAGCAGCTCCGGAACGACGCGGCTGTCCGAGCAGGTCACGAACAGGGCCTTGGGGTTCTGTGATGTCGCAAGTTGTTTGAAAAGCTCTATCCGTTGCGGATAGATGTCGCGCTGAAAGCGCAGGAAACCGTCAATGATGTCGCGCATGGCGTTCTCCACGTTCAATGATCGAATGCCGGGGCGATCGTAGGGGGCGCGCGTCCCGGCACGTTCGCTATTTTCGTCGATATCGCGCGGAATAAGAATGTCTCCGTACGGATCACAGGGCCATGGCGCGGATACGTCCGTGGGGCAAGCGAAGTCGATCGCCGCGCAGGGCACATCGATCGGAGCCCCGATGGGTCGTCTCTTTGCGGATCCATGCTGGACAGTGCATCCAGCGCGAGCATGCCCGCGTATATGGTCGAGCCCATTCTCTTCACCTTGAACGTGTATGCGCCTTCAATTGATCCGTATCCCAGCACGCATGTGCGGCGTTGGCCGCTATCCGTGTGTTCGCTCGGCTTCGGTGTCGCATGGAGGTCGTCGATGCCTGGTGTGACGCGCCGAGCATGGATGGCAGCCGCCTTGGCGAACCTTGCCGGGTGTTCCGCCCTGGATGTCCTGAATGCGGTGTCCAAGTCCGACGCAAGCTTGCCAGCGCTGGGTCTGGCCTACGGCCCACACTCACGCCAAAGGCTGGACGTTTATCGACCTGTCCGCCCGATGGAAGGGCCGCCTCGTGCGGTTGTGTTCTTCTATGGCGGGTCTTGGCGCGACGGCGACCGCAAGGATTACGCATTCGTAGGTGAAGCATTGGCTGCGGCTGGGGCGCTTGCGATGGTTGCCGATTACCGGCTGTATCCGGAGGTGCGCTACCCAGACTTCCTGCTGGACTGCGCAGCCGCCACGGCTTTCGCGCGGCGGTGGCTGGATCGGCAGGGCCATGCCGGCGCGCGCCTGTTCGTCGCGGGGCACAGCGCGGGCGCCTACAACGCTGCAATGTTGGCAACCGATAGCCGCTGGCTGGCGGCGCAGGGTCTGCACATCGAAACGCTGTCGGGCTGGATCGGCATGGCCGGTCCCTACAACTTCCTCCCGATTCAGGCGGCTGATGTGAAGCCGGTGTTCAACCATCCGAACGAAACAGCCGATAGCCAGCCGCTGTTCCACGTCAGCCAGGGATGGTTGCCTCCTGCATTGCTGCTCACGGGGGAGCACGATGCCTACGTGGATGTCCGGCGAAATACGCTGTCACTCGCCGAACGTCTGACGGAGTATCGCCACCCGGTGGAGCTCAAGGTTTATCCACGGCTGGACCATAAAACGCTTGTGGCCGCGCTGGCTTCGCCGCTGCAGTTTCTGGGGCCTGTGCTTTCCGATGTGGCTCGCTTCGTGGCCAGCACCTGAACGCGCCATGCAGCATTGCGGCTGGCAGGCGCGCATGCCGTCGATGATCTCGGCTCGACGGCATAGGGCGGCCGCGTCGCCTTGCGGGCGGTGGGAACCCGACTCGGCAACGCGGCTTACGGCACGATCACGATAGGCTCGTCCGGGTGGATCAGTCCGACATTGCGATGTGCGAACTGTGGGTTGATCTGCAGCAACTGCGCCAAGGCTGCCTCGACCTGCTGCTCATCCGACATGGCCTGGCGCTGCGCATCGGAGACGTGTGCCTCGTGCAACAGCGGCGTGCGATACCGGTCTGCAATGCCGTTGAGCGTATCGCCCGACTGCACCACGTATTCGGAATGCGTGGGCGTGGGTTGCGGGGTGGCCGGTGTGCTGGGAGGCTGGCTGGTTGACGGCGCAGTCGGGCTGGTCGATGTCGAAGGCGAGGTTGACGGCGAGAGCGACGCGGACGGCGAGACCGATGGCGACGGTGACCCCGAAGGCGATGCCGATGCACTCGGTGATGCGCTAGGCGACGGCGTAACAGCCGATGTGCCGGGCGGGCGCTTGTTCTTGTCGTCCTGCATGAACAGCGGCTTGATCAGGTTGAATGCAAACCCCGACAGTGGCACCAGCGCGATGGCGATCTTGTGCTTGCTGACAAACGCCGACGCATTCGGAAAGTGCGAGCTGAAGCGTGAGAGGCCGAGCGCGCCCGACGACAGTACCATCGGCACGCCCTTGACGTAGTCGCCCCCCACCATCTGCGCGGCGCCGAGCAGCATGCCGCCGGTGGCGGCGAGCGTATCTGCCGAGATATCGAGCCCGCGCACCGTGCGGCTGCGCTGCTCGATGTCGATGTTGCGCCCGCGTCCGAGCAGCACGCCGGTGGTATACGCGATCGACGCCACTGTGCCGCCCGTAGGCAGTACGTACCAAATGGCCGAATCGTGCGCTAGCGTCCACGCCTTGGTCGCCATCGCATGCGCATACGAGGCGAGGCCCATGCTGTAACCCCCGATGGCGATCTGCCGGCCCCAATAGCCAAGCTTGGTGCGCGGGTGGCCCAGATGCACCTGCTGCAGGCCGGTGCCGCTGAAGATGGCCTGGATCTGTTTGACCAGATCGGCTGACACGGCTTGCGTGGCCTCACTGGATTGCGTGCGCGTGATTTCCCGATTGCCCAGGCGCTGGTAGATGTTGTGCACGCTCCAGTTGGCTTCGGCAACGAAGGTGCGCAGGCGGTCCTCAATCTTTGCCAGGTCGTCCGGCTCCGTCTTTTCCTTGTGGTTTGGCAAGGCCTTGACCAGCCGGTCGACCATCGTCTGCGTGGCCTCACTGAAGACGCGCGGGTCTGCCCGCTCGATCGTCGCCATCGTCGCCTGATGCAGCACCTGCGCCGAGCGGCCGACCCGCAGCAGCAGCATGGAGGGGTTGCTGGCGAGCGAAATCGTATCGGCGCCGGTGCCCGGTATGCCGATCAGTACCGCGCCCATGCCCCCTACCACAGAGGCTCCAACGATCGCCTTTTCTCGCACGCTCGCGCCACCCTCGGGCTTGGCGCCCGCCACGCCAAGCGCATTGAGCTCCGCCGAGGCCTGTCTGGGCGCGGCCAGCCCCTTTTGCGCGGTCTGCGTGGTTTCCACACGCCCTGCGCTCTGTAGCTCGCCAGAGTTGTCCACCGACAGGGCGTCTGCTTTCACCATGTCCTTCCAGGGGTCCAGGGGAGTGGCCGGGTTGCTGGCCGATGCCGGCAGCGCCTTGGTGCCCGCAGGGCGTGCAGCCACGCCCATCTCAGTTGTCCATTGGTCGGCAAACTGGTTGGCACGTTTTTCTGTCGGGCCCAGGCGCCGCTTGGCTTCCCACAGCGGTTTGGCAAAGTCGATCTCGGTGGCGCGGGCGCGATTGACGAGCGCGCTCGTGTTGCCATTGAAAACGCGGTCGATGATCGCGTTGACGTCGCTGTCCGACAGGTTGTACTTCTGCTTGCCCAGACGCGCGATCTCGGCCAGCAGTACCTGGTTCTGGGCGTCGTACTGGCTCTTGGACGGCCGCTCGAACACACGCGTGAGGGCATCGTCGCCATGCAGCCGGCCTTGGGTGGGCGCGCCGTCTTGCTCGAAACGCAGCACCATGTCGGCCACAGCGGTGTTCAGCCGTTCGTTGGCGATGGCGTCGGTGCCATTGGTGGCATACGACAGGCCCATATGCACCCAGGGCAGCGTGGGGCGCTCCAGCACCTGTTCGACGAGCTTGGCGTTGCCGCCGCCCGGCACGGGCTCGAGCACCGTATCCCATCCATGGAAGCTCACCATGACATGCGGCGCCGATGCATCGGGGTGGGTGGCGCCCCACTTCTCGAGCATCGAGAACAGCCGTACGTGGTTGTCGTACGCGTCGTTGGTGCGCGCGGTGAAGTGGTCGTTGGGGCCGATGTGTGGCCGCGACGGCGCAAATTCGAAGCGGATGACCACGCCGGTCGTCACCGACAGGTCGAGCCACTTGTCGAGATGCGACTGGTGCAGATCGTCGAGGAACAGCTTCTTCGTATCGGCGCCCTTGCCGGATTTGATCTGCGCATTCCTATGGTCGATGGTGGCGTTACTTTCATCGATCTGCTTGGCGGCGCGCACGAAGCTCGGGTCCTGGCGCTTGCCGACAGCGGCGCGCAGCGAATACGGGTCGACCACGAGGGAGATCACCGGCATGGCGCCGCCCGTTTTTTTGATGAACGCGAGCGCCTTGGCGGGGTCGTCGCGCAGGCGATATGCCCGGCCCATCGGCGCTAGCCGTGCCTGGAGCGGAAATTCCGAACGCAGGAACGTGTTGACCATGTGCCGGTCACCTGTGGCCGCTGCCGAGTACCGCTGTGCGATGCGTTTGCCCGCGAAGGGCACGCGGCGCGACACGGTGTTGGCGGCCACGTCGCGTGCCACGCGCAGCTTGAGCTTGATCTTGCGCCAGAGCTGCGCATCGGCCATCACGACCTCGGGCGCGTGGTCCTTGACCGATTTGAATTCGACATTGCTGGCATAGGGATCGTCCTTCTTTCCGGCCAGCAGCTCGACCTCGTCCAGCGGGCGGGTGAGGTTGCCCAGCTTGGGCGCATCGGGCGGCAGCGCCACCGTGGTGGTGCTGGAGAGCACCGGCTGGTACACGCCAATATCCAGGCCGGTGCCGCTGCGCTGCCATGCCTCGAATTGATCGGGCGGCAGACGCGTGAGCAGGAAGTGGGTATCCGCGCCAAAGCTGTCGTGACCGACGGCCAGTTCCTTGGCCGGGGTGCCGTTCTGCTGCGCGGCAGCCTTGTTCCAGGCGCCATACCACGTGAGGGCGTTGCCATCAGGCTCCAGACGGCCGGTGGGCGTATGGGCGCCCAGCTCGCCCGCGTTGTCGGCTGTCTTGTAGACGTAGATGTAGTGCGTGCCGGCTTCGAGCCAGCCTTGCTTCACCAGGTCGCGCAGGTGGACGATGTTCGGTCCGCTGTAGTCGAGCGCATGGGCGTCGGTGTCGGGCAGCATGCGCGCGTTGGCGTAGCCCAGAGCGGAGGCTTCCAGCGGTGTGCCGGTGGTGACGGGCTCCTCCAGCGTGCGCTGCCGCCATTGCAGAAGCTGCGCAGCGCGCCCGCGCAGGAAGCCGCCGTTGGCCTGTCGGTTCAGTGTGGTGGTGGCCTGTGCAATTTCGCCCGGCTTGAAGGCCGGCATGCCGTATTCGGCTCGCTTCCACAGCGTGCGCGGTTCAAGGAAGCCGCCCAGTTCCTTCACCGTCTCGGGCTGCACCGAGCTGACGACGAACCGCACGCCACGCGGCGCGCTGCGCAGTGTGCGTGCGCCGCGCGTCTGCTGCTTGGCAAAGGCGGCTTCGAGGCTGCGTTCGGGCACGGTGGCGCCGTCCATCGGTGCATCCACGTGGTATGTCCAAGTGCCGTCGGTACCGCGCTTGGCATGGCCCTTCGGGGCACCGCCTTTCTTGTCGATGACGTAGATGATGTTGTCGTCCTTCGCGGCGCTGGTCGCCTCTTGCACGCTCTTGTAGCGCTTCGCCCCACCAAGCTGCTGGATGTGGTCGACCACCTCGGTGTCGATCTTGTCGGCCGCAGGTGAGAGCACGTGCGAACCGTCATCGCCATTGATGCGCGATGGCCCGCCAAACGCCTGCAACCGCTCGTACGACACGGGGCTGATGTAGAAATCGACGCCCTTGCGTGCGGTGTGCATGGCTGAGTTGTCGCCACGCACGGCGCGCTTGACGATCTTGGGGACGTTGCTGCCACGTACGGCCTGGGGCGGCGCGAAGGTGCCGTCGTCGCGCAGTTGCGTGGTCGCAATGATGACGGGCGTGCCGTCCGGCTGGCTGGTGCCCTTGAGCGCGATCAGGACGGTGTTGCTGCCTGCCTTGTTGGCCAGATCGCTCAGCCTGGGCACCTCGGCGCCGGGCACGTGCCGCAATGACCGCAAGTCTTTCACATCGAGCCATTCGGCGGCCTGCGCCGCTTTTTGGGCGCCCGACGCTGTCGCCGGCGCCGGCATGTGCGGTGTGCCGGGCGCCCCGCCGTTCCAGTGCGAGGCGTAGTACTGCACGTAGGTCTGGTCTGGCGCGACGGACGTGCGCATGCTCGCCATGGTCTGCGCCAGGCGCAGGTAGGCCTCGGGGTTGTTCGCATCCCACTGCGCGTAGGCCTGTTCCAGGGGCTGCGGCATCTGCGCGCGGGCGCCGATGTCTACACCGGTTGCGGCCAGCACCTCGTCGCGGACGTTGAACGCGTTGCCCTGCGCGCTGGCCTCGCCGGCGAGCAAGGTCTGCACGAAGCTGCCCTCGCTGTGGTGTTGCAGGCCCTGCAGATCGAGTTCGGCCTTCACAGCGTGGTCGGCCTCATGGCTCAGCGTGTAGACCAGCGCGCCGGCGTCGGGCGCGTTGGCGTCAAGCGTGATGGTCTTGCGCTCGGTATCCACCGCAGAGCCGCGGTTGCTGTGTCCGAGGCGCACCGTCCAGCCGGCGTCGTGCAGCAGGCGCAATTGGCGCGCGAGCGTGTCGGAGGCGCCAATCAATGCGTGGGCGCTGGGCGGCAGCGGTGCGCCGCCAAACGACATCGTCACGCGGTCAGCCGGCGTGGTCTGGTATGTGCCGTCGTGTGGGCCGTATTGCGTGCCGGTGCCGCTGTAATCGGGCGAGCCGGCCGGGCGTGACACGGGGCCGCCGAGGTTGCGCGCAGGGTTGGCGGGGTCGATGCCGATCTCGGCAAAGCGCCGGCTGGTGGCCTTCTGCAGCGCGGCGCTGTAATCGAACGGCACGCCGTATTGTGCCGCGGCCTGCTGCGCCAGCACGGTGTCGTGCTGGGCCAAGGAGATCGCGTAGGCGCGGATGCCGCCAAAGCTCTGTTCCGGGCTGGGCGTGCGGCCGATGTCGGTGGCGCCAAATTGCGTGTTGCCGGCGGCAAACCTGTCGATGGCGCTGAGCAACCGGTCGACCATCGCGGGGGTCGGTTCCGCTGCGGTGGACACGCCGCGCAGCTGCGCCTCGGTCATCGACGGCACCGTGTCGTGGAAGTGCTCCGGATGCTGCTGCTGGTAATGCCGCAGGGCTTCCACCACGCGGTCGACGGCCGCGCGATCGGTGGCATACACGACGATGTTGTCGGCGCGCGGGCCGGCGGCGTCGGGGCCGGACGCCTTGGCCGCATAGATGCCCGGAAAGCGGCCGGGCTGGTCGACCACGCCGCGCACCAAAAAATCGAGCACGTCAAGCACATGCTGCGTCTTTGCATTGACGTAGACGCGTTCGGTGACGGCGTCCGGGTCGACCCGGCCGTCTTCGCGCATGAAGTGATAGAACGTGGTGCGCGCACGGCCGTCCGTCGGCATCGTGCTGTCAATGTAGGCGCCGTCTTGCGACATGGCGTAGGCCCCTTCGGGGCGTTGCTCTGCCAGTGCGATCAGGCGGGGGAAATAGAATTCGCCCGGCATGGTGTCTTCCGGGCCGGTGACGCCGCCCGTGCGGGAGTACAGGCGGTACACCTGGTTATTGTTCAACGCACCCTGTGCACCGTCTGTCTGCACCCTGGCAAGCAGCGCCTGCTGCGATTCGAGCGCCGATTCGGCGCCACGCGGCCCAAGCTCGGGCACCACGCGTTGTACCGGCGTGCTGCCCGGGTCGGGCGCCACGCCCGGCATGCGCATGCCGGAAGCAGCCAGGTTGGCCGCCGCCGCCTCGTAGGCCTGCCGCTGCGATGCGCCATGCTGGCGCGCCACGCCCATGCCGGCACCCATGAGTCCCGCCGAGGTGAAGAACTGCACCCAGTCTTCGCCCGTGGCCTGGCCGTTGGATGTCGCGAGCGACTGCCCCTGGTGCAGCATCGCCGCGAGGTTGGTGTTGAGCGCGCCGGTACCCATCAGTCGATAGGCGAGGGCGCCGCCGCCCAGGAACCGCAGCCCGGCCAGCCGACGCAGGCGTGCGGGCAACCTGGCGAGCACGTCCGCCCGGTTGAGTAGCGGGATGGCCTCATTCAGCCGCTGCAAGCGCAGCGTGCCCTGCGTGAGGTCTGCGACGACGCCCGGATTGCGCGTGACGCCGAACACGGCATTTAGCCGTTGCGCCGCGTTGGCGGTTGCCGCGGGCGACCCATACAGCGCGTGGCTGAGCACGGCGTTGGTGAGGTTGTTCTGGAACGGGCGCAAGGCCCAGCGATTGTCATTGAGCAGGCTGATGCGCGCGGCATCTTCCGCGCTGGCGCCGCGCGTGATGCGCACGGCGTTGATCGCCTCCATGAAGTCGGCGTTGTAGGCGCCCACGCGCGCTGCGGCCACGGCCGTGCGATTCACGAGCCCGCCTACGCCGGCTGCACCGCCCAGCACGTTGGCACCCAGGCCCACCCAGTTCCACGGGTCGTCGCGCCCCTTGGCGGTGGAGAGCGCATTGATCGAGTGTGCCGCCCCTGCCACGGCCGTCACCGCAAAGTACGCATCCGCCAGGTTCGACAGCACCACGGCCCACAGCGCAGCGGTCTCCGGTTGCACGACCGTGGTGATGATGCCTGCCGCCACCGTCAGGCCGATCTCCAGATCGGTCTTCAGGTGTTCCCAGTTGTACCAGTGGTCGTCGGGCTTGTAGGTTTTCCAGTAACCGTCGTCGGTCATCAGATTGCCGTTGGCATCGACCACCCAGTGCGGCTGGGCGATCAGCAGGCCGCGGTCCAGCCCGCTGTGCGATTGCCAGTCGCCATAGCCGTTGCGCACGGTGGTATCGGCCGGGCCCACGTCGATATAGCGCCCGTCGGTGCCGATGCCCTCCATGATGGCCAGGCGCTTGGCGTCGCCCTTGCCCTCGCGGTTGTCCCACCACTGCATCGACAGCGAGGTGAGTGCCACGGGCGTGGCGCCGCTTGGCGTGTTCACGCCTTCGCCGTGCATGAGCTGGCTGGCCACCTGGGCCAGCGTGGTCTTGTGGCCCTTGTGGTCGTAGACGACTTCGTTGCCGCTGTATTCAGCGAACTGGCCGTCGGCCATGGCTTGCTGCTCGTCCAGTGAGCGTGCCGTGTACGTCGGGTCCAGCCCATATGCCTGACCGACGGCGTTGTACACCTGGGCCTGGCTGGTGACGGTGTGCATGCCGTCCTGCCAAGGGAGCCCGACGGTGTTGCCGCTGGCCGTGACACCAGCGGTGGTGCCCGAGCTCACGCCTGCGGTGTCGGGTGACCAGTGCAGGTCGTTCTTCAGCGGCGGGCTCGCGTTCGGGTCGGCGTTGGCCGGCGTCGGCGGCTTGGGGGAATCTTTGAAGCCGGTCTCGCGCCGGATCTCCTTGCTGACGTCGTCGCCGATGTTGTCGCCGAGGATGTCCTGCGTGAGCTGCATCGGGACGTTGTCGTCCTTCACATCCTTCAGCCCGAAATCCTGCCCGGTGACCACGGCCATGCCATCGCCGCCGACGAAGTACGTCGTGTTCAGCCGCGAATCCACCGATTCGGTGCCCAGGCCGCCGTTGTCGAGGGGCTTGAGCATCAGGCCCTCGATCTGCTTGCGCAGGTCGGTCATGTCCTGGTTCCGTGCGCCGCCCGCGGCCGCGTAAATGCGCGACATGGCTTTCAGGTCAGTCACGTCCAGCTTGCCCTGGAACTGGCTGTGGTACAGCGCAGCGGCCAGGTCCGGCGCGACGCCGTTCATCTGATCGGCCGCGGCGTTGGCCTGGTCTTTCTTGCCCTTGCCGAATACCTGGGCGCCGCTCTGCTGAAACAGTGACTGCGTTTGCGGCGCCTGGATCGTGTCGTCCAGCAGTTGCGCGTAGAAGATCGTGCCCTTGTAGACATCGAGCGACGTGCCCATGGCGCTGAGCCGGCCCTGGGGTGAATCCTTGCCGTCGTTGGCGGCGGTGCACATCATGGGCGCATGGTCGAGGATGGATTGCAGCGCGCGCTGCTGCAAGCCGGAGATGCTCGCGTCGCCCATGACCTGGTCGAACAGCGGGTCACCGGACTGCATGCCGGCGAGCAGGCCCGTGAGCCGTTTGGCCGCCGCCGCGTCGCCCTTGCCCGGGCCGCCGTTGGCTTGCAGGGCATGCGCGGCGATGTGCAGCACCTGTTGCGCGCCCAGCCCCGTCTGCCATTGCTGGAAGCTCGTCAGCAGCTGCTTGAACTCGGGCGAGTCCTTGCCGGTGCCGCGCGCCGCCTCCATTTCGGGCGCGATGCCGGACATGGTGACGGCGTTCTGCGCTTTCCACAGGGTATCGACGTTGTCGGGGTTGAGCTGCCAATCGCCATCTTCGGGTTTGTGGCCGGCGGCTACGTTCAGCGCCTGATCGAGGTCGTTGTGATACGACTGCAGGGCGCGCGCGGCAGCGGCTTTGAGGTCCGCGTTGTCGGGCGCTTTGTCAGATTTGGCCTTGGCGTCCTGCCATGCCGCGTAGTCGGTGCGGGCCTGCGTGACCGCGCCGTCCAGTGCCTTCTGGTCGGGCTGAATGTCCTGCTTCATGATGCCAGCCGTCACGCGCAGCACGTCCGGGTCCAGCACGTTTAGCTTGGCCAGGTCCTGGGCCCCGGCATCGACGGGGTCCTTTGTCGGGTCTTGGTAGTAGTCCTCCAGATGTTGCTGCGCAGCCACCGTCAGTGCGGATTGCGTCAGCATCGCCTCGTTTTGTTCGTTGCCGCCGAGCCAGGCTCGCGTGGCTGCAATGGCCTCGGGCATCGTCATGCCGCTGGCCACCAGTTGGCCCAGATGGGCGGTGGTGTCGGGCTGGGCGCCGTCGCGCTGCGTGTCGGGCGTTTTGGCATCCGGCGTTGCCGCCACGTTGCCCGTGCGCAGGGCGTTCACGCCGTCCTGCAGGTCCTGTTCGGTAAAAAGCTGATCGCCGTCGACGTCCTTGGTGGCCTGGTCGATGGGGTCGCTGGGGGTTTGGGGCTGCCCGGCCTTGTCCCCTGTCTTGTCGCCGGTGTTGTCCTGTTGCCGTGCAACGGTCACCGCCTGGGCACGTGCCAGCACCGCGGCCTGGGCCCATGTCTGGTTGCTGATGTCGGCATTTGCTTTGTCGTTACGCGCGGCATCGAGCGCCTTCTGCAGACCGGCCGCATCGGCCGTGCCGCTGCCCAGTGCCTTGTTCAGCGCCGCCTGGGCCTTGGACAGATGGGCCGCATCGTCCGGCCCGACCGGCACCGTTGGCGGCGATGGCTTCAGGCCGGTGTGCTTCTGCAGCGTTTTCGACAGCGCACCGTTCGGGTCTTCATCGATGATGGTCTGGTACGGCGCCATCGATGCATTGTTGGCCTTGGCCAGGCCCAGCGTGTCGAACGGTGTGCTGGGCGGTGTGTAGCCGTTTTCCTTGTAGCGATCCTGATCGGCCTGCGCGTTGTAGAGGAAGGACCGCAGGCTGCCCATGACATGGGCTGCGCCGTCGCTCTTCGGACCGCCCAGCGCGTTGACGATGCGGCTGATGGGGCCGTAGTAATCGTCGCGCTTGTCCAGCGTTTGCATGGAGGGCGCGTAGACCTCGGGGTCGCCCGCTTTGATCTTGCTGTCGATCTTGCCTTGCAGGTTTTGGGTGTAGAGCGCTTGCGCCAGTTCTGGCGAGGCACGCTGCACGTCTTCGAGCAGCGCCGCGATGTCGCGCAGCTCACCTGGCGTGCCCACCTTTGTAATGTTGTCGTGCGTGATGCCGGCGTTCAGCGCCGAGTTGACAAGGTCCTTGTACAGCACCGTGTCCTTGTAGCGCGATAGCGCGTTGCCTTCTGCCACCAGCGTGTCGTGCGGGTTCTTGCCGCTGGCGTGGGTGATGTCCTGCAGCGCGCCAGACTGGATGTCTTGCGTGCGTGCGTCGTCCATGACGCTCGCGTAAAGCGGGTCGGTGTTGGCCACGCCGCGCAACTGCTGGGTAAGCGCCTGCGCTGCCTTGAGGTTGCCGTCGGCACCGCCCGATGCACGCGCGGCCTGCGCGGCGTCGACGATCTCAGCGGCGTGCAGGTCGTTCAGCACGCTGGCGGTGGGAGGAGGACCTTGCGTGCCACTTGCGGCGCTGTTGCGTTGCGCGACCAGGCGCTCGGCAAGCAAGCGCCGATCGGTCTGGAGTGGATCGGCACGCCACTGGCTGTCGGGCTGGCCGGCAGCGGCGTTCAGTTCATCGGAAAGGGCGGTGTGATAGGCCTGCTTGTCGCGCGCCAGCGTGGCCGCGTCGGCATTGGCGGCCTTGTCCTTCTGCCAGGTCTCGAAGGCGGTCTGGGTGGCCTTGACGGTGTCGTCCAGGTTGGCGGCCGGCTTGAGCTCGACGTGCAGCGCCTTCACCACGTTGTCGATGGTGGGTTTGGAGAAAATGCCGAGCCAGACGTCCTGCTTGGCAGCATTCTGGATGGGGTCGGCATCGGCCGGGACCTTGCCGTCTGCCACGGCTTTTTCGGCTGCGATGGTCAGGGCGGCTTCGCTCAGGACTGTCTCGTTTTGTTCGCTGCCGCCAAGCTGGGCACGCGCCGCGTTGACGGCTTCGGCCTCTGTCATGCCGCCGTCCAGCCCCGCCTGAATGGCGGCCCGTGCGTCTTGCAGTGTCACGGCTTGCATGGGCGGGGCCTGGTCAGTTGCCAGCGGTTTGTCGGACAGCGACTGCGTGGCGCTGTCCAGCGTCGTGTTGTCGAACACGTGCGTGAGGCCGACCTGGCTGGCGGCCTGCTTGAGCGAGTCGACCTTGGGTTGCGGCGTCGCCGGTGCCGACTTGTTGTGCGCGGCCTGCAGCAGGATGGCGGCCCGCGCAAGCGCATCTCTGCTGACTGAGGGCTGCGTCTGCTGAATTTTCTCAATGGCAGCCTTCAGCGCCGCCGTATCGTCGGGTGCCTTGCCCTGGAGCGCATTCTTCAGGGCCGTCTCGGCATCGGACACATCGCGCGCACTGGGGGGCGGCGGCGGTTGGATGGGTTGGGGCGGCGTCGGGACGCCACCACCGCCGTCGATGGCTCTGAGCATACGGTTCTCCTGGGCAGACTACGAGCACTCGCCCATGATTGCCGCGCTTGCCAAGCACGCCTATTCGGAAAACTCGTAGAAAAGCGCGCGAGACCGGCTACCTCCATGCTGCGAACTACGAGTTCCAGTGACGGTTTCTTTCTCCTTGGAGCCCTCCCGATCCGAAAAAATTAAGTCTGTCGGGAAGGGGATTTCTAACCCATTGATTTCTAAAGGATTGAGACGCCAAAAAAAGGTGGCAAGTCTGTCGGGTCCCCTCAATTTGGCTCCGTGGCCCGTGCGAAATTTAGCAATAGTCTGTCGAGGTCAGGCATGACAAGCCTTCGCGGGGAAGCTCGATTGGCAAAATGCCTCCATATCGCACTCTGATCGTTCGTTGGCACCCGAGTATCCAAAAGGGAGCAAGAAGCCACCCTCCGCCGCATTTCGCCAGAACAGCCCTTACTGCCGGAACTCGCCCTCGCCCTCATCCGGAGCAGTCGCGCGCGGGGCAGCAGATCAAATCTGGCATGGCTGATTGGTGGAGCGCGATGGCGGAAGGGTATCGACCGAAGCTTTGGTGGCATCTGCGGCGGCGATGAAATCGTGGTTGGGTCGAGAGTGTGCTGTGGCCGCCCCGGAACTAAGGTTCTTAATATGGAATGCGGATCAAATTGGTTGAATGGTGTACGCAGTTTGAAAGTCGTGTAAATGCCGTATTGTGGGATTTAAGGGAAATCACTGAGCGCGAAATTCCTTTGTGGCAGCCTAGAATCTGACTCAGGATCAAGCGGCCGGCTGCCGGCCACAAAGGAGCTTGGGTGCCTCTGTCCGGTGGCTCGTTCATGCGCCGGAGTGCGGCCATTTCCATCGACGATGTTGACAGATGGGTACTCCGAGATTCGCTGACTTGCGCCACCCGGTGTGTACGCGGCACGGATCGCGTCGTTATCCAGCCCTCACCAAGAGGTATGTCAATGTCCTCGTCTCGGTCCTCGCGGCTCTATCAAAAGATCGCGTTTCGCATCCTGCCGTTCCTGTTTCTTTGCTACGTCCTGAACTTCATCGATCGGGTCAACATCAGCTTCGCAAAGCTGCAGTTCCTATCGGATCTCGGGTTGAGCGAGACGGTTTTTGGTGTCGCGACGGGCGTGTTCTACGTGAGCTATGCCGCATTCGAGTTGCCGAGCAATCTGTTGCTCGCACGCATTGGCGCCAAGCGGACACTGCTGCGGATCATGGTGCTCTGGGGTTTGTGTACGGTCGCGCAGATGTTCGTGAGCGGTGCGGCGTCGCTTTACTTGGTGCGCTTCTTGTTGGGTGCGGCAGAGGCTGGATTCTTTCCAGGCTTGATGCTGTACCTCTCGTACTGGTTCCCAGATACGGTGCGTGCACGCGTCAACAGCATTCTTCTGCTCGCCGTGCCGATCGCTGGTATCACAGGCGGTCCGCTATCGGGCTGGATCATGAGCCAGATGCAAGGCAGCTGGGGCCTTCATGGATGGCAGTGGCTGTTCTTGCTCGAGGGGCTGCCGGCAATTGTGCTCGGGTTGCTCGCGCCATTCCTGTTGAGCGATCGCCCCGAGGGCGTGACCTGGCTCTCCAATGCCGAACGGGAGATGCTCACGCGCGATCTGCAGGCCACGCAAGACAAGGCCATGGAGTTTGCGGGCCACGGCACTTTGCTTTCGATCCTGTTTGATCGGCGCGTTCTCGGATTGACTGTCGTCTACTTCAGCGTCCATCTGGGTCTGAGCACCGTCACGTTCTGGACACCCTCCATCCTGAAGGCTGCCGGCGTCTCCAGCATTGCCACCATCGGCTTGCTGGCTGGCTTGATCTCCGTGTTCACCATGGTGGGCAACGTGCTGATTGCATACAGCTCTGATCGCTACCTGGAGCGCCGCTGGCATCTGGCCGGTTGCTTCTTTGCCACCGCGCTGTGCCTGGTGCTGCTGCGGATGGTGGTGGGTGACGTCCGTGCGACGGTCGTGCTGGTCAGCATCGCCCAGCTTGCAATGTTCTCAGTGCCCATCCTGTTCTGGACGATTCCGACCGCGCAACTTGACAGACGCAGTGCGCCTGCCGGCATCGCCATGATCAGCGCGCTCGGGTCGCTCGGTGGCGCGTTTGGCTCGGCGTTGATGGGTACGCTCACGAGCCGCTATGGCACGCCATATGTCGCCCTCACGGTAGTGGCGGGTCTGCTGCTGCTGGGGATGCTGCTGCTGATTCGTCTGGTGCCCGCGCGAACTGCCGCGATGTCCGCCAGTCATGCCACCTAACGAAAATCCCGACCGCGAAGCCGCGCTGATCTGAATCCTTATTTCCCGTAATTCGGGATTCGATCAACATCTTAGGGTATACCCCGAGCCCCGTTGATTTGCCGCCAGTTCTCGTTGACTGGGGCCGGTTTGCGCCAGGTTGCACTCAGTCGGCCCTGATCCGAGTCAACAGTTATGTTTGACAAATCCCTAAATACGGGATTACAGTGAATTGCATCAAGTCACGTCAGGTGTGCTCCTGAATGGAAATCCCAAATCTCACTTCTGCCCAGGAAACGGGCGCCTGTGTTGTGCTCAAGACCGCCCGCGATGCCGGTGTCACCGTCTGCTTCGCGAACCCGGGCACGACAGAAATGCCGTTTGTTGGTGCGCTGGACATGGTGTCGGGCGTACGTCCGATCCTCGGGCTGTTCGAGGGTGTGTGCACCGGCGCGGCGGACGGCTACGGACGCATGACGGGCAAGCCCGCAATGACATTGTTGCATCTGGGTCCGGGGCACGCCAATGGCATTGCAAACCTGCACAACGCACGCCGGGCGCGTACGCCGATCCTCAACATCATTGGCGATCACACGCGCGCGCATTTGAAGTACGACGCACCGCTGACCTCCGACATCGAATCGCTGGCGCGGCCTGTATCCGTGTGGTTTCGTAGTGTGGCGACCGAAGACGATTTGGCGCGCGACACGAGCGACGCCATTGCCGCGACGATGGGACCGTCGCGCGGTGTGGCCACATTGGTACTGCCTGTAGACCTGCAGTCGGTACCGATGCGTGGCGATCTGCCCAAGATGGCTACGCAAATCGCGGAGCCTTCCTTCGACGGCACACGTGTCGACGAGGTGCTTCGATTGATGCAATCGAAAACGGCGGTCGTTCTGCTGATGGGTGATCGTGCGCTGTCTGCCCGAGGGCAACGCGCCGCCGCACGCATCCAGGCGGCAACGGGAGCGACTTGCTTTAGCGAGACATTCCCTGCCCGCACTGAACGAGGCGGCGGCCTGCCGGATATTGATCGTCTGCCGTACTTCCCGGAGCCGGCGCGCGAAGCGCTTGCAAGGCGGAAGGTCGTGCTGGCAGGAGCGCTCGCACCCGTCACGTACTTTGGCTATGAGGGGATTCCCAGCGAACTGGCACTGCCGGAAGACATTGTGACCCTCGCCACGCCCGGCCAAGCCGCCGATCTGGCGCTCGAAGCGTTGGCCGACCGCCTTGAGGCTCCTACTGATGTTGCCGGCGTTGCCCGGGAAGTCTGGAACGTAGAAGACGGCGCACTCACGCCACAGGCCGTGGGGCGTCTGCTCTCCAACGCCTTGCCGGATGACGCCATTGTTTCGGTAGAAGGTGGCACCTGTGGCTACCCATTCGTCACGGCCTCTGCGCGGGCACGGCGCCATACGATCCTGACCAACACCGGCGGCGCAATCGGGCAAGGCTTGCCCGTTGCCCTCGGGGCTGCTGTGGCATGCCCGCAGCGGCGTGTATTCGCACTGCAATCGGATGGCAGCGCGCAATACACAATCCAGTCGCTATGGACCATGGCCCGCGAGCGTTTGCCGATCGTGATGCTGATTGCGTCCAACAAGCGCTACGGGATTCTTCAGACCGAACTCGCGCGTAGCGGCTTGCCACTCGACGCGCCCAACTCCAGTCGGCTGACGCTGCTCGATGACCCGCCGATCGACTGGCCTGCACTGTCGCAAGGCTACGGCGTCCCGTGCGAGCGTGTGCGTACGACCCAGGAGCTAGCCGCGGCGCTAACGCGGGCATTGGCGCATACCACCGGGCCGCTCGTGATTGAAATGTGTCTGCCCTGAACGCCCATCTGCATCCGCTCATCTTTGTCACTTCAACTTCTTCGCTATGGATCTGGAACTCTCAGGAAAGGTCGCCTTCATCACGGGCGGCAGCATGGGCATCGGCAAGGCAGTCGCCCTTGAACTGGCGCGTGAAGGTGTCAACGTCACCATTGCGGCGCGTCGCATGGAACATCTGGCCACTGCCGCAGAAGAACTCCGCGCCCAGCTCGCACCATTGGGCGGCGCTGCAGGCCAGATCCTGCCGCTGACGATCGACACCACCAACATGGCGTCGATTGAAGCAGCGATGGCGCAGACGGTCGAACGCTTCGGCAGGCTCGACATCCTGCTCAACGGCGCGGCCCACCCAGGCGGTTTGGTGCGCGCGGAGTTGGAAAACGCAGACCCGGACGGTCTGCTGCAGGACATTGATATCAAGGTCGTCGGCTATCTGCGCTGCGCAAAGGCGGTCGCACCTTATATGCGCCGTAACCGCTTCGGTCGGATCATCAACATCGGCGGCCTGACCGGGCGTGGCAGCAAGCAACTCTCCGGTATGCGCAACGTCGCCATCGTGCATATGACGAAAACGCTGTCCGATCAGCTCGGCCCGGATGGCATCACCGTCAACACCATCCATCCTGGCGTGGTCGAAACGCCGCACATCCATGAGCTGTACGAGAAGGAAGCCCAGAAGCAGGGCCTGACGGCCGATGAGGTAGAAGCGAACTACGTCAAGGTCACGCCCATCCGCCGCGTGCTGCAACCCGAAGAGATGGGGTGGATCGTTGCCTTCCTGGCATCGCCAAAGTCGGCGTCCATCACGGGCGAATCCATTGGCTGCGACGGCGGCCTGACCCGCGGCATCTTCCTCTGACATGGAGGCATCCGCCATGACGGCAACAGTACTGGTAGCGACCGCTGGGCAGGGCATCCTGCGCTCCAACGATGATGGCAAGACCTGGCATCGCCTGGGCCTGGAAGAGGCGATCGAATTTGACGGCATCGTACGTGCCCTGGCCGTGGACCAGACCAATCCTGCACGCATTTACGCTGGCGCAGATGCCGGACTCTGCATCAGTGACGACGGTGGCGCGCACTGGCATCGGCCGGACAGCATCCTCAACGGTCAGACAGTCTGGTCGATCGCAATCGACCCGAAGGATGCATCGGTTCTCTATGCCGGGACGGGTGCGCCATCACGTGCAGCGATCTTCAAGTCCACCGATGCGGGCCAGACGTGGACGAAGCTGCCGCCGGACATCCCCGAGTTCTGCTCGGGTGTGAACCGGCCGCGCTTGCTCACGATATGCGTGGATCCGGAAGACTCCCGCAACGTGTGGTTCGGCATTGAAGAGGGCGGCGCATGGCGCAGCCGAGATGCGGGTGATAGCTGGACGCGAATCGATGGCCCGGGATCGGCGATCCGCAACAGCGATATCCACGCCATCGTTGTTCTGCCCGCCACGGGCGACAAGCCCAAGACCACACTTATCTTGACCGTCAACGCGGTCTACGTGAGTGAAGACGATGGGCAGACGTGGGACGGCAAGCTGTCGCGCGAGCGCTTTGACGGTCTCTATTACACCCGCACGGTCACGCAGATTGCGAAGCCCGATGGCGATCTGCTGATGGCCATCGGCGACGGTACGCCAGGCAGCCGCACACGCATCTATCGCTCGGCCGATCGCGGTTACGAATGGGCTGAGATGGATCTGGCCACGCCACCCAACTCGACCTTCTGGGCGCTCGGCGTGCATCCGGCACAGCCGGACGTGGTGTATGCCGGTACCAAGTATGGGCATCTGTATCGCTCGACAGACGGCGGCCGCCGCTGGATCAAGGAGTGGCGCGAGTTCAGCGAGATCACCGCAGTGGCGTGGACGCCGTTTGAAGCGCCGCTGGTGGCGCATGCCCAGTCCACGCATTGACGACAGCCAAGGAGCCGATCAATGAGTCCTTCGGAGATGCAGCAGCGTGCCGAGCAGGCAAACACCAAGGGGCTGCCGCTGTGTACACCTCGCGTGCAACGCACCCATTTGTCGTTGTTCGTGCGCGATCCCGTGCTTTCGAGTCATTGGTATGCGGAAGTGCTCGGCATGAAGGAGACCGCTCGCGGGCAGCAGTGGGTGTTCATGTCGTTTGGGAAGAAGCACCACGACATCGCGCTGATTCGTGCCGAGTCGGATGCGGAGATCGGCACCATCGGCCTCCAGCACTATGGGCTGGAGATAGAGGGCGGCCTTGTTGAACTGCGCCGCCTGTACGGAATGCTGATCCGCCGCAATGTACCCATCGTCAAGATCACCGATCACAAGGTTGGCATCGGCGTGTACTTCACGGATCCGGATGGCAACCGCCTGGAGTTCTTCTGCGAGATCGTGACCGATGACGAGGAGGGCAAGCGTGTGCTGCACATGTACCACGCGCCGAGCGATCCGACCCAACTCGAACCGTTGTTCGAATGAGCGGCAGGCATGCTGCTCGTTCATCCCTGATTTCTTCCACTGCCCTGACTTATCGACTGCCATGAGCAAAGCCGCGAACTTTGAGACCTATCACATCCGCAAGTGGTACACCCAGATTGAGGATTCACTGGCGAACGAAACCGGTGAACTCGCCGATGGCGCGCCGTTGCGCAAGATTGTCATTGCCGCTGCTTTGCATAACCCGTACGCCGGTCGCTTCAGCAGCAACCTCGACGATCTGGTGAAGCCTTCGTCTGCGCTTGGCGTCGAGTTCGCGCGCCGTATCAAGGAGCTCATCGGTGAGGGCAAGATCGAAAGCTATGGCAAGGCCTGTCTCGTTGGATCCTCCGGCGAGTACGAACACGGCAATGCGTTCCTGACGTCCATCTTTGCCGAGCCGATCCGCGAAGCGCTAGGCGGCGGCAAGTCGTGGGTGCCCTCCAGCGGAAAGCGCGGACCGATCAACACGACGATCGACGTACCGCTTGCACACAAGGATGCGCTGTACGTGCGCTCGCACTACGACACTGTGACGTGCCTGTTTCCGGACGCCCCGAATGCCGATGAAGTGCTGGTCATCTTTGCTTTCGCAACGCGCGGCCGCCTGCATGCTCGCCTCGGCGGCCTGAAGGCCAGCGAGATCAAGGGCCAGGACGGGTTGGTCTGACCCAAGAGCGATCCGAGCAACCGATGGACGCGAACTCCGTACAACAAGGCTGGATTCGCAGCGACGGCCTGCGATTGCGCTACGTCGGTTGGGGCGATGCGGATGCCCCGCCCGTGGTGATGCTGCATGGCTTACGCAGCTACGCACACACGTGGGAGCCTGTGGCTGCTGCGCTCACTGACCGGTACCGCGTGATTGCCCTTGATCAGCGTGGCCGGGGCCTGAGCGATTGGGACCCAAACGGGGATTACTTCACCCAGTCGTACGTCCGCGACCTCGAGGTGCTCGTCCGCGCGCTCCAACTCAAGCGCTTCGTACTCGTCGGGCATTCAATGGGTGGGACCAACGCGTTTGTCTACGCGGGGACGGCGCAAGAGCAGTTGGCCGGACTTGTGATCGAAGACATGGGCCCCGGAGCATCTTTTCAGTCGGGCGGATCGGACCGCATCAAGCGCGAACTTGCGGCAACGCCCAATGCATTTGCATCGTGGGCTGAAGCACGTGCGTTCTGGAGGCAGCAGCGCCCCAACATCTCCGAAGCAGCACTTGACTCCCGGTTGACGCATTCATTACGCGAAGAGCCGGTCGGCCGGATCGTATGGAGGCACGATGCCGCCGGCATTGCCAACGCAAGGCTTTCCGCGACACCAAAGCAGCTAGTCGACCTTTGGCCTTATGTGACCACGTTGGAGGTGCCTACGTTGCTGCTTCGTGGCGGTAACTCGGATTTCCTGTCGGAAGAGGTGGCTGGCGAGATGGCATTGGTGAATCCCAATATCTGTGCCATGAACATCCCAGGGGCGAGCCACTACGTGCACGATGATCAGTTGGACGCTTTCAACGGTGCGCTACGAACGTGGCTTGACCGCCTTGATGACGCGGCTTGGCGTAATGGTGTTTGAATCATGAATAAGCTGTCCATAGAGCGAACGTCCGTGGCCATCGTCGGTGGAGGACCGAACGGCGTTGCGATGGCCAACATGCTCGGCCTGTATGGTATTCAGACGGTAGTCGTGGAGAAGGCGCCCCACATCGTTGAGTTTCCACGCGCCGTTGGTATGGACGACGAAGCTCTTCGGCTTTTCCAGACAATGGGTCTGGCGAATGAGTTGTGTCGCGACATGATCCAAAACGTGCCGCTGCGCATGTTCAAGGCCAACGGAAAGTGCTTCGCAGATATCCGTCCGTCGGTGCGCGAATTTGGCTGGTGGCGTCGCAACATCTTCATGCAGCAGCTGGCGGAAAAAACGCTGCGCGATGGGCTGATGCGATATCCGCACGTCTCGCTGCGTACTTCCGAAGAAGCAGTGTCACTGCGTCAGTATTCGGACGGTGTGGAGCTGGATATCCGCCGTGGAGACGGCAGCAGCTATGTCCTTGACGCCGAATATGTCGTTGCCGCAGACGGCGGCCGCAGCGCGGTTCGCGAGATGCTCGGTGTGAAGCTTCAGGGTTCGACGCACCCTATGAAGTGGCTCGTTGTCGATGTGAAGAACGCGAATCTGGAGCAACCTTGTACGGCACTGAATTGTGATCCGCGTCGGCCGAACGTATGTGTCTATCTGCCGTTCAACTATCGCCGCTGGGAGTTCCTGGTCTACCCGCACGAGAATGAAGACGAGATTATCCGTCCGGAATCGATCCGGCGCCTGATCGCCCCATACGTCAGTAACGCGGACGATGTGGAGATTGTGCGTGCGCGCACGTATACGCACCACTCGCGTGTGGCGGACCGGTTCACTGTGGGTCGTGTCGCGCTTATTGGTGACGCGGCGCATCTGACACCGCCCTGGATCGGGCAGGGGCTCAACGCAGGTTTTCGCGATGTCGGCAATCTTGCCTGGAAGCTTGCGGGTGTGATGAAGGGCAAGCTGCATCCGCGTGTGCTCGACAGCTACGACACCGAGCGGCGCGCGCACGCGAAGGCCATGATTGATCTAGCGGACTTGTTTGGCGCCATGCTGATGCCGACACGCCGTTCGGTCGCTTTGTTGCGCGACAGTTTCTTCAGCCTTGCGCGGTTCGCTCCAGGGCTGCGCAACTATGTGTTGCAGATGCGCTTCAAACCGATGCCCAGCTATACGCAGGGCGTGGTGATGCCGGAGCCGTCGACCGCCGTCGGAAAGATGATCGTGCAGCCCGATGTCGAGACGATGGATGGCGTCCGGCGCAAGCTTGACGATGTGTTGGGAACGGGGTTCTGCATCATTGGATGGCGTTGTGACCCCCAAGCATTCATGAGCCGCGAAGACCGCGCGTACTGGGCAGACCTGGGTGTGCGATTCGTGCAGGTGAACCGGTCCCGCAGCGGGCACTCGCGTCAGGCACGCCTGAAAAGCGTTTATGACACCGACAGCGTCGAAGACGTTGACAACGCGTTGGCCGATTGGTTTGAGCGGTACCCGGCGCCCATTGTCCTAGTGCGCCCAGACCGGTACGTCGCCGGCCAGACGGATGTACTCGGGTTGGAACAGATGGCGAGCCGCTTTCAGGAGTTCGCACCGAAGACAACCGAACCGATTGCGGTTGAGGAGCCAGCCAATGTTTGTTGAGCAGCGTATCTACACGCTGGTGCCAGGTGGCACCGCAGAGTATCTGCGTCTGTACGCAGAATTTGGCCGCGCCCCCCAGGAGCGGATTCTTGGGCGGATGCTGGGTTGCTACACCACTGAGATCGGCCCATTGAACCAACTGATCTACTTGTGGCCCTTCGAATCGTTGGCGCAGCGCACCGAACGCCGCGCGGCACTGATGGCCGATGAGGCGTTCAAGGTCTTTCGTGGCAAAGTCCGTCACCTTCTTGTGCAGCAGCAGAACCAGATCTTCAAGCAAGAGATCGGTTACGCACCGCATGAGGACCAGTAGCTTCAACATTTACCTGCGTTCTCCAAGGACGGCCTTCCCCGCAAGCGGGTGCCGCAGCATCGCCACACTGGAGCCATTGTTTTGAACTCTCAAGCCTTAGCAGATTCGGCTGCGACGCCCCAGGGGCAACCCTATCCACCGCTTTTCTTGTATATCGACGGCGAGTTTCTCGGTACTGGAACCCTGGCCAGCCGCGAGGTACATGATCCGGGCACAGGACGTGTTGTTGGTGCGTTGCCGCTGGCAGGACCAGGCGAAATCGATCAAGCGATTGCGGCCGCTCATCGCGCCTTTCTGGTGTGGCGGCGGGAATCGCCGCTGGTGCGCTCCGATATCTTGCGCAGGGCGGCGGGATTGATCCGCGCGCGCGCGAGCGAGATCGGCCGCAACATCACGATCGATCAGGGGAAGCCGCTGCACGAAGCAGTTGGCGAGGTCGTCTCGTCGGCCGAATACCTGGAGTGGCACGCGGAGGAGGGGCGGCGTATTTATGGACGTGTGGTTCCTGCTCGATCACCGGACGTGCAGCAGACGGTGTTGCGTGAGCCGATCGGCGTTTGCGCCGCGTTCTCACCGTGGAATTTTCCGTTCAGCCAGGCCCTACACAAGGTGGCCGCCGCGTTGGCCAGCGGCTGCACGCTGGTGCTGAAGGGACCCGAAGAGTCCCCGAGTGCCATCGTGGCACTTGCGCAGGCATTCCACGATGCAGGGTTGCCACCGGGGTGCCTCAACATTGTCTGGGGCGTACCGAGTGAAGTCTCCGCGCAGTTGATCGCGTCACCGCTGGTGCGCAAGGTTTCATTCACCGGTTCCGTCCCGGTGGGGAAACACCTTGCATCGCTTGCCGCAGCGCAGATGAAGCGCATGACCATGGAGCTGGGTGGCCATGCACCGGTGATCGTCTGCGACGATGCCGACATCGATCGTGCTGCCGCCATGCTGGCTGCCTACAAATTTCGGAATGCCGGCCAGGTTTGCGTCTCTCCCACGCGGTTCTTCGTCCAGCGGGGCGCCTATGTGCAGTTCGTCGATCGCTTTGTGGCGGCGGTCAAAGGCATTCGTGTCGGCTACGGGCTCGATGCCGGCACGATGATGGGGCCTCTGGCAAATGAGCGCCGAGTCGCCACGATCGATGCGCTCGTCCAAGACGCCGCGGCCAATGGTGCGGAGATCGCAGTTGGCGGCCGCGCCTTGTCGGGCGATGGCTGCTACTTCGAACCGACCATCGTGCTGGCACCCACGTCAGAAGCACGCCTCATGAATGAAGAGCCTTTTGGCCCGCTCGTCGGCATTCTTCCGTTTGACGACCTGGATGCGGCGCTCGCGGAGGCCAACCGGTTGCCCTTTGGTCTGGCTTCGTACGCATTCACCACGTCGACTCGCAATGCGCATCGCATCAGCCGGGAACTGGAAGCCGGTATGGTGAACATCAACCACTTTGGCATGGCGCCGGCGGAGATTCCGTTCGGCGGAATCAAAGACAGCGGCTTCGGCAGCGAGGGCGGAACGGAAACGTTCGATGGCTATCTCGTGACCAAGCTCATCACGCAACTGAACTGAAGCAAGACGATGAACCTGACAGATAAAGGGCTGCTGCGTGCGCAGTGCTACATCGGCGGCCAATGGCTGGACGCGGACGACGCAGCCACGATTGATGTAACGAACCCGGCGGATGGCCGCCTGCTTGCCACCGTGCCACGCGCTGGAACAGCAGAGACGCGCCGCGCCATTCGCGCTGCGCAAGCCGCCTTCGAGGTCTGGCGAGAACAGACCGCCGAAGTTCGTAGCCGCTATCTGCGCCGTTGGTTTGAGCTTCTGCTGGCGCATCAGGAGGACCTGGCCGTCATCATGACGATGGAGCAGGGCAAGCCGCTGGCGGAGGCGCGTGGAGAAATTGCCTATGCCGCGTCGTATATCGAGTGGTTTGCGGAGGAAGGAAAACGCCTGTACGGCGACGTGGTGCCTTCGCCGTGGAGCGACAAGCGCATTGTGGTTCTGAAAGAGCCCGTCGGGGTGTGCGCTGCGATTACGCCCTGGAACTTTCCGTCGGCCATGATCACCCGCAAGGTAGCGCCAGCGTTGGCGGCGGGCTGCACGGTGATCGTCAAGCCCGCTTCCCAGACCCCGCTGTCTGCGCTTGCTTTGGCAGAACTGGCGGAGCGCGCCGGCATTCCCCCGGGGGTGATCAATGTAGTGACCGGCAGCGCCGCGCAGATCGGGGGCGAGCTGACCGCCGACCCCGCCGTGCGCAAGTTGTCGTTTACCGGCTCGACGGAAGTGGGCCGCACGCTTGCTGCGCAATGCGCCCCCACGCTCAAGAAGTTGTCAATGGAACTCGGTGGCAATGCACCGTTCATCGTTTTCGATGACGCGGATATCGATGCGGCCGTGCAGGGCGCCATCGCCTCAAAGTTCCGCAATACCGGGCAGACCTGTGTTTGTACGAATCGCTTCCTGGTGCAAAGTGGCGTCTACGATGCGTTTGCGGAGAAGCTGGCGGCGGCAGTGGCGGAGCTGCGCGTCGGTCAAGGACTGGAGCCCGACGTGCATCAGGGCCCACTCATTGATCGCCCCGCGCTCGACAAGGTCGAGGAGCTCGTTGCCGATGCGCTCGAACGGGGGGCAGGGCTCGTCACCGGCGGGCGACGTCACGCTCTGGGCGGTACGTTCTACGAGCCCACCGTATTGCGTGACGTAACGCCGTCCATGGCCATCGCGCGCGAGGAGATTTTTGGCCCCGTGGCGTCGCTGTTTCGCTTCGAAACCGAAGCGGAGGCGGTCGCGCTAGCCAACGACACCGAGTATGGGCTGGCCGCCTATTTCTATGCCAACGACCTGCGCCGCGTATGGCACGTGGCCGAGCGGATGGCGTATGGCATGGTGGGCATCAATACCGGCATCCTCAGCACTGCCGTTGCGCCGTTTGGCGGCGTCAAACAGTCCGGCATGGGCAGGGAGGGGTCGCGATATGGCATTGAAGACTACGTGCACACCAAATATCTGTGCATGGGCGGGCTTTGATCCAAGGCACGTTCAACAGCGTTAGATGGCCACGCTGATCCGGTTGGCCGCCTCGACCAGAATCCGGCCGACCGCAGTCTGATCGAACAGCGCGAAGTGCTCTTCGCGGAAGATCAGTGAGATGCTGCTGTTGATCTCGCCGCCGGTCTCGCCACGGATCGGGGCGGCAATGCCGACGAAACCGGCATCCAGTTCGCCGCGTGAAATCCAGTAGCCGGTTTCGACGATGAGTTGGCAGTGGCGCCAGAAGGCCGTCCAGTCGGCAAAGTCGCCCAGTGAAGCCTGGTGCCGTTCGTGCAACCGTTTGAGTCGGGCACGCGACATGGCGGCCACGATCACCTTTGAAGAGGCGCCTTGGAACAGCGGCATGATGCGCCCCCGGCTGAAACCCAGGTGCAGGTCTTCGACACCGGTTTCGTGCAGCACATTGATGATCTGCTCGTCGTAGAGCGTTGAGATCACCCCATTGCCTCCGGTCACTTCCACGAGCTTCTGCACGATCGGCACCGCAGCTTTGAGCATCGGGTCCGACTGCCGCATGTTGTAGTCGAGATGGATGATCCGTGGCCCGAGCGAATAGACCCCGTTGTGGCTCACCAGCAGCCCGACGGTGGCCAGTTCGCGAACATACCGATAACACGTCGTGCGCGAGAAGCCCATGTGTTCGGCGATGGCCTCTGCAGTCATCGACATTTCCGACGACGAGAAGACATCAAGAATGGAGAGCATTTTTGTCAGGCTCGACATGGAATCTCTAGCGTTGTCAGGTGATCAGGAAGCGAACAGGACTGTCTGGCCGGTATTTTGCCCGGCAACGGCAAGAATGCAAGCGAACGTTCTGCAGCTGGCCCATCCAGACACTGGGCAACGCCCGCATATCGCCTGGAAGACGAGCCGATGCCGATTCGGGATAACGATGCGTATTTGATCGCCGTACCATGATTCCCCGTTTGATCCATTTAGCGACCCATTCAACAGTTATCGTCATGACCGATATGCGCCAATCTGAATATCCAATCGATCCGTTGTTTACCGAGCGCTGGTCTCCACGCGCATTCACGGGGGAGAGCATTGCCGAAGACGTGCTCATGACGCTGCTGGAGGCAGCACGGTGGGCCCCGTCTTCCTACAACGCCCAACCATGGCGCTTCGTCTATGTACGCCGAGAAACGCCAGGCTGGAAACCCGTCTTCGACACGCTGGTGGAATTCAACCAAAGCTGGGCGCAGCGTGCCGCCGCGTTGGTGGTGATTATGTCTGCCAAGGAGGCGGTGTTTCCAGGCAGCACGGAATCCGAACTGAATCCGTGGCACTCCTTCGATGCGGGCGCTGCGTGGGCAAGCCTCGCTTTTCAGGCAACGCTTCTGGGTTGGGCTGCGCACGGTATGGCGGGCTTCGACGCCGACCAACTGCGCCAGGCCGTGCAGGTGCCGGAGGGGTACGCAATTGAGGCTGTCGTTGCCATCGGCAAGCGTGCGGACAAATCGGTATTGCCTGCAGAGTTGCAATCGCTGGAAGCACCCAACGGACGTCTGCCGTTGGCTCAACTCGTTGCCGAGGGCACCTTCCGTTTCGAAGCCTGATCGAGACACCACCAGGGCAAGCGGTGTGTGTTCGGACGTTGGTTGCCCGGAACAGCCATCGCTTGCTATGGATAGATCCTCTGGCCGCCAACGTACTCTCGCCGGTAGCGCGAACCCAGACTGGTCAGGATTTCATAGGCATTGGTTTCTGCCTGCAGCGCCAGGGCGTTGATGTCTTGCACGTCATCGATGACGTCAAACAATGCGCCTGGCACAAGGTACTCCGGATTGATTGCCGATACGTCGACAGTCACGGTGTCCATTGAGACACGACCCACGACGGGAACATCTTCACCATTCAGCCGAAGCTTCGCTCTGTTGCTTGCGCTGCGCAGATAGCCGTCGGCGTAACCGACCGATACGGTCGCGATGCGTGAAGGGCAGGGCGCGGACCACGTGTGGTTGTAGCCCACGCCCTCGCCCCGTGCGACATCGCGGCATTGGATCAGGCTTGCCTTGATCCGAACGACAGGCCGCATGGGATTCGCCTGTCCGACAGTCGGTGCGACCCCATAAAGCGCGGCGCCGGGGCGTACCACATCGAAATGGAACGCGGACCCCAGGAAGATGCCTGAAGAGTTTGCCAAGCACGCGAGTGCTTGCGAGAACCGCTTGCGCGCTGCGTTGAATCGTTCCAGCTGCAGGACATTCATCGGGTTGTCGGCTTCCTCCGCGCTCGCCAAGTGAGTCATCAGAAAGGTCGTGGTTATGCCGTCCAGCCTCGAGGGGCGTGCTTGAAGGCGGTCGAGATCCGCGGGAGACAACCCTAATCGGGCCATGCCGGTATCGACTTGGATGGCTGCAGAAAGCCGGCGTTGATGGTACGCAGCCAACCGCGTCCAACGTTCTATTTGGTCCAGACTATTGAGTACCGGCGTCAGGCCGTGGGAAAGACACGTTGCCTCGGCACCCGGGAGCGGACCGTGGAGCACATGAATACGAGCATTGGCCGGCCACTCACTTTTCAGCGCATCCCAGAGTTGGACGCCTTCGTCGACCAAGGCCACAAAAAACTCGCGACAACCGGCGCGTAGCAGGGCGCGAACGACGTGCGTGGCACCCAGACCATATGCGTCGGCCTTGACGACGGCGCCACATCGCGCGGGCGAAGCGATCTCGGACAGGTGGCGCCAGTTCGCGATGATGGCGTCCAGATCGATCAGAAGTCTCGCCGCTGGCTGCGTGCCTCCCATGCCCATTGCCTCATTTTCCGGGTGTCGGTGCGGTGTCCGATGCGACGACGCCTTGCTTGGAGTACAAGATGGTTTGCTTCGCCGAATTGAGCACCATGGCAGTCAAAGGCAGGTGATCGGCACGAATTTCTGCCTTGAATGACGCACCAGTATCCGAGCTTCTAAGGGTCAGACCATCCAATCCAACAGCAAAGACTTCGGTTCCAGACACCCCCACCGCTGTGACGGACGACTGGCTGTGCGTGTCGATGCGTTGCCAGGAAAGCCCATCGTCGACGCTCCGATACAGTGAGCCGCGCAGGCCCGCCACTAGCAGCGTGCCATCGGGCGCCGCTGATCCCGTCCAGAAAGAGCCTTTGTACTCAGTATGGAGGTAGCTCCAGTGCACGCCGCGGTCATCGGATCGCATCACCATTCCTCGCTCCGCAGCGGCAAAGACGCGGCCGCGACCGTCTGCGAAGAGACCAAGCAGATTCAGGTCAGCACGCTGACTTCCTTCCGGCGGAGGCAGATCGACTGTTTTCCAATGGTCACCACCATCCGCAGTCACCAGTACGAGCGACCACAAGCCGACTGCGACACCATTGTCCTTATCGAAGAAATGCACGGCGAACAGGGGACGATCGACGTGTGTGTCAGTACGCTGGACGTGCCACGTTTCACCACCATCGCTGGTCTGCAGTACGACGCCCCAGTGCCCGACGGCCCATCCGTGCTGTTCGTCGGCGAAGGACACCGATGTCAACGTGACATCCATCGGCACTTGCCTTGCCTGACGATGTGTCTTCCCGTCATCGTCGGAGAGCAGGATGACGCCGTGGTCTCCTACCGCAACGATGCGCTTGCCGGCGCGCGTGCTCGACAGCATCGTCGCCTGCGTTGCGTGTTGCGCAAGAACTGCTGCTGCAGCAATTGGTTTCGGCTCTGCGTCGCCCGTGTTGGATGCTGCGTGGGACGCGGCGGAGATGCATAGCAGGAGCTGCATCGCTGAGGCCAGAACGATTCGTTGAGTTTTCATGTTCGGGCTTAATGATGTTGGAGTCCGGTCGCTCGCACAGGCCGGCGGCGCGGAAAGAGCTTTTCAAGCCAGACGACGATGGCAGGAAGTGCGGTCATGGCCATGACCATGTTCACCATGAACATGAAGGCGAGCAGCTTGCCCATGTCGGCCTGGAACTTGAGCTGGGAGAACGACCAGGTCGCCACACCGATAGCAAGGGTGATCGCCGTGAAGATGGTGGCGGTGCCGACTTCCAGGATGGCGTGTTCGATGGCCTTGACGATTGGTTGTCCGTCGGCCGTGTGCAGCAGCAACCGGTTGTAGATGTAGAAGGCGTAGTCAACGCCGATACCAACCGCCAGCACCATCACCGGCAACGTCGCAACCGTCAACCCAATCTGGAGCTCTTTCATGAACCAATAACCGATGAACGTGCCGACCGTCAGCGGCAGGCAGCACGCAATCACGGCGCGCAGGTCACGGTAGACAAGGAACACCAGGATCACGATGGCCGCGTAGACGTACAGCATCATCGGCAGCTCGCTGCGCTCCACCTCGTCGTCGATTGCGGCAAGCACACCAGCATTGCCAGCTGCGAGACGGATATTGATGCCGGGCACCGGGTTCTGACTTCGGAACGCTTTGACGGCGCTGATGACGCCTTGGATCGTCGTGGCCTTGTGGTCGGTCAGGAACAGGTTGACCGCCGTCATGCTGCAGTCTTTGCGCATTGTGCCGCGCACGCGCGCGATTTCGGTCGACAGCGCGGCGTAGTTGGCCGGGTCGATCGGAACGACGGCCATCTTTGGGTTGCCTTCGTTGTAGCCCTCGTTGTACAGCCGTAATTGGCCGGAGTAGGACGACACCGACAGAATGCCTGGGACCGGCTGCATGGCCCATGTGAAGCGATCCTGATAGAGACCGATGTTGACGTTTCCGCAACTCTCAGGCGGTGCTTCAAAGATGACGGTCAGCCAGTCAAGGCCGGTGTCAAAGTTCTTCGAGATGGCAACAGCGTCTCGATTGAAGCGCGCATCGGCTCGCAGTTCCGGTGCGCCCGGCTGCAACGTGCCGACCACGCGGTCGCGGCTCTGCCAGACGGCGGTGCCGAAGACTGCTGCGGTCAGCGCCAGCACAACCAGCGCGTTACGAGGCTCGGCAACCTTCGCCAGCGTGCGCAACCAGCCGGAGCGCTTTTCACGCTGTACCAGAGCGCGGTCTGCGTAAGCCTTGCCGACATGAAAGAATGAAGCTGCAACCGGCAGCATGACCAGGTTCGTGATGATCTTGTAGGCCACACCGAGCGAAGCTGCGATGGCCAGCTCGCGCACCATCGGAATCGGGATCAACAGCAACGTAATGAACGAGACGAAGGCGGTGACCAACGCCAGCGTGCCGGGGATGAGCAGTCCGGTGAAGCTGTCGCGGCAGGCATCGTACGTGGAGTGCCCGTGCGAGATTCTGCGCACGATGTAATTGATCTGTTGCACCCCGTGCGAAACGCCGATCGCGAATACCAAGAATGGGACGAGTACGGCAAGTGGATCCAAGCCGAAGCCGAGCAGGCGCAATGTGCCGAACTGCCAGACGAGGGAAGTCAGTGAGCAGACGACCGGCAGCAGCGTGAAGCGCACCGAGCGGCAGTACCAATACACGGCCGCCGCCGTGAGCAGCAGGGCGATGGCACAGAATTTCAGCACCGATTGCGCACCGTCGGCAATGTCGCCGATTTGCTTTGCAAAGCCGATGATCTGAATCTCGAAGTCCGCGTCTTCAAATTTCGACCGGATGCGCTGTTCGAGAAGGTGGTTGTAGTCGACGTAGTTCAGCTTGGCGCCCTGAGCGTCGTACTCGATCAACTCGGCGGTGATCATTGCGCTGGATTCATCGCGCGAGACCAGCGTCCCAACGAATCCGCCTTGCGAGGTGGCGCGGCGGATGTTTGCGATGGTTTGCGCGTCGAGCTGGTCCGGTGTGATGGTGCTGTCGATGAGCGGGTCTGCGCGAAATCCCTCTTCCGTGATTTCGTTGACGAAGCTGTTGGGCGTCCAGAGCGATTGAACACCCAGGCGCTCTATGTTCGGCAGGAAGACAACAGCCTGCGTGACATCGTAAAGACGCTTGAGCGCTGCGGCGTTCCAGATGCTGCCGTGGCGAGCCTTGACGACGATGTTCAGCCGATTGGCGCCCAGGACATCCTCACGGTACGTCTGGAAGGTCTGGATGTACTCATGGCCGACCGGCATCTGCTTGTCGAAACCGGCATCCATCTGGAGCTGCATGGCAAACCACGCCATGACGCACGTGAAGAGGGCGAGGACCGCAAGAATGGCCCGACGGTTGGAAAAGGCAAAGCCTTCAAAGTACCGGACGATGCGCGGGATGCCCGATACAGCGGCAGAAGAGTCTGACATGGCGAAGCGCTAAGTGGTGAGAGCCAACGCCACCAACGTGATCCTGTTGGCGGCGTGAGGTAATGCACTGAGTGCGCGAGCCGTATGCACTCGCGCTGCGACTACATTAGAAGTTGCGCGACAACGTGAGACCGATGAAGTTGCGGTCGCGATACGGTTGATCGAACACCGTTTTCCCGCCCCAGAAGGCGGCGTAATTGATTGCCGCTTGCCACTTCGCCGGGTTTTGCACGAACGTGATGATGAGGTTGGCGGACTTTGCACCGGCCATGAGCTGGCCCGAGCCGTTGGGCGTGCGCCCACTAACAGCCTGGAAGTAGTAGATTTCCGGGATCACCTGCCAACCCGGGATCAGCGTGCCGTCGTAGACCCAGCTGAAGTCCAGGTTGAAACCCCAAGATGTTTTGCTTCCCATCGGTGTGGGTGTGCCGTTGGGGTTGAATTCCTGCCCCCATCCCCAAGCCCCCGCGGCAACCGGGCTGCCACCGTAGAACTGCTTCAGATGCGGGTAACGAACGACGACCGATTCCAGCATGAGGGTGGCCGTGTCAGCCCCCAACGCTTTCAGGATGGCGCCTGAGTTGCTGGGCGTCAGACTATAGATGCCCGTCAGGTGCCACTGGTATTTTTGCTCGTCAGCCCAGCAGTTGCCGTTCTGCGATGCGCAGCCATCGACCGCCGGGTTGAGTGCGACGGCGTCCCTGGGTCGGAACGATAGTTCGGTGCCGACCGCCCAGTCGCCCACCGGCATGTTGGCGCTAAGCCCGTACAGGCGTCGATTTTCGGGGTACGCCCAGCCGGAGCGTCCCGAGCCGCCGGCATTGGTGCTGAAGTTCGGGTTCTTGTCGTTGTAGTTCATGACATACGCCCCGAGATTGAGCTGGGTGCCCTCCGGCTGCCAACGAAGGGCGGTGCCCCACTGTCCGCTGTTCTTCGGTTTGGCTTCAATCAGGCCGTAGGTGTCATGCCCCCGGCCCATGCCGTTAGCGTTCGACCAATAGCTGCCCGATGGCGGCATGTAGCTGCCGTTCCAGTTGCTCTGGACATAGGTTTCCAGATTAAAGCCATGCCCGAGGCCAGTAGCAAAGCTTGCGATAGGCGCGGGAAGAAACACTTCCTTGAGTTGTGTTCCAGGCTGGGACAACCGCATGACGTCAATGGCGTTGGTGCTGTTGATACCACCTGGTAAGAACAGGCTTTCCCCCCAACTGATCACCTGATTACCTACACGCACGCGAGCTGTTTCATCGCCGATCTGAAATGACTTGCTAACCCACAAGTCCAGCAACCGCGCCTTGAAGCGGAGGTCCGAGCTGGCATCAGGTGCGAGCCCGTTCGTCAAGCCGGTGGGGGCGTTTGTCGCCAGGTAGCCGGTGGTGTTGGTTGCGGTGAAGTCTCTGATCCAGTTGACGCGGCCAAGGAACGTGATGTCGCTCGGGAACTTCAACAGAAGCTCGTGACTGCCCTTGATGTACGTCGTGAATGGATCGCCCTTGGCGTAGTTCAGGTCGCCCTGATCGCCTAGACTCGATGTTGGCGAAAGACATCCGGTGGGCGCGCCGGCGCCGGTCGCGCCGGCAGAGATCAGGTTGCATGCCGGGCTCTTCGCACGAATGCCGGTGCCCACTGTGATTGTGGAGTCGAAGCTGCCGCTCCCGCCGCTAAATTCGAACTTCTCTGCTTGTGCGCTCCCCATGGCAAGCAACCCGCAGGTTGCCGCAGCGATGGAACGCATTCTGAATACGTGGGCACCGGACATCGTTTTTTCCTCCTCAGGCTCGTTCTAGTTTTGTGTCACCGGATCAGCGTTCGCTGATGGCGCGCAGGTTGTCTGCGGTGTAGAAGCTCGAACGCATGCGCGGGCCGGTCGGCTCTGTGAACCAGCGGATGTCCTTGCCAACGCCAACGGTGTGGGTGTCGAAAACGTAGCGGCCTTCGGTGAGATTGTTCTGCACCATCGCCATGACGTCGCACGTACCGGTCTCATAAACCGGGATCAGGAAGCCTTCGCGCATCTTTGCCAGCTTGTTTTGGCCGTCGAAGTCATCCATCAGCACCGGCGCCCAGCTGTCTTCGTCCAGGTAGATGACGCGGCGCGGCGCGGTATGCCGCATGCCGGCCTTGACCGTCGCTTCGATCACCCAAACGCGATGGAGCTCGTAGTGGCGGTGGTTTTGCGCAATGAAGTCGTTGCGGGCCACATCTTCGAACTTGGCTTCGAAGTCAAACGCGCCGAATGCGTTGTACGGAACGTAGATCTCCTTCTTGCCGATCAGCTTCCAGTCGAATCGGTCCAGTGCGCCGTTGAAGACGTTGGGTTCGTCCAGCGTGTACTGATTCTCCATGCCGATCTGAGGCGAATCGTGCGAGTACGTGGGCATGCGGCGCACGCGGCGCTGACCGGGAAAGTAGTAGAACGTCTCGTTCTCGGCCTGATTCAAATACTGGGTAATGGCCAGCGCTTGCCCCGCCAATGCCGTCGGAGAAACATAGGCGAAGTAGACGTAGAACTCGACTGGAGGGTAGGAAGACAGTGCATGCGAACCCTTCGCGCCCCAAGGAATGAATAGAGTCTGCTCGGACTCCGCCTTGATCCACTCGTTACTGCCCCGGCGCGGTGAGACAGCGGTGATGGTGCCCTTGTAGTCGAGCCCCACGCCGCGGTAGCGCATCTTGGCGTTCCACATGGCTTCGACGCCCGTGGCGGGAATCGGGAAGGGGTAACCTGGAACGGTAGCCTCTTTGAGACTCCAGCCGTCGTCATTGAGTTTAGCGGTGCCGACGTTCTTTCGCGTGTTGCTGGCCACGAAGTCCGGCACGCCGCAGGTGCGGTGCGACGGGTAGACATCCATGCGATAGTCCTTGTGCTGCTTGATCATCGCCACCTGGCCGGCGGAGAGTTTGTCAGCGTACTTGTCGACGTTTGATGCATCGATCGTCAGCACGGGCTTGTCGTCCTTGTGCTTCCAGTAAGCACCCCGGAATTTCCCCCACTCCCATCCTGGCAGCGGCGGCTCGGCGCCTTGCCACGCAGGGATGGTCCCCTCTTTGTTGCCTTGCTTCTCAGCTCCTGATGGCGTGAGCTTGTCGAGCTGCGCCAGATCTGCAGCGAGAGCCTGGGGCCCTCCCGTGATGAGGGCCGCGGCCAGGGTGACGGTGATGGCTGCTCGGGCGAGGGGCGTCTGACGCATTTCCTTCTTGGTCATGTCTTCTCCAGTGACGCTGGGTTTGTGGTTTGCCTTGGAGACACGGGAGGCTGCATTGGCCCCCCGGTCGCGAACTTTGGGATATGCAGGAGAGAAGCGGTGTTGTCTCAATCTAGGCCAGTCAATTCGGAGGCGGTATCCGAGATCGGCATCCGTTGAGATCTCGTCGAATTGCTGTGCGGGCGTGAGTTAGGAGCGATCCGGATTAGGTTGCGGAGGCACGTGCTGGGAGGGCAGCATCCGGCGCAGTACGCCGTCCTTGCGCACGAAGTGGTGCACCAGCGCGGCTCCGATATGCAGGACCACGAGCACCCACGCCACCCACTTTCCGAGAAAGCTGTGGACGGCCCACATAACGTCTTCCAGTCCAGTGACCGAGAGGTCAAAGACTCCACGTATCCATGCGGCGAATGCGGTGTTCCGGCAGGCAGGGATCACAAAAACACCGAAGTCTGTCGCGTCATAAGTCGTCATGTAGCCCGAGATGGGCATGAGCAGGAGCAGGGCATACAGTGCCCAGTGCGCAACGTCGGCGGCGCGGTTCTCGAGGTGCGATTGGGAAACATGTCCGGGAACACCACCACTGAGCCGCCACAAGAGCCGCGGCAGCGTCAGGAAGCCGATCGTGAAACCCAACACCCAATGGATGTTGAGAATCGGAACGACGCGGTCTGCGTTGGGCATGGTTCCAAACAGCGGTGGCTTGATGCTTGTCTGTGGGTCGACGAACCAGATGACGTAGTAGACCACCACGTAGGCGGTGATGAACGCCGCCGCCGTGATCCAGTGGAACAGCATCGAAACACTGCCGTACCGTTCAAGCGTATTCCGCCAACGCATGCCTAGGTGCTCCAAGTTATTCAATTGAGGTTGGAAGTAGAACGACGACGACCTTCTCTTACGTTTAGGTCATGCGGCCACCGGCCCGAGCTTCTGTGCGATCGCTTTCGATGAAGTCCTTCAGGGGGTTCGTCATTGTCGTCATTCACAGATGAGGGAATACAGGGGCCTTGGTGGACGAAACACAATTCTTGAAGGTTGCGTCTGATGCGTAACGCGCGCCAACCGCATCCGCAAAGTCAGGGCAGATGTACCAATTCAGACAGCTCGGCGTACCGCTTTGGCGAGCGGCGGCGAAGGTCGGCCGCATAGAACGATGCGATGACGCCCGCCAGTAACACGCTCATCGCCATGCCGTAACTCAGTACAGCCGACAACCCAGAGAGGAGCTCGACATGGGCGATCATTTCCCAGAGGAGAAACAGCAGAACGGCCGCACTGACGGCTGGAGCAACCAGCGAACGCCAAGGTGAGACATCTGTCCGATTGCGCCGGAAAAACGCCACCACAGCGACCGCGGCCAGTGTTTGGCAGGCGAGTACACCAACGGCTGAAGGAACGCTGGCCCAAGGCAATACCTGAAGCATCGGATTCAGCCCTGCCTTTGCGCACAGCAAGATCAAGCTCACCGATATGCACATCGTTACCGCTGAAGCGATGTGTGGAGATTGATGCCGCAGATGGGTGCGCGACAAAGCGTGCCAGACAAGACCGCGAGTCGCCAAAGCGTGCCAGTACCGTGCCACTACATTCGTGAAGCTCAGAACGGCCGCGAACAGACTGGTCATCACCAACAGGGAGCCGATCTGGGCTGCGGTATGTCCGGCGAGCACCGAAAACATCGAGAGCCACATGCCTCCAGGATCGTTGGATGCCACGGCAACCGCGTCCGCCATACCGAAGTGGTTCAGCATGAGCCAAATCGACGCCGCGTAGAGGGCGCCAATAAAGACGATGGAGAAATACATGGCGCGTGGCACTGAGCGCTGTGCTTCGCGAGCTTCTTGAGAATAGATTGCTGCCGTCTCGAAGCCCATGAACGATGCGACCACGAAGATCAATGACGGTCCAAATCCCTGTGTGAAGATGGACTGCGGTGCGAACGGTAGAAGCGACAAGGGGTGATGGTCACGCGCGGCTCGCAATAGTTCGAGCAGGTCAGCCAGGAGAATCGAGCCCACCTCGGAGAGCATAAGGAGGAGCAATAGTCGGCCGGTGAACTCGATACCGCGCACACACAACAGATGGGCTGCGATGGCAGCGGCGCCGGCGCAGCCCCACCACGGTATCGAGATTCCAAAAGAGGAAAGCGCCACGCTCATAAAGTGCCCAAGCATCGCGTAACACGCCAGGAGCATGGTGACGTACGACAAGACTGCAATGCACGCTCCCCCTACGCCTGGAATCGTACCGAGGCCCTTGGTGATGTACGCGTAGAACGCGCCGCCGTTCTTCACATAGGGGCTCATCGCACAAAAGCCGACTGCAAAGAGCAGATAGGCGGCACAGACTATGAGATATGAGCCGGGCAATCCGATGCCGTTGCCAAACGTAATGCTGGCCGGGACACCCCCTCCCATAGACGTCAAGGGACCATTGGTCGTGATGACCATCAAGAAGATGGTGAACCAGCCGATCGTGTCTCGCTTGAGACTCGTGTGCTCGTTTGGTTGGGTAGATGATTCCGGCATGGGCTCTTCCTCTGCTTTCCGTCCTGAGCGACTGTCCGCTCAGGAGGCGGCGAATGCGCCGGACCCGTACATGTCTGCCGCGATGACCCAACTCGCGCCGCGCTTGCGCCAAACCGTTAGTGACCGGAATGCGATCGTTTCCCCGGGCGTGCCGTCCGCGGTCGGCGACGTCCACTCCAGCCATGTAATGGCCGCTCCATCACCGAGGTCGGTTGTCCGCACTGCACGGATCGATAGGTGTGGTGTGGTTTTCAGCATTTCCGTCAGCGCGGGCAGCAATTCCGAGCCTGTTGTAATGCCCGGCGCTCCCTCTCCTGAGACAGCTGCATCATCCGCAAACATCTCGCGGTAAAAAGCCTGTGCGTCTCCACTTCGGCACAAGGCCTGCATTTTCTCGATGGCTTCGTTCAGATTCATTGCTATTCCTTTATGTGAGAGTTGGATGCGGCGCGGAGGCGGCCACGATGAGCTGGCTCGATCAAACCTTCATTTGGTCGAGCGCAAAAACGAGAGGACGTTGCGCCCCGCTCGAATCCCTTCTTCAATCGCGCCGTCGATAAATCCGCGCCAGCCGCTTGCCCAGTCAGTATTTGCAAAGAAGAGAGGGGGCGCCGGCGTTTGCAGCGTGGGGAGCACCTTGGAGGTCTGGCCAGGGGAGAACCACGTCCATCCTCCCTTGGCGTATGGATCGCGGGTCCAGTCGTGGGCAAATACTTCCTCGACGCTGATCCCCGGTAGAAACTTTCGCAGTTCGGCCTCGATCAGTTCGATGTCATCGAGCTTGATGCTATCGTCCGGACCAAAACCCACGAGCACCGACTTGCCGTCCACTTCGCGATCCGCCACCACCATCGTCAACGGATTCGGAAATGGGGCGAAGCCTACCCAAGCTCCGACACTGCGGTCCACGCGAGCAATGAATTTTGTGCCGGCACAGACATGCCGCTCCTCATGTGCGGCGGAACGGGCCTCAGACAATTGAGTCCCAAAATCAATATCACTGAGCACGTTCAGGGGCACGGCGACAACAACGCATTTGCATTTGACATCCAGCGTCCTTGTTTGGACGTGCACCGTGCCATCGATCACACGGATTTGGGAGACAGGCTGGCCCAGTGCCAGGTCTGCATTCGAATCTTCGAGCATTGCCATGGCCAGTGCGGAGGTGCCTTCCGCGATCTTGTAACGGCCCAACCGCTTCAACAAAGAATCGGCTGAATACTCACCGAGTGCCCACCAACGCAGCTGGTCATGGAACCCGCCTTTGGCAGGATCTGTGGCTGCGTTCATGGTCAAGAACGACAGCAGAAGATCGCGCTGACGGCCCTCAGAAGGGATGGACGCAAAACGATCTGCCAGGCTGAGTTCATCGGAGTTTGCGAGAAGCTCGGGCGACGCCGCATGTGGGTTTGCGAAAGCCACTCGGCACTGTGCCCCATCGATGTCGCAGTAGGCGGTCAGGACTTCTTCGAGTTCCTTGCCGATCGCTTCCGAGGTATCCGTGGTCAGGCCACCTTCGCCCAGTACGCTCATGGTGTCAGCCGTGCCGCTCAGCGATTCGGTGATGGCTAGGCCGTATCGATGGAGTTCATTCCAAATGTACGGCTGTCCCCAATGCACCCACGTCCCGCCGATTTCGTATTTCTGACCGTTTTGCTCCGTGACGAAGGTACGGCCGCCGATGCGATCCCTCGCTTCGACGATTGCCACCCGCAATCCTCTTGCCCCCAACTCGCGAGCCGCGGTGAGACCTGCAAATCCAGCACCGACAACGACTACGTCGTATTCGTCATCCGGTAGTCGCGTCCTTTCAAGCACTGCTGAAGAGCTCAAGCCCTGGGTGGCAGCGCATCCGCGCGCGATGCTGAGGCCGTCTGAAGTTCTACTCATGGCGAAGAGGGGTGACTAAGTGGTTGTAGGAGCCCTGGCCATCCCGCCATGTACGCGGTCGCGGCATGGCGGAGGCTGTTGTATGGAAGAAGATTCGACCTCTTGGCTGTTCGCCGTCGTGCAGGCCTGATCCTGTGAAGAATTCTAAGCGGCGCCCACTGTTCTGCACCGTAGGTGTTAGTACCTAAATTCCTGCAATATGGGATTGAATAAATTTATTGGTGCAATAGGGTGGCCTTTTATAGCCTGGCAAATCCCTAAATAAGGGATTTGTGCCTTTCTCTCCAAATGTGAGATTCGTGACTCTTCGGCCTGCAACGCGAAGGTCTTGCCTTGTTGCTCGACGGGCCAATTCGTGTTGATTTGCGCGGCACCAGTGCAGCTCCAAACATGGGGCACGGCGGCTTGCTGGCTGGCAGGGATTCGCGCCTGCTGTTTCGGTACGAGTGACACAACTGAAATGAGGACGAAGCGCTGATGGGGCGGATGGTAGCCATCACCGCGCCGAAGCGCCGCCATGGCTATCCGTATTCACGTGTTGCTGTAGGGGGGCTGGCAGGCAACCACAAGCGCATTTGGCGCCTGCCGTACCTATTCAAGCGTATTCCTCCAACGCGTGCCTAGTTGCTCCGCGTTGTTCAAGTCAGGAGGGGAGAAGAACGGTGACGACCTTCTCTTCGGTGTAGGCCTGGGCGCCAGCAAGGCCGCCTTCACGCCCAATTCCGCTTGACTTCAGGCCGCCCCATGGCAGGTTTGCGTCCAGTGGGCTCCAGCAATTCACGCCAACGGCACCCACTTTGACTTTGGCTGCGACCCGATGGGCCCGTGTGAGGTCTTGTGTCCAGATGGTTGCGGCCAGGCCATATTCCGAATCGTTGGCCAGCGCAATCGCTTCCTCTTCCGTGTCAAACGGGATGACCGTGCCGACTGGCCCGAAAATTTCTTCGCGGGCGATGGCCATGGAGTTGGTTGCGTTGGCAAAAATCGTGGGTTTGACGAACCACCCTTGATCCGGTGACGAGACGCCACCCGCCAGAAGTTCGGCGCCTTCTTCAAGGCCGCGCTGGATGTACCGGTTGACGCGCTCGAACTGCTGCTTCTTGGCGACAGGGCCCATCTGCACGCCCGGCTGGCGCGGATTGCCGACGTTGACCATGGAAGCTGCTTCCGCCAACGCCGATGCGAAGCGCTGCGCGATTCCACGCTGAACAAGGATGCGCGAGCCTGCCGCGCAGACCTGGCCCTGATTGACGAACAGGCCAAGCGCACAGCCACGCAACGCTTCTTCGAAGGATGCGTCGTCGAACACGATCTGCGGGCTCTTGCCCCCCAGTTCCAGCGCCACGCGCTTGAATAGAGGGCCTGCACTGCGTTGAATCGCACGTCCAGCCTCCGGGCTGCCGGTAAAGCTGATCTTGGCGACGTCGGGGTGTTCGCATAAGGCGCGGCCCACGGTTTCGCCATAGCCCGTGACCACATTGACAACACCGTCCGGAAAGCCCGCTTCCTTGCAAAGCGCCGCGAGATGCAGTGCTGACTGCGGCGTTTCCTCCGCGGGCTTGACGACAACGGTGCAACCTGCGGCAAGCAGCGCGGCAAGCTTCCAGCAGGTGATCATCAGAGGCGAGTTCCAAGGCACGATGGCTCCGACCACCCCGATCGGCTCGCGCACCGTATACGAGAGCGTGGGAACGCCCATGTACCCGGAGGTCGGGATGGTGCGACCTTCGAGCTGATTCGCCCAGCCGGCCGCCGCACGCAAGTTTGCAACGGCGTTGGGCACATCCATCATGCGAGGCTCCATGGGAGAGCGTCCGATAGCGTTGGCGTCCATGTCGGCCAGCAGATCGGTATCGCGCTCCACGAAGTCTGCCAATTGGCTCAGCAGGCGTGCCCGTTGCGCCCCGCTGAGCTTGCTCCATTCGCCCGTGGTGAGCTGTACATGCGCGGCGGCCACGGCACGGTCGATGTCTTCCGCTGTGCCGCGAGCGGCCGTTGCATATTCGCGCTCGTCGACCGGGTTCAAGAGGGGCATACGGCCGCCGTCGGCAGCCTCCGCCTCTGCGCCATCAATGAAATGCTTCAGGTAGTGGCTCATGTCGTTGTTCGAAAGATGAGAGGCGTGCGTCGGGTTTATCGAACGAAAGGCACTTCCTTGAAAGCTGCATCCAGTGCAGCAACGATTCGATCGACTTCCGGGCGTTGAATCACGAGAGGCGGCGACAGAATGATCTTGGTACCCACCGGCCGCACGATGGCTCCATTGCGGCGCGCGGCTTCCGCGACGCTATAGGCGTAGCCAGACATCGGGCTGATCGGCTCGCGGGTTGCCTTGTCGTTGACCAAGTCGATCGCCAGCATCAGGCCTTTGCCGCGAACTTCACCAATCGACTCGAAGCGATCAACGAAAGGCTGCAGCGCTTCAAGCAGATGCGCTCCTTGCTTGCCGGCATTACCCGGAAGATCTTCACCCACCACAATGTCGAGGCTTGCGAGTGCGGCAGCGCAGCCGACAGGGTGGCCTGCATAGGTGTAGCCGTGCATCAATTGGCCGGTGAAGTCCTGGTTGGATTCAAACGCATCTGCCACACGGCCGTTGAATGCCGTGGCACCGAGCGGTACGTAGCCAGACGAAAGGCCCTTGGCAAAGCACATGAAGTCCGGCTTGACGCCCCACGCACGTGCGCCAAACAGACTTCCTGTACGGCCGAATCCGGTGACCACCTCATCGGCGATCAGCAGCACGCCGTACTTGTCGCAAATCGCGCGTACCTTCGGCCAGAAACTCGCGGGAGGGACGATGACGCCGCCAGCGCCTTGCACGGGCTCAGCAATGAATGCAGCCACCGTGTCCGGGCCCTGGAATTCGATCTCGCGCTCGAGCATGCCGGCACACAGATCCGATAGTGCTTCCGGGTCGTGGGTATAGGGGTTGCGATAGACCCAGGGGTTCTGTACCTGGAAGCAACCCGGCATCAGCGGCTCATAGTTGCGGCGGAAGACGGTGTTGCCATTCACCGAGGCACTCAGGAAATGGCTGCCGTGATAGCCCTCCTTGAGAGAGATGAACTTCGTGCGGTCTTTCTGCCCAAGCAATTTCCAGTACTGGCGCGCGAGCTTGAGCGCAGTTTCCGTCGCGTCGGAACCGTTGGAGCTGAAGACGACGCGCTTCATCCCTTCCGGTTCAAGCAAGTCAACCAGTCGCGCGGAGAGTTGCTCTGCTGGCGGGTTGGAGACGCCATCAAACAGTTGGAAGTACTCCAGTTCGTCCAGCTGCTTCACGATAGCGGCTTTGACTTCGGGACGATTGTGGCCGACGTTCACGTTCCACAGACCACCTACGCCGTCAACGAACTTGTTACCAGCATCGTCGTAGACATAGCATCCGTCGCCGCGAACAATACGCAGCGGCTTGCGCTGTTTCATGGCAGCGGGATGCATCATCGGATGCCAGAAGCGGGCATTTTCGTAAGTCATTGGGTCTCCGTATAGGGTCTTCAGCGGGCGATCGCGCTGAGTTCGAGGGTTCGGTGCAGCCACCTGCCGGTGGCGACGGAATCAGTGTCGTGGCGGGCACGCACTTGGCGGTATCCCAAATGAGCAACTCGAAACCGCTGGAGATGACGCCTGCGCCGTGTTGACTTACCCGGGCGGGGGGCGGGGAATGTCCGGTTTGGTGCGAGCGGCACCCCAGCGGCACCCCTGCGGCGCACCGTTGTGGCGTGCTCGTGACGTGCCGATGGTGCAGAAGAGTGCGTTAGAGACTGCACCGAAGCGTTGCCGCGCCGGGTTTTCCCGGGTAGAGCAACTCAGATGCCGATTGGCACAATTTGTGCGCTTTGTGGGTCCGTCTCACCGCACCGCAGAGTCCTGTACCTCAATCGCCCCAGAGGTTGTTTGCACCATGAATCAGAGCATCAGTCGATTCCAGGATGTGCACGTGCACGCTTCGGCCGTGCGCGAATGGAACCAGACCTATAGTCAGATTTCCGCCGGCCCGCTTGAAAGCGCGTTGATGCAGCTCGATAGCAGCCGCTGTCATGTGTTCCGTGAGCAAATCAACCGGAGGGTGGTGCAGCACGGTGAGGCGCCCAAAGACAAGGTCTGTTTTGCGATACCCATTGCGGTCCCAGGTGCCATCCGAGTGCAGGGCCGTGAGGCGGATGACAACACCATTTTTGTTCTGCGTGGCGGTGAGGAATTCATGTTCCATATGCCAATGGGCATGGACATGCTGTCCATCACGTTCGAGCGTGAACTGTTCGAGACCGCGCTGGAAAGAACGCCTTGGGCTGGAGAGATTCGTACACTTCTTCGCCAGCCGGTGATCCGCTTGCCGGAGCAGAGGCTTGCAGATCGGCGAAATCAATTGCTGGGGGTTTTTTCCGACGCGCTTTGCTGCTCGGATCAGGAAGGCGCTCAGGAGTTGGCGCTGGAGGAGGTCATGCTCAACGGTATGCTGCAACTCCTGTCTGATCCGTCGTGCGATCGAGCACAACGTCAAAGTAGCTCCGTTCACAGTTTTATCGTCGACAAGTGCCATCGCCTGACGCTGTCAGATGTGACGAACGCGCCAAGCGTCATCGATTTGTGCCAACGGCTTCAGATAAGCCGTCGCACCGTGCAGAACAGTTTCCGTACGGTTGCGGAGACCACGCCACTGAACTATTTGCGCTCTGTCCGGCTGAATGGTGTGAGGCGGGAACTGATGTCGACCCAAGCCTGCGATCTTTCCATTGGCGATGCCGCGACGAACTGGGGCTTCTATCACATGAGCCATTTCGCAGCCGAGTACCACGAGTTGTTCGGTGAGTTGCCCTCGCAAACAAAACGAGCGGATAGAAACATCAGAAAGACCGCGCCATGAAGAGAGTTGCCGCCGCCGCAATGGCATAAGCGTCGCTCTCACAAGGTCGTGGCGAGGAGCGCAGCGGCCGCACACTGCACGTTTTCAGGAAGTACTTCATTCATATGGCGGCCGTCGGGCTGCTGTTGCCGGCTTCTGAGCGATCCCGTGCCGATCCGGGATACCGACCTTCCAACTGCACCCCATAGACTGCCTTCACTTCATACGGAAGCGAATGTTATTGGCAGCGCTCCGGCCTCAAATCGAACGCGGTGCAAGGAGACAAAGACAATGGAAGTGACGGCTTCAACGCCGGAGCAGAGGCAAGAATCCGCCGGCGCCCGGTCCACGCAACTGCATCGTTCTTCGCTGAGTGCCGCGTTCATTACGCTGTTGGTGATCTCTGCGGCAAGCCCGCTCAGTGTGGTCGCAGGAGGATTCCCGATCGGAATACTGCTGGGGAATGGTGCCGGAACGCCTGCGCTTGTACTGATGGCATTAGGCATCTTGTTGGTCTTTGCCGCGGGTTATACGGCAATGGCCGCTCGCGTGACAAGCGCTGGAGGCTTCTACGCAATGATCGCGCGCGGACTGGGCGGCCGAGCCGGAGGGGCGGCGGCGATGGTCGCGATCCTGGGCTATGTCACGCTGCAGTTCGCTCTCTACGGCATGCTGGGTGCGGTTGCATCGGAAGCGCTGCTCGCGGAGTTCAAGGTGAACGTGCCATGGTGGGGGTGCGCTCTGGTTGCCATGGCAAGCGTGGCTTATTTCGGCTATCGTCAGATCGACTTCTCGGCAAGGATCCTTGCCGCATTCGTGATGGCGGAATATCTAGTTGTTCTGACACTTGACCTGTTGATCCTGCGTCACGGCGGTGCGGAAGGGATCAACGCGCATGCATTCGCGCCGAGTGTCGTCGCTGGCGGAAACCCGTTCATCGGATTGCTGTTCTGCTTTGCCGCGTTCATCGGTTTTGAGGCGACTACGATCTACAGCGAAGAAGCCAAGGACCCGAAACGCAGCATTCCGATTGCGACCTACGCCGCGATCCTGCTCGTTGGGTGCTTTTACTCGTTCTCGCTCTGGTGCCTAGTACTTGGAGCCGGCAGCAGCAAGGTGGTTGGCATGATCGCCGCGCTAAGCGATCCCACCAACTTCCTGTACTCGCTCTCGGAGACCTATGCAGGGAGTACCTTCACGGTTGTGCTGCGTAGCATGTTCATTGCCAGCATCTACGCGGGGCTGATCGCTTTCCACAACTCAACCGCACGCTATTTCTACTCGATGGGGCGCGAAGGCCTTCTACCGGAGCGACTTGGCTGGACACACCCACGATTTCAGAGTCCTCACGTTGCATCTCTCTTGCAGACCGCCCTATGCGCTGTCGTTGTTGTGGGGTTTGCGCTGATCCACGCAGACCCCGTACTGACGGTATTTGCATGGTTGAGTAATCTCGCGACGGTGTGTGTTCTCACGCTGATGATCGCAACTGCATTTGCTGTCGTTGCCTTCTTCTTCCACAAGACGCATGGATACAGCTTCGCGCGGGTGAGGTTGCTGCCCGTGACCGCCAGTCTGGCACTGTGCACGGTTCTTGCACTCGCAGTGGCCAACTTTCATGTCCTCACTGGTGCCAGCAAAGGCATCTCGGCAGCACTGCTTTGTCTTGTGCCGGTATCGGCGGCGATAGGGTGGATCGTGGCGAATCGACTTAGCACCCGGGACCCGACCCGTTTCTCTTCATTGGGGCAAGACAGGCTCTAGCATGCTGGCACGAGGCTAGCCCACACCGCACCGATCAACGCCGACTTTAATTGCAGCGAAGCTATCGTGCGTTGACCGTTCTCGAAGACGATCCAGGCAGGGGCAAGGTGATCGACACCCGGAGCAACTGGTACCCAGTAGAAGAACGGTAAACCAAAGCGCGCAGGGGCCTTCTATTTGTAGGGCGGCACTCACAGCAGACCGGTGAAGGCCTGTCGTCCCTGCGGATTATGGATAGCGTGATGGCGACTAAACAGCGGCTGCTAAAACGAATGTTTCATGCCGGCCATCACCCCGAGTTGATTGCCGCCGGGCGCGGGGTTGCTCGTCCCTCCACTGCCGCCGGCGCTCACTGAGAGGTTCGACTGCCCACCGTTATCGATGTACCCACCGGTGAGATACACCGACGTCCGCTTTGAGAAAGCGTAGGTACCCCGGATGGCACCTAGCCACGCTTTGTTGGCACTGTTGTTGAAGTGCAGATAGTAGACCTGCCCTGCAAGGTTGAAGGCGGGTGTGATGTCGTAGGACGCGCCTGCGTAGTACAACTGGCTGTGTGATGGCGCGCCACCTTCGTTGTTGCGGAACGAAGCGCCGATGCCCACCTTTGTTTTGTCGAATAACGCGTAAGCCCCGAGGAGCAGACGATCGTCCTTCAGTTTGCTACTGGTGAGGCCAGCCGCTGCGCCGGGGCCACCTCGCAGCGAGTCGTACGCGGTTGAGATGCCCCAGGTGCCGGTTTCGTACATGACCAAGGCGGACCACTCGCGGCACGCGCGGCTGTCCGATGCCAGTTCGCCGGCACAGTTGGTGCCGGCTGGGTTGGCACCGGCATTGACCGTATCCCGGCCGAAGCTATACGTGGCGCCCACGGTGAGGCCGCCGAACTTGCCCTTGTAAGCGATGGCATTGTCGACACGCGCATTCGGGCGGTAGCTGTCCAATGCGTTACCGCCATAGACGTTGGGTCCAAGGATGTCCGAGTCGAGAATCGCCCAGAACAGCATGGTGTTCTGTCGGCCAAACGTCACCTCGCCCCACGCCCCGCTGAGCCCCACGTTTGCTTGCCGGCCGAATAGCCGTCCGCCCTGATTCGAGACGCCGGAGTCCGGCGCGAAGCCCGATTCAAGCGTGAAGACGGCATGCAGACCGCCGCCCAGGTCTTCTTTGCCGCGCACCCCCCACCGCGACGGCACGGTGCCTGTGAGGTTCGGCATGCGCACCAGCCCGCTTTTCGCGGCCCCAACGTTATTGACGTATTCAACGCCGGTATCCACCAGGCCGTAGAGCGTGACGGACTGTGCGGCGGCCATCATCGGGGTGGCTGCACCGATGCTCATGCCGATCAGCCAGGACGTGGTTTTCATGGTGAGGTCTCCTCTGTGTTGTACCCGTGCGTGGCACCGCGACGGGGTTTTGTATGGTTTTTTGGGTGCGCTCCGCCAAGAGGCGGTCGCACATGGCGACCCTCTTGGGGCAATACAGGAAGGCAGGGGGATGGCGCGCGGCGGCGCCTCGATACCTAGGGCGAGATGTCTTCGAGCGCCCGGTTGGTGGTCTCGATCATGCGCATGGCCGCCAGCAGGCCGATAACGTTCACCAGCGCAAACATGACAAACACCGACGCGATGCCGTAGCCGGCGAGAACCACTCCGACGATGGCCGGCGCTGCAGCCGATGCGGCACGCAACCATGACGTCGCCAGCCCGGTGCCGATGGCACGCATGCGGGTTGGATAGATTTCAGGCGTGTAGAGATACAGCAGTACGGTGGTCGTGCCCATCACAGCGTAGGCAGAAGACGCCAGGATCATCACGGACAGCGCACTGCCGGCACCGATCGCCGCCAATGCAGCCAGCAAGGCACCACTGATCAGGAAGCACGCCATAGCCCAGCGCCGACGGCCGACGCGATCCACCAGGAGGGCGCACACCAGCACTGCACAGGTGCTCAGGACGTTTGAGACTGACGCCATATGCAGAGATTCCTGCAGCGGCAGGTGGTACACAGTCTTGTACAGGCTCGGAAGCCAATTATTGATGCCGTTGGCAACAAAGTAGGAACTGGCCCACAGCACCCACACGACGAGGGTCCGGCCACGGTACAGTGGCGAGAACAGTTCCTTCCATGAGCCCTTGCGACGTGTGCGAATGCCCTCGAGCAGCGTGGCGACTCGCGTATCGATTTCGGTGCTGTCGCGTTGCGGGTCGAGATTGCGGCGGGGCGTGCTGGCTTCAATGTCCCGGATCACGTGTTCGGCTTCGTCAAAGCGGCCCTTGCCGATCAGCCAGCGCGGCGACTCCGGCAAGCGCATGATCAGCAGCGCCACGAGAATGCCTGGGATGCCCCCGACCAGAAACATGTATTCCCAGCCAAAGCGGGGCACAAGGAACGCGCCAACCTGGGCCGCCGCCAGCAGCCCCAGCGGAAAGATCAGTTCGTACAGGATGAAGAAGCGTCCGCGCCCGTGCGCTTGCGACAACTCGTTGATGTAAGTCGCCGCCACCGGCACTTCACCCCCAACGCCGATGCCCTGCAGGAACCGGCACAGAAACAGCATCTGAAAGTTACCGGCAAACGCGCACACCACACTCATGACGGACATCAGTCCGACCGTGATGGTGGCGCTTCGCACTCGGCCCAGACGCTCAGCCAGCCAGCCGAACACCAGCGCGCCGATCACCTGTCCAAGATAACCGGCGGCGATCAACACGCCGATCTCGCCCGGTGAGAGATGCCACAGTCCCACAAGCACCGGCATGACGAAGGCCAGCGATAGCGCGTCAAAGGCGTCGAACAGCGTGGCGCTGCCCATGATGATGCGGGCCTTCGTGTGCCAGCGACTGAAGGGGACGTTCTCGATACGAAAGAGAAGCTGTGCGGCGCGCAAGCCGGAATCGGCCGACGCTGCGCGCGCGCTCTCCTGCACGCCGTGGTGTGCCAGGGCGGGCGTGGTGATGGTCATGTTGTCTCCAGATGTCATTGTTCTGATGCGAGGCTGCGGGTTGCGCCCTGCATCGATGATCTTGTTGTTCTGGTGGCAGCCGTCGGTCGGCTGTGGCGCCGGGCGTGGCGCTTTGATAGCGCTTGTATCACGCCCGGACAGGTACCGCTTATGGTGTGCGCACGCCCTTAAGGCGTTGCCGGCAGCCTGCTTGCCTTATGCGGCAAGAGGCTGCACCACACCGGCACCCGGGCTACTCAGGCCGGCCGAGCGCATCGCGTTGGCAATGTCGATCTCCGCGCCGGGTTCCAGCGGCAGCAGCGGAGGGCGCACAGTGGCGTGCTCAAGGATGCCCCGTGCGACGAGCGCGTGCTTGAGCGCGACGGTGCCCTCCATGTGCGAGCCACGGTGATAGACGTTCTTCGTGATCGGCAACAGCTTGTCATGCAGGGCGCGCGCGCGAGGGTAGTCCTTGGCCTTGCCCGCTGCGATCAGTTCGATCAGCAGTTCGGGCGCGATGTTGCCGTATCCCACCAGTGCGCCGTCTACATCGAACATGGTGTGCAGCAGGTATTCATCGTGACAGGTCAGGATCTGAAGATCGGGGTTCTCGCGGCGGATCACGGGAATTTCGGTATCCCAGCGGCGCATGTTGCGTACGCCGTTCTTCATGGCGAACACGCCCGGCTGCGCGGCAATCTCGAGCTGTGTTTCCAGGTTGTACGTTGCCTTGGTCACGTCCGGATACTGGAAGAGGATCAGCGGTAGGCCACTTTCCTCATAGATGGCGCGATAGCGGTCCTGCGGTGCACCTTTTTGGTAACCGAAGCGCAGCCAGCCGTGCGACGGATAGACCAGACCAGCCGAGGCTCCGGCCTTGACGGCGCGCTTGGCCGCGGCCGCGGCCACCTGCGTTCCTTCGAGCGTGATGCCGGCGATGACGGGAAGCTTGCCGTCGACCGACTTCACGAAACTCTCGATCACGGCGGTTTGTTCATCCTGTGAAAGGAAGGTGCCTTCGCCGGCGTGTCCGAGCACGACCAGGCCCTTCACGCCGTCAAAGCTGCCGAGCCACTTGCCTAGCCGCTGGATGGCCGCGTGGTCGACGGCACCATCGCGGGTGAACGGGGTGACGGGGGCGGGTACGAGGCCGCGCAGATCAATGTCTTTCATGGAGTCTCCTCACGAGTGGATCGATAGGTCTTCCCGGGGGCGTCATGCCTGTGCCCGGGGAGCGCTCGTCGCCGGCGAAGCCTTGGAACGCCTGGGTGGTCAACGTGCTTGCGATGCAGTCTAGGGAGGCACGAGGCATGCCGGAAGGATGAATTCCGGCATTTCAGATATACTAAATTGACATATCAAGAGCGTGGGGACACGGTGGATTACGCGGGCTGGAAACTGTTCATCGAGGCCGCCGAGCTTGGCAGCCTCAGCAAGGTGGCATTGGCGCACGGCACCACGCAGCCCCATATCAGCCGTCAGATTGCAGAGCTGGAGCAGGCAGCCGGCGGCCGATTGTTTCAGCGGACGGGCCGGGGCGTCGTGCTCACGGAACTGGGGCAGCGCATCGCACCGAAGGTGCGGGCATGGCTGGCGGGCACGGAGCAGTTGGCCAATGACATTCAAAGCTCAGCCGGCAAACCGATCGGGACCGTACGTCTGGGCATCATTCCCTCTACGGCGCATCCTCTGGTCAGCACGCTGTATTACCGCTTGCGCGAGCGCTATCCGCTCGTGCAACTCAGCGTGCGAGAAGGTCAAGGCGCGCAGTTGGAAACCTGGCTGGAAGACGGCAGCGTTGATCTTGCCCTGTTGTTCCGGCACAGCCCGACACCCAAGCACGGCGACATCTATCTGACCGAAGCCGCGACATACCTGGTTGGCACACCCGGCGATCCGCTTCTGGCCGAGCCCACCGTGCCGTTTGCGGCGGTGAACGGTTTACCGCTGGTTTCGTTCTGCCGGCCCAGCAGTTGGCGCGATTGGCTCGACCACCTCGCGACCCAACGCGGCATCTCTCTGAACGTCGTGGTGGAAGCGGATTCCCTCAGCCTGCAGACGCGCATCGTCGAAGACGGCGGCATGTACGCGCTGCTGGGGCCCTACGCCATCGCCAACGCCGTGCGCGAAGAGCGGCTGCAGGCGGCCAAGGTGGTGGACCCGACGGTCTATCGATACATCGCGCTGGCGATGTCGCGTCATGGCGATCTGACGCTTGCAAGCCGCACGGTGATGCAACTCACCAAGGAGATCGCACAAACGGGAACGGCGGTCTCCGAGCATGGCCAGTAAGGAAAAGGAGAGCCGCCTTGGCGCGCCTGCGCCTATGCGAACCACAAGCCACCTCGACAGACTTAATTTACATCCGACAGACTTTATTTTTACCGATCACTCTGATCCAAAAAAATAAAGTCTGTCGGAAAGGGCGCTGCTAACCCGTTGATTTCTAAGAAGGTGTTGTGCTTAAAAAAAAGGCAGCAAGTATGTCGAGCCCCCCTGAATTTGGCTTCGTGGTCCCAGCGAAATTTAGCAATAGTCTGTCGAGGCTAGGTGTGACAAGCCTTTGCGGGGAAGCTCGATTGGGAAAGCGCCTGTGCGTCGCACTCTGATCGTTCGCTGGCACCACGAGCATCCAAAAGAGAGCAAGAAGCCATCCTCCGCTGCTTTCCGCCAGAACAGCCTTACTGCCGCCCCGTACAGCATGCCCGGCCGCGTGCAGGAAGCCATCGCTCCGATGTTGACACGGATTCTCTATGCTTTAGATGGTCGCAGGTGCTGCCGCCATGCGGGTTCATCATTGTTGAGCGCCTTCGAGCTGGGAAATGCTAGAAACGGTGGGGGCGGCGGCTCGAGCCGGCTGAATACGTCGACCGTTTCGTCTATGAGCCACGAGTGCTCCTCAGACACCCTTGGGACGAAATAGTGCAGGTAGACGATGACAGCCTGAGAGTTCATCTGAAACGTGCCGACCGTGCCCTGGTTACGTCGCTGCCGAAGATCCGATGCCTCGCTGTGCAGCGTGGCATCCATCGCGATATGGATGATGCCCCGCCCGTAGTCGGCAATTTGCTTGTCTGCTTCCGCAAGCTTGCTGCGAACATATTTGGCCTTGCGATCGATTGAGGCCGGCGCAATGCACTTCCACGTCACAACGGATCCATACTCCATTCGTTCAACATACCTAGGGTCCTTCGGACTGGGCGAGGCTCGTGCGGCGAGGTGATAGCCATTCTCTGACACGACACGCCCCGACAGGAGTCGCGCCATCTTTGTTCCAAAATAGAGATAGCTTTCTCGAGTGTCGCGATGTACGGCAGCCACGTTGGCGTCGCGGATGTGGCCGCTGCCGAACTCATCGCACCACGGGTAGCCGTCGGGGACAACGATGGGGCTAGCCATAGCACGGGCCACGTGCTGACGGAGGTAGTCGACTGGCACGTCGGCCAGCTCCCTGTTGTAGGTCACATCGACATCGACAGATAAGCGTTGCTCATGCAGGAATATCTCGAGCTGGCGGAAGATTTCCACGTGTCGGCGCCGCTCCTCGAGCTCATAGTCTCCTCGCTGCAGGCGTTTCAACTCCACGAACAGTTCGCGGCCCAATTCGCCACCGGAGAGCCGCAGGTCAGGCGTCTTTCTCGATCCTTCCTCGATAAACTCGACGTCAAAGCCTTCCGCTGCATAGTTGCTCGCCATCACCAGCTCGAACAGTGCGCTGTCGGGAGGGACTTGGCTAGTACGAAGCATGCGCAGCGCCCGGTCCGACGCGCCTTCGACTTTTGCTAGGGCTCGCAGATTCGCACCGAGCTGCTTGAGCCAGGGCGCGACGTGGGACACGAGTGCGAAGTCGTATGACCGGCGGTCATCAAGCAGTGACTTTCCCTGAGCAAGGTACGCGGCCACTATGTCCGGGCCGAGATCGGTCCACAATGGATCCCTGCCGTAGGCGGAAGCATCGGACGTAATCTCACGGTAGCGCTGCTGCGCGCCGACCAACCTGGCAGAGAAAGCTTGAGCGTCTCCAGAGCAAGCGGCAAGCCAGGCCAATGCAGCGGCGATCTCGGGATCATTTTCCACACCCGCACCCGTGGGGATGCGGGGGCGAGGCACAGGAGGCACGACACGCGACGCCATCACGGACAGGCCCACTGGGCGAGCTTTGTTAGCGGCACGAAGCGGACATCGCTGGCATTGACACCAATCCTCTCCATGCCAGCTTCGACGCCCTCCGAAGACCCGTGAAAACTCACCTGCCACTGAATCTCGCCGTCACCTAGATGTCGACGCATCTCCTCCAGATAGGGAAGGTCGACGTGCGAGAGTGAGTGCCCCATGATGAATATTTTCTTGATACCTGACAGGCTTTGGAAAAAGGGCTGATGCGTCTCGATTACGCGCGCTGTGGGCTTGAACGTCTCGGTGAAGTATTGATCGACGATCTCATAGCCACCAATGACGCGGACATCATCGGATTCAGGATCAATATTGTGTGAAAAGTAATCGGCCGGCGAGCGCTCCCAGCCGTGTCCAAGTATCAGTTGATCCCTCTCGCGCGCTGCCGTCCCATGAATATGGAGCACACTCTCATCCGGAATACCGTACAAACGCTGCAGCGTGTCGGTGTAGTTGAAGGTGAGATAGCGGGCGTCCCGTCGCAACGGCAGCAGCTTGTTTTTGACCATCGCCGACGACGGAATGACGAGCTGCCGTACCCATTCGCCAAAGCGACGGCGCAGCGTAGAGGAGATCGCGACCACCACTCGCCTTATCTCGTACTCGTAGTCGTGGTGTCCTGAGTCGCTCCAATCGTCAGCGCCGTAGGAGGCCAAGTAAACTCCAGCATCGTCGATGAGCGAGTCGGCATCCAAATGGGCGAGTTGTTCCTCAAATTCCCACCAGAAGTCGTCGTCGACAGAAAAGTAGCGCTCCAGTTCATCGTAGGTGTCGCCATCGACCTGCTTCAGATACTTGCCGAAGGCCGCGTAAGAGGACTGGACGCCATGGTGCAGGTCGAAACCATTGCCGACGATGTAGAGGATCTGTCCGCCAGGTATCGACGGCGCAGCATGGCTGCTCGATCCGAGTTCATGCTTCGTGTACACCTCGCTCCTCCTCGTGTTCAGATGTCATGGCGTCCCGACCTCGTTGAGATACCACATTGGCGGGCAGATGCTCGCGGGCGGCAGGTCAAAGCTCACTTGGCCAGTCTTCTGGAACTAGCTTGAGTCCGTTCCGCCATCGTTCTCGAACGGCACTCTGGAACCGCGTGTCGTCGCTGAAATCTGGGTGGTCGGTAATAATGACCTGAAACTTGCCGTTAAGGCTCTCTACCACGTCGAAGATAAGTCCGAAGAGCCGCTTCACCGCCTTGCGGTCCGCGTCGATTTTCTCTTGAGTCACACCCTCGCTTGGGGCGCTGTCGGGCGAGAAATGCGCCTGCGACAACTGGTCGAGCAGCAGAAAAGCTGGCACAGGTCTGTCGCGGTTCGCGAACCATGTATGCAGCGCAAGATGCGCAACGATGTGGTAACCCACATGATTCTCGCCGCTACCGATCTCGCGCATGGGCACCGGCCGGTCGGGCGTGTCAGCGACAATGGAGAGCGCACGGGGATCCAGGCGAAGCGGGAAGTTCGAGTACTCCAGATCAATTCGCTCGGCGTAATCCGAGAGGTACCGATTGACGTTGGACAGACAGGATTCCATCTTCGCTTGTATGGTGTCGGCGCTCACGGCCTCGTCAAGCTCTGCCTCTTTCACTCGCAATTCCTTGAGGCGCGCCTGCTGCTCACTGACGTCCGGCATCTGCGGGATGTTCTCCATGTAGAGGCTGATTCGCCCGAGAACCAAAGCGCGCCGGGCCTCGATGTCCGTGGCCAACTGCAGGCGCTGGTTGGCCCGCTTAACCGCTGTGAGCATGACGCGGTTATCTTCAATACGGCGTCGCACGTCTGCGAGCTTCGTTTCAACGTCCTGGATCGCCGTTGCGATACGGGGCGTCGCGGAATCAATTGCACCGCTACGCTCATCGATGTAGTTCTGCGCGGCACGAAGATCGCCGATGGACGGTACCTGCGAGTCTTCGGGCAAACCTTGCAGACAGAGCGGGCACGAGTGCCCCGGCGCTTCGTGTTCAAAGACACTCACCGCATTCAGGCGGGACGCGTGCTCGCGGGCCTCGGCCGAATAGCCCACGGAGTTCCCCTCAAAGCTGCGGGCGCGTTCCAGCGTCGATTGCAGCGCTCGCTGTTCTTGCACAAGTTCACCGCGCACGACAGACAGTCGACGGAACTCGGCATCCTCGCCAACCTCTGTCGCCTCGGAGGGTATTGGAGTACTTTGGATCATGCGTAGGACGCTGATCTTTTCCTGCCATGGCGCACTGTCGTCGAGCTTCGTCAGGCCGACGGCCTTTGCCTCAGCCAGCAGCGTATCAGCTCGACCTACACCTTCCCCGCGGATCGCGGCAGCTTCAGCGAGCCTGCGCTCAACCTGGCGGATTTCCACGCGTACGCGCTTGAGCTCCTGCTGCTGCGCCACATAGTCGTCGGAGACCGCGCCCAAGAAGTAGGGCAAAGTGTCCTTGATCGCCTGCGCGAGGAAGCGGTCGCTCGATCCGTGGAACAGATGGCGTCGCTGCGCTATCTCGTTTTGCGACTGCAGGCAGAAAGTGAGTGCGTGGCTGATTGTGGCTGCTAGCGGCACGCGTGTCTGGCCGGGGGGCGGCTCATGCAAGTAGTCGGAAAGACCGACCCAGGAGCCCAGTAACGAGCGCAAGCCTTCGCGGTTGGTGGTCTGGCGCAGTGCACTCGCCGGTGGAATTTCTACCTCAATGTCGGTCTGGACATAGACTGCTTCATTGGATTTTCTGTCCCCCTTCGGCAATTGCCGCGCAACAAAGGCCTGACCCCGACGCGTCTGCAGCAAGAGCCCAAACCACGCGACGTTACGCCGGACTTTGCCTTCAGGTACGTCGATTTCCGAGGAGCCAAAACAGTACTCGATGATGCCGAGGATGGCCGACTTGCCGGTGCGCGAGTCCCCAGAGATGATGTTGACGCGGCCGGGTTCAAAGGGGACGACGCGCTGACGTCCATCGTGGCTGTAGGTCGCGATGGCACGGATTTGGATCATGCTTGAACTCCCAATAGCGCCAGTACGGTCGGAGGCGCTCCGGCTTTGCACAGCCAGCGGCCGACGAACAGGGCCTGGCGCATGCAGTCCCTCGCCTCTTCGCTTGATGCGCGGAAGTAGGCATTGATTTTTTTCGTCTGTGCATCACTCGCGTCGATCCGACGACCGTTGAGCGACAGAACCCCATGTTGCGCGCCGAAGATAAGGGCTTCACGCACGATTTCCCGAAGTACAACCACCCCCTTCGCGACTGCCGAACGCTCCAGCGGATGATCGTTCACCCAGGTGGCGACCGAGGTGGCAGTCGTGCGAGGTAGCTGATCCCGCGTCTGGCCGCGTAGCACGATGCTAGAGCCCACAAACGCAAGCTCGAGAGGCAAGCCAGTAGCGGGTGCCACGAGCGCTGCCGATTCGGCGCTGTAGCCGCGCGCAAGGTGCCATACTGCAATGGCACAGAATGCCGGGTTGAGCAGGTTGCGCTGCTCAATGGTACGTTCCTGCCAGGCCATCACACCGAGGCTCCCCCAACAGGCGAATCGAAAATTGCCTTCAGACGAGCCGCGAAGTCTGGGTGCCAGCCGATGCGACGGTCCTCCGCAAGCATGTGCAACGAGCCGCGACATACCCAAGGTACGTTGACGCCAGATCGGATGGGGAGATGAGCGTCTTCAGCCCACTTCAGAATTGCGCGTCCCGCTTGAGCCATCGCTGCCTCGGTAGCATTCGGGCCGAGTTCGTCGCAGACCTGTGCGTATTGCAGCTCCCACTCGGCATGCAGACGCCTGTCGTACTTCTGCAGGTCGGCATCGAACAATAGATCGTTACGAGTCCATGCCGAACGCTGTCGGAAGGCCTGTAGGTAGCTTGTGATCGCGTTGCGGATGCGAGGTTGACTGCCGCCGACTAGCTCCACCTGTTTATAGAACGGCCGTGTCGAGAACGCAGGCAATTGATCGAGCGCAACCATAAGTGCGTCGAGCTCTTCGTCAATAGGCAGCGAATCAGCTTTGAGCGATTCTTGAATCTCCGATATCTGAGCGTCGATTTCGGCGCGTGGGATACCCCCGTCGGGAAGCACCAACTCGCTCAGTACGCGCCTGAACCACCAGCCTTCCAACATTTGCACTGACAGGTCTTGGTGATGTAACGAGACGTGATACAGCTCTGCCTGTAACTGCTGAAGGATTGCAGCTGCGTCAGGCTGCGCCGGCACAACGTAAATGCGCGAGAGCAGTTGTTCCCGCTCACTTTCGTCCAGGGCAAGGAACGCGTCGAATGCGCTTTTGAGGTCGCTGTTGCTCGAAGTGGTGGCGGCGTGCTTGAGCCGTTTAGCAGCCTCAGCGATGTTGCGACTATTTCCTTCGGTACCCAGCAGGGCCGAGGCGCTCCCCTCTGGCGCCTGAGCCGTGGCAATTAGAAAACGTGCCGTGGTGACAGGAATTTCGCCGCTGGCCAGTCCGACCATCCAAACACGCAGCGTTTTCCACAGCTCAGGACAGAGATCGGTCAATGTAGCAGCAGCGTTGAGCGAGTGCTTGGCTTGCAGGACGGCCGCGGGTTCGCCGTCGACTTCAAAGCTCACATCGTCCAGGGTCTCGATGCTGATTGTGAAATCCCCGGTGCGGCTACGGCGAATCGCCCACAGCAGCGCGATTCTGATCTGGTAGAGGTAACCCACCATCGATGCGCCGGCGCCGAAAGTGGACACACTAGGTTTAGTCATGACTTGACCACTCCGCCTATTGTGGGCTCATCTTGTCGAACCTTGCCGACTCTGCGTCTTGCAAGCAGACACAGCCAGTTTCGACTGACTCGCCGGCTCGCCATTGACCGCTGCGATGTTGTAACCCGTCGAGCGACCTGGGAAGTACGCCAGAAGGCGAAACTCGGCGCCATAGTGCGTCGATGCGCCGTCGGCTCAACGGAGCCATGAGCGAAACAACCAGTACTTAGCAGCCCTGTCCACGGCTGGCGCATTGCAAAACTCCCCAACCTATCATTTAGTGGGGTCGCTCCATGAGCATCAACGGGAGATGTCAGGCGCCCCTTCTTGAACTTAAGGCGGGATGGTAGAGGAACACGGTGTGTAGCGCACCCCTCATCGGGCGGGGAATCGCCCTGAAGGTTTCTTATATCAGGTGTTAATCATATGGATCGCGGCGCCGTACCAGGTGTCGTTGATATGGACATCCTCAAGTTCTTTGCTGCTGTAGTCTGGGTGCCGGAATGCTGTCTTTCGGCTAGGCGCAGTAGTCCTAGGGCTTCTCCTCCTGCTTCTCGCTACTTGCTCTGGGGTAATCGCACGGCACGAAGTCTCGCAACTAGCCTCTCCTCGCTTTCTGTAAGGGGGAGGGTGCTTAACAGTACAGATATGTCAAACACGCCGGGCAGTGTGATGACATCTCGCGAAAAGTTGAACCGTTGGACGTTCGGATCATTCGTTGGCTTACAGATCAACCGTAGCAGTTCCATGGGAACGACCGCCGCGCGGCGAACGAAAAAATCACCCTCAAAAATGACGCAGGCAAGATAATCAAAGGGAGTCGCTTCTATACCGCGCACCGTGAATTGCGAGGATCGATTCTTTCCCCATAGCCGACGGGCTTTGATCTGATATCGCCCACCAGAAGCATCGGTTGCGTCAAAATGCTTCCACGAGGGAGGCATCAATGTCAGCTTCAGGTGCTTGGAAACCATCCATTCCGCAACGTCGCCGACCGGATTGTTGTACGAGCGTATGACGCCTTGGCGCTGCAGTGCGTACAGGACGGTGGAATACATGACCAGCAATCCGAATGGACCTTGCGTTCGAATGTCGTCAGCACGCATTTAAAAATAGAATTGCACCCTACTTCGACAGGGTAGATGTCCGACTATTGCCACCATAGACTATTTTCTCGACCGAAAGAAGATAGCATCCCTGGAAAACAATGAGCTCGCAGCAAGTAAGCGTACAAATAGATAACAGCAAGGTAATAATTCTTCAGGCTGGTGAGGGTGGGGCAGTGCGTCGCAGACGCCCATTCGTTCCTGAGTGTAGGAGGGGAAAACGAGGGTCAGAATCTTCTGCTGGCTCTAGCGCGAAGAGTGGGTTCGCAAAGGTCTGGGCGTATTGCGTTGACCACATGTTTGAAGGGATCGCAGTCGCATTTACGATTTTTGGGACCCTTAGCTACGCCATTGGCAGAACTCTTCTGGACGCCTGGGCGGAGACTGCTGGAATTCCGGTCACCGTCCTTCACACTGATTTCTACGACACGATGCTGATCGGGGCGCAGCGCCCGATCATCTGGCGAACGGCTGCAATTTTGATTGTCGTTTCGGTGGCATACGTGTGGGCTAGCGCGGTCATTCCGGATTGGTGGGCGAAAAGAAATGCCACCATACGCCGAAAGCGACGACGGCAAGATGGGCGTGACCACCTAGGGGTGCGCCAGCGCTTTGCAACAGAGGCTCGCCTTTCGACCAAAGGCGTTCCCGTTGTTCTCCGGTCGTCCAACACGGAGTGGTTACGATGGAAAGTGCTTGGCTTGCGAGGGCGGCATCGCAAGGCACTGCTCGAAGCTCCCAAAGTGCCAGCGAAGCCGGTACGACGGATTACTCAGGCATTGTTCCTAACGATCTTCGCCACGGTGTGCCTCGGAGGAATCTACTTTCTGGTTCGCGTTGTGTTCCTCAAGCCGGCGATGGCGGACGGCGCACAGAGCTTTGCCAAAGTCTACGTGGCAGTCACAGGTCATATCCCTTACCAGTACACAGCGACTTCCATTTCAGCCGATAGACTCAAGAGCTGGGCTTGCGAAGGCGTGCCGATGCTCGCTACGTATCGAACTGTCGAGCTGCCCGTCGAGTCGGACAGCAGCGGGAAGAAGGAAGTTTTCTATGTCTTGCAGGGCGCGGGGAGCACTTTCGTGCTGCTCGGTCAGAATGGTTCCTCACTACGCTCATTCGGGGATAACCCGTTCAATCTCCCTGAGTCACAAGCCAGGCCGCTGTCCACTCTGGCGCAGACATGTCCGAGAGGCTAGTCGCGGCGTCTGCGCAAACGCGAAAAGTAGGGTTGATAGGGTGAATTCACTGCTCAAAATACCTAGCCATTCAAACGAATCGATACGCTGATCGTTCCAACCCTGGTCAATGTCTCGAGGTTACGGGGATCCGACCCATGGCATGTCGATTCGCCGGGATCTCTGCGAAGGATTTGGGATGCGGCCGATCTGGATGCAAGCCTTTCTGCGCACGGTACCGACTTTTGAGCTGGCTGGGGATGCGTCACAAGGCGCAAACCTTGGTCTGGGCTCCGCCTTTCAGAGGGGTTGTCGCTGCGACGTTGAGTGCCTTTGGATTACCAACCAAGCATTTCGCGAGCCCGTTTCATTACCCAGTCTTGCTCGGCTTCCGAGAAGTCCCACTCGCCTTGCTGTACCTTCAGCGCGAATCCCTTGCGCGCACGCGTCAGGCAGAGTTCTCGAGTCAATGCAGGACTCTCAGAAATCTTGCGCGTGAAGTATGCAACGAACTGTTGCGCCAGGTCCTCGCAGCCTTCGTACCGCTCCAGCCATTCGTCTTCGGTAAGCCCGGTGATGTATTTGCCGTCGACGAGGCGCACGCTGAGCTTGGGCTGCGCACCTGGCACCGAGGCAGGAGGGACATCACGCGGAAAATCGACAGGTATCGCTTGGTTTGACATTACGCTAGCCTCCAGGTTTTACGTAGAGTCCATGAGTGCGCACGCAGATGGGGCATCACGGGGTCTCCGATAAGCAGAATGGGACCGTTCGGCCTTACTCAGAAAGATGCAGCAGCAAGCAGCGTCATGATCACTGCGAGAAAAGACACGGTTGCATGCGTTAGCTCCTCATTCGTGGCGGCGTTCACCCTCCCCCATGCGGTTTGCGAGTTCACATTCGTCAAATACCTAAGCAGGATCTCGAGCAACGCTGAATCCGCATCGATTCCGTCGAAGGGAAGGCAGCATGGTCGAGACACGCCTAGCGCCGTTAGGGCTGGGCTTCGACGGTTTGGCGGGAAGTTAGAGCTGGGGCCACGCACATCCAAGTTTAGTCGCTGCGGTGTAACGCATTGGTGCGTTATCCATGCCGGACGAGTTCGAGGGCACAGGAGCCACCGGCATTGTGGGCCCTCTGAGCATCAAGCCATCCTCATGCAACGAATATTCGAAGTTACATACCCTGGCGTCGCGAATGACACGCCGGTATTGAGTCGAGATCCTTTGATCGTTCAGCGTGCTCTTAGGCGTTCACGCAGCTTCGCGTCTGCCGCCAGAAGACCAGCTACTTGGGGCACTGCCCCGTTGTCGTCTGCGAGGGTAGCTATACAACATCGCGTTAGGCAGCGCCATATCGACCGAGGGAAGGGATGATGTGCATGTCGCGACTCAAATTCTCGACGGCGTTGAAGGTGGCCGCCGCCCATGTACGAGCAGCGAGGCGCGAATTCCGGTGAACGTCTTGGCGATAAAATCGGCCGAGATTGCTAACCGGGAGGTGACCAGATCATGCCCAAACAGCCAATCCCACAAAGAGCAGAGAGCGACTCTTCGGATCAGGATGCGGTCGCTTTCCAAGCTGCGGTGCAGACGCTCGCGGCGCGTGTCGGTGCAGAAGACCCCAACGCCGTGCTCACCCCCATGTCCGTCTTCCGAAGCAGCTACATCGCGGTTCTCAACCGCGTCAGGAACGGCTCGATTGAAGTGATCACCCATAGAGGGGAGCCATTTGTCCTCCTGGGCCAAGCCCAGCTTCTCTCGCTGATGCGCGAGCCGGTTCGCCGACAAACAGCTGCGGAACTGCTTGATGGCCTACCGGCGGTCAAGGTCGATGGCCACATACCACGCGTCCGTTCTATTCTTGGTAAGAGTCACCATCGAGTCCCTCCACAGAAGGATAAGTAGACGGGTTCGCCAATCCTGACGCTCAAGCCTACGTTGCTGATTGTGTGGCTGCTATGGCAACGGTAAAGGGCTTCCGTGAGGCCCTGCCAATTGCTCGTGTGAGTGCGATGTCTATAGGGCTGGTGGTGAGCGGCTGGTTACCTGACGAGACACTATTCAGCTTAGTGTCACGGCAGCATCAACTGTCCGGAAATGTGAGGGCCTCTGAGACGTGCCGCGATGCTTTTGGGGTGGATCGACTGGGGCCGGAGGCGAACATACCAAGCGTCCCCGGCGCCTTTGTCGCCGCGACCCATGGTCGGTACGGCTCGGCTGGAGAGATTCTGTTGCAGCACACGGTGCTGCCGTACTACTTGCCACTTGCAAGTGCCAAGATTCGGGCTGATGTATGGGCACAGCTGACGTCTGATGAACCTCAGTCCTTTCGTTATCCACTCGGACGGCTCACCGGACGGCTTTGCGCTCACCACCCGCTGAAAGCCTGCGCGGGCTGCATGGCAGAGGATCAAGCGAGTTTCGGCGTCGCCTACTGGCATCGGCTGCACCAGTTACCAAGCGTATGGGTCTGCCCCAAACACCGATCTTCGTTGCTCGAGTGTGTCCGTGGGCAGAGCGGAGGCGTGTGGACAGTGCTTTGTCTACCAGAACCGGCGTATCTGCGGTCACCGTCAGCGATGGTAGGAAAGGGCGCGGAAGTCTTGCGGCCATGGATGCGTGTGGCCCGGACCTCGGCCGCCTATATGGAGAGCGCCCCACAGCTCTGCCTTGATCGATGCCGCGTCTGCAGTGTGTTGGCGGCGCAAGCCGTTCAACTCGGCGCCGTGGATGATGCTGGCAAGCTGGATTTCCACAAGTGTGCACAGCTCCTAATGCAGATAAGTGAAATATCTGCTTCCGTCCCCCAGTTGGGTGCTGTTTGTCGAGATGAGCGGCGAGTTACCTCGATGGCCCGGCGCATGCTTCAATCCGAGTTTCGGCTGTCAGTCTTGGATCTTATGCTTGCTGTGTCATGCATGCACGGCAGTTGGGCAGCATTCCTTTGCGCCTATCAGGACCAGAAGTCTCCCGGGGGGAGCTGCGCAGAGAGTCGGACGCGGCAAGCTGTCCGGATCTTCTTCTAGATGTGAGAGAGGCTCATGTAACTGCCGGGGTACAACAAAGGCCCTGGCTAACTGCGGCATAGCGAAGGTAACGACGAGCATGCCGGCGATGCGTGCAGGCCGCAGCCGTTGGACCCGGCGTCGCCAACGATCTGTTGCTTCGACGTCAGTCTCCCATGGTCGGAGGAGACTCTATCTGGGCGCTATACATGTGTACGGAGCGGTGATAAGTCCACGAAAATAGGTCTACCGCGAGCGCAACATTCTGGAATTCATATACACCGAGCACTGCACGCGCGTAGTCAATAGCAGTGACATCCTCGAACGAGAGCGGCGCGCAATTATGGAGCAGTAGCGGGATGTTGGCGGCCAGGCGGCTGGTGCGCTTGTTGCCGTCGAGGAAGGGCTGTAGATATGCGAGGTGCACCCAGAGGAATAGTGCGGCCTCGATCGGGTTCCTGATCCGGCAGGCTTTAGCGATGACCGAATCAAGCAATTGCTCAAGAAGACCGTGGCTTTGGATTGGTACGTAGCGTGTGTCGGTGATGCTGACTTGGGTCTTGCGAATCGTGCCAAGCGAGCGGCTGTCTGCTAAGAGATCTTGCATGAGTGCCGCGTGCAGGTTTCTGACGACGTAAGCGGAGAGACCTTCTCTCGGGACGTCCTCCACGAGGAATTCGATGGCAACCTTGTGGTTGAGCAACATCACGGCATCGACATCAAAAGGGGTGTCTCCACCCTTGAACAGTTCTTTCACGGCTCGCCGGCTGTACTGGTTGCCCTCCAAGCGAGACGAGTTCCAGGCAAGATCGACCACCATCTGCACGAACACCTTCCGCGCGTAGGTGCCTGGAGGCTCCGCCTCGCCTAGATGTCCCAAACGATAAAGGTCTTCAGCCACTTCCGGTGGTATCAGCCAAGATGCGTTAGGAACGTAGCTGTCGAGAAATACGCGTTGGTACGTGGCCGCGCTCCTAACAGCCAAGGGAAGGTCGAGCTGTCGCGCAAGCTCAGCTCCCGCTCGCGATAGGGGGCGGGCAGGAGTAGGGTTCGGCTCGGTGACTGACATGATGATTTCTGCGGTGTTTGGATGATGCCGTTCTCAAAATGGCGCCCCACGACTGCTCACCTTACTTCCGCCATCGCACGCATCTTTGCGTTGCCGGCCATAAGCGCCTCCACTGATACTGGAGGGGCTTTTTTGGACAGCTTCTTGGCCGGCTTGTTCTCCGCGCCAATAGAGTCGTCCACCTTCCTCAGCCCGTCCAGCGTCTTACGCTCCTGCACGGTCAGAGCGTCCTCGGTGTAAGACTCGACGATCTTCTTTTGCCGCTCCTCTCGCATTTGAGCAGCCACCGATGCAAAAGGCGATGTCACCTCAAACGGACAAAGCAGATCCTTGCGTGGTTGTATGCCATCGACCATATGGGCGAGCAGCTCTTCGACTTCGGATCGGTGCAGGTTGTGAGGAGAAAGATAGGCTTTTCGCAGATGCTCGATGGTGACTGATGAACGTCCCTCTTGCCTCATATGGCGATAGGCTAGGCAAATGAGATCGATGACAATTCGCTTCAAGCCGAACGTCATCTGGAAGATCTCACGTTCCCACTTCAGGACCGGCACCCCAAACCAGTCACCGGCCACGCGTTTGCACTCCTTCAAATAGTCGCGCCAGTCATCGGTTCCCGCACTCTCAGGTTGCAGGACGATGGGCCGAGACAGCAGGCGGTGTTGATCCTGTTGGGGCCGCGTTTTCAAGGTGTGACACAGGCTGTAGTTGGCTACGTATACGAGCGGCACGTTGAGTCCAAGCAGTGTCAGCAATGTGGACGTAGCTTTGGCGCTGGAGGTGCTGCCATGGGTGATGAACTGGCACTCGTCGGCGAACATCAAGACTGAGAAATCGCGAAATGCCCGCCATCTTGCACGCGTTGTGAGCTCGTCTAGTCGGGATCGAGCCGGCGCGGACTCCTCGTCGGGATAGGCGCATTTCCTCAGCGATGCCGCTACCGTAGGGTGAGTCCGAAAGCTCAAATTGATGCAGTGTGTTGCACGAAATGGATCATGGCCGCCCCCAACGGCGATGGGCTCTTCGATCTGAAGCAGTCGTGCGATGGCTTGTGTCAATGCACTCTTCCCGGATCCTGCCAAGCCGGTGAGGCAAATCGCTGACGCGTCCGGAAAATCATCCGCGAAATTGCGGTTGTACACGAGGCGAAGATACTCAAGGCGGTCCTCGTAGCGGCTAGCAGAGAAGCCGATCGATCCCCCAACCAGCTGTTTGATGATCTGACGTACCTGGGCTGTTGGCACGAACACGCTCTTGAGCGAGATACGTAGTCTTTCCTCCGCAGCCGCAGGCGGCTCACCCGCGATCGCTTTTGCTGTTGCCGGCCGGATGCGTGTCTTTGCAGCAATGACCGAGTCATCGAGCAAAGGGGCAATTCGATCATAGAGGTCCTGTTTGATAGTACTCATCGCGCGCTCCGATGTGCTGTGCCGACGGCCGCTTCCTTCGAGGCTTGCCGGGACGCCTTCGATCGAGGGCTGGGGCGGCCGCTCTTTCGCTTGCCCACATCCCAATCCATACCCGTCGTCTGCTTAAACCGCAGTCGGCCCTCGCTGTCGGCGGCATGTGTGTGTTCGCAAAGCTCCGATTCCAGCTTCGTCTGTTGGCATGCGAGATCTTGCAGCTCTGTGAATGTGAGCGGATCTTGCTGTTCGCGTATCGGAAGCGCTAAGTCAGCCTGGATGATTCGTCCGTTAATATCAAGCCAGACGTGGCGTACACACATGTCCAAAACGTAACCCTGAACATCGATGGTTTGACTGTTCGCGAGGCTTTTAAAAATCCCCGTCTCACGCAGTGCAGTGGAATTGAAGCATCGGTGTAGCAAGTGAGCTCCGTCGCTCCGGAGCTGGAGTGTGACGGGTGACAGAAAGGATCGAACGGCCCTTTCGAAACTAATAGGATTGGCGTCGGTGCGCCCGCGGGCAGATAAGTAGTTCCAAATTCCAGCTGCTGTCGGCAGTACGTCCGCAGCGATCATGTCGGGCGTCAGCTTTGCCGATACGTTTCGCTTGTGGTTGCCTGTCACCACACGCTCGATCTCGCGCACTGCCATCTGAACAGGGCTAAGGTCACTTTGGACGTAAGTTGGCCGGCCCTCGACCTTGATTTTCCGCGGGTTCGAAGTCTCCACCGTAGCCTTGGATTGGGCAAACCAACTAGGAGTGCACTCCCGCATGGGAATACTGGTCTCATCGAACTTGACGGCCAGCAACTTCTTTCCTGGACCGTTGTCCGAGATCAAAAACGGTGGAAGACCTTCGCAGTCCCAATCCCCGTCGAGAAGCGTGTGCCCAAATAATGCGGCGAAACGCGTCTTCGGGATGGCCATGCTGAACAGCGCCATTCGGTACGCTTCTGAGGTCTCGCTGTTCAATGAGAAGCCGACGCCTACGGTGCAAGAGGATGCAACGTCAACAATAACGACGACACATAATGGTGGCAGTAGTGTCTTGCAGTATGGCGACGTCGGATAGTCCTTCGTGAATCGCCCATCGGCTTCCAACTTCTCCATCAGGTTGGCCACTGCATAGGAGAATTTGCCTTCGGATGGACGTAGCCTGTTGCGTGTGCGAACCTCACCGTAGATGGAACGGTTCACCTCGTCTTGATCGTATGCTTTGTTGACGTGATACCTGAACTGTCCGTAACTCGGGAACGGTTTTCCCTCAGGGTGGAAATATCGTTTAACAGCGCGGTCGTTTTTGGCGACCTTGCATCCGAATGTGTGGAGCATTGCCTTGCTGTAGATGGATGCCAGGGTTTTTCCCGCCCCACGATACTCCACGTATGAGTTTTGAATGGTTTTCGCCATCGTTTTGTCAACACGCCAGCCATGTTCCTTGCCTCGTGAGAGCGACGATCGCCCGACCTTTCTCGTCTGTCGCTCTCTGTCGTAGTGCCCGATATTTGGGTAGTTGGGGCAAAGAACCCAAGGATCACGCTTAAAAACAAGATACGCAATGAACCAGAGGCGCGTGCGCGTTTCGTTCTTCCCCAACTCCCTTGCTATACGGTTGATGGTCGTGTTCGGCGCTTCCGAGCAAAGGATTTCTGACTCTCTGTCGAGAAGTGGGGTGATCGAAGCATGACGCTCATCAACACGATCTTTCAGAGTCTTCTTAGCCCTGGCCCGATGAGCATCGGCAGCCATCAGATCTTCGTAGTTCAAATCATCTCTGAACCAAGGGGGCGTCTCTCTCTGTTGAGGTGCGCGGATGATGCTTTGAATGAGTAGGCCCTCTTCAAATTCTGAGCGAGGCATACCGATGATCGCGCTGTCAAAGTGGTTCTCAGTTCTTTCCCAAAACCGAGCGAGGTAAACCTGTGGGAGGGAGGCGCTGTTGCTCAGAAAGTAGTAAGTGACGTCGGCATCCAGGCTCTTGTAGCCGTTCGGTGCAACCAGTTGTGTTCCAATCATCATCACGCTGCTCCCCCAAACCAGTCTCCATAAACTTGCAGAACGTCCCGCGACTCTGGCTTCAGTGGATGATCAAAGTTGATTGGACTAAACAGGTCGACGCGTAACCGTCTATTCCAGATGCCTTGATACAAGATCGTTCGACAGTCGTGGAGGTCGCAGCCCAGCTCGTCGATGATCGCGCGAGATACATCAAGCGGTGTTACGCGCTGGCCGATGATTGATCGGAATCTCTCTTCAATTTTCTGACGGGTTCTGGCAGAAACGCCTATAGAGCGCTGGTGGTACCCGTAGAGCTGCCGCAGATTGCACGCTACGTTGAAGTCGATCTTCGTTTGTGTCACTCGTACGGTTCGAATGCCGGCATCTTCGTAATAAACGCGTTCCAATTCATGGCGGAACTCCAAGCGCTTCTGCCGATTTTCTTCTCGGGTTCGAGTGCTTTTCAGGCCCAGTCCCCGCTTGAATCCATCCTCGTCCTTCTTCACTGTCCAATTGATACAAAACGGCGTGTTGTCATCATCCCGCAGGAATAGAAGCAGGTCGCCCATGAGCGGGATGGGCGCACGGAGATTGGTGTCCGGATCGCTTGGATCGCTAACGACAGTTGTCGGATGGAGCTTAAGTTGCCCAAGGCGATCGGCTGCACTGACTGTCCCCTTAAACGCTGGCAAATCTAGACCGCGTGTATCGCGGTGACCACTCAAAGGATGGTAAGCCGGACCGGGTGAGAGGACGCGTTGCTCATGTAAATCGAACAGTCTGGGGTGATACAGGGCAAGAAGGCCCGCATGCTGCTCGGGCGTCGACAGGAAATGGATGTCGCGCCTCAGTTTGGCTGAATAGATACAAGACCGGCGCGAGCAGGTTGGAGCCTCCTTGGAGAAGGCGGTAATCGGGGGGTGATAGGAGTTGGTCCATCCGCTGAGGGTGTCAGCGTTGAGGCGAGCGAGATACTGCGGGAAGCCCAATTTTCGTGCAATCGGACCGAAAATCGAACCCAGCATGGAGGAGGCTGTCATGATTCTTCCTTGTCAAGTGAGCAGGCCGTTGACTGCCAGAGCAGTAACGGCTTGGATAGGGCCACTTACGCACAGGAAGGGACAGATGCGACGCATAGGGGCGAACATCCCCCCCCGCCAGCCACCTTGACAGGCGTCTGGGGGCGTCACAGAATGACAGCGTCAGGCTATCAACCGACACTGCAGTTCAAGGGCCGCTCCTTTGCCGAGGTAGTGGCCCTTTCCGTATTCCAGGCTTCATGCGCGTGTACCGTCATGGTTCGTGCATGTTTCCTCCTACTCTTCTGTGTTTGCGCTTGCAACGGTGTTTCATGTGTCTAGCGCACTTCACCGGCACTCTTGTGTGCCAACTCTGCGGCACCCCAGGATTCTGGTGCCCCTAAATGCACTTCCGCCCCATGTCCGCCCGCGCTGCCACTCCGCAGGGCACGGGTGTCATCACGCTGGATCTGAGAGCGTTCCGCCGCTTAACTAGAGCGACTTTGTTCTGGGCCGTGTGAGTTGCCTTGGCGCTGATCTCGCTCATCGAGCGAGACATGCTTTGCTCAAATTGAGCAATTCCATTCGAGGCCAGTATAGACATTCGCGCAAATTTGTGGAGATTTTTTTAACTTGATGTGTTTGCGTACGTTAAATAATTTGGCTGCAGTGATTGCGAATTGAATTGATGTTTTAGACTATATCATTGTTCAATCTATTTGTGTTGATATTTAATTGGTATGTGTTTAAAATTATTCATGTAAATTGCCGATCATGCGCGCATATGGAGATGACTTCATGGCTTATGGTTTTAGGTCAAATCGTTTCTTTGGCGGAGCGTTTTGGTCTCCGCAAGATATCTTGAGCGGTACGGTTGATTGCGGTGCGGATCGGGAGGGGGTCCGAATAGGCAAGCACTCTGCGACTAGCCGATCTGCTTCTGGTGTGGTGCCGTCATGCTGAGGACAGTTGCGCCGCAGCAGGGTGAGTACATTCGTGGACACGCAGGGCGGCTAGGATTGTGGAACGGATTTCTATCGGTGGAAGAGCTGCTCACTGTCTTAGATCGGAAGACTCGTGGCGATGGCGACGTCAGAGCACCGGGTCATACCTATCGACTGACGGCACGTTTCGGTGGATTGGATTCCGCAACCTATTTGAAGGAACATTCATTGCTCCCGTTCTGCCGGATTGGAGCTCGCAGTGATGATGAGATGTTTGACTTTGAGAGGCTGGCCAATTTGAAGTCGCAGACGGCGTGGATGCAGCCAAAGCGCGGGGCATACCTGTGTCCGACCTGTGTCGCGAAAGATGAGCGGATGCTGGGTTTTTCGTACTGGCGCGCGTTTCACCAGTTGCCTGGTATCGACACCTGTCCGAAGCATGCGACGGCTCTTGCTGTTGTCTATGTGGACGGTGCTTTTGATAGGCTGCCTGGCTCGTGGGGTACGGCGGCAGAGCCTGTCGACGATGAACTTGTCGCTCTGCGAGCGATGCCTGTTGTTGCGCGCTATGCAGAGATTGCCTACGCGTTCATGGCGAAGGGCCAGAGGGTTTCAAGAATTGCTGCTATTCAGTGTATTCGTCCTAAGGTTGAGGCAATGAGCTTTCCGATCGGTACGCACATCGAGCGGTCCAAGCTAGCGCATCGCATTCGTGATGCTTTTCCAGAGGCATGGCTGGAGGCGCACTACCCCAGATTATTGGGAGACTGTGCAAACGTTCAGTCAGTCAACGGGCTTTGTGGTGGCTCCATCGTTAGCGGGATGGTGTATGCGATGGCGCTTGCGGCGACTTTTTCGACGAGCGAGGAGGCCGTCCATTGCTTCTACACAGCACCGAGCCAAAGGAGGAAGATGCCGCATGCATCAATGTGCGATTCTGTAGAGACATCGAAGCGTCGCGACGATCTTCTTCCTCACTATATTGCAAGTGAAGGGATGGCAAGTTACGTAGCGGCAAAGCTCGGTGTTGGTGAGCCGACGGCATTGAGGTGGCTGAAAGGGGTGGGCTTGCCTTCTCTTGGTAGGCTTGCTCGGCCAGGACGATGCAGGGTCATCGCATTTTTATCGAGAGCATCAAAGGACGAAATTGACCACTGGATTGCGGCCGGCTCGAATGTCCATGCCATCATAGGCGGATGACGCTTGGCAGCGATACTGAGTCTGCCGCTCGGATAGTCGTAAGCTGCGATGGCGTTCGAGGTCGGAACAATTTTTTGTACGGGGTGGCACATCGCATTTGCTAGGGTCTGTTCACATTTTCACGAAGGGACCAAACGCGCAGGCAAGCGAGGCGAACACGAGGTAACTGTCAGCGAGCTTGTCGTAACGAGTGGAGACGCGACGGAAATGCTTGATGCGGCAAAAGAAGCGCTCGACCAGATTGCGCGTTCGATACAGCGCACAGCTGTAGCGGCGCTTCGTCTTGAGGTTCGATCGTGGCGGGATGACGACCTTTGCGCCGGTAGCTCGAATGGCCTGCACAAAGGCGTCGGAGTCGTAACCCTTGTCGGCGTTGACGGCCTTGGCGCGCAGATGTTCGACAAGTGCGTTGGCGCATGAGATGTCATGCACTTGTCCCTCGGACACGATCAATAGCAAAGGCTTGCCCATCGAGTCCACGGCCAGATGCAGCTTGGTACTCAACCCACCTCTGGAACGTCCGAGCGCTTGCGGACCACTTTTTTTGATGCTCCAGCCGAATGCTGGTGTGCTCGGACGATGGTCGAGTCGATCAGGAGGTGCTCGATCTCCGTCTCGCCAGCCATTGCGAGCGCGACGCGCTGCCAGACACCCTTGCGACGCCAACGGGAGAAACGCATGTACACGGTATGCCAGCGACCGAACTCGGCCGGCAGATCGCGCCAAGGACTGCCCGTGCGGCCAATCCATAGCACCGCTTCGAGGAACCAGCGGTTGTCCAGCGCCGTTCGACCACGATCGCCTTCCTTGCCCGGCAAAATCGCTTCGACCTTCTGCCATGCCTCATCACTCAGCAGTGTTCGGACCATCCTGTTCGGCTCGCGCAAAAAACAGGATGTAAACACATCTCAGCAAATGTAAACAGACCCTAGTCGGCTGGGATCAGGTGATCCCGCGCCGCTTCGCGTATCGCTTCGGAAGGCTTGATGTCGTCGACCGAGCGGCCCAATGTCAGTGCCCCCCATCGTTGCGAGCAGCCGGCGGATATTTTGCGAGCGGGCACCTCTGTCTGATCTTTGGGCAAATATGCGACTAGGCCTTGCACAAAACGGTCAGCGTCGCTTCTGGGTCAAGAAACGGCGCGCTTGCGTGGATTTTTTCGAAGACAAGCGCGCCGGCTGCCGTCACAACGTGCTTCGTGTTGGATGATATGGCGTGGTGCCTGCGAATCTCTTCGAGCAGGGTGGGCTTTGGTCTGCATCACTCCAAGAAGGTCCGTTTCCACATACCGGATGCCACCGCAACGAGTGAGATCGAAGCCCCGAAGCGAGTATTCGCTTGCGAGCTCGATGACCTGAGATGCGCCGGACTACGAGCGCACCAGCCTCTTCATTACCGCGAACCTGAGCCTCGGCGAATGGTCCAGCTTCTTCGGGGGCGCCAAGATGACCACCACGCTATTGCACCGCCTTGCGCATCACTGCCACATTGTTGAAACCGGCAATGATAGCTATCGTTTCAAGCCCAGCATCACCCAGCCCAAGAAGGAGTAACGCACCGTCAAACAACCCACACAAAGCGACACCTAACAGCCTTTAGGGTGGGGCAGTTTTCGATACAAATCCTGGGTCGGGGTCCAGTGCAAATCAACAACCCGATGATTTGCTGTTCCGTAAAGCGCTTCTTCATGTGCGTCTTCTGCTCCGGAAACCACCTCTACTGGAATCCGGCTGGCCTTTGCAGGTGGCAGGGTCGCCTTCAGACCCGGGCTGTCAAGGGCCACTAAACCGGCGACGCAGCCCCCCCCGACGTAAAGCCCACGACGGAGTGCGGTGACATCAGGTAGGCGAAGGATGGCGTCCAGATTTCGGGCATTGACCGTGCCTATATCAAGCGATTGGGGAAAAGCCACTAAAAATGGTCAAAATTTCAAAATGCGGATCATTAGCGTCGATTCTACTATCGAAGTAGAGGTGAGATAAAAATTGGCGCGATGGAAGGGGGGGTGATTTCTGTGCCGGATTCCCAAATTTCGTGCTGTGAGGCCCTCTGCACTGTGGCACCAATGAGCACAGCCTTCGGGATCTCACTTCTATCGGCCTCGGTGGAGTTCTATTGAAACTTGAAAAGAGTATTTGTAGTGTTAGATCGTATTTTAAATAATTCTGGACTTGATAAAATTAGCAATTCCAATGCTGTTTCATGGCGTGACAATGATGGCCATGTGGGATTCTCTGAGGGTCTTAATAAGGTTGAATCTTGCAGGCCGGAAATTTTAAAGAGTCTCATGCGTGAGGCTGATGAAAAAACAGATCGTGAATTAAATCGCCTGTCGAGAGTCGTGGAGATTTCGCAAAATCGCGGAGGCGACGCCATCGTCAGGCTAAAAAATGGATGCCTTAAGAGTGATGGCGGAATTGTAAAGAGATTAATTTTTAAATCCCGCTACAAGGCGGAGCGCCGAGAGGCCGCCAGACATCTGGGGCTTTCTGGGGATACTGTTTCCGCGGCCAGCGCTGCATCGAAAATCCAAGAAAACCTTCGTAAAATTACGGAAGCCTCATATAAAATTCAGGCGTATTCGCGTCGTTAATGGGTTGAGTGAAATAGAAATTTAATAATATAGTTTCGGCCCTTGATAGCAAGGGCTGAAACTTTCCATCACGATTGCTTGAGCTTCGTCTCGACGTCTCCCCTCCCTCTTCCCGCGATTTGAGTAGCGCATTCCTCGATCTCAAAGCTATGCCGTTGGTTCGAGGTGCCACGGCGCACCGTGTATTGCCGGTCCGTAAAGTCAGAGCCGAAGGTCCAGGCCCGCTCCGCGGAGCCGATCAAGGCGATGACCGGGGAGTCCCCATCGTTTGGCTACCGAACGGTGGCGCATCTGCCGGGTTCAACAAGAACACGGGTCAACGGATCTTTCAGCTCATGGATTGACAGGTTCGCAAACGACCGATTGGCTTCCGTCCACGCGTTCAAGCCCTGCCGTCGGTGGCCAGGGCACCGAACGAGCGCCGGCCGACCGACATGTGCCGCGTCTGGGCTGGCCGTGACGACTGGGCAACGCTGGCGCTGGGGATTGACTGCCACTCGTGGGAGTTGCTGGGCTGGACTCTATCGCGCAGCGGCCGCGCGGGCACGGCGCCGAGCGCGTTCGAGCATGCGCTGATCGCCCAGTTCGGCACGCTCGGACGCGTGCCTAAACTGTTCCTACTGCGAAGTGACAACGGCCTCGTCTTTACCTGCCGCGACTACACAGCCTTGGGGCGCAGTTATGGCCTGCGTCAGGAGTTTATTACGCCCCACTTCCCACAGCAGAACGGCATGGGTGACCGCGTGATCCGCACGCTCAAGGAGCAATGCGCGCACCGCCGTCGCCGATCGGATTCAGTTCTACAACATCGACGGACACACGAAGCGCTGAAGATGAAAACCCCGGCAGAGGCGTTTTCTTTAGCCGCTTAACCTGTGCAGGTTTCACTGGGTCATTACACGTGAGCGGCGACCAGTTTGATGAATTTGTATCTGTTGGGAGGGCCGTCTGCATTGCTGCCAAGCTAAATATTTCTGTGGTTGCAAGGTGCTGGTGCGCGAACGAACTGTTTGTTGAGATTCACCGCGGTCGCGATCAAATGCGAGCTCAGTTTCATCATGTCGATGTTCGAATAACCAAGTGCTGTTGCAGCACGCTTGAGGTTTTCGTAATCCGTATGATGCATTTCAACAATGATTGTCGGCACGATGTTCCCTCATGGTTTGCCGTTGAAAGCGCCTTACTTTCGATTCATTCTTCTTAAATCTCATCCTATTTTATTTATCTAAAATAAGTTTCCTATCAGACTTGTCTGATTCGTATAGTGATAACGTACGAAAGTTACTCCGGCTTGGAGGCTCACTGCAATTGAGAGGGGCAGGGCTGTCATGAAGTAGCTGTCGAACGTTGCGCGTCGTCTATTGAGTATTTATTCATGGAAGATTCGGGGCGCATTCACCGGACGAAAGGACCTGATTGGCGTAATTGATGTGGATCGAAGCATCTGTGCGTTCGCGCAGGGGAGGGGGGGGCGCGGCGAGCCCGCGCATATATGCGTACCGCAAAACATGGGCTGTCGTGCGGTCGACGAGAACCGTGTGGGACGGACTTCGATGTCGGCCGCACGCGTGTTCTGGGGTTTAGAAATATCTCGTAACGAAGCGTGCAGGCGGCATTGCGGAGCGGTCAGCTGATCTCCTGCAGAGCAAAATTCCGTCGGTTGTCGCCCTTGGGGTCGACCACAGCCACGTAGTGTTTTTGTTGATCCCAGACCGTGAGATGGTGGCTTGGCGAGGCCGCTTTGCTCGGCTTTGTGGCCCTGGGGAAAGTTCCATGAACTATGTATGGCTCGTCATCGAGGGGCGCTGAAACGACCTTGACCAGAATGTTCGTCTTGTAGCGCTTGTTGATGATGTCAATGAGGTCGTCAACGGCGCTCTCAGGGCCGCCATCCATGTGCAGCATCTTTCCCTTGTCGTTCGGATGCAGCCGATCATACTCGGCTCGGACCGCCTTCACTTGGTCGTCCATTGCTATCGCGCCGATCTCGGGGAGCAAAGGTTGGAGTAGTGCGTAGATCGCACAGTTGTGGCCGATCCCCGTGTTGGCAATAACCTTTTTGTCATTATTATTCAGGAATTCCTCAAATCTCCTATTTAGGTAATAGTACGAATCAACTTGCTGGTCGGGGTCGATTCGCCTGGTATCAGCATGCCTTCCGAAAGTAGTCTCGTCGGCGAGATTTTCTGCGGATGCCTCATTGGACGTAGTTAGAGGAGTTGGCGGTGCGGCGATGTGTTTCGGTATGGTTATCGTTTCGCGCGTCGCTTCGGCTACCGTCGGCTTCTTTGCGGGAGGGCCTCCGGGCAACGGTAAGTGGCGCCGCTGGGCCAGACCTGCATTTGCGCCCTGAGCAGCACGCGTGTGGGAGCGAGGTGTGGAGGGTCGGTCTGCGGGGCGATGCGGAGACGGGCTGGGGGATTGGGGCGCTGGTGGCGACTGTTCCGATTTCTTTCCCCCCAATTCCTGTTCCACTTCTTTCAATGCATCGCCGGCCCCTATGATGGTGGCGAAAACTTCATCAAATGAATGCGATGCGTTGGCCGGGGGGATGGCGAACGCCGTCAAGAGCCCAACCACCAGCTCTCGGCAATTCTGGAGTTGTGAAGAAGCGGACTCCAAACCATGCTTCGCGCGGTTAATGCCTTCGCGAATATTTTCATAATCCGCTGGATCCGGCTGCGCTGTGCGGCCGGTGGGACCGTTCAGTGGGTGGTGTGTCGAACTGCTCGGTACGTGGGGGGCACCCGAGGATGTCCAATGCTGGTCGCGTCTTGAAGCACTTCGGACCATGGTGATGTTGGCGCCGATTTGGTTTCCGTCCCGTGGAGGCGTTTCGAATGGCGGGCGTATGCCGGTGCCGAACGCGACGCCTGGGGTGATGTTAATCGTGACTGCGTCCATTTATTCTCTCGAAGAGTTGTGGTGACTCTACCTGCCATGCCGAAATGCCGCATCTACGCGAGCTCACGGCGAATTTACGCCTTTTGAGGCGCGGCATTAACGGGGTGTCGGCATATGGCGATTCGCTAGCCTCGAGAATCTCGATAGCCCAATCAGGCTAGCACAGATCCGTTTTCGGAAATTTTAAAAAACGTCCGAATTGCAATAGGCATCGCAGATAACCAGCGTTGAATTTGAGTTTGAATCCGAAGTCTCGTTTGTTGCCAGGGATTCGACGCACAACTTTCCGTCGAGTTTCGGAGTGCGACTCAAAATCCGCAGCGAACCGCCAAGACGTAACTGAACGTAGGCGCCGATTTCGGCCGATTTTTGCAATGGTGGAGATGGTGTGCGCGCTAGCATCCAGCGAACAACGGTCTGTCGGCATGGTGGACGCCGCTGGAGAAATTGCGCGTTCACAACGTACTTGGTGCCGGACGGTTGATGACCTTCATGCTGCTACTCCCCCTGGGCGCACTTGCAGCTGAAGAGAAGTGCTGAAAGCGCCCTGAACATATTTCGAAGGAGGTCCAATGCGTCCGATTCAATCTCAGTGGCAGAACGGCCCGGTAGAACTAGGAATGCGCTCGTTTTCCGAGCCATCTCGTTTCAGTGATGATGTCACAAGGCAGATTGACGAATATACCAGGGGGAAGCACGTGATGGTATATAGCGGCTTCTCCGAACTCGGTTATAGCGATCCGTCGAAGCTTGAAGAGACGGTAAGGGAGCAGCTGGACCAGGCAATAGTGAGCTACGGATCGGAAAAGGTATGCGTGGCGGCTGGGGCAACGTCAGACGGTATTGGAATGGTTTACGCGGTGGCAGCGGAGATGGGCGTCGACACAATCGGCGTTGTTTCGGTAGAGGCTCAACGTAATCCAGAATCCATATCGAAGCATTGTAATAAGGTCATTTATGTAGATGATCCCAAAGGAACTTGGGAGGTGGTCAATGCGCGAAACGAATCATATATGGTCTACCTCGCACGCAACATGGAGGAGTTCGGGAAAACCGGTGAGTTCCTGGCTCTCGGCGGAGGTCGCGTAGCGTTGAAGGAACTAGAGGAAGCGAAATCCCTGCGTATTCCTGCTATGGTTATGCCTCACTTCGAACCCGATCCGGACAAAGCCAAAGCCCGATTGGAGAAGGCGCCAGGCCAAGATCTGACTCCTGTTCGCACTCATTTGGGCATTGAGAACAAGCGATTCTCATACTAGGAGTCGGCCCAATACCTCTAACGAGGCTTTTCCTCCGGCCAATAATCTCTTGGCTAGTGACCTCCGGCCCTACGGGGCCGATTTCCCATCTTCTCTTGGACGCACTTGTCCATGAGACATGTCGGAGATTCTGCGCGTGAAATTCCTTGTCACGGCTTTTCTAACTACGCCCTGCTCCGAGGGGGTAAGTTGGTTCGTGTTGAGGACGCCGGTGGAAGCTTCTAAAGCGCAGATCGAACGCTTCGCCGCGCACTATCCCATGATCGCCTGTCCCACACAGCCGCTGAACGATCGTGCGATCGATCCCGGCGGCATGTAATTTCCACGCTATGAAGATACCAACACCGCACCGCATCAGTGCTTCTAGTGATCCGTTTCCCAGAAGATCGGCTCCCGAACAGGGGGGGCGAGATTGGGCGAGGGCGTGTATTGGGGTCACTCGCGGCATTGAGTCACCCCGTGCCAATATGCTGTTCCCTACGCCCCCACATGACCATCAGGTGTATCTTGAGGACTTTGACTTCGAAGCCAATAAGTGGAATGGCGAGCCATCCTCCGCGCGTTGGGCGGGGGCGTGTATTGGCGTCAGTCGCGGCATTGCGTCCCGTGCCAATATGCCGTTCCCTATGCCCCGACATGACCATCAGGTGTATCTCGAGGACTTTGACTTCGAAGCCAATAGGTGGAATGGCGAGCCATCCCCTGCGCCTCACCCCGCCGCGATTGACCGGTTGAAAGAACAAGACGCGACCGCCAACACCAGAGAACGTTGGGTACTGGAGGTAGCCCGGAAACCGGAGATTGAAATTCGATTGCCGGCGGTGCCACGGAATTCGTCGGGGCTAAGGCGCATGACGCAGGAAGACAAGCAAGCTTTGAGGGAAGCGCTGACCCGTAACCAAGATCTATTCGTTGACAAGTGGGCGGAAGATCGTGGCGTGGAATCTTTTTCCGCAGTGGTTTGTGCGAGCCTGATTTTGAAGAAGCTTTGCGATGCGTCTTTGCATGATGACCGCGAAGCCTCCGGCTCCAGGCGGAACACATATCAAAGGACTAAATAGACGCCGCTACGGCGGGCAACGCGCGTGACATCCGTTATCGTGCGGTTATCTGTGATGTAGATAAATCTTTTGCGTCCTCAGCATCAGGCGGGGCGACCTCGATGTCCTCAGCGTCATACTGGTCTCGCTGGTTCTTCTCAAGCTCAACAAACCACATCAGGATTTCGGCAATGTCGTTCAGGCAGTCCTCAGAGACGAATGAATAACGGCGGTGTGTAGAGAAGATTTTTCGGGCAAGTGAAATATTCCGAACCACAGGGATTTTCATCTTCTTCGCGTGTTGAATGACTGCGACAGCTCGCTCGTCGGTCTCCATTACCGAGATGAACGGCAGCGGCGCGATTTCTGGATTGATATATAGTCCGATGCCGATGTGAGTCGGGTTGGCGACAATAAATGTCGACTTTTCAACGTCCGCTAGAACATCACCCGATAACATTTCGCGCCCGAGTCGTCGCTGCTCTCTCTTGATTTCTGGCGCACCATTCTCGTCCTTGTTCTCACGCTTCACCTCTTCGCGCGTCATTTTCAGCTCACGAATGTAGAGCTGATATTCGAGAAACGCGTCTGCCAGCACAATCGTCAGTGCGGCCACTAGGAGCGTCAGCACTAACGAAAAAACGAGCTCCCCTAACGTCGGTAGCAGACCTATCGATGGGAGCCTCGACAGGCTGAGGATCTCGGTGCGATGGGTGCGCCAAAATATTCCCATCGCCATAGCAAAAACAGCCAGATATAAACATGCTTTGGCCGCATCCTTGATCGTTTTCAAGTTGAAGATTCGCTTGAATCCGGAGACCGGGCTAATGGCGGAAAAATTCAACCGTATCGCCTCGGTGGCAAAGCGAAAACGCGACATCAGGAGGTTGGGAATCGCGGCCAGAACGATCACCACCAGAATGAAGCCTGCAATCGCGACGATGAATAGCTCGACGAAATTCTTGGTGTAATCGTGCAAAGGGGTGACAAAACCGTTTTCGGCCGCGCGGAGCATGCTGTCGAATACCGCTATAGCCGAGATGCCAAAGCGGATAAAGCACGCGCCACCCAGCAGCGTGATCAGTACGACGAGATCCTGACTGCGCCAGGATTTTCCACGCTTGCTTTCGTTCTGTTTTTTCTTCTCTGACGGCTTCTCCGTCTTGGCGCTTGAGCTCACGCGCCTCCCGTGAACATGGCGGGGAGCGGCCACTGATCGAACCGGTGATGCATAAATGTCGGCGCTTCACTGCTGAAGTACATAAGCAGGACCAGACAAGCGGCGAGACTCTTGAGCGTCATCGCCACGGAGAATGGGTTCAGTTGTGGTGCGAAGCGAGACAATACGCCAAGCGATATTTCCACAAGTAACATTGCGGACAGCGCCGGCATGGCGGCGGCGATGCCGGAGAGCAACGCTCGTCCGAGCAACCTTGCGGAGCCGTACACGGTCTTCGCATCCAGTGTTATCGCGCTCTCTATCGGGATCTGTCGGTAGCTTGCTGCAAGCGTGTCGAGTAAATGGAGCAGGCCGCCGCCGAAGGCGAAGATGATGGTCCAAACAAGGCCCATGAGCGTGGCCAATATTGACGCCTCAACGCCTGCGGCGGGATCGATAGCTTTCGCCAGCGTCGCGCCGCGCTGGTTATCCAGTATTTCACCGCAAGCCAGGGCAGCGAAGTATGGGGCGCCGAACGCGAAGCCAAGAGCGAGTCCAATGGAGGCTTCTTTGAGCACCGTTGCTAGCAATGGGAGGCTCGGCAGCTCTTGCGCGGAGGGCGCGAGAACCGGAAGGAACGCGAGGGAGGTGAGCGCGAGCATCGCGCTACGCACGATGCCCGTCAGCGCCTTCTCCCCGAAGAGGGGAATGAACATCAGCGCGGGGCCGATGCGGGCCAGCCCGACAGCGACACACAATACGGATTGCTCAAGGTGGAGTGTCATGATGTCCACGATGCTTACCTGAGCGCCATCCGAAGGATATCGTCGCCGAAATTGAGAACGCGTGCGCCAAGCCAGCCTGCAATCAAATACAGGCAAAGACACACCGAAAGTAGCTTGATGCCGAACGGCAGACTTTGCTCTTGCAAATGCGTCACGGCCTGCACCAGTGCGACGCTAAGACCCACCAGTGTCGCGACAGCAATCGGAATGGCCGACAGTGCAACGATCAGGAAGAGCGCTCGGTCTGCGGCATGAAGTAAATCGCTCATATGGTTACCTTGCCAGATCGATATACTGAAGAATCAGGCCTTTCACGAGCTTTTCCCATCCATCCATCAGAACGAAAAGAATCAACTTGATAGGCAGCGCGATCGTGACCGGACTCATCATCATCATGCCCAACGCCAGCAAGATGTTCGATACGAGCATGTCGACGACCAGAAACGGCAAGTAAATATAAAAACCAATCTTGAAAGCGCTCTTCAGTTCGCTGAGTGCGTAGGCGGGAAGCAGGGCGAGAACCGACGCTTGTTCGACATCAACGCTTTCTACGTCACGTCTGGCGCGAGGGACATCATCACCGGCCGCATTTTCACGCAACTGTGCATCCTGTAGCTCGGTAAAGAAATCCACCAGCTCAGGTTCGGCGTACTTTGCCAGGTACTTTCTGTAGGCACCGAGTCCCTCATCGAGAAATGCGTGCACTGACGCCTGATTCGAAAAATCGACGTGATGCTCGTTGTAGTACTGATGCACCTGGTTGAATATCGGCATCATGACGAAAGCCGACATGATGAGGGCCAGTCCGTTGAGGGCCAGATTCGACGGGACTTGCTGCAAGCCAATCGCGTTTCGCAGGAGCGAAAACACGATGGAGAACTTGATGAAGCAACTTCCCACGGCCAGGATGAACGGCAGCAGCGTGGCGAACGCGAGTGTTGCAATAAGTATGACGGGGTTCTGCGTCATGATCCCACGCCGGATTCATTGGGAGTCTTCATGATTTCGACGCCAAACGATTCTCCGATGCGAACCAACTCGCCTTGGGCGAGCCGCACGCCTCCCGCGACCAAATCGACCTGAGGTGTGAAGTGCGCCAACGGGATGGTCATCCCCTCCTGTAGTGCGGCGATGTCCCCCACGGACATCGTACGTTTGCTAAGAACGAACGTAATCGTCACGGGCAAATCATCGAGCACGGTGCTTGCCGCCGGCATGATCTCGGATTCACCGTCGCAGCGGCTGGCGTCGTCGTTGGTGTTTTGGCGCTCATCGAGCATCAAATAATCTCCAAAGAAATGAAAAGAAAATAATGAGGTGGCGCCTGAGGACAGCACGCCGGCCTCAGGTGGAAGTCGCAGCACGTCACCCCGGGAGATCCCGGCAATTGCAGAGGCGGGAAGCACCACTTTTCCGAGAAGCCATTGCACATCGACGGGAAGGGTCGGATGTAACGGCGCCGGAATGTGAAACAACCTGGGCAACGCTTCGAGATATAGATCGAAGGGGCCCGTATAAATCAGTGCTTTGGGTGTGGCGAAATCGTCCTTCTGCGCAAAACCGCACACGTGCCGCCACAGAAATTCCTCCGATGGCGATGGCAGCCCTTGCGCCGAGAAGGCATCGACCACGAGCAGTTCGGCGAGGTCGCGATCGACTTGTTCTGCAGGAATCGACGCGTCGCCAAGCCAGAAGTCGACTAGTTGTTGTAGCGGCACGAAGACTCGAAGCGTTTGGGCGCCGCACTCGGCCTCCAGCGAGATATAGTCAGTACCCGCGCTCAGCCGCGTTGCACGAACTCCCTGTAGCCGGGCGGCCAAGATCGAATTGCGCATTTCGATCATGGCGGGATCGACCTGACGAAGCTTGAGATCCCGACTCATGACTCTTGCTCTTCGAATGGCACCTGCGGTTTTCCACGTCGTTGACGTTCCTGTGCGCTGTCGGAAGCCGCAAGCGCCAAGGGGGATTCAAGGTGAATCGGCATTGCTGTGGTCTTTTTCCCCGCGTCCGTCGACTTTTTTTCCATGCCGGCACGAAGGGCGTTGTGCACGCGTGAATCCGATGGGGTAGCCACGATGGAACGCCCGAATTGCGCGCCGTCGAGATTAAGCTTGACCGCGGCGTCAGCGCCCCAGGACGTGAAGCGATAGGTGACCTCATACGTCTCGCTTCCATTGCCCGATTCGACAGGCGTCGGTTCGACGGGGGCTTGCGAAGCGGCTTTGATCTGTTGCCGCACCGTTCGGGGCTGGGGCCGCTCCTGCGGAGCGTCATGATCCATGGTCATGGGGGTGACGGCCAACGAGTGTTTCGGGACTCGCGCGCCCACAACAGGCGTATGCACCTTTTCCTCATTCGCATGCCAATTCTTGGTCGCCTCGTCCCGAGCGGCGGTGTGATGACGCCCGCGTTCGCTCCCCGTTCCCAGTTCGGCCACATGGTGCTCGTGCATCGCCGCGACATCGGCCTGAAGCTCTGCCTCGTCGATTTGCGATGCGCGTCTAACGGGGCGTTGAACCAGCCCTGGACCGTGTGAGCGAACGCGCGCGGACTTGGCACTGCTGTGGGATACCTTTTCCACAGGTTGCTCGTGCCTCGGCGACTCGCCGCTTCTTTCCGGTGCTACACGGGGCGCTGGGGTCGGGAGAGACCCCATCGTCAACTGTTGAGACGCGTTGCCGACAACGCCGTTGAACCCGTCGAACGGCAATGTTGCCATCTGCCGGGAAGTGTCCTCACCGGCTGGCGCACCCGTGGCGCTGTGGCATGCCGTTGGGGCCGTCGGCCCCGACGCGGCGTGGTAAAGCGGGATGTCGATATGCATCGGAAGTGCCAGTGGCGCCTTCCATTCATCTTCATCGTCGTCCAGTTCGAGGGGAATGGACGCGCTCACATAGAACCTGAAAACGAGCGTGTTCGTGTCCGCATCCGTGTCTGTCGATACTGCTTGTGGGAGATCGCGCAACTGACTTTCGGACATCTGTACGACGGCCGCCCGCACTCGCTCAGGGAGTTCAGGCGTGGACGCCGCGTCGCCTACGAAGAGGTCGCCACACTGTGACGCGCGTGCTGTGTCAAATTTCATACCGGAACACCTGCGGAACCATCGATTTCTTCTTGAAGATGCATGCTGATTGTTTCCTCTCTATGCCAAAGGCGAGAGACGTGTTCGAGCTTGTCGCGTTCGCGATGGGCGCGTGCGACCGCGGATTGAGCGATTGACGCCTCTTGCACCGCAACCTCGATATTCGAACGCAACTGGACTCGCGATAGCGAGAGATCTACGCGTTGAATATCCAACATGCTGGCGCGGCGGCGGAGCGAAAACAGGCCGTTCCTGTCCGTAAAGCCGCGATGCTTTTCGAATAGCGATTCCCGCTCGCGATCCAGTTGAGCAATGCGATGCTGGGTATCTTCGAGTTGCTGCTTTAGCGCCCGAACATGGGCGCGTGCACGCTGCAAGTCATTAAGTGCGCCGCGCATGCGAATCTGCCCCAATCCATGCAGCGCCTTTAACTGGGCGCGCTTATCCCGTGAGTGCATGCAGTCCCTCTAATGTGCTGCCGAAGGTGACGTAGTCATCGATGCTCTGCATTAACCATGCATCGATCTCGAGTCTGGCTTCCAACAAGGCGTCAACCTCGGCGTCCTGACCGGATTGGTACTCGCCAAGGTCGAGCGCCAATTGAAGATCCGCCAGCTTCGCCAGCTTGCTGCGTAACCCGGAGGCCGCACCGTGATGCTGGGCGTCTACGATCTGAGTCATGACCCGGCTTACGCTTTTCAACGTGTCAATGGCAGGGTAATGACCTCGCTCGGCCAGCTTGCGAGAAAGGTAAATATGTCCATCGAGAATCGAGCGAACTTCCTCTCCGATGGGATCCCCCAGATCTTCGTCTTCCAGCAATACGGTGTAGAACGCTGTGATCGCCCCCTGGTCGAGTGCGCCAGGGCGCTCCAGAAGTGCGGGAAGCGCGTCAAAGACCGAGGCTGGGAAGCCACGCCGGGCGGGTGGTTCGCCTGCAGACAACGCGATATCGCGCAGTGCGCGCGCGTAGCGCGTAATGGAGTCAACGATCAGAAGAACGTTAAGTCCGGCGTCGCGATAGCGCTCCGCGATTGCCGTTGCCAAATGCGCGGCGTTGCGGCGCTCGGCGGCAGGGCGGTCCGAAGTGCTGCACACGAGGATCGTTTGGGCTCGCTTGTCCTCGGGAATGCCGTGGTCGATGAATCCACTCGCTTCGCGCCCCCGCTCGCCGACCAGGGCCACGACGTAGACGTCGGCCTTTGCGTGGGCGATCAACATCGACATCAGCGTTGTCTTCCCGCCGCCTGCACCGGCGAAGATGCCCATGCGTTGTCCGATACCGCAGGTGAGAAGTCCATCGATGGCCCGCACGCCCGTCTCGAAGACGTGCGCGATGCGGCGACGGCGCGCGAGCGCCGGAGGGGCTGCATCGAGATCCAGCGAGTCGTTTCGTGCCAGCCGGTAATTCGGCGGCGCCAGTCTTGCTATCACGCAGCCTTCGCCGTCGATCGCGGTACCCAATGCGTCCTCAGGCAACTGCGGCATCGCTCTGCGTCCAGACGGGACGACCCACGCTCCACGCGGAATGTCTTGCGTATTGCCGAGAATGCTCAGAATGGCATCCTGCTGGTTGAAGCCGATGGTCTGTGCCTGGCAAAACCGCGTTGCCGGTTGGTGCGGATCGCTTACTACATCGCACCGCTCACCAATGAATGTCCGACGCAGCGGGGCATGAATGACCGAACCATGAAGTTTGGACAGTTGAGCGCTATGACGTATCCATAATGAACAACGATGCTTGTTCATGCTCTGGCGACCTCGCACAGTTGACGGGCTCGTTCGTAAAACCCATCAAGTGATTGAGAGAATTCTCTACCGCCTCGCAGGTGCGAATCCGCGACGACTGCTGTCAGATAGAGGTCGCCGTTGTCTTCGAGCAAAGAAACGGTGTGGTGGCGTGCCCACAGTGCTTTAGGTGCAACCAAATCGAGAATTACCGTGGTAGGACAATTCCGCAGGTTGACAACCTGCTCGGAAAGACAGCACGACAGCACGACGGCGTCGTCCACGGCTTCGATGCAGATGGTCGGGACCTCGTTGAAGTTAAGTTCCACTGCGGAATGCGGATCTAATTCCTCGGTTAGTTTGTCGATGCAATTCGCCTGAGTGAGCGCTTCCTTGATAAGCGAAATGAGGTCGAAGTTCATGAAATCACCTATACGGCGTGGATAACATTGATGAGAGATTGGTCGGTGATTTCCGTGTAGGAAAGCACGTCGAGCTGCGGATATTGCTGTTCGATGACGCGTTTGACGAAGCGCCGCGTATCGGCAGACGTCAGGAGTACGATGTCGTCCAATGAAAGGTAGATACCTTTCAGGCGCGCCGATATCGCGTCGATAAGGGACTGCGTATCGTCTGGCGACAAGTTGGCGAAAACGCCGTTCGCCGTCTGCTGTACGGAGCGGCGTACCTTCTCTTCGTGTTCTGAAGAAAGCACCAGCACGTTCAGGCGACGACCGCGGCTGAACTTATCGGTGATATACCTTCCCAGCGTGCTGCGCACGTGCTCGCACAGCATGATGTTGTCTCTTTCTTTTGGCGCCCACTGCGCAATCGCTTCGAGAATGCCTTTCAGATTTCTGATGGAGATGCGCTCAAGTACGAGCCGCTGAAGCACATTCGCGATGCGTTGCACGGGAGCATTGCGAAGGCATTCCTTGACCAGCTCGGGATACTTGCCTTCCAACTGGTCGAGCAGGTTCTTTGCTTCCTGAATGCCGAAGATCTCGCCAATGTGGCGCGCAACGATGACGGAAAAGGTTTCGACCAGTTCTTCAACATCGGAGCGGGTGTAGAAGGAGGGCACTTCTTTTCGACGTTCGCGCTCGGCAGCGGATTCTTCGATCCAGTACGACGCATCTTTTCCATCGGATAGGTCGGTGAGCTCTGTGCCGCAAGCCAGTAGCATGTCCGCACCGTCGGTGACTTTGTGCTTGCCGAAGTTCACCCGAATTTCGCCTGCGCCGATTTCGTTGACGAGAATCAGGGCGCTATGGGGGCCTAAAGTGGCGCTTTCCTTAATCTCAACCTCTGGAATCTTGACGCCGAATTGTGTGAACACCTCGTGTTCGAGTTTCACGCCGAGACTGACGCGGGAGGCCCACGCTTTTTGACCAGACGGCAAAAGAACGGCCAACGCCACCGCCTCGGGCATCACGTCTCCCACCCCGGTTGTGGGACCATCGCCCGCACCGGCCCCTTTTACGCGTAACTCTTTGGCACCCGAGAGAGACTCGCCGGAACCTGTGGTGCCTTCGGCACTGAGCGCCTTGCGCCACCCTCCTTTGCGCACGACGAAAATGCCGACGAGGCCCATGGCAATCAGTGCGAACACCGCAAACGGAAAACCGGGAAGAAAGCCAGCCCCAATCGAGAGGGCGGCTGCGGTGAGCAGCACTTCGTTCTTGGCGCCGAGCTGCTTGAGAATCGTGGTACCCAGATTCTCGTCGTCCGCGTTCACACGCGTAACGATAAAGCCAGTAGCGATGGAGATGAGCAGCGCCGGGATCTGGGTGACCAGCCCGTCGCCGACCGTCAGGAGGGTATAGGTTTCTAACGCTTGACTGAAGCTGTCGCCGTTGCGCAGCACGCCAATGGCGACGCCGCCCAGAAAATTCACGAAGATGATGAGAATCCCGGCCAATGCGTCGCCCTTGACGAACTTGACCGCACCGTCGAGCGAACCATAGAGCTGAGACTCCTGTTCGAGCAGACGCCGTTGACTTCTCGCCTGGTCCCCATTGATTACGTTGGCTCGTAAGTCGGCATCAATGCTCATCTGTTTGCCGGGCAGTCCGTCGAGCGAGAAACGCGCGCACACTTCGGCCACGCGCTCCGACCCCTTAGTAATGACCATGAACTGCACGAGCGTCACGATGGCGAAGATCGTCATGCCGATCACGAGATCGCCGGCGATCACGAAGTGGCCGAAGCTCGCCACGATCGCGCCTGCATCGCCCTCGAGGAGAATCATGCGGCTGGTAGTGATCGATAGCGCGAGTCGGAACACGGTTGTGACGAGCAGCAACGCGGGAAACGAGGAAAACGAAACGATCGACTGGATGTGAAACGAACCCACGAAGATCAACGCGGCCGTGACCATGTTGACGGCGATCAGTGCGTCGATGAGCCACGTAGGTAATGGAATGATGAGCATCGCGATGATGGTCGTCATCAGAACCAGTACCAGCAACTCGGGCCGCATCAGGCGTTTAGAGATCATGTTCATAAGGGGCGGGGTGCGCGTGACGCTTTCTCAAATTTCGATGGCAGCGAGCGTCTCAAGCCAATGGGTGTCGGCCGGGCGACGGCGCCAGGTGCACAAGTACCGTGTTTCGCCAAAGGAGAGCACCTGACAATGGGACAGGTGCGTAGTCAGACGCGTCTGCATTTCAAATGGCGTGACATCGTCGACGGAAGAAGCGATTTCGCGCATGGCAATCAACACGTCGGCGCGGCGCTCGAGATATAGCGTGGCATTACCGCTACGGGCGCTGATGTGTTCCCCTTCGTGCATGGTTTGCGCATGCTCCAGCACCGCGAGCCAGGCGTCGTCAGCCATGGATTCCTCCGAGACGCGCGACGTTTCCCCTGCGATGCACAAAGACGCCGTCAACGGCGCTAAACAAAGCGCTCAAAAGCGCTTCCCGGTAAGCCAGGTCAGGAAAGAGCTCCACTGGCATGGCGGACATTGCGCGCAAGATTCGATTGACCCAGTCTGCAACGCTTTCCGCCCTGGCGAATTCCCGCCATCGCTGCAAACAATGCAGGAGCTGCCGGCAAGCGGCGTGGATGTCTACAAGGCTGGTGATCAGAAAATCGACCAGCACCTGATCGAATAGGTCCAGCTCAGCGCGCAATGCCACATGGCTTGGGTGTCCATGGCGTTCGCGGGAACTTGACAGCAGCAAATCGTCCGCAGACCGGATCAACCTTAATTGAAACAGCAAGTCGAGCAACGGCTGAAAGGCTTCTGGCGGATGTGATGGCGCTTCCGACGCGATGTCGGCGGCCAGGGCACATTCAAGAAACTCCAACGCCAGACCACGTCGCTCAAAACCGAACGTGTCGATGAGGTGACGATACGTAACGGCCTCACCGGAGTTCGCCCCAACTAAGATGCGATAGACGCGACGAAGATCTCTGCCGTCGATGTTCATCCGCGAAGCGAACGCGTTGACAACGTGACCGGTATTGAGACCGGCGCTTATCTTCGCCCGGCCGTATTCGCGAATCAATGCAGCCAGAGCCTCGTCGATCTCCGCTTTCGTTTTCGCGTCGATTTCCTCGTCCTCAAGGAGACCCGCGAGTACCAGTGCGAGCTCCTCCGGGGCCGGAAAGAGGTCGCGCGCTTGTTCGTAAGCGGCGCCGAAGTTTGCTCCGCCGCTTTGTATCATCGCGCGTATGCGACCTGCTTCGGCCCTCTGCGGGTCGGACATCGCGTCCCGGTGCTTAGACGGCCCTCCCTTCGCGGGCTTTTCCACGCGACGGACGGCCTGCCGTTGCGCCATGGCACTCAGCAGTGACGACAGATTGTCTTTGCCGGCAAGGAGCGATGTACGCACGTTCGGCGTCATGATCGGTTTGTTGCCGACCCCGGCGTTCCCAACGGGGCTCGGTTGCGCAACGGGGGGTACGGAAGCGACAGGTGTCGCGCCGACGTTACCCACGGACGCGCTCCACCTGAATCTTCAAAGCTTCCACTGCGTCCGTGATATCCACCGGCGTGCGCACGCGCTCGCGTTCGAAACGTGCGTCCTCGGCAAGCATGCGCGGTTGGATGAGGAAAAGGCGCACAGACTGCTGGTCGTTCGTGTTTCTAAACTGAAACAGCCGACCGAGCACGGGAATGTCGCCGAGCAGCGGAATCTTGTCGACGCCTTCCGTATTGTGGCTCTGCGTGTAGCCGCCGATCAGAAGGCTTTGCTCGTGCTGGACCCGAGCGACGGTTGAAATCTTGGTACTCGAAACGACGGGAAGATCAAGTCCCGAAGCCTTGGTCGGGGCATCGCTACTACCATCCTCGATCGTAAGCTCCATCTCGATGCGCCCATCCGGTGCTACGACGTGCGGCGTAACGCTGATCATGGTGCCGTACGTGAATTTTTCCAGTGCGGCAACACGTTCGCCTCTCACGCGCACGAGAAAGGTCTTGCTGTTGTCGAACACGGCCGGGCTGTTATCTTGAGCCAGCAAAATGGGGCGCGATACGATCCGAGCCTTTTTGTCTTGGCTTAACGCCGTCACCGATGCCATGAATTGCATGGTCTGCGACTGTGACAATGTGGCGGGCGTGTTGAAGCCCAGATTCACGGGGCCGACCTTGCCACTCGCGGACCAGGTGGCTCCGAGCACGTCGAAGTTACTTTTCTGAATGTCGATAACCCACAGTGACAGTTCCACCTGGTCTTTGGCGACATCGAGTTGATCAATCAGGCGGCGCGCCGTGGCGATCTGCTGCCCGGTACCCTCTAGCAGCAGACTATTGTTAGATGGATAGGCGACAATGTTCATCGGCGCTGAGTCTATGGCCGCAGTCGGTGGGGGATCGACAGGTTCCTGCGAGGGCCGTGCATTCGGCATGGCATTTGCCACAGGAAACGGCGGGGCAGGCGTACTGATGTCGAAAGGCGGCATTTCCCGCACGCCGGGAGGCAACGGAAGACCGCCTTCTCTTGAGGCATCGTCCTTGGACGGGGCCCCCGGGTTCTTTGGCGGGGCGACCGTCACAGACGCACCGCTTCCGAGGACCGATGCCAACACCTGCGCTAGCCCGGCCACAGACGACTGAACGCCTCGCTGCGTGAAGATTCGATCCCCGACCGAGACATGACGAATCTTCACCAATTCGATGTGGCGCTCGCTCCGCTGCGTGACTGCAGTTTGCGTGTGCAGCAGCGCGGCGGCGGCCTGCACGACCTCGACATACTTCGGTGGCCCCGACACATAGACGAAATCTGTCCCCACAGCATGCCTGATGGGGAATCGATTGTCGTAGAGCGCGGATTTTTTCAGCGATGACACCAGGCTGTCGACGGTGTCCGAGGCGACCGCCAGCATTGCAGAAGCGACTTCCGAGTTGTCGTACACATAGATGATCTGCCCGTCGAAGTACCAAATCAGGCCGAGACTCGACGTAACGCGCTCGATAAGCGCGAAAGGCTTGCGCAGATCGAATTCGCCGCTAATACGGTATTGGCGAGCCTTGTTGCTCAGCCGCGTGGCTTTGTGGATTTCCGAACCAATGGCCTTGAATAATTGTTCCACCGGCTCCTTGCGCGCAATGAAGCGTGCGCGCGAGGTGTCGCTAGCCGAAACGTCGATGTCGGTAGCCGAGGTCGAATGCACGGCATCAGCCCCGGCTGTCTGCGGCATGTCGGCGCTGGGCGCACAATAGGCGGACGCTGCAACGACAAAAAGTAGGAATCCGATACAACTATGTTTGATCGGAGTGGAATCTAAGAACATACGGCAGTTTTTATGGTCAATAGGTCGCGTAGCACTTGGGGGAGAATTCGGTGGGCATCCATCTGCAAGTGGCAGTGCACCTGCCAGGCCCGCCCGTCATAATGAAACTGGCAGTCGATCGCGGCGACCCATCGCAACCACCAGCATGACAATAGTGAGAGCACGTCGTCGACATCGCAGACCCCGTTGGGCGCAAAACATAGGCTCACGGAAATGGAGCCATCGGAATCGTCGCGGCGAACCTCAACGGCTTCTCCACGCAGGTCTTCAGAGCAAGAGATATCCTGCATTTCTCGCTGTCCTCGGTGTGAATCCGAAAAGCTGCTTGATATCGTTGCTGACGTGCGACGACGAGGTGTAGCCATTCTCCACAGCAATATCGAAGATCTTTCGATCGGTCTCGATGATTTCGAGTAGGGTACGCGCGGCACGCCAAGCACGAAGCCGTGCCTTAGTCGCTTGTCCAAGGGGGCGGCGGCACAGTCTGCGAAAGTGCGAATACGACAGGCCGTAGTTAACGCACAGCTCGTTCAGATGCGCGTAATCACCGCGGCTTTGCAGCAGGTATTTGGTGAGTGCATACGATTCCTGCCGGCGCAAATAGTGCAGGAGCACGTTGTCCGGCGAGCGCTGCATGACTTCCAGCACCAACCAATGACTTAGTCGGTCAGCGCTTTCCAGTGCGCCCGACGGGGCTGTCTGCAGGCAAATCGATTCGCTCGGTGGCATCTCCTCGATGTCCGGGTTCAGTGCGGCATCGATAAAAGCCAGAATGCAGCACAAATCCCCTTCAGGAACAACGCGATATTCGCGTTGGGTGTCCAATGTCGCTCGAAGCCGCTTGGCGCTGGCGATGACGGTACTCGCGCTGTCCAGTGCCACCGTACGCGCTTTTAGCGGACGTCCGTGAGCAGTGGTGAAGTGCATGTTGCAGGTATCCCCACCTAGCGCAAGCAGAAGGTCGCCGGCTCCGAAAACGACATTTTCCGCAAAGCCTGCGGGCGTAGTCGCGCTATCTTTCTCAGTCCGTTGAATCATTGTTTGTTCGTCGACCATATTTCGATCTCCCTCTCAAAGGTTCCGTCGGGACCGCTCGATGGCGTTGCACATTGCCCCAGATGTGTGGTCAGGCTCGGAATGTCACTACTGAATGCGATCGAACCGTCCCGATACCGGTACGAAATTTTTGCTTTGGCGATGGCGTGCGCCTCTAGGAACGGTGCTGTGCAATCGATGACTTTCTTGTTGAGTTCGCTTGCCATCGCTTCGCAGTCGATCATGAACGGGGTGCCACCGGTCGAGACGCAGCCGCCCAAGGAAAGGGCGAACGCTAAGGCGGAAATTGCGATCCGGATTCTCATATCCCTCCTCTCGTTCCCTTGAATGTTCAGTGGGCTCAATTATCGAAAAGTAAGACTCTCCACAAAATAAGACAATTCTGATAGTTGGGCTCTAGGGGCGCGGGTACATTCCCATATGACGTTCTGCCGACCGGGGCTGAGAGAGACGACCAATAGACTTCGAGCTCCCACCGGTCGGAGAAAGGCTTAACCAATTAGTCATGCGCGGTTCCTTGCGGCAAGCGGGGCGCCTGAATTCTCGGAGGCTTTTTGTTCGTACTGAAAGTGTTGAACGGCCCCCTGTTTGGGGCAGAGTTCGCGCTACCTGCCGAAGAGTGCTTTGTAAGGACGGTGGATCCGTATATCCGTGCGATCGATCCGGACGTTGAGCGTGCCGTGGACGTAATGGCACGCCACGAAGTACTGACCATTCCATTGTCGGGCCCATGCCCGGGCTTCATGCTGAAGCCGAAGGACGGCACACTGCATATCGAGGTTTTCGACCGAGAACGTGAAGTGGCTGAGCGGGAGGTCGAGCTCAATGTCGCTATCGCGATCGGTGCGCTTCGTATCGCCCTTCGTCGCGTGACCGACGTGTGGTCCGATGCCGTTCTCCAAGATTGCCGAACTAGCGGCGCTCCCGTAGGGCATGACAGCGGACGAACGCGGATGTTTGCGTGTATCGGTTTGACCGTTATCTTGATCGTGGCAGCTCTCGCTACGATGTGGCATCTATCCTGGCCAATGGCCTCGGCTGATGACTCGGTTCATCGTCTGACTGGCTCTCATGGTGTGGTTCTGGAAAGCGCTACAGGCAAGCCGTATGTGGTCGCTCACAGCGTTGAAGCGGCAGGCGTGATTCGCCGAGCCATTCAAAAGTCTGGCAGTCCGGTCGACGTGAAGGTGGTGACCCGTCGGCAAGTGATCGATGCCATTGAGCGGGTGCTCGAGGGGGCCGGTATTCCCTATTTCTCCGTGGCTTTGTCAGACCCGCAGCGACCGGTACTGACGTTGCCGACCCATCTCCCTGATGGGGTGAAGGCCAAACTCGGCAATGCAATCGGCTATACCCACAACGTCGAAGTGCGTCTTCGTAGCGAGCTAGATGCACAGCGCGCGGCGAGGGATCTCGTGCGGGATCTTGGGTTGACGGCCAGCTACAGCGCGACATCCGACCGGTTCACGGTTTCGATAAATGACCACTTGAGCGATACGGAGCTGGACGCGCTGGGAGACGCTCTGTATGCGTTCCGAAAAAACTGGGGGGCGCGATACGTGCAATTTTTTGTCAACCAACGCGATCTTTCTCAAATTGACGGAATTAAAACCGGGCACTTCGGATACGAATTGCGCGGAGTGCGGCATTTATTTTTTGGGGGGCGATAAATAATGTAGATGACGGATTTGCGAGGAATTAGCATGTCTTGTCGGTTTAAATGGATGAAAAATTTTCCTGGGGCATGCGTGACGTTTTTTTTGACATAAGTAGTAAGGTAAATTTTTAGAGGTTGATGATGGCTGACGCCAGCGGTATTTTCATTAATAAAATCTTCGATGAGTTCTCGAACGCTACGATTGAGGTCGATGTCATTGGAGAGGACGGGAAAACAACAAAGCAGACAAGAAGCTTCTTCCAGCACCTCGAAGATCAGATCAAGGCGCTGGGTGAGGGGGATAGTAGTAATCCGCAGAAGCTTGCGATGTATCAAAAGGCGATGATGATGTTCACTGTGCATACCAATACACAGGCGTCGACGATTAAAGGTATCGGCGATATGGACAAGGGTATTATTCGCGATTTTAACTAAAAACAGACTATTGCTTAGAGGGCGCCGTTTTTCGGGGTCTTCTATGCGGCATGGTGAAGCCACGTACTGCGGCATTGTTTTGATATTTCAACCGAGACTATCGTTTTTAAGATGTCACATATTAGTGGGCCAGTGATGGCGTTGACGGCAGTGTCGGATGCAAAAGCCGGCGCAGGGCGGCAGTCGCTTGATGGGCGAATGCAAAGTGAGTTCGTCAAGCTTCCGAAAGTCGACTCGGTCGACGATTCCCCTGAAGGGCGAATGCTGAATGCGTTCGCTCAATACTCGGAAGTCGCGTCGAGTCGTCTGGATCGTATCGGCGAGGTCGGACGCGGTGGCTCCGATGACCCCATGCGACTATTGAAGGTGCAGGCGGAGCTCACGAACTTTCATATCGAGATGTCGTTGAGCAGTGCACTCGCGCGCAAGGGCGTTGCGGTCGTTGAAACTCTGGTGAAGGCTTGATGGACACCCTGGGTCGCGGTCGTCTCGTGGCGGTCGCGATGTCTTTACTTCTGCTGTTGGCGCTTGCGGCGTGTCGCACTGAGCTGCTGACCGGTCTGAGCCAGCGACAGGCGAATGAAGCCATCGCGCTCTTGCAGCGTCATGACATCGAAGCGCGGAAGAAAGAGTTGGGGAAAGGGCGCTACAAGATTGAAGTCGACAGTGCCGACTTCCCTGACGCAGTCGGTTTGCTCGATCGGCATGGGTTGCCGCGGCGTGACGATGTGTCGATCGCGGACCTTTTCCCGACGGATTCGCTCGTCAACTCACCTGCGGCCGAGCGTGCACGCCTGATCTCGGGCATCGAGCATCGACTGGAGCAGACCATTCAGTCGATCGAGCGTGTGCTTTCCGCTCGAGTACACATTAGCTATCCGCTCTCGGACCGAAGTCATTCGGGGCAAGCGATGCATGCGTCCGTGATGGTCACCTACGACGGTCCTCAAGATGACGCGATCCTGATTCAACGCCTGAAACAACTGCTTAAGAACAGTTTCGACGCGTTGAGCTTCGACAATATTTCCATTGTCGTATTCCAGGCGCGTGAAATGCAGCCGACGCCGCTTGCCCATTCGCAGGCGCTTTGGTCGGCAGGGGGGCGTTGGCTGCCTATCGTCCTTTCGGTGGTCGCGGCGAGTGTGGTGGTCGGTGTCGTGTTCTGGCGACGTAGGAGGCCGGCAAATCAGGTCGCATCGCGATGACTTCAAGTGCACTGATCCACGTTCTCTACGATCCGGTCAGTTGGAGCGATCCCGAGTGGCTCGCCCGCTTTGGCGTGGATGCTCGTTGGCCTCGGCGCTTTGCCAATCGCGTCATGCTGCGTCGCGCCGAACTGTCGAATGTTCGGCGTGAGGATTGCGATGGCGCGCTCGTCAGGTGGCTGGTTTCGCATTGGGCGCACCTCCCTTCGGTGGCCTACCTCGCCGGGGCGCGATTGGCTCGACAACAGCTCGCTGCGGGAAATGGCCTGACGAAGCTTCAATTCAACGCGCTCGGTTTCCTGTCGCTGCCTATTCCGCTTCTTGATCGAACGGTGCTGCTCGGTCGCCGGCCCGCGCCGCCAGTGCAAAGCGGTGTCGATGCGGATCAGCTTGCGCTGGCAAGCGGAGCAAGTTGTGTTGCGATCGCGACCCGAGCACTGTCGCCTGGTTGGCAGCAGCGAATCCGTCTGAGATTGCCGTGCTCATGTGGTTGGCGAACCGACGCCGACAGTGGAGGGGCGGACATTGGTCTTGCCCCGAGCGTTGCATTCAAGCTGCTGCAATCTTCCATCCATTTTTATCATGCTGAGAACCATTGAAGATCCGTGCCGCGCTTCCTTCTCCGACACGGAAGGGAGGAGCGGGGGACGGACACGGTCTTTATCCGCGCTAATCAAGCGACCGGAAATTGATCATGCGCGTATCGCCGCCGACGTGTTGTCGCAAGCAGAGGAGCAGGCGTCCACCGTGATCGCCTGTGCTGAGCGAGATGCTGTCGCAATACGCGCAAATGCATTTCGTGAAGGCGTGGCCGAGGGTATGGCGGCTGCGCTTGCGCCCATGGCTACGATGGTGTCGCAGTGGGAGGCGGTGCATCGGGCATTGCGGGACAAGATCGTTAGCGCTTTGGAAGACTGCGTCGAAGACTTGTTTAAGAACGATCAGGTGCTGAGCGCGTTGCTAGACGTCATATTGAGCGAGCGTTTACCCCAGGAGCCCGGGGGCGTACGCGTCTGTGCGCCGTCGGTGGAGGCTATTCCCGCATTGCTGTCCCGATGCGAGATGCTCGGCGTTTCCGCTTCTGTGGAACTGGGCCGAGAGGCGGGCACCTTTTCGGTGGAGTGGGGGGGGCACGTATGGAAGGCGCATTTCGCGGATGTTAAGGCGCTTGTTCTGAGTCAATCTCTGCAGGGCATCGTCGTGCCTGAGGCTTCTGAGGTCCGGGAAGAATGCCGGGCGGCATTGATCGACGCTGCCGAGCGGCTTCTCCAAGATCACTAGCGGCGCCGCAAGAGTGACGGCGCCGTTCTCGCCACAAGGGAGAGCGGTGACCGGCGTCACCGTCTTATAGAAATGCAAGCAGCAGGTCTTTCATTGACGACCAATGGGTCGTACTCGCTGTCCTCAGGGTGTCCAGGTACTTGAATGCTCGTTCCATTTCGTGATTGAGCACCTCGACGTCGGTCTGATGAATCTTTTGAACTTCTTGATAGGCCAGTTGCAAGTTCTGCCACTGGTAGGAGTTGCATTTGCTGCCGAGGACGTTCTTCATATTCGCAGCAACTTCAAAGAGTGGCCTGTTGTTCTCCAAAGCTTGAATAACTGTGTCCGGTGCATTGACAGCTCGTGCGATCGGGATGAGTTTGGAAAATGAAACTCGAACCTCAAATCGACCGCCCTCCTGATCTGCAGACTTAACGACTCGAACCGTTCCTCCGCTGAATCGTCCTGCGACCCTATCGGCTTCTTCCTTCGTGTCGAACGACCCAATAACACCGCGGCTACCGCTCCATCGATGGCAGTGCGCTTCCAGCTCCTTCAGGATTTCCACGCCGTGAAGGTGGTGTTTTCCATCGGCCTCGGACTTGACGAGGCTATTGATCGTCGTGACGAGGTCGCTAAGCGACACGATGTATCTCGTGTAGCTCTCCACCAAGTCCAATTTGCTTCCGGCCATGCGGGTTCTCGCCCATTCGAGGACTTTGTCGAACGCGTCGCGGCGAGCCGCTTCCTGCGGGGGGGGATTCTCGAGGTGCTCGACGAGACGAGGGAGATGAGTGTTCAGTTTTTGTATAACTTTTGCGCGCGAGCCAATCAGCGCTACGGTGCTCTCCATCAAGTCGCGGTTTGGACTTGAATTATCGTAAGGTTTGTGCTGATCGAATTCGATTGAAGTTACAGCGTTTTCGATTAATAGCATGGCAGATTTAAATGACTCAAACTCTTCTGTCTCGCTGTTGTGGAGAGGCTCCGTGTCATCGTGCGGGGGGCTCAGTGGCGCGTACTTTGAAGCAAGGATGAAATTGGATGCGTGAAATGATATGGCTTGAGTCATGATTAAGGCATATTAATAAAGTAGTTGTAGGGTGACGCGTTACTGGTGTGCGTGTTTGCAAAAAATGAGCCAGTAATCGTCATATTTTTTGTGCCACAGGGTGAGGCATGGTGGTGGCCAATTTTTGTAACTTAAATTTCGGGCTGCCAAGTATCTTGCGCAGCTAAGCAAGGAGTAATCGGTATGAATCAGTCAGAATCAATGGACAGGCAGCCAAGTGCCGTTGAGCCGTTTCCTTCCATGAGCGAGGAGCAGCTGGAGGCGTTATTTGATCGAGTTCTCGAGGGCGTTCAGGAGGGGGCTACCTTCAAGGACATGTATGGAATTTCCAGTGAGACGATGGAGGAAATCTACGCGCAAGCGTACGGCTTCTACCAGCAGGGTCGCCTGGATGAGGCCGAATCGTTGTTTCGCTTTCTGTGTGTCTACGACTTCCATAACGCCGACTACGCGTTGGGGCTGGCGGCCGTCTTTCAATTGAAAGAGCGGTACGACAAGGCGCTGGATGTTTATGCAATGGCATACACGATCGGCGGCGGTCGCGATGAGCGAGCCATGTTTTATGCGGGCGAGTGCAATTTGCTTCTTCGCAGGCTGGGCAAAGCCCGTCGCTGTTTTGAGACCGTACTCGAAGATGCCGGTGATTCGCGGTTCGCGGCCAAGGCGCAAGCTTATCTGGATGCGTTGGCGGGCGGGAGTAACGGCAGGTGTGATTGACGAGGATCTGGAGTGAATAAATCGTGGTAGCGCAGAGTGTGGGGCTTCGTGGCGATTCGTTGGTTCTGAGCGAGCCGGATTGCGGCCAAGGCAAGGCGGTCGAGGGAAAGAGGGAGCCTCAACAGATGCGCAAGCCTTTGTTGGGGCAGGTGGCGGCCGAATTGCAGGCCGCCCGAAACAGTCGACCGGCACGGCAGTGGGCGTCCGTCATGCAAGGCGAGAGGCCTGAACTTACCCCGCCGACACTTGAGGCGATGAAGCAAGCAATGTCCTACGAGGACCAGCCCGGAGCGCCACGTAGTGGCCCCGAGTCCATCAATGGGATGCCATTTGGCGATGCTGGCGCAATCGATAAAACCTTGACGGGATCGGTGCGCTGGCGCCTGTTGATGAACCTTCTTGACGAGAAGCTGGGGGCGGCGGCCGCAGAGGAATTGAAATCGGAAACAAAGCGATTCACGGAGACAAAACAGTCGGAGCAAAAATCTCTGCAGAAGAGGTCGGAAGAGCTGCAGGCGAAAGAAGAGGCTGCGCGTAAAGCACAAGAGGTGATGGGTTGTCTCGGCAAGATCGTCGGCGGCGCAATTGCGGTCATCTCTATTGGATCAGCGTTGATCACAGGGGGGGCCAGTGCGGTGCTGGCGGGCATTGCGCTCGGCGTGATCGCGGCAGATGCGATCGTGGAAAAGGCGACCGGAGAGTCGCTGACGGGGCGCCTCCTCAATCCCATCATGGAAAAAGTCTTCTCGCCGATGGCGAAGTTGATCGGTAACGCCATTGCCGATGTACTAAAAAAAATTGGCGTTGACGCGGATATGGCCGACACCATTGGAGCCATCGCGGGGGCGGTGGCTGCTGCCATCGCGATCGTTGCCGCCGCTGTCGTTGCGAAGTCGCTTCCTATTGGAAAGGCGATTCAATCGATGTCTCGGCCACTGATCAAGTCGATGGGCAAGATGATGCCGAAACTGATTTCTGGGGCCGGCAGTAAGTTGGGCAGCGCATTGGCGAGCGGCGCTAGCAAGGTGAGTAGCTCAGTCTCGCAAGCCGCGACGAAACTGGGCGGGAAAGTGGGTATTACCAACGCAAAGGTAGCGGCTTTGCAGGCCTCGCGATTCGCCGTTGTTGCGGGAGGCGTAGACGCTGTGGGCCAGGCGGGCGTCACCGGATGGGTTGGCCTGACGAACTATCAAAATGCGCAAATCGAGGCGGAGATGACGCTCGTGCTTGCTCAGAGCCCAATTATGAATCGGATGCTCGAGACTTCGGTTGAGCACTGGCAGACGACGATGCAGATGCTCGGCAATGTCGCGAATCAGCTCACAGACAGAATCCAATCTGAACAGGAAGTCAGTCTTCGCATCCTCGCCAATACGCGTAAGACAGCACGCGGGCTTTGATTTCCGTTTTTCTACCTTGAACACTTTATTGGGATAACACATGACGACCATTACGCAAAACACAGGTGCTTCACTTGCAGCCGTCGGTATTTCGGCGTCGACCATGGGAGATAGCGAGGCGCGAAAGGCAGCACCGCTTCGTGGTGCGGCGGAATTCGCGCGGTTCGATGAAGGTAAGGCGAAAGCGCTCGGCGTCCCGGAGTTGCGCGAGCCGCATGTGGAGCGTCAGGCGACTGGTGGCGGGCGCGATGTTGAAGACATTATTCGGACACTGCTGGCCGTGAACCTTAAATTGCAGTCCAATGCGCGTGAGCAGATTGGCGCGAATTCAAAGTTGGAACGCACCCATTCGGAGAGCATTGCAAGGACGCAGCGCAGTGCTGGTCTTGCGGAGATGTCCGGTGCAATGTCGCAGTCCTCGATCATGGTCGGCAGCGCGGGAATGTCCGCCCAAAGGGCTTTTAAGGCGACTAGCCTTCAACTCCACGCAGCGAAGGTGAATATGCCGATGGCTGGCCGCGCGGGTGTTTCTGCAGCATCGCCAAATGTCTTGGCAGGCGCAAAGGGCGATTTTGCAAAATATCAGGGGGACCTTATGTCCCGGTACCACGAAGGGAATTTTAAGGCTTCGAAAATGCACACGCAATCCGAGGCCATCAAGGGGGTCGGCGCGGCCGCTACGAAGGTGGCGGAAGGAGGTCAGAGCGTGGCTGTTAGTGGGCATCGGGCGGACCAAGCCGTCGTGCAAGGCGAGGCGTCTATTGCTGCGCGAACGACGGAAGCATCTTTCAAGGACAGCAGTTCGATGGAGGAGTTGAAAAATCGCCTTCTCGCAGTGCGAGATGCGGTGGCACAGTCTCAAGACAACGCATCCGCGCACATCGCCCGAGCGAAGTGAGCATCCTCGCGTTGTCCGCCCGCTTCAGTCTCCAATCGCTCGCCAGCAACGACCCCGTAGCTTTCATCGCCTGAACTAGTATGTCTATCACACCTTCTGCTGGAATCAATCAAATTCGAGGGGTGGTCGCGCCACGCGTGGCGCAGACTGCAGGGAGTCCCACTACCCAACACAGCAGCGTCGGTTTTGCGAAGGCAGTGAGCGCGTCGAGAGGCGCCCCTAGCGGCTCGAGTGTCGGCCGTAAAGCTATGGCAAAGTCGACGTCGATGTCCTGGAATGATCAGAAGAGAGTCGGTGCGTTGTTTCGCGAAGAATTGCTAAGCAAAGCGCTAGACACGGATACGCCCGCCGATCGAGACGGTGCAGACGTGTATGAGCAGCTTCGGTCCCAGAGCAAATCGACGCAAGGCGTCCTGAACGAGAACATTGCCGCCCTTGACAAGAGGGTGCGTCTTTGCGAGGCAGCTGTTTTGGCCGTTCGCACTGCTGCGGTCAAAGCGGGTATGGCTGGGGACGGTAAGACATTGGCTCAAATCGACGCGCTTAAAGGCACTTTGTTCGAAGAGCTGGGCAGTGTTCGGAAAATGATGCAAGCCAAGCCGAACGGGGGCGCTAAGCTACCGCCGGTGTATCTTGAGGCATCGCTCACGTCGAAAAAGCCTAAAGCCGCGCAGGCTTATGAAAAGGCCTCTCGGAAGTTCTTGTCAGGCCTTGAAAGCCTCGTCAACGATATCTCGGCTAAAGCAGGAAAAAGCGGGAGCTGGAAGCTGAACCTGAGCGACATGATGGTCAACCACGTTTTGGCACCGGTTATCGCTAAGGAGATGAAGACCGCGGAGGGCGACGCGTTTAAATACATCATCGCGCAGAGTTTGGATGCGTGCAGGGCGAAATTTGCGCAGTTCGACCCAGCATCCAACGCGCCGCTCACGGATTTTGGTTTTGTCGTTGGGCAGGTATTTGAACTGTTCCTGCCTTCGGAAGAAGCCCTTCAGTCGACTGTTCCCGGTGATGAGCAGGGGGCGTCATTTCTGGGCGGATCTCCGGGGCAAGGCGCTGGCCAAGCCGCTACACCGGGGCTTGGGCCTCGGCCGGGCGCGAACGGAAATTCCAGGCCTGAGGATGCTGGTCGCCCTACCGACGACATCGACGGAACGTTTGGTCCCGGCGTCGGCGAGACATTTGTCGGCCCGACTGCGGACGCTGCACAAACGCCACGCGCGCCGCTCATTGGTACGCTTAACGTCGTTACGGATAACTCGACGCACTGCACTAATCACAATACGACGTACAACATTTCGTTAGGATTCACGACGACAGCGGCAAGCGCCGGGGCAGCTTTGCCGTTTCGTGCAACGGATCTCGCTTGGTCTGAAGCCAGCGTAACCCGTGACTCGACCGAAACCGGCGTGTCGGCACCAAATGCCGAAGTGATTTCGCCGTCTGAGCAGAATCAAGGACACGTCGCTCCGAAACAGTCGAGTTCCGACGCTTCGACGACCCCGACGATGTCCCCCAGCACGAGCCAAAGCAATGCGGCAAGCTCGCCTACGCCTTCCACCGCGAACGCCAGTGCAGCGGCTGCGAAAAAAGCGGGGGAGCCCGCTGGCTCGGCCACCGCTAAAACGCAGTCGGAGCAAGAAGGTGAGCGCTCAACGTTCGGCCGCCTCGGTTCAGGGAACACCACCGAAGCGTCGTCGGACGGCATCGCACCGACGACGGTGTCACCGCGCGCGAACCCCAGCAATGCAGCAAGCTTGCCTTCGCCATCAGCCGTGACCGCTAGTGCTGTGCCTTCGAAAAAAGCGGGGGAACCTGCTAGCTCGGCCAGCGCTAATGCGCAGGTGGAGCAAGACGGTGAGCGCTCAACGTGCGGTAACCTCGGTTCAGGGAACACCGCCGAAGCGTCGTCGGACGGCATCGCCCCGCCGACGGTGTCATCGCGCGCGAACCCCAGCAATGCAGCAAGCTTGCCTTCGCCATCAGCCGTGACCGCTAGTGCTGTGCCTTCGAAAAAAGTGGGGGAGCCTGCCAGCTCCGCCAGCGCCAGTGCGCAAGTGCAGCAAGACGATGAGCGCTCAACCTTCGGTAGCCTGGGTTCAGGGAACACCACCGGAACGTCGTCGGGCAGCATCGCGCCGACGACGATGCGACAGCACGTCGCCCGTCGCGATGCGACGAGCCGCACGGCAACTTCCAATGTTGCCGAGAGCGCTGGCACACTCCCTCGAAATGCTGAAGCGGGTATCGCTGGCACGGGAGGAAGCGCCCGCCGCGTCGAGCAGGCCTCCCTTAACGCCCCCGCTACCATTTCGCTGGCGGAGCAGACGCAGGGAGTATTCACCGCGAAAACATCGACTCCGCATGCTTCGTCGAAGCCGGTGGCAACACAGAATAGCGAGCAAACCGTTGGGAAGAAGTCGGCGACGGCTGCTGTTGCCTCACGTTTATATGATCCAAACGATTTCATTCGCCCCGCGAGTCATACGATCCCTCGCGTGGTCGACGCTAAGACGCAGAATAGGAACGGCGGTGAGGACTTATTAAGTCTCGGACATCGTTCCATGAGCGGCCGCGTGGGGGGATCGCTGCATCACTCTCTGGGCAAGCCTTTGGTTTCCGAGGGCTCCCCTCGTCGTATCGATTGGCGTGCTGACCGTAGTCTCGGTACCCCCATTCGCCATATTCCCCACGCAATCTCCGCCGCTCCGCAAGGTGAGGACGAGGTGGACGTCGCTGAAATGCGCTCGATGGATGACATCGATGCCGGTGACAAGCGTCCGATGCGCTCGGGGAGTGCAGTTGCACCGTCGCGGATGCCGAATGTGTATGACGCTGGTCTGGACAGCGGCGCCGGCGGTGAGTTGGCGAGGGCAACGCGAAAGTCCACAGCAACCGTGGTTAACCGTCATGGCCCTGATGTAGGGCCTTTGGTTGGGGGGGCGAACATGAACCGCTCATCCGGACGTGTTTCGCGCGAAACTTTGCCGCAACCGACAGGTGCGGTGAAAGATGAGCCTAAGGCAGCGTCGGCGCCGCGCGGAGGAGCGTTCGTGTCATCGCAATCCGCCGCGCAGCGTTCTGACGCGAGCGGTAGCGCGCGCAATAAGGTGACCAACGAAGCGAACGGGCCGGAGAATTGGAGACGCATGGCGATGATGCTGTCGAAATCAAGCGGAGCGAACATTCCCAAGAAGCTGACGGCCCAGGAGAGCGAACTTAATGTCCACTTGTTCCCGAAAGAGACCACACAGTCTTCTACTCAGAAGGGGCTCTGGTGGGACACGGATAAATTCGTTACGCCGCAATACGTTGTCGACGACTTTCAGAGCGAACTCGAGTCGCTTCGCGCCGACTCGCCTAATAAGTCTGGTAAGCCCGATAATCGAGAAACGGCGACGGCCGTGACGGAGCCGAATCTGCGTCAAGCCGCGCAAAGGCCGCAAGAGACATGATAGGGGAACACGACTTGCGTTACGGGGCGTCCGCGCAGAGCGCAATCGCCGGGCCCCCCGTGTTTGATCGCGTGAGCGAATTGCTGGTCGTTCACTTTGGACTGACCGGCAAGCCGATCTCGTTTTCGACGAGGCTAGACGAGGATCTTGCCCTCGATTCTCTTGATCTAGTGGACTTCGGAATGGTGTTATCCGACCAATTCCCAGTCGATTTGAGCGCTGAGATGTTGCGGTTGCCATACACGGTGGGCGACCTGGCAAGATTGGTCGCAGCGGCGTTGGCAGATCAGGTGGAAAAGGGCTCCATATGATTCGCCGACTTCGCGCGGCGCTGCTTTTGGCGATGCTCGCCGGTGCTGAAGCAGCGCTCGCAACGCCAAAAGCGCCGGCCGCGAGCGCGAGTGAGCTGCCCCTGCAGTGCTTCGTCGCTGCAGGGCAACGTTATCGCATAGATCCGATGCTCCTATACGCGATAGCGGAGGTCGAATCTAATCTTGTCCCCTCCGCAATAAATCGAAACCGAAATGGAAGCATCGACTACGGCGTGATGCAAATCAATAGTTTGCATCTGTCAAAGTTGAAGTCCGTCGGCATTGACGAGCGTCGATTGCTCGATGAGCCATGTGTCGCCGTCCATGTGGGGGCGTCCATCTTGGCGGAACTGATAAGCCGGCATGGTTATACGTGGGCGGCCGTCGGCGCGTACAACGCTGGCAGCAGCGCGACGCGTGGGGCGGCTCGGCACGCGTACGCAACAAAGGTTTGGGCTAGCTATGCCGCAATGATCTCCGCCCGGGAGAGTGCGACGCAGGGAGCCGTACGTAGCTCTGATCGACGCAAGAAGAAGGGCAACGCAACCATGATACGAAAAGGCCTCAGGGACCGCGCGTAGCCCCTTGAGTCCCGGCTGAACCAGGAGAGTGACAAATGACGACGCTGGAATGGTCTGCGATAAATTATGTCGATGCGCACTGTCTGCCAACCATGAGGGGCTGGCAGCAAACACTCTCACGCGAGACAGATCGCGCAGTGAGCGCTGCGACGTCCGTCTCTGTTGGGCGGCGGAGCGACGTAAGCATCTGCAGTTCAGAAGGCGGCGAAGTCACCGCTCGGTACAATTTCTCAGCGAGCAATTTTCGGGACACGGTGTCATCTCCAACGGAATTTCAATCCAACGCGGCCCTGATTGGAAGAGCTATGTACGCAACGGTCGATTCAACCGAGACGACGGACAATATGATCGTGAAGATGGCGCTAGAGGAAGCAACCATAATCCAACGCCGCTGTTGCATCTTGCTTTGATACTTGAAGAGCGACTGCGCTCTGACTGTCGGACGGAATCGAACGCGCACGCTGATTGAGCACTTCGCCCACGGCAAGCCCAAAGCATTGCTCTGCGCCCTGTTCGCGCTTCCTCGACCGGGCGTGCGATTGACGATTGGATTCAGCTCTACAACTATCGAAGGCCATACCAAGCGTTGAAGGCGAAAACCCGGGTAGAGGCGTCTGCTTTAGCCGCTTCACCTGTGAAGGCTTCGCTGGGTCATTACACCTTAGGGCAACTGGCCGGACCAACTCCGGCGATTGCATCAACCGAGAGCCGGCCAGCTAACTTACGAATGGCGTAATCGAAGGGCTAAGGTCAAAAAGTCTGCAATGCTATTCGCTATATTTTTTTGCAGTGATCTTTGCAAGATCATCTGGTGCCCAATTGCTCGTGAATCGCTTGACCCTCCTGATAGGCACTCAAAATTTGAAGATACACTTCCAGAGAATCTACTCTTCCCTTTAGGATAGATTTCGCTTTGGCGGCGGAAATTCTATTTCCAGGTACCCCAAAAATGTTAGCTGCCTCTTTGCGCTCTTGATTGTATCGACGTTGGAATGCTAGATTTCTTACCACTCCACTTTCCCCTTTGAATGCTCCATTTTTCAATCTGACACGGGTGTCTGGGCCACTCTTTTGAAGTATATTTTTAATTTCCGATAGGCTGGACTTTGCTCTGTCCAAGTCTCTTTCTGTATCTTCAATATCCTTGGCGAAATCGGCGTACTTTCTTTCTGCGCTTTTCACGCTATCTAGATTGGCCATCAGCCCTGGGCGAAATTGTCTTGGTGATGCCATCGTGATTCGCAGACTGTCGAGGCCCCCATAGGGAAGTGTGCCGATCGAATTTGGTGACATGAATACTCCTAAATCTGGAATTAATTGGGGGGAGGTACTGCGTTTGCTGAGAAACCTTCGGAAAAGCAACGTGGAGGAAGTGCCCCAATCGAAGCAAGAAAGCCGCAAGAGAGCATTGCCTTTGAGCGATTGGACAGCGCGCGCCAAAAATGCTCTGCCATATGTTCATTACCTACTTTTCACAATGATGGGAAAAGATGGAAATGCCAGGTGAATTAGACATCATATTTGAGTCGAATACTTGTTGAATTCGCTCATCGTTGAGAGCGATGCCACCATAGATCGGGCGTTTCAAAGTCGGTCGCTTGATGGCAGAGCTTGAACTGATCAGCAAACAACAGGGCAGCCACGCTTACAAGCGGGATACCATCGAGCGCGTGGATATTCCGAATTGTCTGAATAAGTCAACGCAGTGTCCGGGATTGGTTGACCACGGCGAGGATGTCATTGAAAAAAACGTCCGGCACCACAGCGCAGGGTGATCAAAATAAACCTCCCCGTCGCAAATATGGTGTCCTGCACAACGCGTAGGGAATGTCGCGCAAATTTAAAGGAGCTACGGCAGAAGAAACATCCTTTCGGTGCTGAGGCGCTCAAAGTGCTGTCTCCGCACCGGCGGGAGCATATTAGGGTCCGCGGTTTAGGCCGAGGTACGTCGGTTCTTTGTTTTGAATCCCGGACGGATATCTATTGAGCTGGCCCATGAGCGGCCAGAAAATTGGCGTCACCTAACTAAAAAGACATATGGACAGAAACTCCACTTCAACATATTCGATAAGCAACCAGCCTCAGCAAGCAGCGCTAAATCGGTGGGACAGTGTGGAGGATCATTTAAATCAACTTGAAGGTATCGACACATCCAAGGACTCATACTGGCAAGCCCCAGAAAAGCGAACGCTCCTGGCGGGAATAAAAAATGGTCTTAATCTTATAAGCGCTTTCGGGTTGCTTCCATCAAATCGAGACGATCGAAGAGCGCTGGCCAACGATACCGTACAACAGATGCGGGATGGATACATAAAAGAACTACAGATGGATTATCCGCAGGCCGGCGATTTGCCGCTGGAAGAACAGGAATCCATTTATGCACAGGTTATATATGATGGATATGCCAGGGTTGCTGGAAATCCAAATCAAACAGAAGCGTTCTGTGGAGAGTGCAGCGCGATAATGCATAAGGCGATGACTGACGCCGGTGTCCCGCCACACACGCTTCGCATGGTCTCATTTCTTGTTGATACTGATGATGACTCCGATCCGCAAGATGCGCATAGCGTAGTTTTATATTCAACCCATAATATTTCGCAGTTTGATTCTCCAGCGGACACGAATTACAAACCTTTTTGTCTTGATGATATCTGCGCACACATTCTTGACTCAAAGTCAGATACCGTCATTCTCAACCCCTGGGGAACGGACAAGATTATGAGGTTCGACCGCTGCGCAACATCCGGTGATGTTCGCGATCGTCTTGTTGATATGCTTAAAGAAGCGCATATCGAAGGAGACATAAAGATGGTATCTCAGGCAAAAATCACCGCTCTCTTGGACCGGGCGGAGAGTGAATCAACAAGCGGTTCAGATGAAGGCGGTGATACACCAATGAGCACTTCAGATGTTCCGGCTTCATCATGGTTCGGAAACTGGAGCGGTATTTCGTCGTTGCTACCGGAGAGCTTAAATCCCTCCAATCTTTTCCATAGGATAATTAACTCAAGAGCCTCGACGAGTGACCCCCAGGCATCCAATTCAACACTCCCGGCTTTTATGGACGACTTCAGCGATTCGGCAGTTCGAGAAGACGTGAGTGATTTTGAAAATGAAAATGCAGAAAATCGGGATGAATATGCGAGCGTCATCCTGGAAAAAGCAAGATTATTACCGCCTTTGTCGGGTAGCGATATCATAAAAATTAAAGAAGGGATCAAGGAGGCTTGCTTTCAAAGTGCGCCACTTCTCGCTGACCAGCACACTAATGACATGATTAGTCAGACTTTGTGCGATGCACTAGATAAATCAAGCGTTTTCCGCGCACTTGTTGCTTACAGCCGCAATGAAAATGATAGAGCGACGGAGAGGTTGGAGAATATAAAATATAGTAATGAGTATGAAATTGATCTAGCTAACTCTTCATTTTCTGTGGTTGCTGAAGCTAGGGATGGTCAGACTAATATCGGTATAGCTCCTGAACTTGGATCTCAATGGATGTCATCCTGGAAGTTGAGTTTAATACATGAAACCGTGCACCAATTAACTGGCTCCAATGATCCCAGCACCATGGAGTATGGAGTTGAGCATTACGGACCTACTGAATTAATAGCTCGGCAGATCGTCCAGGAGATGAATCTGTATATAGAGGAGTTTGGGGGATACGATGCTGCATCTCGCATACAGCATCAACTTGATCGTGACAAGGGAATTGCCGAGGAGTATTGCTCCCGTCACAACATCTCACGCTCGGAATTTCTCGCGCAGCGTTGGGAGCACGCTCAAACAATAATGCGGCGCCAAAGAGAGTTGGCGGGGCCATCGGAGTGGAGGGCAGAAGTGAGGGCAAAAATTCCAGGTGCCTCACTGGATAGCAACAACCACCTTGCTGAAAAAAGCGTGGCGCCAGAGCAGTCGCTCCTGGAGAGAGGCTCCATTAGTGCTCCGGAGACATCACTTGCAGGAGCGCGGGAGGGGCATGGATTGCCAAGGAATGCGTCAATTATGCCTAGCGAACGCCAACCTAATTCTGCCCCCTCTTTTGAGGAGTGGGACCAGCTCTTGAGTCGCAAAGACTATAACGGCCGTGAATCGTTCAAGAACAGGGATTACATTACTCTGCTCATGAATATGAAGCTTATCGTTGATGGCAAAATAAATGACGAAGGTGCATTGGGGTACTTGAATAAAAGATACAGCAACAATGAAAACGAGGTTCAGTCCCTACTTAGAAGTGCACGTGCTCTATATGGTGAATCTATGGATCTCGCCTATTTGGCAACATTGCAATCATTGCTTAATAGAAATACAACACCATATTTTGCAAATAAGGTTGCTGGAATTCTTCGGCGAAATGATTCAATTATTGAGAAAATGGTGGAGTTTATTAAGATATGGAAATGGGGGGAGGCGCCCGCTTTGCGGGGGTATTATAGAAATTTGAGGTGCCAATTTCCAAGTGAAACATTTGCTCTAGCCTTCAAAAAAATTATAAATACGATCGAGGAGAGGTGCGCGGCGGAGCAGGGGTACGTTCTTGTTGACAAAATAAGAAGTAAAACGTCTCGTTATGAAGAGTTTATGAGAAAAATAAAAAGCCAACCCGCTGGTATATCGCTTGATGCCGACCATTTTCACGCATTTGTGCGAGCGGCGTATACAGAGTTTCTCAAAACCGCAATAAGTGACGAGATGGGCGCATTGATCCGCGTGGCGAAGACGGTCTTATATGGCAGAGGTCTGGTCTTATCTAAAAGTTCGGAAAGCAACCTAACGAGCGAAATCGTTGATTGCATCAAGGAAATTTCGAATAAAGACAAGGCAGTGATTGAGCATGAATTATCTCTAAAGAGAATTGATGCTTACGAGAAATTCAAGTTATCTAACGACGATATTGAGGAGGTAAAAAAAATATGCCAAAGTGAGAAATCCAAAAAAATCATCCGGGATGCAATTGAAAAAGTTAAGGGTCGATGGCGAGCTTATCCGAATGGGCCGATTTCAATTGATGAAAAAAAAGTGATTGAGTTGGCGTGCAAGCAGATTGTTCCAATGGTATTGAAATCCGCGCAGATATTCTTGTCGCAACAGAAATACATTGAATATAGAACAAAAAAACTCGACTATTTGCATTTCCTCGAGAATGCGCCGTCTCTTGTGAAATCGGTTCTTGACGAGATCAGCTATGGAGCAGCGGGGCGTTCTCCAACGAGGACATTGGAGGGGCGTGGGGAGGTGATCGCGACGCCAGTCACGGAGACGGGGCGGGAAGCTACCGAGAGCGAGACTGGAAGAACCACCAAGGACGAGACGAACAAGGAAGCTGCGAAGATCGCCGAAGGGGAAATGAGAAAGGAGGCTACGAAGATCTCGGAAGAAGAAATAAAGAAGTCAGCGGCGAAGATCTCGGAAGAAGAAATGAGGAAGGAAGCTGCGAAGATCGCTGCGAAGATCGCGGAAGAGGAAATGAGGAAGGAGGCTGCGAAGACTGCGGAAGAAGAAATGAGGAAGGCAGCTGCGAAGACTGCGGAAGAAGAAATGAGGAAGGAAGCTGCGAAGGTCGCGGAAGAAGAAATGAGGAAGGAAGCTGCGAGGACAGCGGAAGAGGAAATGAGGAAAGCAGCTGCGAAGACTGCGGAAGAAGAAATGAGGAAGGAAGCTGCGAAGGTCGCCAGGGAAGAAGTGGAGGACAAGCTCCGGTCGTACACGGAGGAGGAAGTAGAAAACATGATGAAAGCTGCACCATCAACTACGGACTTATGGTTGGGCGACTTGGATAAGGTTGACGAGAACCTGACCGAGATAAGACTCGCCGAGTTGTCTCGACCTCCTCAAGGCGGCGTTCAAATCCGAGAAAAGACAAAGCCGCAGCTATTGTCCGAAAAGGGGAGAGAAGGTTGGAAGGGGCCGACTCTCTGGGAGACCAACAAGAGTCCTCAAAGATGACACGATGAAAGAAAACCAGCGATGAGCTGCGGAAGGCTCTGCAACTGGCGGTTGCGGAGCCTTCGGCGAGAGGAGATTGAGTTCGTTGAGTATTCGTCGGGCCCACGCATTGATGATGCTGCGGGCCTCGGAGAACGTATGCCACGCAAGTCGAAAGTCTCGCTGGTGACCTTACCCCTTAGAGCAAACAATTCGTAAGTTAGTGGGCTGGCCGGTTTGCGGTTGATGCAATTGCCGCAGTCGATCCGGCGCCAGTTGCCCTAAGGGGTAATGACCTAGCGAAACCTGGACAGGTGAAGCAGCTAAAGCAAACGCCTCTGCCGGGGCTTTCGTCTTCAGCGGTTGGTGTGGCCGCGGATGGTTGTAGAACTGAATCCAATCGGCAATCGCAAGGGTGGCATGCTGCAGGGTTTCGAAGCGAGGGCGGTGCACGCATTGCTCTTTGAGCGAGCGGAGCACGCGCTCAACCATGCCGTTCTGCTGTGGGCGGTGCGGCGTAATGAACTTCTGGCGCAGGCCATAACTGCGGACCAAGGCTGTGTGGTCGCGGCTGGTAAAAACGAGGCCGTTGTCACTTCGCAGTAGCAACGGCTTCGGCATGCGTCCGAGCGGGCCGCACCAGGCGATCCGCGTATGCTCCAACGCGCTCGACGCCCTGCTGGCGCGGCCGCTGCGCGATAGACGCCAGCCCAGCAACTTCCACGTGTGGCAGTCAATCAGCAGCGCCAGCGTGGCCCAACCGTCACGGCCAGCCCAAACGCGACACATGTCGGTCGGCCAGCGCTCGTTCGGTGCGGTGCCCGCCGACGGCAGTGCGTGAACGCCTGGACGGAAGCCAATCTGTCGTTTGCGAACCTGCCAATTGGCATAGCGAGTCAAGTCACCACAATTTCCCATCACGCCAGGCGTCGCATCCAATCTGCAGCGACAGACGCGGCTTGCCTTCGGACAGGTTCACTCAGTTCTGAACAGGTAGGTCGGAACTTATAGGCATTCGTGATGGTGTGGGCCATCAACCGTGAGCTCGGGCGTTCTCCGTTTTGCGCTGCATGCCGTGCAGCTGGATGCGCTCTGTTGCCGGAGGGGTGGAAACACTCGTTAGTAGCTCTGGCCCTTCCTTGAACATGGGGCGTTCTGGTCTGCCTCAGGCGTTGCTCCTGCGTCTCTGTCCCGCTCGATCAGATTTCGCTGATATCCGAGGAATAGCCGGTTGCGGTCGTGGCTTGTTGCGCGCTACCTCTGCGCTACCTCTGCACCATCCCCGTACCGTCCCATCTCCATTCTGTGCAAGTGACCGTGCGGGCACTCCGCCACGCCGCTATCACGACGCAGGCGGGGCGGCCCGATAGTGCCCAGAGAAAACAAGAATCCTCTGATATGCCCCCGGTGTTGATTTGTTGAAAATTGTGTCAGCAGCGTTCGAGTTCGCTGCATTCGTTGTCATCTATTTTTGAGGAATGTGCATGCATCAATCCATCATTCGCGCCGGTCTGCTGGGCGCTGTTGCAGTTGCAGTGGCCGGCGTGGTGAACGCGGCGCCGGAATCGAAGGAATTCCAGATCAAGTTGCACGCTGAAGTGCCGGTTGTCAGTGCCTTTGACGTTAAGCCGGTGGGCTGGAAACTTGAGGAGCAACAGAACTTTGACTGGGACACAGAGAATAAGAAGTTCCAGCCTAAGGAATTGCAGGTGTATTTGAAGAGTGGCGTGGGCGACGTGCACGTCAAGTTTGCGAACGGGGACGTGCAAAAACTCTCGCATGCAAAGGAGGCGGACGCCTACTACGCGCTGAGCGCAAAGGTCGGCGACAAAGATGTTGGTGCTGACAAGGTCACTGTGCTCACGAAGGACGAAGCCAAGGATGGCAAGCAGGTTGCGCTGGTGATCACGCCCGGCAATGCGAGCGAAAAAATCGCCAACGCACCGCTGGAAGGCCAGTACACGAGCACGCTGCCGCTTGTGTTCGAATCTAACGTTGATTAAAGATGGGAAAAATGAAGAAGTTTATTTTGGCGGTTGCTACGGGGGTATGCGCAATCTCGGCGCATGCTGAAGACCCGAAGCCAATTGATTTCAATGTCCAACTCAAGGGCGAAGTGCCTGCGCAGGAGTTCTTTGAGGTTACACCAATCGAGTGGAAGTCTGGTGATCAGGTCGATCTGGCGATCCCCGAGGACTGGGATTTGAAAAAGCGCCTCAAGACGGCAAAGCTGGAGTGGAATGTACGCAGTTCCCATGGGGCCGTTCGTTTGACCTTGAATACTGAGAAACGAGACGGCTACTACGGACTCATGCCGGATGTTTCGGATGCAAGTGGGGAGCCCCTGAGGTTCTACCCGCACTACGGTAGCGGTTGGATCGGAGGCCAGGGTTCGGATATGGGTCAAGCGGTCACCGTTACATCGGCTGACAAGGCTGCAAGCGGTGCGGTTGCTCATGTACACATCATCGTCGAGGGGCCGTCTAAGGGCAAAGCTATTCCCGGCCATGCCTATGGGGCCACAGCAACCGCTATCTTTGAGACGGGTTTTGAGAGTTGACGCTTTTTCGCCCTATTAAGCGAGGGCGTACGGCGTTATTGCGTTCGGCGCTAATTTATTGGCGCCGAATTTTTATTGACGCTGATATTAAATGCAGAGTGACGAAATCCTGGGGCAGGATCTCACTTTTTATATTTTATAAGATCTGGATATTTCCAACATTCGCTATTGGAGTCGTGCTTCGCCCACGCTGAGTTGGTTTTTCTGGTTTGCCGATTCTTAAGATATCGATAGAAATGATGCTATGGGTATCAACTTCCCCGAGGTGGAGGCATGCCGGGAAATATCACCTAACGACGAACGATTGTAGTCTGCTTTTTGTGGGGGCAAATTTCCAGATTATTGGATTTTATCTGGAAACCATTGATACCGTTGCTCGTTACTCGGCTAACAATATTTTACGAGGATTTGATTAAATCATGCCAAGAATGAGCAAGATCAGCAGTGCCGTTTTTCTTGCCATTGGCATGCTGTGCCGACAGGCTGCGGCTGCGCATTCGGGCGCTGCTGTCAACGGCCCTAGTTTGTTCGAGCAGGCCGAGCGGCTTCCCGCGGATTTTGTGGAGCAACTGTTCGATTCTCCGCTTGTTGTGCGCATCGACTTTGACGGCCGGTCGGCCGGCGATGCCACGGTGACTTTGAGTCGCGATGGAAAAATCCAATTGGTTGCACTCTCGGATGAGCAACGCGGCGACATCGCACAAGGCGATCGTGAACTGATCGAGAAATTTCTGCGTGAACCGCGTCCACTCGGCACTTGCGAGAATAACTGCGAGGGTGTGCTCGCACTTCACTACAACCTTCAGGATTCGGTGCTGTCCATCGTGACAGGCCGCGCGGAACAGGACGCTGAGCAGAAGAAATATCACGCGCTTCCGGCAAGTGGAAGTCATGGTCTGATCACGTACAACTACCTGAATCTCACTGGCGGGCAAGGCCGTGAGATCACGGGGCGGTACTCGTTTGATGCTGTCGGCAGCGTGGGCAATTGGTCCATCAACAGCGGATTTCAGGCAACACAGAATCGTGGCATGCGACGAGCCGCGGACGTTCAGTATTCCGTGCCAAACCTGTATGCGCAGCGGGAGTTCGAAGGGACCTTCGTAAGGGCGGGTTTTTTTACGCCGGACATGGCCACGGGAGTTCGACCTCCGCGCATGCCAGGCGGCGCAGCACCAACGGCACTTGGGGTCATGGTCGGCACCTCGGAGGCACGAGAAGTCGATGGGGCGCGCCCGAGTCTCTATCCCGTCTATGTCACCGCCAACCGCCAGGGGATGGTGGAGATCTATCGCAATGGCGCATTGCTCCACAGTCAACAAGTGCAACCGGGGTTGCAGGTTGTCGATACGCGCCCATTGCCCAGCGGTATCTATGAAGTCGAGGTCAAGCTGATTGAGGACGGTCAGGTCACTTCGGCCCGGAACGAGCTCATTTCCAAACCGTCGGCCTGGAACGATCCCAATCAACGGCTCAAATACGCTGCCTTTGCGGGGCAGGAACGCAACCTCATGGGTCAGGATCGGCCCCATGCGTTCACCGCGGGCGCTGCGATCAACTACCTCGCTCATCCGCGAGTCGTGCTCGGCGCGTCGGCGCAGCGTGCGGCCGAAGCGAACGTATTTGGCACGTCCGTCGATTGGCAATTCTCGGATCTTGCCCGCGCCTATGGGAACGTCTACCACTCCTCAAAGCACGGAGTCGGGGGCGATTTGCAGATTCTCGTGCCGTATCGGGATGGGAGTGTGTCATTCAGCCATAGCCAGAGTTGGCAACGTGGTGATCGGGCGTATCGAAATGTGCGCACCAACGTGCGGCACGGCAAAGTGCACGATTCGGCGATCACCTGGAGCCATCGCTTCACTCCGAAGACCAGCATGATGGCGCGCGCCTCATACGCCAACGGCGCGACGAAGGGCCTGGGTATGGATCTGTCCGTGTCGCACCAGCATAGGGTGCGCGGTACCGACCTGACTTGGCGGGTGGCCGCGTTCGACCGGCCCACTGGCACTGTTGCGAGGACCCGCAATCGAGGTGTCGAAGTTGGTTTGAGCATTGCGCTTGGCAAGGAAAAGCGCAATTACAGCGTGAACGTTGGAACGCGAACGGGCTCGGATGGCCGACGGGATCACTACGCTTCGTTGGGCGTTCGGCAGGAGCTTCAGAACAGCTTCATCACTTCCGTCGGGGGGACCGCTACTGTCGATCGATATGGGCTGAGCGTAGGCGCCAACACGCAATTCGAGCATCCAGCGGTTCGCGGCGATACGTTTGTCCAGAGCTCATCCAAGGAAGGCGGAATTGCCGGCGGGATGAATCTCTTTAGCACCGTCGGTACGAACGGCAAGTCGGCTGCAGTCTCGGGCAAAAGCAATGTGTTCAACGGCAGTTCTGCCGTAATCGTCGATCTGGAGTCGGATTTCAAGGACGTCACGGTACGTGCGCAAGACTCGCAGGGCGGCAGCATGGAATTGCGGCCGGGCCGCAATCTCGTGCCCGTCTCGGCCTACCGCTCGGGACGGCTGCAGTACTTCTTCGACCGATCGCAGGCACCTGCCGCAACGCTGCAGCCGTCGGCGAGTAACTACCACCTCAACAAGGGTGGTGTCGGGTATGAAAAGGTCCACGTCATGAAGACGATGACAGTCGTTGGTCGACTGGTCGACCACGCGCGCTCGCCGGTGCGGGCAGCACATCTATCTAGTCCTGCAGGCCGATCGGTGACCGAAACGGATGGATTTTTTGCGCTTGAAGTCAGTCGTGCCAATCCGACCATCAAGGTTGAGAAGGGCGGCAAGCACCTGAGCACGCTTCGTTTGAAGCCACAGGAACATCAGATGGAAGGGGACTCGCTGATTGTCGGTGAGTTGGAGTGCGAAGCGGAGCAGGTCAATGTCGAAACAGGGGAGCGTCGCAATGAACACGGATAGTAAAAAGAACAGGCGCAAGCATGTTGCGCGTGAATACGCTGCGCGCGTAGCAGCGCCTCTGCTAGCGCTTTTAACGCTTCTCGGCGCGACTGTTGCATCTGCCGCAGATGTGTCGATCGTTGCCGAATACGCGCCGGGAATGCAGTCTCAGTCTGAGAATGGTTTCCGCAACGTCACAAAGCCGGCAAATTTTTGCGCTGCGGACTCTGGTGGTTGCGCAGGTGTGACGACCATCGACCTCCCAGTCGGGGACGTGAGCTATGACGCGTTAGCGGCTGATGCCAGTGGGCAAAACGCAGTCCATTTCCGGGGGCCCGGTAGCCCGATTCGTGTCGAACTCCGAGACGAGCGGACGAACCGCGTCACCGCGGCGACGTTTCGGGTCACAGGCATTGCCGGGCAGTATTCTTTGCACCCCGATGTGTACCAGTTGACGGGTAACCCGGTGGGAAACGCCGAGGCGGCACATGCTGCCCTGTGGACGGGTGGTAGCTGGCAGCAACCGCCAGCAGGATGTACAGCACTATCGGTTCAACCGACGGTTACGGCGAATGCATACCGGTTTGGCTGGCGTTTGCCTCGTGACTCAGGTGGGGGCTGTTCCAAGGTTCCTCGGCAACCGATCCCCGCAGGGGCAATCGTCCTCGACGGAAGGTCGCTCGCCGTTGCCTATGAGTTGGCAACACCGGATCCGGTGACGCTGCCCAACGGCGTGTACCGGGGGGTGCAGACATTCACCGTTGGCCCCGGCAAGGACTTCGATTTCGGAAATCATGCGCACGTTGCACGATCGACCTTTGACGTTGAATTTGTCCTTAAGGTACGCCACCAATTCATGGTCACGGATTCGGGTGCCGGTAGCGATGTCAAACTTGCCCCCGCCCAGGGTTGGTTGAACTGGTTTTCCGAAGGCAAACCAGCCGCCAAAATCGATCGTGATGTCACGTTCGGGCTGTCTACGGGCGAACCACTGCGGGTGAGCTTGCGGTGCGAGGAGGGTGACGATTCAGCAGGGCGCTGCTTGATAAAGAACCCGCGAGACTCGGTAGTGCCAGTCGACTTGTCATTGACCGTGACTGGAGCAATCACTGAAAACAAATCGGCGTTTTCTAGGGTTCCTCTGACGACACGCACACCTGCTGCACTCGATGTCGATCGGTATCTCGACAATGGACACGCCATTGCGCATGTTGCGGTCGACGACAAGGGGGTGTCGGAGATGGGGAAGAACCCCGGTACAACCTATTCGGGCAGAGTGTCCATCGTTTTCGATGCGATTTCCGAGTGACGTTGGAGGGTGCGTCTGCGGAGCGGGAGCCTCCCTTATTCCCTCAAACCAGACGCGTATGCCCAGAATTCTCTGGCGCCGAAACCAGATTATTCTGATATCCGCCGCATCGCGAAGTCACGAAAATTGACTTTCTGACGCGCAGCCGATCCCCAAGCGATCGCTGCAGATTTTCTGATCTGGCACCCATTCAATGGGCGAAAAAATGCACTCCGGTGGCGACGGGAGCGATCGCGTACGGTGCCAACAATGGAGTATGCAATGCAAGCCAAATTCGCGAAGCTTTTGTGTGTGGGCCTATTGGCAACGTCCGCGCTTGTGGCCAATGCGGCCGCGCCCTCGATCAACATCGGGCCCATGTTCGAGTACATGGGCGGGAAGCAGTCTTCGATCCTGAAGCGTATCCGCAATAAAGGCGACGCAACCGCCTTTGTGCGGGTCGAGGTGTGCGAGGTGGTGTTCAAGGCAAACGGCAAGCAGGAGGAGGTCCCTCTCGATTCCGCGCTGTTGACCAAGCCCGACGGCCAAGGGTTGATCGCCAGTCCATCCCGCTTGATCGTGCCTGCGGACGGTAGCCAGTCTGTTCGCCTGCTGTACCGGGGTAAGCGAGATGCGGAGCGCTACTACCGCGTGCGCTTCGTTCCCGTCGTGCCGAAATCGAAAGACGATTTTGTCCTCAGCAACGAGGAAATCGAGCAATACAAGGAATCGCTTTCCGCTGGCATCAACGTACTCACTGGGTATGGTGGCATGGTCATTGTGCGACCGAGCGACGAGCACTATCAAACAGAGTTCGGCGCGAAGGATGGGAAGAGCACCATTGAAAACAAGGGGAGCTCCATGGTGACGCTTGAGGGGTACCGCGTGTGCAAGGGAAACACTGGCACGTGTGGCGAGCCGACGGCTTATTACGTTCGCCCAGGGAAGTCGAGGGAGCTTCCATGTGAAAGTGGCTCGCGTTGTGAATTCGACCTCCGGGAAGGCGAAAAGCGCACAAAGATGCATGTCGAAGCTGGCCAGGCTGCATCGGGATCGTGATTAAGGGTGAGGGTGTGAAGACCTCGCGCACTTCGCCCTGTTCGGCCTGTTTCGGCGGCTCCTCACTTGGCGATTGGTCGCCGCATGCCCCGGCTGGCGGCTTCGCTGCCGCTGTGGCTATCAGTGGTGACATACGGCTCGCCGGGCGAGATCAACGACGTTGTGTGCCGCGGCGGACTGGCCGTCGACGGCATTGCGCCACGCACGTTCATACCATCTCTGCAAAGTCGCTCATCCGGAGAACTCGATATGTTTATGTTTCTTCCGTTCCTCCTGTCACTTGCATCGATCGTTGCAATGATGTGCGGCAGGCGTCCACATTTGGCAACCTGGTTGTTTTTCGCCGCGCTAATCGCGACGCTTGCCTCGTTTTCCCATCACGCGACAGACTCGCTTAACCTTTCGTTCTGAAGAACGTGCCGATGATGAATATAGAAAATCGCCGAGGCAATGGCGATCGCGCCGTTCTCACGAGCCTGTCGCTAAATGCGGTAGCGTTGTCTGGGATTGGCGCAATTCTGCTTGTCGCCTTCTACTATCAGCTTGCGTTCGACGAACTGCCCTGTCCGCTGTGTCTCTTGCAGCGTGCCGGGTTTATCCTCATTGGCATTGGATTTGCAATGAACTTGCGATTCGGTGTGCGCGGTTTGCATTATGGCTGCGTGTTAATAAGTGCGGTAGCGACGGCAGTGATCGCGGTACGGCAAATATTGCTGCACATCTCGCCAGATGCTGGTGCTTACGGTTCTGCGCTGTGGGGGCTCCATTTCTACACGTGGAGCTTGGTCGTGTCGGTATTGATCGTTTTGTTCGTGGCGCTACTTCTTATGGTAGACCGTGCCAATGAGAGGGTGCGGCCGGTGTCAATGAGTATCTGCGGTCGAACTGCGATAGCGATCTTTGCGTTCACCGCTATGGCGAATCTTGTATCGACGGTGCTCGAATGCGGTGGCGGTGAGTGCGCCAGTGATCCGGTCAGCTATGAGTTGCTCGATCGCTTGCGCAATATTTGAGCATTCGGTATACCGCGCGATTGATCGAAGCTGAAGCCCAGGCAGGGGCCGGCCCCAATGATCGTTCGTGCGGCGCGGAGCTGGTGGCGTCACGCATGCACAGTTCGCTCGAATACATCGTTTGTGGCGCGAAGAATTGCTGCAGCGCAGCATGAAATGCTGAGCAGAGACGGGGGGAGGCGATCTCCCCCCCAAAGTTCTGTGTTAGGTCCTCTGCAGTGAAGTCCGGGGCAGCGGTATGTCAGCGTACGGCGGTCTTCCCGTGCTGCGCCCGTGACAAACGCGCAACATAAAGCCACGTGTTTACGTACCATACGGTTGGCATGGACATAATGGGAACGTCCGCGTTCCGACGGCGCGACACTTCAACCTGACCGATGGGACAATATTCTCGTCGCTGCTGCGGGTTCCATTCGTCGGGCTGGGCAAACCACTGTTTTTGAGAAAATAGTGATGAATGCATTCATTGGAAGTAGCTCGCCTCACAGTCCTATCAACGTTGTCGTGGCCGACGACCATCCGGTGGTTTCTGCCGGCGTTAGCGCGGTCCTGTCAGCCGAGATGGATATCAATGTGGTCGGTGTCGCGCCAACGATTTCGGTTTTACTGGAGCTGCTGCAACAGCAGCGTTGCGATGTCTTGATCTGTGACTATTCATTCAGCAGTGATCAGTTGCCAGACGGGATAGCCCTCTTCAAACGGTTAAGGCGAAACCATCCGGATATCTCCATCATCGTGCTGACGGCGCATCAGGATATCGCCATGTTTGTGTCGCGAATCTTGGACACGGGGGTTGCGGGTTTTCTGAGGAAATCAAGCCCGGATTTCGAACGCCTGCCTGCGATAGTCCGCAGCGTATATGGGGGGGATACGTTCGTCGATCCGACCGTGACAGCAGAGCTGCTTGAGATCGGTAAGACGACGCAAACTTCGATCGAATCGCTCAGCGAGCGTGAGCTTGAAGTCGTTCGAATGCTCGGGCGCGGAATGTCTGTCACGGAAATCGCAATGCATACGAATCGCAGCATCAAGACGATAAGTCACCAAAAGATGAAAGCGATGCACAAGCTTGGACTGAGGTCGGATGCGGATCTTTACAGGGTCTATACGGAGCATTTCGGTTGATCGAGCAGCCTAGCAATGGTGCCGACGAAGGTCACGATATTTCCAGTGAGGTACCGCCTACGGCCGGGCATGCTAAGACTCCGCTCAGGCTGACGTTTTCAAGGCGTCAGCTGGTGGCGGTAACCATAGCACTGACGTCTCTGCTCGTGGCATGCGCCGTGGGCGTAACGGAACTCCTGATATCCCATCAACACGAAGAATTTGCCCAGCGGTTCTCTGCGCGTAGAGAGGCTGTCAAGGAGGAGGTCGACCGGCACGAGGCCCGCATTCGGCAGTTGGCGGTGACGTTCCAAATTGCTAAGGAATACCTGGATTTAGCTGATACGCGGGCGCCGATCAGTCAAGTGCCCGACAAAGGCAAGCTGGTCCAGACGGTGCCTGGGTCAAAGGTGACTCCGCAATTTTCGGTCGCATCGACACTGACTTCGTCCGTCGACTCCGTTCGCTTGACTAAGTTGATCGAGCTTGCAAGATATGCGTCGACATTTGCGCTTTCCCAGCGCGATCATTCTCCGGCGCTGTCGCAGGGATTTATCTATACGCCAGACAACCGCTTTCTGGCCACGTTTCCACCACTGTCACAACATCAAGTTGCTGCATTGAATTCCCCTGGAGCTACGGAGGACTTCATTGGCAAGCGGGTGGCTGTTGTCGAGAAGGAAGTCGAGCGCCAAGCCGCCAGCAGCGCTCCGGATAAGGTCTTGTGGGTGAACGGATTGATTGATCCGCTCACCGCCATGACAACTACGTATCTGGCAACGTCCATCTACGACGGCGAACAGCGGAAGGCGGCGATCGTCTTGTCGATTCCCTGTAATCGCTTCAATCAATATTTTCTACACAACGACGGTGATCCGCATTTTTTCGCCGTCTCGTGCGAGTCCCAGCGACTCTTGGGCATCAATGAAGCGAGCGCCCAGGAAATGCATTGGGCACAGATCATACTGAGAGCCCCGTGGGTGTATCAGGTGGCGAATGAGCGGCCTCAACGCTTCTTGCTCGAGGGAAGCTTCTTCCTTATTCAGCGCGTGCCGGGCCCGCGTTGGGTGGCGGTGTATGCGTACACCTGGAAGGATCTTTTAGACGCAATCGCCCTGCCACTGCTATGTGTTTTTCTTGTGACGGCAGGCGGATGCGGTCTAGTCATTAGTGGCGCGTTTTGGTTCAACCGTGAGGTGATTCGGCCATCCAAAGAGCGATTGCACAGCCTTTTGGAGAGCGAAGCGTTTAGTCGGTCCATCATCCAAGTGGCTCCTGTGAGCTTGATTGTCGTTGCCAGAAGCAATGGCGCAGTCCTCTTGCAGAACGGCGAAGCGCAGAGCCTTCAGGCTGCATTTGCCGGCAATGCGGAAAGTGACTCCAGCGCGGACAACATCCTTGCACGTGCAGGCGCGTTGGTTAGGCATCACGCGGAGATCGCGGCAGGCTCCTCTATGCTGCAGCGATTCGAGATGGAGCCAGCTCTCGAGATTGCTTATGCGCAGGCAAAGTATCGCGGGGACGAGGTATTCGTGATCGGGATGGTCGATCTGGCGAAAAGGAAGGAGATCGAGCGACGGTTGCGAGAATCTCGAGCGCGCGCTGAGGCTGAAAGCCATGAGAAGGGAATGTTCTTGGCGACAATGAGCCATGAGATTAGGACGCCATTGCATGGCGCATTGGGTAACCTCGAGTTGCTGTCCCAAATGGGGTTGACACAAGAGCAACGCTCACGCTTGCTCATTGCGCAGGATTCATTCGGTTCACTCCTTTCGTTGATCAACGGCGTGCTAGATCTGTCCAAAATCGAGGCAGGCGAGCTCTTTCTCCACGAACAGTCCGCACACATCGATCAACTCGTGGAGCAGGCAAGTCGGACATTCGCGGTAGAAGCGCAAAAGAAGGGGTTGCGGCTTCGATGCTTGATCGGTCCGGAGATGCGCGGTACGTGGATTTGCGATGCCCCCCGGTTCACGCAAATTGCCACCAACCTAATTGGAAACGCTGTCAAGTTCACTTCGCAAGGGGCAATAACAGTTTCACTTAGCTCCACCGAGGACGGCCATGTTCGGCTGCGCGTTGCTGACTCAGGTAGAGGAATTCCCGAGGACGAGCTCGAGAAGATTTTTGTCCCTTACGTCCAAGGTTCGGCTGGCCCGAGAAGTTCGCGTGCTGGTACCGGACTCGGCCTGGCGTTGTGCCAAAAAATTGCTGCGGCAATGGGCGGTAGCATCGTCGTCGAAAGCGAGGTTGGTGTCGGATCGATTTTTACCGTTGTGCTGCCACTCCGCCGCGATGCAGAAGAATCCGTCAATGATATGGCCGGTCGCTTCGATTTCGTGGTGAATTGCGATATTCCGAGTTGGCGCGATCAACTTGTTGCACAGCTGGGTGCGTGGTACCCGGAGGCTCACGTCAGCGATGCTGAGAAACGGAACAGGGCCGGAACGGGTACATCGACGATATTCATCCACGCGCGAGACTGGCTCGAAATCGATAGTGCGGTCGGGCCAATCGAAACCTGCAGCCGCATTACGCTCGCCCTGGATGGGCCACTCGATCCGGTTGTGAACGGCAACACCATTGTCATCAGTGCTTATAGTGGTCAGCTTCTTCGCGATGCAATTGAGATATCGACGTCCAACGCGCGCAACGACGACCAAAATGGCACCACACGTTCCGAGATAGTCAGCGCTAGTCGGTGGAGGCATGCAAGCATTCTGGTTGTCGAGGACGACAGAGTGAGTGCTTTGTTGATGAGCGATCAGTTGCGGATGCTCGGTATCGCGCGGGTGGATGTTGTCTCTACAGCGGAGGACGGCGCCCGACGCTGCTTAGCTCGAACCTACGACGTCGTCATTACAGATTCCAACCTGCCGGACAAGAGCGGGCCGGAGCTACTGTCGTACTTGCGGGCGGAGGGGATATCGTGGCCCGTCATCTTGTGTACAGCTGACGCAACAATTTCCACGACGGTAAGTACCTCGTTCGATGCACTTATTATCAAACCATCGTCGTTGAACGATCTATCGCACGCGCTGGGTACAGTGCTCGGATGGGGCGACGCTCACCCAGTGAGGCCGGCCGCGCCCACCCGTGATCGGCTGCTAGATGTATTTGTCGAATCGTGGATTGGCGATAAGGAAGAGCTTCGACTTGCTGTGCAAACGGGTAGCGCGACTCAGGTGCTAAAACTGCTTCACAGGATTCAAGGGGCGCTCATGATTCTTGATGGCGGGTATCTGCTTCGTCAGCTAGAGGGCTGGGCTGCGTCGATAGCGCAGTCGGAATGCGTTGCGGAGGCAGATTGTGAGGCCTTTATCGGTACGGTGGAGTCGTGGTTGGCACAGCGCGCTTCGTTTTCCTGAGCGGTAAGTCCGGCTCTGCAGCGAGGGCTGCAACTCATCCAACCACCAAGTGTGGCTAACTGAATAGCGCACAGTCTTGTACATGGCCACGGGTGGGCCTCCTTGTCGACCCGCCGCTAGTTGACTGGTGGCCTTCCCAAGCCGTACTGAAAGAGCCTCCTTCCATGTCGCGCAGGCCGAACTACTCACGACGGTACCAGCGTACGACTCCGCACGGTAGAAGAAAACTGTGCACTCAGAACACCGTGTCTGCGTCGGCCAACCTTGCCCTGGCTCAGAGCTAACTTTGCGATATTTCTTATCGACCTCGCTGGCTGCGGCCGGTACCATCAAATGCGAATCTAATCGTGAAGGTCGGGATTGCGATTCTTCGCAACTAACGGCGAAAGGAGATCTTTGGTGCGCGATGTTCGACGCGAGAGCAAGGTAGTTGTTCTGGATATGCATCCTGGCGACTACGAACATGTCGAGCGGGCTGCCCAAAAACTAGGGTATACAACCTCCGAGCTCATGCTTCTAAGCGCATATCTCGTGGCATCCGCTGTAGTAAATGGTGACGACACATTGGCAACTCCGGTGACCCTATAGTCAAAAAAACTATCTCGTCCGGTTCTCGTCGAGCGAGACTTGAAATATTGCGACGCCACTCCGCCAACGCGCCACATCGCTATAAACCTGGATTCGTTATGCCTTCATTCAACTCCTTGGCATGTCCTTTTGGAGTTTTAGCAATCGCTTGCGCTGCGCAGGCGGCGCCGATTTCGAAAGAGTGCGACATGAAGTTACGCTTGGATGTGCCAACCGCGGTAGACCTGGAGGTCATTCCGATAGGCTGGGACCCCCGTAGGCCGCAGTTTGTTAATTGGGACGCTTCTCGCATGCAGTTTAAGCCTTTGACGCGGCGCTTGAATCTAAAGAGTGGGGTGGGTGACGTGCAGGCCAAGTTCGGAAGCACGGACGATCCGCGCCTCACCCACGCAGACGATGAGGAAGCCTTCTACGTGCTGGGCGTGAAGGTGGAGGATAAAAATATCGGTACGGAATCCGTCGTTGTGGTGGCGAGGGCCGATGCGAAGGACGGTAAGGATGTCTCATTGACAGTCACACCGGTCCCAAACGGGAAGATGGCGAATGGACCTCGGTCTGGATATTACTCCAGCGAATTTCCTCTGGTATTTGAGACCGTGATCGAATAACGGAGGTGGTGTGAAAGAGTTTGTTTTAGCTATTGCTGCAGGAACATGTGCGATCTCATCCCATGCTGGCATTCCGGCACCGATAGATTTCAATGTGCAACTTATGGGTGAGGTCCCTTCTCAGGGAATTTTTGAAGTTACGCCAATCCGCTGGAAGTCCGGGGATGAAATTGAATTGAAAATTCCTGCTGGGTGGAACTTGCGCGATGCCGTTTCTATGGCGGAGATCAGTTGGCAGGTGAAGAGTACCTATGGCGCTGTTCGAGTTAGGTTCGTAACTGACCAAGGCGTAAGCGACGGCTACGGAAGAATGGTAAATGTCTCATCTCATGAATCATCAGGCGTCGGCTATTATCCTCACTTCCATACGCACTCGAATGGGCTTAAGTTGAACGGCTCGGCTTTACCTGTTGCAACAAGGAAACAAGCTGCCTTGGGGCATAGAGTAACGGCAAAGATTATGGTTGGCGGTTTAAATAATACGGAAGGTGCCGTTCGAGGCCATTCCTACACCGCGACGACCACGGCGATTTTTGAAACGATAAGTAATTGAGCCGCACGGAATTTTGCTGTTGGCTACCCTTTTCTTAAAAGGGTTGAGCTATGACCAAGCCAGGCGTGTCGCCCTTGTATGTCCGGACGCGCGCGTTGATTGATGACCGGAAGACGTAGCGGTTGGTCGTTGTTGCTGATCTTACTGGCTTACCCGTTGCTGGCGGCAGTAGCCCCGTCAGCGAGACCAAGCGATGCCACGGGGCGACTGTCTTACAGAGCGCCTGTAGTCGAAGCGGATGCCTCATCCCATCGAGCTTCGCCTCTGGGCGAAGAACTCGGGCATCAAAGCCAGCGCCCCGACATAACCACAGCGGCGGTTATTGCCCTCGATCATCTCAGTGATGATGCGAACGCAACGTCGTTATATCCGGTGCGAGATTAGTCGACATGCTCAGGATGTCCACCGCACGCCGATTGACTATCCATCTGAAGCGACATGAACCCTATGAACATCACCGTCGAAGGACAGCTGGGAATGCCACGCGTTCTTAGCCTGCGTTTACCTCCGCCATTTGGCACGCCGCGCGAGGTAGTTCGCGCGCTCGAGGCCGCCGGTGCGCGCATGCGCAACCAGTCGTTTGCACGCCGGTGGATGCCGAAAGCGCTCTGCCCACGTATCACCGTTGCGGCCATCGGCGTGATGTGCACCGTTGCAGCTGCCATGCTTGGCTCATACACCAGCCAGCATAGACATCCCCTGACACAGCATGAAGGTGCCCCTGCGTGGTCTGTTGCTCAGATGCCTGTTTCCGAAGCCGAGCTCGAGCGACCGTCGACAGGTATTGCGGAATCTGCAGGTGCTACTGTCGGGTCAGCAGCTGTGTTCACCCCGACTGTTGAAACGCCTGCAAGAGTTGCGCCGATCGTCCCTGGAGCAGCAACTGAGGTGAAAACGGTCAAGCCGCGCCGTCTTGCCCGTGTCGTTGGGCGCACAGCGTCGCCAGCTAAGACAGGTCGCATCCCGGGCCTATCGTACGACCGCCCAGCTATGATTGAAGAAACCCGTCAGGCACCGACTGGAACGGTGTCAACCGCAGCTGGCTTTGTGCGCCCCAATGTCTTGGCGCGGGTGGAGCTAGAGCGTCACGTTCGCTTGACCGACTGAAGTCGTCAATTAACGAGCGTCGAGAAGGGAAGGCGGTAGGCTGCCTTTTAAGTCCCAAGATGGTTCAATGTCAACTAAATCCCGGCTGGGTAGGCGAGCACCGTTCGCGAATGGGAGCTGCTGTGTCGCCGCTACTCGGCGAGCGCCAGCTTTTGTCGCCCGGACACAGCAACCACTTCGGCGGTTTTAGGAAAGGTCACGGCAAGACCGATCCAGCGTGTTCCTCGTAGCGCCTGCCGAATGAGGTTGACGGACAAGGACGATTCCCTACACCGCGCGAAACCTGCGCTCTTATTGCAAATATCGGCTCGAGGCTGCACAAGGGGGCTGATCGCCAGCGGGCTACAGGACTTTCCGCAAAGAGGCTGAGCGTCTGATCTCGGGTGATGGTCGAACGTGGTCAGCGCCCGTGAGAATGCAACCGCCTACCGAAGGTTCTTGCGTTCGGCCAATGAGCTTCAAAGGGCAGTTCCGCGCTGAATGCCTGACGAGCACTGGTTCGTCTTAATCCGCCACGCCAAGTAACTGATTGAGGGATGGCGTATCGAGTACAACACCGGGCGGCCTCAAGCTCGCTCGGCTACCCGACTCCGGTCCGGCGCAGTTCGCGCCGGGGCATGAGCAGAAAGCGTTTTTAGCCTCGGCCTCCATGTGCGCTTCGTACTAAAACCGAGGAATGGGAAAATCCAGTGAAGTCAGTGGTGGCACTATGGTGCCATGCCATCTCTAATGTCGCTTCGGCCGTTTTCGATGGCATGGCTTTGTTAGCTGCTCTACCTACCCACTTTTCTGCTGGGGGGAGAGGTGGGGACCGGGTAGGGGGGAGGAGGAGGATAGGGAGGAGGAGGATAGGGAGGAGGGAAGCAGAAGGCAGGCCCGTCAAGGCCGTCTGCGAGGTTGAGAATCAAGAGCAGCTGAAGGAATTCCGGTGTCTCGGATGAAGCAGCCGCCGCGTTGGTTTCGTCAAAAAGATTCCGGGAGGCTATATTCTTCTGATAGTCGGTGCTGCTTTGCCACGCCAGCACGTCCAACGATTCACGCACAGAGGCGTTGTCAAGCATTTTGCAAAGAGGATCATTATAATCTAAGTTAATATTTGCCTCTTTTGCGAAATTGCGTGTGAGGTCGAGAATCAAGAGCAACTGAAGAAATTCTGGTGTCTCGGATGAAGCAACCGCCGCATTCGTTTTGTCAAAAAGATTCCGTGAGGCTATATTCTTCTCATCGTCGGTGCTGCTTGGCCACACCAGCACGTCCAATGGTTCACGCACAGAGGCGCTGCCAAGAATTTTGCAAAAAATATCATTATAATCTTTGCAAATATTCTCCTCTTTTACGAAATTTCCGAAATTTGCAAATCGATTGTCAATAACCGATATCTCAGACATTGCTTTCGCCCTCGTTTGATTTTCCAATATTCAACCATTTTGTTGCCACCCATTTGGATCCTTTGATTACAGGAGAGCCACCATGGAGTGTTCGCTTTGATTGATGTGTGTTAGGGTCTGAATAAACAAAAAAGATGCCACTTCCTCGTCGAGGGAAAATCTCCAGAGGTATCATTGGGAATATTGTCCCACCGCCGTATTCTGGCTCTTTGAGGTACATAACGAGAGTCGCTATCCGCTGGGATCGATGGGAAAGTACTTTGCGAGGAGCGGCCTCAAAAAAATCGTAGTGAGGCATGTACTCCTCGCCCGTTCTGTAGCGAAGAATTTGAAGATCCTCCATCTGGTTAATTGGCCAATTGAGCAGCTTCGCGATCCGTTCGTCCAACTTATCTACTAAATTGCACTCATCTCCAGGGAGAAAGACTCCATGGCTGGTTCGCCTCTCATCGATGTATCCGCCAGGTTCTCCATCGCCCACCCTTGATCTTTCTAGTCGATGGGATGCCATATCAATCAACGAACAGCACTCCTCCTCATCAAGGATATTATCCATAATTGTTATATCAGGATAGGTTGATCGTGCAATGATCTTTATTTTGCGGTCGCCAATATCAATATGCGATGGCGATCCTTCCAGATTTGGTCCTGGTAAATTCATGATTTTTTATTTGGCACGGATTTCATGTTTTTCAGAGGAAAGTGTAGTCGGAATTCTTCTGCCCCCACCAGATATGAGCCCAAATTCTTTTGGGGGCGGCAATCCGATCGATAATTCCGAAGCCAGTCTCAGTAGCCTGCCCACACCTTGAGCGTCATCGCTTTCTAACTCCGTACAACACAAGAGACGCCCATTAACGCGCTACCGTCTCGCAGTTCATCAAGCGGCGCTTTGACATCCGACCAGCAGTACACGCGAAGCTGCAACTTGTTAAGGTCACTGCGCAAGTTGCGCAGCGTTCAACTTCCGCCTGATCGTTTTCGGACAAGGACGGAACGTATAGTTTTTTGCAAAGAATGTCTTTCAAAAATCGATCACTATCAGCGGAGGTTCGCCACAAAGGGGCGAAACAGGACGCTCAGTTGAGTTGCGCGAACGCCTTGGGCAGGTGCCGACTCCACACAAATCACTGCCAAGCTAAATTAGAGGTATCCGGGTTGTCGGGAATGCGACATTCGAAAGGCGTGAACCCGCCGAGGCTGTCATGAGGAATCTCTTGGTTGTAATCAGCCATCACCCGGCGGGCTCGCACCTCGCTGAGTGTGCGGAAGGAGTGCATGTCGAACACGCTACGTCGATATCTGCCGTTGAAGCCTTCAATGAGGCCATTCTGCATCGGGCGCCCCGGCTCAATGAAGTCCTGCGTGATGCCCTGGGTCTGCGCCCATTCGGCCAGCGCCGGCGCGATGAGCTCAGAGCCGTTGTCCAGGCGCAGTTTGTCCGAGTATCCTTCGTATTCCACACACACCAGAGGAAGGCTATGGCGACATATAAAGACCTGCTGGCTCAGAAAGCTAAGTTGGACGAACAACTCGAGGCTGCACGCGCGGCAGAGGTTGAGACGGCTATCGCGCAGGTCCGTCAAATCGTGCTTGAGTACGGTTTGACGGCAGAAGATCTCGGGCTCGCACCCAGGGCAAAGAAACGCAAAGGAGGAATTGTCCCGCCCAAGTATCAGGACCCGAAATCTGGGGCAACGTGGTCCGGCCGAGGTCGCGCGCCAGCATGGATTGCCGGCAAGAACTTTGACCGGTACCTCATTAAGTAAAGATTGCCCGTAGAGTTCAATGCGCTTCTGGCACCGAAAAGCCGCTGAATACAGCGGCTTTTCTACGCCGCACTAGGCGTATGAGCGCTGCAAGAAATTGGGAATCTGACCCGCTCGGATTTTGCGTTCCCAGATATCCAGTGACGCTCTTCCCTTGCCTTGTCGTTCCGGCATAGCCCGACACCCAAGGATGGGGACATCTATCTCACCCAAGCCGCGACATACCCGGTTGCAGACCCGGCGATCCGCTTCTGGCCGAGCCCATCGCGCCGTTTGCGGCTGTGAACGGCTTGCCGTTGGTTTCGTTCTGCCGGCCCAGCAGCTGGCTCGATTGGCTCGACCACCTCGCGACGCAGCGCGGCATCTCTCTTAACGTCGTTGTCGCAGCGGATTTCCTCAGTCTGCAGCCGCGCATCGTTGAGGACGGCGGCATGTATGCGCTGCTTGGCCCATATGCAATCGCCAACGCCGTGCGGGAAGGGCGGCTACAGGCAGCCGACGTTGTGGACCCGACGTTCTATCGATATATCGCGCTGGCGATGTCGCGGCATGGCGACCTGACGCACGCCAGCCGCACGGTGATGCAACTCACTAAGAGGCCAGTTCAAAAAGGTTGCTCCGTACATCTGAAAGTGTTCCAGCAGACGAGAGCGCAGCCGAAACTGGCCTGCCTCGCGCAACCCGTCGAGTAGCAATTCGTGCAGCCGCGCCCATACGCCGGCCTTCTGCCAATCGCGTAGACGCCGCCAGCAAGTTGTGCCTGAGCCGAAGCCCATTAGGGTCGGCAGATGGTTCCATCGCAAGCCCGTCTTCAGCACGAACAAGATGCCATTGAGCGCCGCCCGATCCGATACGCGCGAGCGGCCAGGATGCTCTTTGCGCCGTGCCTTGGGTGGTGGCAATAGCGGTTCGATCTGTGTCCACAGCTCTCATCGATGACCAGCGCTTCCATCCCTTGGTTCCTAGTTGTTCAGGAGGTCGAGGTTAACAGCTCGCCGGGAATGTAAATAGTCCCCTCAGGTTTTTTTTTAACTGGCCTCTTAGGTGTGCCGAACGTCATGCGGCTGCTGAGGACATTCGCGCGCCGCTGCGCGACAAGATGCCGGACCAGTTGAAGATGTCGTTCGCGTTGTGGACGCGACATGCTGTGCGCGAGTTGATTTGGCGGCGATACGCTTTGACGCTGACGTTGCTTGCGCAGGGCAGACTTGCGCATAAGGCGATGCACAAAAAACTCGGGTCGGCTCACAAGAAAAAGCGGAATAGTTGACCGAAATTTGAAAGCCAGTAGCAAACAATGCGTCTAGTATTGTCAGCTATGAAATTTACTCATCTTAGAGGATTTGACTGTGGCGGAACAAGCAATCTACCGTATCCTAGTCAATGAATGGCTTAAACTCCTCGGGCTCGCAAAGACGCAAGATATCAGCTCTAATCCATTAACGATTAACGTCGACGATCGATTCGATGTCCACTGTTGCCTCGCAAACAATGAAAAGATACTGCTGATCGCAGAGTGGCCTGCTTTAAATATAACAGAAGTAATTCTCACGAAAGTACTAAACGAAAATCAACCCACATCGCGAGCCATGCAACCGCAAATTGCATTGCGGGATGATAAATATTGGCAATGCTGGATCGATATGCCTATTAACGGGTGCAACCTTCCAGCACTGGTCGAAGGGTTCGAGCAGGTGACACAATATGCCGATCGCATTATTGACGAAATAAATGCAGAAAGTCGCGCTGACGCAGTAAATTATTTCCGCCCGAAGCAATCATTCTTTTGAATTAACAACATTTAAATTAGGATATTTCAAAAAATGCCGAACATGGCCATCATGGGGGCGACCGTGCCGGAACAATACGCTCCTGTCGTAGGACCTGCAACGCCCAGCACCAGCAATGTCGGCGGACGAACGCTCACCGTTCAGCCGTCGATATTGAGTACCGGCGATCTCGTCAAAGTGCCACCCGAGCATCTCGCAAAGATGGCCGGCGTGAGGCTAGGCATTAGCTCGGCGGGAGACCGGCTTAACCATCTTGAACGTAATGGCGTTACGCTGGCAGAAGACAAGATACTGACAGCTGTTCGCTACTCCCACAACGTTAAAATCGACCACGAGAACGCATCGAACATCCGATCTCAATTAGATCGCATGAGAATTAGTGAAATATATTTGCCGAAGAAAGCGGATTCCTATTCCCTGGAAGTGCGCAATGCCTTGGATGCAATTCTATTGGAGATCCCGGATAAGAACGAAAAGCACACGATACCGATTGATAAATACTTGACGAATCGGCTCTCGTCCGGCGCTGTGGAGCAAGCGAAGCAGCACGGCTGTGAATTTTTCTGTGGAGGTGGCCGAGAAGAAATGCTTAATCACTATGCTAATCTCGGGTTCGATCGCGCCATCAGCATTTCCAGTAACACCTCGACAAAGTTTGACTTGTTCTCCAACTCTTCTAATGGTAAATCGCTACTCGTCCTCAGCGGCATGAGCGGCACAACGAGAATCAAGCATCAACTTTTACAGTTGAATTTTGCCGATGTCGATCTAAATCGAGTCAAACTCGTGGGCGACATCGATTCGCTAAAAGAAAAAAGCGGGGTCGATCTACGTAAGGAGTTGTCGCAGCTTCCATCGATCCAAAGCAAGACGCTTTTCATCGGCGCCCGTTGGCAAATTATGGAATCTCTCGGAAAACAAATTTTCAATGTCCACGATTCAGCGGAAGAAGGTACGGGATATGACAAGCTGGACGTAAAAAAACACAAAGTTGCCGATTTTGTATTCGATACCGCAACACTCAATCTCGATGGACGTCAGCATCTCGTTGCCGCACTGCGTATGCCAAATGGCGATTTGGCATACGATGCAATGAAAGGATTCCTTGATCACGGCTTCAACCAGGTCATCATGTGCGGTGCCGGCGGTCGATTGGCGGGCGATGCGCAGGTCGGCGACTACATGCTGCTAGAGCGCAGTCAATATGGAGATCAAAGCATCTCACTAGCGCAGGAATGCATCCACGTGCCGGGCGCCAAACTCTTCGAGAATGCGAAACTAACGAGCAATGTCACCGTCGATTCGCCATTGCAAGAAACGCAGCGGTGGCTTGACGAGAATCAGGAGACAGGCAGCGTCGATGTTGAAACCGCACATATCCTTCGCGCACTCACGGAAGCCGGACCTAACGTCAAAGTCCTTCCGGGATTGTTCGTGTCGGACGTGGTCGGCGAACATCCGCTAGAGGGCAAGATTAGCAGCGACAATGCGTATCGGCGATTGCCGGAATTTATCACCGCCTCGCTGGGAATGATCCGGAACAGGACACCTCACTCGCATGGCGCTCGCAATCGAGCAAACTAGACTAGAGTCTGTTTGCATCACCTCGCTATACACAGTCCGCAAAACGGTGATGGCGTTGGGTTGGCGGCAAGTTTGAGACGGCGTCTGGGTTGTAAACGAAAACGAATCGGCGTCTACTCTCGCAATTTGCGGCGAAGGCAAATGGCACGAGAGTCGGACGGCTGGCCATACAAGGAGTTGGGCAGCGTGGATTTTGGCGACGAACGATGCAACGAACGGGCGAAGGTGCTGCTTTCGCGCGCACGCTGTCGTGCTGTGCCCGAACGATGCGACGGGGCTGGACTTCCATGGCCAGGACATCAGCGGCCTGGGGCCGCTGAACTACGAGGCGCAGCGCGGGATGTATCTCCACCCGACGTACGCGGTCAGTACGGATCGCGTGGAGCAGGGTGTGCTGGATGCCTGGGTGTGGGCGCGCGAGTTCAAGGATGCCGAGAGCAAGCGCTACGGTATCAAGGAGAGCACGCGCTGATCGAGGGATGCGAACGGCTTGCCGAACTTGCCTCGGAGCTTGCGGACACACGGCTGATGTCTGTGGCCGATCTGGAAGCGGATATCACGATGCTGATGCGACGTGCCGACGAGCTTGGGAGACCGGTGGACTGGCTGATCCGCTCGACGCACGACGCAGCCTGACGGTGGTGAGAGGCTCTGGCAGAAGGTGCTCAAGACCGAAGCGGTGGGCGAGATCCAGTTCGTGATGGCGGCCCGTGAGGGGCTGAGGGGCAGAAGGCCGACCGCGCCTTTGCGCTTGCGACAGCTCGTTGATGTAGGTCGCCGCCACCGGCACTTCCCCACCCACGCCGATGCCCTGCAGGAATCGGCACAGGAACAGCATCTGAAAGTTACCGGCAAACGCGCGCACCACACTCACCTGCGATCCAGCGCGGCATCTCTCTTAACGTCGTAGTCGAAGCGGATTCTCTCACCCTGGAGCCGCGCATCGTCGAGGACTGCGGCATGTATGCACCGCTGGGCCCATATGCCATCGCCAACGCTGTGCGGGAAAGGCGGCTGCAGGCGGCCAAGATGGTGGACCCGACGGTTTATCGATATATCGCGCTAGCGATGTCGCGGCATGGCGATCTGACGCTTGCCAGCCGCACGGTGACGCAACTCACCAAGGAGATCGCCCAAACGGGAACGGCGGTTTCTGAGCATGGCCAGTAACGAAGTCTAGCTTGGCACGCCGCGCGTCGAGAGGGACGCGTGAAGCTTTCACGTGCGCTGTCCCGCAGAGCAAGTGCACTGCACTGCTCATGGGTTGGCCCGTCCGGTTTCTATATGTGGACGGCAAGCAACCTCGACAGACTTTATTTCCATCCGACGGACTTTATTTCTTCCGATCAACTCTCAGCAAGCCATCCCGGACCTCGCTACAATATCGTTGACGCATCAATCGTTGATGTATCATTTGTATTCCCGCCCTCCGCCATGGCCGTCCACACCGCGCTCCCGCACTCCCATACTCAGGTTCTGCCGTTCAAGGAATCGCTCTTGGCGATGATCGGCATCTGCTTTGTCGTTGTTCTGGTCGCCTTCGACCAAACCGTGGTCGGCACGGCGCTGCCGACGGTGGTGGCGGAACTCAAAGGCTTTGAGCTGTACGCCTGGGTGGCAACGTCGTATTTGCTGACGTCAGTGGTGACGGTGCCGATTTTTGGCCGACTGGGGGATTTCTACGGACGCAAGCCGTTTGTGATTGCCTCCATCGTTGTGTTCACGTTGGCGTCGGTCATGTGCGGGATGGCGGGCAGCATGACGTTTCTGGTGTGGTCGCGGGCGCTGCAGGGCGTTGGTGGCGGCATGCTGGTCGGCACGGCTTACGCGTGCATTCCCGATCTGTTTCCCGATGCGCGTGTACGTTTGCGCTGGCAGGTAATGCTGAGCGCGTCGTTTGGTATTGCCAACGCCATCGGCCCGACGCTGGGCGGCTGGATGACGCAAGCGTTCGGTTGGCGGTCGGTGTTTTACGTGAACATTCCGTTCGGTGTGCTGGGGCTGTGGTTTGCCTGGCGCTTTCTGCCGCATCTGCGCCAGAACGCGCATACCGGGCGTATCCGGCTGGACTGGCAGGGCGCGGTGCTGATCACGGTGGCGCTTGGCGCGCTGCAGTTATTCGTGGAATGGCTGCCGCGGCATGGCCTGTCGCTGCCGCTTTTCGGTTGGCTGGTGCTGTCCGCTGCCGCATTCGTGGCGCTGTGGTGGTGGGAGCAGCGTGCCGAACAGCCGTTGCTGCCGTTTGACATGTTGCGCAATCCGGCGCTGGCCGCGCTGTTCATGCTTGCGCTGCTGTCGGGCTTCTCGATGTTTGCGGTGCTGTTCTACGCACCGCTGCTGTTCCAGGGCGGGTTTGGCATGTCGCCTCAGGAAGCCGGCCTGGTGATTACGCCGCTGGTGGTGTGCATCACGCTGGGCAGCATCATCAACGGGCGCATCGTCACGCGCATTCCCAAGCCCAACGCCATGCTGTATGCCGGCTTTGCGCTGCTGACCGTGGCGGTGGCAGGCATGTCGATGTCGTCCAAGGGCATGCCGCACGCGGTGCTGACGTTGCTGATGCTGCTGGCCGGTCTGGGGCTCGGTTTCGTGCTGCCCAATCTGACCATGTTTGCGCAGCAGACGGCCGGCCGCGCGCATCTGGGCATTGCCACGGCGCTTCTGCAATCGCTGCGCATGGTGGGCGGCATGGTGGGTACGGCGCTGGTCGGCACGCTGGTGAGCGAGCGCTATGCCTCGGGCGTTGCCAATGCGCTAGGCGCTGATAACGCGATGCAATGGCTGCGCCAGCTTGCCGATCCCGAAATTCTCATCGATCATGATTCGCAAGCCGCCTTGCTCTCGCAGTTGCATGTTGCCGGCCACGACGGTGCGGCGCTGCTCGAGGCCGCGCGACATGTGCTGGTCAGTGCCATTCATATCGGTCTGATCGTGGCGACGGTGGTGGCGCTGATTGGCCTCTGGTATGTGCGCCGGGTGCCGCCCGTGGTGCTGCACCATGTCGAGCCTGTGCAACATACGGAATAGGCGCGGGATAGGCGAGAACAAGCCGGAGCGGTTAGGATGCGCGGTTTCCTAGCAATCTCAGCCCTGATCGATGACCTCTGAACGCGAACGCTTCGCCGTCATGCACCAGTTTGGGCGCACCTATCGTGCGTTCATGGCCGCCTTCGAGGCGCATGTCGGCCAGCCGATGCCGCGCTGGCGCATCCTGCTGGCGCTGCACGACAACACCGGCGGCGGCATGGCCCAGAAGCAGCTCGCCGAGCGCCTGCAGATGGACCCTGGCGCGCTCACCCGCCAGCTCAAGGTGCTGGAGCAGCTCGGCTGGATTGAACGCACAACCGATGCGCGCGACAACCGCCTGACCAACGTGTCGCTGTCAGATGCCGGCCTGGCCATCGTGCTCGAATGCATGCCGCGCCGCATCGCCTTCATCAATGCCACGCTCGACGGGTTGCCGGACGATCTCGTCCACGCGCTGTCCGAAGCGCTGGCGCAGATCGAAACACGCTTGGCCGAAGTGCCGGCGCTGGCCGCCCAGGCCTCCACCGCATCCGATATCAAGACAGCAGATCAGCCCGCAGACCGCTAATGCGCGCTGAATGCGTTCCGGAGACAACCATGTCCATGGTGATCAACAGCGCGCTGTACCGTAACGGCAAGCGCGAGCGTGACCTGTCCGTCGAGGCCATCAGCGACGTGCTGCACACGCCGGGCTCGTTCGTCTGGCTCGGTTTGCATGAGCCGGACAACGCCATGCTCGACCGCGTGCAGGAGGAATTCGGCCTGCACGATCTCGCCATTGAAGATGCGCGCAACGCGCACCAGCGGCCCAAGCTCGAGCTATACGGCGACGTGCTCTTCATCGTGTTGAACACCGCGCAAATGGAAAACGGCAACGTCGTCTTTGGTGAGACGCACCTGTTTGTCGGCAGGGATTTTCTCGTCTCTGTGCGGCACGGGCCGTCGGCGTCGTATTCGCCGGTGCGCGAGCGCTGCGAGCGCACGCCGCAACTGCTGGCCAAGGGCGCACCGTTTGCGTTGTACGCGGTGATGGACTTCGTGGTCGACAACTATCAGCCCGTGCTGGAACGCCTGCAGGAAGAATTCGAGCAGATCGAAAGCCAGATCTTTGGCGACACGTTCGATCGCGCGGCCATCGAGCGGCTCTATACGCTTAAGCGCCAGCTTCTGCGCCTGCGCAACGCCGCGCTGCCAGTGGAAGACATCGCCGGCCAGCTCGTGCGTCTGCATGAAGACGTGGTGCCCAAAGAGCTGAGCGCGTATTTCCGCGATATCGCAGACCACGCGCACCGCGCGGTGGGCGCGCTCGACGTGATTCGTGAAATGCTGACCACGGCCATCTCGGTGAACGTGGCGCTGGTGTCGGTCACGCAAAACGACATCGTGAAGCGGCTGGCGGGGTGGGGCGCTATTCTGGCAATTCCGACCGTGGTGTTCAGCAACTACGGCATGAATTTCAAAGGCATGCCGGAGCTGGAGCATCCGGCGGGGTATCCCATCGTTCTGGCGTGCACGGCCACCGCTTGCGTGTGGCTGTATCGCAAATTGCGCAAATCAGGCTGGATCTAGGAGGCAACACATGGCGCGCTGCTGCTGGGCGGGCGAAGACCCGCAGATGATCGCGTACCACGACACCGAATGGGGCGTGCCCTCGCACGATGATCGTCACCTCTATGAGATGCTGATCCTGGAAGGCGCGCAGGCCGGGTTGTCGTGGCAGACCATTCTGCGCAAGCGGGCGCGCTACCAGGAAGTGTTCGAGGGGTTTGATGCGGCACGCGTGGCGCGCTTTACGCCGGCACGCATCGAAAAGCTGCTCGCTGATCCGGGCATCGTGCGCAATCGCGCCAAGGTGGAAGGCGCGGTCATTAACGCGCGCAAGGTGCTGGAACTTCAGGAAGAAATGGGTTCGCTCGACGCATTCCTGTGGGCGTTCGTCGATGGCAAGACCATCGTCAATCGCTGGGACAGCTATCGCGACGCACCCGCCGCAACTGATGCGTCCAAGGCGATGAGCAAAGCGTTGGTCAAGCGCGGTTTCAAGTTCGTCGGCCCGACCATCTGCTACGCCTTCATGCAGGCCACCGGCATGGTCGATGACCACGAGGCCGGGTGCTTTCGCGCGGGGAAGGCATAACGCTCAAGGCTCTTCTTGATCCGGCGAATGTCCGTTATTCTCGCCAGTCCCAACATTGATGGAGTCGTTCTTCATGTCGCTGAATTTTCTCGGCATTGCCGGCAGCCTGCGCCGCAAATCCACCAACCAGGGCCTGCTGCGCGCGGCGTCCACCCGGCTGCCCGCTGGCGTGGAAATGGACCTGGCCGATCTGACGGATATTCCGTTCTACAACGCCGACATCACGGACAAGCCTGCTGCGGTGGTGCGTGTGCTGGAACAGATCGGGCGCGCCGATGCGCTGGTGCTGGCCTGCCCCGAATACAACTACTCGCTGGCGCCGGCGCTGAAGAACATTCTGGACTGGGCCTCGCGCGAGCCCAACAACGCGTTGCTGGCAGGCAAGCCAGTCGCGATCCTGGGCGCGGGCGGCGGTATGGGCACGTCGCGCGCGCAATACCACCTGCGTCAGGTGTGCGTGTATCTGGACCTGCATCCGCTGAACAAGCCGGAAGTGTTCGCCAACGCGTTCGCCGGTGGCTTTAACGCCGATGGCGATCTGACGGATGAGCGCATTGCCGGCCTGATCACCGAGCAAATGCAGGCGCTGGCCAACTGGACGTTGAAGCACAAGGCTTGATCGAAGCCTTGCGGTAGCAATCTCACTCGCCGGCGTGCAGCGTGCGGTTGCGCCCGGCGAGCGAGCCCGCCACGAGCGAGGCCAGCGCAATCGCGCTGAACAGCCAGCCCATCACGGCCCAGCTGCCGGTCAGATCGTGCAGCACGCCCATGAGATACGGCCCCGCGGCCGCCATGGTGTAGCCAATGCCCTGCGTCATGGCCGACAGGCTTGCCGCCACGCGCGCATCGGCCGAGCGCAGCACGATCAACGACAGCGCCACGCTGAAATTGCCGCCCTGGCCGAGTCCCAACAAGACCGCCCACCACCACAGCGTCGACAGCGGCGCATACAGGCAGCCCATCAGGCCGGCCCAGCACATCAGCATCATCAAGATCACGGCGGGGCGTTGGTCGCGGCCCAGCCGCGCCACAAAGGGCCCACCCAGCGCGGTGATGAGCTGCACGAGAATCGACACCGCCACCACCACGCCGGACTGCACGGCAGACAGCCCGCGGTCTTGCAGGATCACCGGCAGCCAGCCGAACACGCAATACGCCAGCGACGATTGCAGCCCCATATGGAGCGTCACCTGCCAGGCAATCGGCTTGTTCCACAGTGACACACGCTGCAGCCGAGTGGCCGAGCCCTTGCCATGCGCATGCCGCATATGCGGCCACCAGCCGACAAAAGCCAGCAGCGCGGGGAGGGCCCAGAACGCCAATGCAGGCTGCCAGCCGCCCAGCCATGCCGAAAGCGGCGCGCTGGCCCCGGCTGCCACCGCCGCACCAAAGCACAGCGCCATGGTGTAGACGCCTGTCATCAGGTCAGCCTGGCGGCCGAAATCCCGCTTGACGATGCCCGGCAACAGAACGCCCGTCACGCCAATGCAAGCGCCCGCCGCGAGCGTCCCGATGAAGAGCGGTGCAACGCCGCCCACGCTGCGCAAGGCAATGCCTGCAGCCAACGCAATCAGCAGGCCGCCCACGGCGCGTTCTGCACCAAAGCGCCGAGCCAACACCGCCGCCGCAGGCGCGAACAGGCCCAGGCACAACACCGGCAGGGTCGTCAGCAACCCCGCCGTGGCGCCTGACAACCCTGTGCCAGCCGCCACCTGTTTCAGCACGGGCGACAGGCTCGATAGCGCGGGCCGCAGGTTCACGCCCACCAGCACCAGCCCGACAACGAGCAGGATCAGCGCGCCGGACGAACGGCGGTCTGCAGCGTCATGCGCAGCAGGAGATGGCGATGTGTGTTGACGTTGGGACATGGCAGAACAGGCATGCAAGCAAGCTGGCGATTGTAGGCCGCGCGCCGGATTGGCGCATACGCGCCACCCAATGCCAACGATCCGACTCCGCAATTACGTAGGATCAAGGCGCGCGGCGAGGTCGGCCAGTACGTCTGCGGAAGGCGCGCCGCGTTCGGCCGCCAACGCCAGCGCACGCCGTGTGAGCGCTGTGTAAAGCGCGGCGTGATCGGCGCCCAGTGCATCCAGTGCGTGCAGATGTTTGTCGATGACGCCGCCGTCTCCGCGCGACACTGGGCCTGCCAATGCGCCAGCCAGGCCACGTGCGCGTGCTGCGGCCAGCGTGCCGTCCACCAGCGGCCACATGGCAGCCACGGCGGCTTCACGGTCGATGCCCGCAGCCTCCCACAACGTGGCGGCTTCATGGAGTGCGCACAGCAGGAAGCTGGCAGCGTAGTTGGCCCCGGCGTGATACAGGGCGCGTTGCCCAGCACGCACCTTCAACGGTGTGCAGCCGAGCCGCAGTGCAAAGCTGGCGAGTGCCGCGTCGTGCGGCGCATCGGCGTCAATGGCGATGGAGGCGCCGCCCAGACGTTCGGCATCGTCGGGCAAGCCGGCAAACAGAAACAGCGGATGAAAGCTGGCGGTATCCGCGCCGCACCGGCGGGCACCGTTCAGCAAGTCGCGCTCGCCGGCACCACTGCAGTGGATGACGAGTTGGCCGGGGCGCCAGCGCACGTTGTCGACCACGCTCGGGATGGCGTCATCCGGCACGGTCACAAACACCCAGTCGGCGGCATCTGCCACGCCTTGCGGGTCGACTGCCTTGGCGCCTGTGGCTTGCGCGAGCCACGCGGCGGGTGCGCTTGAACGGTTAGCGACCGCCACGGTGCGTACGCCCGTGCCGTGCGCCCGCGTGGCCAATGCCCGTGCCAGCCGGCCCGTACCAATCCAGCCCACCGAAACCGGCGTTTCGATTGCAAAAGACGTCATGGCAAATCTCGATTTTTCATCGCCTGCATCTTATAGCGAAGCCACATCAGTAGACCGAGATGCACCCATCAGGCGGTCGCGCGGTACGGCCGGTAAACTGCACGCCTTTGCCGGCAGCGTTTGGCCGGGCGTTAGCAATGGTTTTTTCAGGCGGACATGTCGGTGCAGGCAGGCGTTATGCAAAGCAAAAGTAGGGCAACCCTCATCGGGCTCATCGCGGTGCTGCTGTGGAGTTCGATCGTCGGGTTGATCCGGGGCGTGAGCCAGCATTTGGGCGCGGTGGGTGGCGCCGCCATGATCTACACCGTGGCGTCGATGCTGTTGGTATTCACCGTTGGCTTCAATAACTTGAAGACGTTTCCGCGGCGCTATCTGGTATGGGGCAGCCTCTTGTTCGTGTCGTACGAGCTGTGCCTCTCGCTGTCGATCGGCTATGCCAACAGCGGGCGGCAGGCAATCGAAGTCGGGATGGTCAATTACCTGTGGCCGACATTCACGATGCTGTCGGCCATTGCCTTCAACAAGCAGCGGGCGAATGCCCTGATCGTGCCGGGTGTCCTTGTTTCCATCCTCGGGATTTGCTTCGTGCTTGGCGGTGATCAAGGGTTCGATATCGTCGGCATGGCCGAGAACATCAAAGACAACCCGCTCAGTTACGGATTGGCGTTCACGGGCGCGGTGATCTGGGCGGCGTATTGCACGGTCACCAGCCGGATTGCCGAGGGCAAGAATGGCGCAACGCTGTTCTTCATCCTGACGGCGCTGGCCCTGTGGATCAAGTTCTTCGCCACGGGTGGCGGCACCATGGACTTCAGTGTCTCGGCCATCATCTACCTGGCGCTGGCGGCATCTGCAATGGGGTTTGGCTATGCGGCCTGGAACGTCGGCATCCTGCACGGCAACGTCACGGTGTTGGCGACCGCGTCATATTTCATCCCTGTGTTTTCTGCTGCCCTGGCCGCTGTGTTGTTGCATGCCCCGCTCTCGTTCGCGTTCTGGAAGGGCGCATTGATGGTGGTTGCGGGGTCGATCCTGTGCTGGCTTGCGACGCGTGGGGGTCGGGCAAAGACGTTGACTTCGCCCAAGTCTTCCGCCTGACATAAGAACGGGCACACCCACGCATCCGCGGTATTTCATATTCGCAATTAACCGCCAAGATTTAAGAAAAACCGCAGATATAGCCAGCACGGGAACGGGGCGTGCTAGATGCCGGGTAAGCCGCTGCGCCACGAGGGAACGGCGGCATACCAACACAGAAACAGGAGGCATCATGTTGAGCACCATTCTCATCATCGTTCTCATCTTGCTGCTGATCGGCGCGCTGCCGTCTTGGCCGTACAGCCGGGGTTGGGGCTACGGGCCGACGGGCGGCCTCGGGCTGATTGTGGTGATCGTGGTCATTCTTGTGCTGCTGGGCTATATCTGACGCCAGCCAACGCCGATGCACGCATGGTTCTGAGCATCGCCTGACCGGTTTCCGAGGGTTGGCTGAGCACCGTAGCGGGGCGAGTGTCTTGCAGACGCTTGACTGGGCATAATCCCAGCTGCGTTCCCGAAGGACACTTTCCATGAAGACAGGTCGACACGCCGGCAGCCGCGCGCCCGGCGGTCGTGCCCGAGTCGCGCCGCTGGTGCTGGCCTTGCTGCTGGCTGGCTGCGCGGTCGGGCCCGATTACCACGCGCCGCCACTGAGCGGCACCGAAGCACCGCAAGGCTGGCACGCCACGCTGCCGCACCACGGCAACCGCATGGCGTTGGCGCACTGGTGGGAGCAATTTCACGACCCGGTGCTGACACAACTGGTGGAACAAGCGGATGCGACCAGCCCGACAATCGCGCAGGCCGTCGGGCGCGTGCGCGAGGCGCGGGCGAGCGTTTCCACCAGCCGGGCGGCGCTGTTCCCGCAACTGAAAGGCTCCGGCTCTGCCACGCGGCAGGGCGGGTTTGGCGGCAGCCAGTTTGCTGGTGGCGCGGGCGGGTTGTCTGCCGGTGCGCTGAGCCCCACGCTGGGCCTGGGCACGATCACCACTTTGGCGGCGCAGGCCGACGCGTCGTGGGAGATCGATCTCTTCGGCGGTAAACGCCGCAGCCTGGAAGGCGCCGATGCGCGCCTGATTGCCAGCGAAGCCGATTGGCACGACGCGCGGGTGTCGCTCGCCGCCGAGGTTGCCAATGCTTATTTGCAGCGACGCGAGTGTGAGGCGCTGGTCGACATCGGCGCGGCAACGTTGTCGTCCCGACGGGAAACGCTGCAACTGACCGAACGCAAATTCCGCGCGGGCTTTGTCGCGCCGGCCGATTTTGCGCAAGCGCAAGCCACGGTGGGGGATGCCGTCAATGCGCTGGAAGGCCAGCGTGCGCAATGTGCGCAGGGCATCGACAAGCTCGTCACGCTCACAGGCATTGACCACGATGCGCTGAACGGCCTGCTGTCCAAGGCCAGCGCGCAGATCCCGGCACCGCCCGATGCCGGCGTGCCCGATGTACCGGCGCAGGTGCTGTCGCAACGGCCGGATGTGTCGTCGGCCGAGCGCGCGGTGGCGGGGGCAAGCGCCGATATCGGTGTGGCGGTGGCGAGCCGCTTGCCGTCGATCACGCTGGCGGGCTCCATCGGCATCAATTCGTATCGCCTTGGCGGGCAATCGCTGACGACCAAGTCCTGGTCGTTCGGGCCATCGGTATCGTTGCCGATCTTTGACGGTGGCTCGGGTGCGGCGCGCGTAGAAACAGCGCGCGCCCGTTACGACCAGGCGCTGGCCAGCTATCGCAGCAAGGTGCGTCAGGCTGTGCAGGAAGTGGAGGATGCGCTGGTGCGCCTGGACGCTTCCGACCGCCGTGTCGACGCAGCCACCATGGCCGACGCCCAATACGCAAAGGTGCTGGAAGCGTCCAACGCCCGCTATCGTCTGGGCGCGGGCAGCCTGCTTCAGTTGGAAGACGTGCGGCGCACTGCGTTGCAGGCTTCGCAGTCTCTGGCGGCGGTCAAGCTTGAACGCGCGCAAGCCTGGGTGGCGCTGTACAAGGCCGTGGGCGGCGGCTGGCGCGACGATGCGCCCAATCCTCATCCCGATAACAAGACCACTGCGCCGACCGCTCAGGGCCGGACGCATACCGGAAGTGCTTCATGACAGGACAACGAGTTTGGATGGCCGCGCTGGCCGTGATGCTGGTCGGCGCGCTGGCGGCGTGCGGCAAATCTGCGGAGAGCAAGAACAAGGAGCAGCCGCCTGCCAAGCCGGCGCTTGCCGTCAACGTTGCGCATCTGGCGCAGCACGTGTGGCCCCGCGCCGCCACGGCCAGCGGTGCCGTGCAGCCGTGGCAGGAAGCCAGCATCGGCGCCGAAGTGAACGGGCTGAAGCTGGCGGAAGTGCTCATCAACGTGGGCGATGTGGTCAAGCAAGGGCAACTGCTTGCGCGCTTGTCGGATGAAACCGTGCGCGCCGATGTGGCTGCGCAACGCGCCAGCCTGGCCGAAGCCGAGGCCTCGGCCGCGCAAGCTGCCGGCGAGGCCCATCGCGCGCATGAACTCGACAAGAGCGGAGCGATCAGCCAACAGGATCTGATCCAGTACGACACCCAGGCGAAGACCGCCGCTGCCAAGCTGGCCGCAGCACGCGCGCAGTTCGAGAGCCAGCAATTGCGCTTGCGCTACACGCGTGTGGTCGCGCCGGACGACGGCGTCATCAGCGCGCGCACCGCCACCGTGGGCGCCGTGGTGTCTTCCGGCACCGAGCTTTTCAAACTCATCCGCAAGAACCGCCTGGAATGGCGCGCCGAAATGCACGGCGACATCCTGCCCCGCATTCAGCCCGGCCAGGCCGCGCGCCTTCGCCGCATGGATGGCGGCGTGGTGAACGGCCGTGTGCGCCAGGTCGCCCCCACGGTCGATGCCAACACGCGCAATGGCCTCGTCTATGTCGACCTGCCGCCGGAAGCTGCAACGTCCGGCGTGAAGGCGGGCATGTATCTCTCGGGCGATGTGCTGCTGGGCGATGCGCCGGCCGCGACCGTGCCGGAGACCGCCGTGTTCTCTCGCGATGGTTACGACTACGTGATGGTGATCGGCCAGCAAGGGCGCGTGCGCCAGACCAAGGTTACAGCTGGCCGCCGCCAGGACGGGCAAGTCGAAATCGTGCAGGGCATCGGCGCGAAGGACGGCGTGGTCGCTGCCGGCGCAGCATTCCTGAGCGATGGCGATGTGGTGCGTGTGGCCGCTGTCGGTACAGCCTCCGCGCCCGCCGCATCGGCGCCCACAGCCGGAGCCAAGCCATGAACTTTTCTGCCTGGGCGATCCGCAAGCCGATCCCTTCGATCCTGCTGTTCATCCTGATCACGGTGGCAGGGCTGGTGTCGTTCAAGATGTTGTCGATCCAGAACTTTCCGGACATCGATTTTCCTGCCGTATCCGTGACGGCCAGCCTGCCGGGCGCCACGCCCACGCAGATGGAAACCGAGGTCACGCGCAAGATCGAAGACAGCATTGCGAGCATCGGCGCGATCAAGCACATCACGTCCACCATCAACGACGGCAGCTCGACCACGATGGTCGAGTTCCAGCTTGAGAAGGATGTGCAGGAAGCCGTGAACGACGTGCGCGATGCGGTCAGCCGTATCCGCGCGCAATTGCCGTCCGACGTGCAGGAGCCGGTCATCTCCCGCGTGACGTTCGCGAGCATGCCGGTGCTGACGTACGCCGTGGAAGCGTCCGACATGGATGCGGAGGACCTCTCCTGGTTCGTCGACAACACGGTCAACAAGCGGCTGCTGTCGGTGCATGGCGTGGCCAAGGTGACGCGCCAGGGCGGCGTGGACCGCGAAGTGCGCGTGCAGCTTGACCCAGTGCGCTTGCAGGCGTTGAACGTTTCGGCGGCAGATATCAGTGCGCAAGTGCGCGGCATGCAGCAGGAAGCGCCGGGTGGGCGCGGCAACGTTGGCGGGCAGGAGCAGGCGGTCCGCACGCTCGGCACAGTGAAGAGCGCGCGCGAACTGGCGCAGATGGACATCCCGCTGTCGGACGGCCGGCGCATTCGCCTGTCGGATGTGGCCGATGTGCGCGATACCGCCGCAGAGCCCCGCCAGATGGCACTGTTCGATAGCAAGGCCGTCGTGAGCTTCCAGGTGTTCCGCTCGCGCGGCGCCAGCGAAATCTCGGTGGCCAAGGGCGTGCGCGAAGCAATTGCCGCGTTGCAGGCCGAGCGGCCAAACGTGCATGTGACCGAGGTCTACAACATGGTCAAGCCGGTTTCGGACGCATACACCGCATCGATGCACGCGTTGTACGAAGGCGCCATCCTGGCCGTGATCGTGGTGTGGCTGTTCCTGCGCGATTGGCGGGCTACGTTTGTGTCAGCCGTGGCGTTGCCGCTGTCGATCATCCCGACGTTCGCGGCCATGCAGCTGCTCGATTTCACGCTCAACGGGATCACGCTGCTGGCGCTCACGCTGGTGGTCGGGATTCTCGTCGACGACGCCATCGTGGAGGTGGAGAACATCGTGCGCCACCTGCGCGATGGCAAGAAGCCGCTGGAAGCCGCCATGGAAGCCGCGCAGGAAATTGGCCTGGCCGTGGTAGCGACATCGCTCACGCTGGTGGCGGTGTTCTTGCCGACGGCGTTCATGGGCGGCATCTCGGGCAAGTTCTTCAAGCAGTTCGGCTGGACCGCTTCGCTTGCGGTGCTGGCCTCGCTGCTGGTGGCGCGGCTGCTTACGCCCATGATGGCGGCCTACATGCTCAAGCCGCAGGATGAGCCCAACCGAGACGGCTGGATCATGACGCGCTATCTGCAGGCGGCACGCTGGTGTCTCGTGCACCCCTGGAAAACGGGCGGTATGGCGGCGGCGTTCTTCGTTGTGTCGGTTGCCATCATCGGGCTGATTCCCGCAACGTTCCTGCCGCCCGAAGACTGGGCACAGCTCCAGATGACGGTGGAAAGCCCGCCCGGCAGCACGATCGCCCAGACACGCGACAACACCGAGCGTGTGCGCAAGATCGTGATGCAGCACAAGGAAGTCCGTCACGTCTATACGGCCATCGGTTCGGGCGTGATGGCTGGCGTGCCGGGCTCCAGCGGCGGGGAGGTGCGCAACGGCACGCTCACGATCTCACTCACCGACCGGCACGATCGGCACATCAAGCAGCAGGACGTTCAGCGCCAGTTGCGCGAAATGCTCGAAGGCGTGCCGGGCGTGCGAATCTCGTTCGGTGCGGTGGGCTCCGGCGAGCAACTCCAGGTGGTGTTGACCGGCGACGACCCCGCCACGCTTCAGCAGGCAGCGCGCGACGTGATGCGCGATCTGCGTACCGTGCCGGGGCTGGGTGCGGTGACCTCGTCGGCAAGTCTGCTGCGGCCCGAAATCGTCATCCGCCCGGACTTTGCGCGCGCGGCACAGCAAGGTGTGACAGCCGCCGCCATCGGCCAGGCCGTGCGCGTGGCCACCGCCGGCGACTACGACGTCAACCTGCCGAAGCTGAACCTGCCGGAGCGGCAGGTGTACATCCGCGTTGAACTCGACCCGAAGGCGCGCAACCAGATCGACACGATCCGCCAGTTGCGCGTGCCGGGGCGCAACGGCGCGGTGCCGCTGGAGAACATTGCCGATATTTCCATCGGCAGCGGCCCCGCACAGATTGACCGGTATGACCGCAGCCGCAACGTCACCATCAGCGTCGGGCTGGAAGGGCGCGCGCTGGGCGACACCAACATGGAGGTGGAGGCGCTGCCGTCCATCAAGAACTTGCCGCAAGGCGTTCGCCGCATTGCCTCGGGCGACGTGGAGGGCATGCAGGAGCTGTTCAGCAGCTTCTTCCTCGCCATGTTCGCGGGGGTGCTGTGTGTGTATGCGGTGCTGGTGCTGCTGTTCCACGACTTCACGCAGCCGGTGACGATCCTGGCGGCGCTGCCGCTGTCGGTGGGAGGAGCGTTTGGGCTCTTGGCGCTGTTCGGTTTCAGCCTGTCGCTGCCGGCGTTGATCGGCTTGCTGATGCTGATGGGCATCGTGACCAAGAACTCGATCCTGCTGGTCGAATACGCCATCGTTGCGCGCCGCGATCTCGGCATGTCTCGCACCGAGGCGATCATCGATGCATGCCACAAGCGCGCACGCCCCATCGTCATGACCACGGTGGCCATGACGGCCGGCATGGTGCCGATGGCGCTCGGTCTCGAAGGCGATGCAGGTTTCCGGGCGCCGATGGCCGTGGCGGTGATCGGCGGCCTGCTGACTTCCACGCTGCTGAGCCTGCTGGTGGTGCCGGTGGTGTTCGAAAAGGTGGATGACTTCAAGGAGTGGACGCTGCGCAAGTTCCGTGGCGTGCGCCATCACGGGCAGAGCACTGAGCCTGTACCGCAGCAGGAGCAGCGGTAACGGTGGCGTCGCCCAGGCCTCACGGAGGCCGGCGAAGCTGCGGCCTCCGGGGCGCTACACGGAAGCGTCGCCGTCTTCGGCAATCGATTCCATGGGGCGGCGGCCTCGACGTGCTACGGCGGGCAGCGTCGCAGAGGTCAGCACTGGACCTTGTTGTCGCGCCCAGCGCGGCGCGCGCACTGCGTCAAACGCTGGGTTGTCCATGACTGCATTCTCGTGATCTACCGAGAAGCGCGAGAGAGCAGCCGCAAACTGCGTTGCGTCTGCGTGATAGCCGAGTCCGGGCGGGCCGCTGGTTTGGGGGCGTTTGCCGTTGTGACCGTCAGTGTCGGTCAAGCCAAGCTTGAGTTGTACGAGCCCTGGATATCGGTACCCGCCCGGGCCCTTCATGACGCCCATCAGCCCGCGATGTGGCGCTCGGGCATAGTCCAGCGTGAGCGCCACGCCGCGGGGCTTGCCGTAATCGGCATCGAGCGGGCCGCCCTTGGTGGCGCGACGGCCCTGGTTATTGTTCAGCAGTTGCGGATCCAGCAAGATCATGGACGGCTGCTTGGGCAGCAGGACACGGCTCTCAACCGTCGCGCGAAAACTTTGTGCCATGGCGCCGCCCATTGACGCGCCAGAAATGAAATCGAGTTCGACATGGTTGGGCCGGGACAGGATCTTTGCGAACAGCTCGCCCGCCCGCTTGGTCGCACGGTCAACATCGCCAATCCGGCCGAAGGCGCTGCTGATGTCTTGGCGCACATCCCGGAAGTTTTGCGTGCCGCCGAAGAACATGCGCATGCGTTGCGGCCCTTCAGCGTCGTTGGCGGACGCAGGCTCCAGCGCAACACTGCTGTGAGCGATTCTCATGGCCTTGACCAGTTCGGCGTGCTCGCCCTCTGTCAGGGCTCCGGACAAGGCGGGATGTTCCAGCGCCGAGAGACCGTAATTCCCGAAGTTGCTGCCGATTTCCTTGGCAAACTTCGAAAACGTCTCGCGTATGGCGTCCCGCTGCTGGGCGCGCACGTTCGTATCTTCCGACGACAGGGCGCCGAATCCCAATGCCTCGGAAAGCGCGCTGGCATCCCGATCTGGCAATTCGTCGAACGTGCGCAGCGCGTCGTGGACGAGGTTGATCTTGTGCCCCGATTTCAGATCGTTGATTGCAGGCGTGGTCGTGCGTGCTCGCGCTGGCGAAAGCCGCAGATCGGGCGCCACCCGCAGCTCGGCCAACGGAGTCGCGGTCAGCCCTGCGCGCCGCGTATTGGCCGCTGCCGCGCCGGTGGACAGGGGCTTTCGGTCACGAAGGTTACCGGTGAAGGTCTCGCGTTTGGCCAGTTCCAGAAACGCCTTTGCCGCCACGCCCGTCTTGGGGATGGTGTCTGGCGATCCGCCAAATCGCATCGTCAACACGCGCGCGAACGTGCGGCCCGCTCCGTTCGGAGTGCGCAGATCAGGGTTATGCGCCAGCATGGCAAGCACCGTGTCTTTGTTCGCAGCCTGGGCGAGCCGCATGACGGCCGTATTGCCGCGCGCGTCGCGGGCATCGATTGGGGCGCCGGCACGGACGAGCAGATCGACGGCATGCGCAGAGCGGGCGTTAAAAAGCGGCGTTGCGCCCTGATTATTGGTCGCGTGCACGTCGGCACCGGCTTCGAGCAATTGCTCCAAGAGCGCCGTGTCGCGTCCTGCCACGGTATGCAGCGGCGTATTGCCCACGTCGTCCTGTGCATTGACATTCGCGCCGCGCGCGACCAGCGCCTTGGCCAGCCTGAAGTTGTCGCAGCCCAGCGCGCTCACGAGCAGCGGGTCGCCATGGTGGTCAACGGCATTTACGAGGTCTGGATGCTTGGCGAGAATCTCGTCGAGCCGCTCAGATGAAAAATCGTGCTGCCACACCATGTCGAGCACCTCTGCGCGATGCTCGGCCTGGTGCAGGAAGGTCATCCCCCAGCCGTCACCAGGTGGAATCGCCGGTGCAGCGCTAGTACTCTTTGGCGACGTTGCGGACGCCGCTTGGCGGCGGCTCGTGCTTGGCGACCACTGCGCGCCCGCGCGAATCGCCTTGATGGCGTCGTGCAGTTCCGGGTCTGCGGACATGCGCCCAGCAGCTTTTGGGCTGCTTGTGGAAGCGGCACTAATGGCAGGCAGTGTTCCAGTGTGCTTGCGTGCGGGCAGCCGGCTGAGTTGAGGCGCAACTTTGCGAGGGCTACGCCCCGTGCTGCTGCTCGTCTGCTCCGGCATCTGCCGGGCATCGGCCACGCGGTTTGTGGGCGCGGACGAACCGAGCCAAGTGCGAACAAGGGAGACCGGGCTTTTCATGGGATCGTCCCATCGATATTAGAAAACACGAATCACTGGATTCAATATTGTTTTCTGCACGTGTCAGCCGCGTACCGAGTTGCGAAATGGTGAGCGCGTGTGCGAAGCGACGCCGCCTTGTTGGTTGACAATTGCTCCGCTGCGACAGCGCTGTGGCACCTGGTGCACGTTGTGGCAAGAGATGACGAAAAAAAACGCCAGCTGGATGGCTCCAGCCGGCGTCTTTTGGGGCCGCGCAACAATCAGGCCGATGCGGTTTCCGCGTGAACATGCTGGCTGCCAGCATGTGCCGCGTTTGCGTGTTTGGCACGCAAGCGGCGCGTGGCTTCCACCATGCCTTGCAATGCCGCTTCCACTTCCGGCCAGCCGCGCGTTTTCAGGCCGCAGTCGGGGTTCACCCACAGGCGTTGCACCGGCACGACTTGAGCCGCCTTGTCGAGCAGCGCTTCCATCTCTTCTACACGCGGCACGCGCGGCGAATGGATGTCGTACACGCCCGGGCCGATCTCGTTCGGATACGCAAACTCGCCAAACGCGTCGAGCAGTTCCATGTTCGAGCGCGACGTCTCGATGGTGATCACGTCGGCATCCATCGACGCAATAGCCTGCAGGATGTCGTTGAACTCCGAATAGCACATGTGCGTGTGGATCTGCGTGTCGTTGCGCACGCCGGAGGCCGACACGCGGAACGCACGCGCCGCCCATTCGAGGTAGCCCGGCACGTCAGATGCGCGCAACGGCAGGCCTTCGCGGAAAGCCGGCTCGTCGATCTGGATGGCGGCAATGCCGGCCGCTTCCAGATCGCACACTTCGTCACGCAGGGCCAACGCGATCTGCAGCGCGGTCTGCTCGCGCGGCTGGTCGTCGCGCACGAAAGACCATTGCAGCATCGTCACGGGGCCGGTCAGCATGCCCTTCATCGGCTTGGCGGTCAGGCTCTGCGCGTACTTGGACCATTCGACCGTCATGGCTTCGGGGCGATACACGTCGCCGTAGATGACCGGCGGCTTCACGCAGCGCGAGCCATAGCTCTGCACCCAGCCGTTGGCGGTGAAGGCGTAGCCCCACAGCAACTCGCCGAAGTATTCGACCATGTCGTTGCGCTCGGCTTCTCCGTGCACGAGCATGTCGAGGCCCAGGGCTTCCTGGCGGCGCACGACATCGGAGATCTCAGCCCGCATGCGTTGCAGGTAATCCAGTGCGGGCAGTTCGCCGCGCTTGTGCTGTGCGCGTGCCTGGCGAATCTCCGCCGTCTGCGGGAACGAGCCGATGGTGGTGGTCGGCAGCAGCGGCAGGTTCAGGCGAGCTTGCTGTGCTTCAGCGCGGGCAGCGTAGGGCGCGGCGCGGTCGGCATCTTCTGCGCGGATCGCGGCCACGCGCTTCTTGACGCCTGCGTTGTGCACGCGGCGCGATTCGGTACGCGAGGCGATGGCGGCGCGGTTGTCATCGAGCGCCTTCTGCACGGCAGCGGGGCCTTCGACCAGCGCGAGCTTGAGGATCGCCAGTTCGTCCAGCTTCTGGCGCGCGAAGGCCAGCCAGCCCTTGAGTTCGTCGTCGAGCTTGGTTTCGGCAGACAGATCCACCGGCACATGCAGCAGCGAGCAGCTCGGCGCCACCCACAGGCGATCGCCAAAGGCCTCGGCCAGCGGCGCCACGCTTTCCAGCACGCGTGCCAGATTCGAACGCCAGATGTTGCGGCCATCCACCACACCAATGGAGAGGACCTTGTCGGCAGGCCACGGCGCGAAGGCGCCAAGCTGTTCCGGTGCACGCACCAGATCCAGATGCACGCCATCGACCGGCAAGGCTTTGATCAGTGCTGCGTGGTGGGATGCGGCTTCAAAGTAGGTCGCAAGCAGCAGCTTCGGGCCCTTGGCGGCGGCCAGCGCCTGGTAAGCGGGGCCGAATGCATCTACCCAGGCTTGCGGCAGATCCAGCACCAGCGCAGGTTCGTCAATCTGCACCCATTCCACATTCAGCGCGGCCAGGCGTTTGAGCACGGCCGTGTAGGCCTGCAGGATTTGCGGCAGCAGCGCGAGCTTGTCGGTCAGGCCGTTGCGGGCCTTGGCCAGATGCAGGAACGTGACCGGCCCGATCAGTGCGACCTTCACACGGTGCCCGGCGGCCTGCGCTTCGCGCACTTCGTCGAACAGCCATTGGGTGCCGGGACCAAAGTGCAGGTCCGGCGTGAGTTCGGGCACGAGGTAGTGGTAATTCGTGTCGAACCACTTCGTCATTTCCATGGCCGCGTGGTCGGCATTGCCGCGCGCGAGCACGAACGATTGCGCCAGCGTCAGCTGTGCGGCGTCAAAGCCATAGCGCGTGGGAATGGCGCCGAGGAGCGCGGCCGTCTGCAGCACCTGGTCGTACCAGGCGAAATCGCCCACGGTCACAAAATCGAGGCCAGCATCGCGCTGTGCCGTCCAGTGGCGCTCGCGCAAAGCGCGGCCGGTGGCGCGCAGGTCATCTTCGGACGAGGCGCCTTTCCAGAACGATTCGAGGGCGAACTTCAGCTCGCGTTGTGCGCCGATGCGCGGGTAGCCGAGGGTATGGATGGTCGTCATGGTGTTCGCAGGAGAGGCGATTCGTTTTTCAGTCCAGCGATGATCGGCGACCCTCCATCATGAATCAAATGATATTATTTTCGCTAAAGTTGAATCATATTCATATATTGGAAGCCGCACCAACATGCTTGAAATCCGCCACCTACGTACGCTGATCGCCCTGGCCGATGGCGGCTCCGTCTCGCGCGCCGCCGAGCGGCTGCACCTGACGCAATCGGCGCTGTCGCATCAGTTGCGCGCGCTGGAGTCGCATTACGGGCTGGCCGTCGTGCGTCGCAAGGGCCAGACGGTGGAGTTGACCGAAGCGGGCGAGCGCATGCTTGAACTCGCGCAAAAGGTCGTTGCCGACATCCAGACCGCCGAGCGCGATCTTGAACGCATCAAGGGCCGCGCGGCCGGCACGCTGCGCATCGCGCTTGAATGCCACACCTGCTTTGACTGGCTGATGCCTGTGATGGACGCTTTCCGCCAGCGCTGGCCCGAAGTCGAGATGGATCTTGTGTCGGGCTTCCATACCGATCCGCTCGCGCTGCTCAAGGACGGCCGTGCCGACGTCATCATCGGCTCCGATGCCAAGATGCGACGCGGCGTGGTGTTTGCGCCGCTGTTCCGCTTCGAGATCCTCGCCGTGCTGCCCGTTGACCACGCGCTACGCAACAAGAAGTGGCTGGAAGCAAAGGACTTTACGGACCAGACGCTCATCACGTACCCCGTGCCCGAAGAGCGCATCGATCTGATCCGGCAGGTCCTGACGCCAGCCGGAATCGCATTCAACCGCCGAACGGCGGAGCTGACCATTGCTGTGCTGCAACTCGTTGCCAGCCGCCGCGGGCTGGCCGCGCTGCCGAGCTGGGGCATCAAGAATTACGTCGATTACGAATACGTGGTCGCCAAGCGTGTCGGCAAGGAAGGCCTGTGGAGCGATCTCTACGCGGCCATGACGCGGGACTACGCACAGGCGCCGTTTGCGCAGGACTTTATCGAGACGGCCAAGTCGATCTGCTTTGCGCAGTTGCCGGGGCTGATGCCGCTGGAGGCGTAATCAGGCGCGTTCCTTCTGGGGCAGGCGTGGCAGCTTGCCTTGCAGCCCCTCCTTGAGGAAGTCCAGCAAATGCCGAGTGGCCAGCGTCCGGTATCGGCTGGGCATCGCCAGCATGTAAAGGCGGCTGCCAAATACGCTAAACCGGTACCCAGGCAGCACGCGTTTGACGTGCCCTTCGCGCAGATCATCAGCAGCGGCGTAATAGGGCAGGATCCCCAGGCCATTGCCAGAGCGCACGGCGGCTTGCAGGAACAGATAGTTGTCGGACGAGACGCCGGGGTCGAGCGTCACGAGCGTTCGCTCATCGCCCAGTTGCGCCGATAGTCGCAGCGGTTGCCCGACCGCAGGCGCGCTGACGATGGTGTGTTCGCCCAGCGCGTCGAGGGTTTTTGGCATGCCATGCGCGGCCAAGTAATCCGGCGCCGCGCACAGCACCCAGTCAACCTCATCGAGCAGCGTGGCGACGAGCGATTCTGGCGGGTTCGAGACGATGCGCAGCGCCACATCCACATCTTCGCCAATCAGGTCGGACACGCGGTTGTCGAACCGCACATCGAGACGGATGTCCGGATACGCCCGCTTGAACGCCACCAGCAGCGGCGACACCAGCAGGTGCCCCAGCCCCGTCGGCACCGACAGGCGCACGCTGCCTTGCAGCGACTTGCCCAGCGAAGAGACGAGCGCATCGGCAGCGGCCATTTCGCGCAGGATGCTGCGGCCATGTTCATAAATGCCGGCGCCCACCTCGGTGGGTTCTACGCGGCGCGTGGTCCGACGGAGCAGTTGCACGCCCAGCGCGCGCTCGAACGCCTTTAGCCGGTGGCTTACGTTGGAACGCGTGGTCTGCAGGCGGCGCGCCGCCGCCGACAGGTTGCCCGCATCGACGATTTCCACGAACAGCTTGAGCGCGTTGAGATCCATGGCGGCCAGCGAGATTGGTGAATAGGAATCGACATTCTGTTGATGCTGGCCCGGATTGTCAAAACGTCCCAACTCGGTAACATCAGCCGGAACATCCCACAGGAACCAGCGACATGGCGCTCGACGACGAATCCTTCGGCCTGCTGCAGCAATCGGTGCAGCGTTTCATCCAGGAACGGCTTGTGCCGGCGGAAAACATTCTCGAGGAAGAGGATGACGTGCCCGCCGACATCGTTGCCGACATGAAGGAGATGGGTCTCTTCGGCCTGTCGATTCCCGAAGAGCACGGCGGGATTGGCCTGGCGATGGCGCAAGAGTGCGAGGTGGCGTACGACCTTGGGCACACGGCGCTGGCTTTCCGCTCGGTGTTTGGCACCAACGTCGGCATCGGCTCGCAGGGCATCCTGATGGACGGCACCGATGCGCAAAAGGCCAACTACCTGCCGCGCATTGCCAGCGGCGAGCTGATCATCTCGTTTGCACTCACGGAACCGAACGCGGGGTCGGATGCTGCATCGCTGCAGACGCGCGCCACGCTGGACGGCGATCACTACGTCATCAACGGGACCAAGCGTTTCATCACCAACGCGCCACGCGCCGGGGCGTTCACGCTGATGGCGCGCACGGGCGACGAAGGCGCGGGCGGCATCTCAGCCTTTATCGTGCCGGCCGACACGCCAGGCATCACGCTCGGCAAGCCCGACAAGAAGATGGGACAGCGTGGCACCAAGACCTGCGATGTGATGCTCGATAACGTGCGCGTGCCAGCGGCCAACATCATTGGCGGCGTGGCGGGGCAGGGCTTCAAGACGGCGATGAAGGTGCTGGACCGCGGCCGCCTGCACATCTCGGCGCTGGCATGCGGCATGGCGCACCGGCTGCTGACCGACGCGGTGGCCTATGCCAAGGAGCGCAAGCAGTTCGGCCAGCCCATCGCAGACTTCCAGTTGATCCAGGCCATGCTGGCCGACAGCCAGGCGGAGCTGTACGCCGGCATGTCGATGGTGCGCGACTGCGCGCGCCGGTACGACGCCAAGCCCGTCGGCAAACAGGACCACGAAGTCAGCATGCTGGCCTCGTGCACCAAGATGTTCTGCACGGAGATGGTCGGCCGAGTAGCGGACCGTGCTGTGCAGATTCACGGTGGCGCGGGCTACATTGCCGAATACAAGGCCGAGCGTTTCTATCGCGATGTGCGCCTGCTGCGTCTGTACGAGGGCACCACGCAGATCCAGCAGCTCATCATCGCCAAGAACCTGCTGCGCGACTAGGCTGGCCCTAACAATCTGCTCGAATCTGGCTCTATTTTGGAGCCACGTTCTGGTTCAGAATGGGCGCATTCCTGTTCGATTGCACGGTTGCTGCCGGAGTTGCCATGTACGTTCCCGCCCACTTTGAAGAATCGCGCCCTGACGCGCTGCACGACCTGATCGCGCAGAACCCGTTCGGGACGCTTGTCACGCATGGCGAGCATGGGCTGGACGCAAACCACATTCCGTTTTTGCTGCTGCCGGAAGAGGGCAAGCTTGGTGCGCTGCATGCCCACGTGGCACGCGCCAATCCGGTCTGGAAAGACGTGGCGAATGGCGACGAGGTGCTGGTCATCTTCCGAGCGGGCGATGCGTATATCTCGCCAACGTGGTATCCGAGCAAGCACGAAGCCCACCGGCAGGTGCCGACATGGAACTACCGCGTCGTGCATGCGCATGGTCGTATCACCGTGCGTGACGACGAGCGTTTTGTGCGCGGCGTGGTGGCACGCCTGACGCGCACACATGAGGCATCGCAACCCACGCCGTGGAAGATGTCCGACGCCCCGGCCGACTACATCGATGACTTGCTGAAGATGATCGTGGGCATCGAGATCGAGATCACGCGCCTTGAGGGCAAGCTCAAGCTCGGCCAGAACCGGGAAGCGCGCGATGCACGCGGCGCGGGCGAGGCGCTCAAGGCAAACGGTGCGCATGTCGTTGGCGACGCGATGCTCGCTGCGCTGGCGGCAAAGACCGAATGATGGGAGCGGCGGACTGTTAATCCGTCGCTCCGCACTGCCTTACTTCACATTGCGTGCCGGCAGAATCTCGCCGCGCACTTCCCCAAAGCCCACGCGATAGCCATCGCCCTGGCACCAGCCGGTCATGGTGACTTCGTCGCCGTCTTCCAGGAAGGCGCGCGTGGTGCCGTTGCCGAGGTCCAGCGGCTGCTTGCCGTTGACGGTCAGCTCCAGCAGGCTGCCGTAGGAATCCGGTGTCGTGCCGCTGATGGTGCCGGAACCCATCAGATCACCCACACGCACGTTGCAGCCGGATACGGTGTGGTGCGCGAGCTGCTGCGCCATCGTCCAGTACATCGCGCGGAAGTTTGTGCGGGCGATGGTGGTGCGCTCGCCGCCGTGGGGCCGCAGCGCAGTTTCGAGGGCGATGTCGTAAGCGTTAGGGCGGCTCTGGCGCAGGTATTCCAGCGGCTCGGGCGATTGCGCCGGGTTGGCCACGCGGAACGGCTCGAGCGCGTCCATCGTCACGATCCACGGCGAGATCGATGTGCCAAAGCCCTTCGAGTTGAACGGGCCGAGCGGCACGTATTCCCATTGCTGGATGTCGCGCGCGCTCCAGTCGTTGAGAAGCACGACGCCGAACATATGGTCCGGCGCTGCGTCCACGGAAACCGGCTCACCCAGCGCACTGGGCTTGCCGACCACAAAGGCCATCTCCAATTCGTAGTCCAGCTTGCGGCAGGCAGTGAAGATCGGGCGCGGCTGATCGGGCAGCTTGATCTGGCCCATCGGGCGGTGCAGCGGTGTGCCGCTCACCACGACGGAGCTTGCGCGCCCGTTGTAGCCGATCGGGATTTCCAGCCAGTTGGGCAGCAGTGCGTTCTCGGGATCGCGGAACATGCGGCCGACGTTGGTGGCGTGTTCGCGAGACGAATAGAAATCGGTATAGCCCGGGATGTCGATGGGCAGGTGCATCACGGCATGCGCCTGCGGCACCAGCGCGCGGGCGTGCAGCGTGGCGTTGTCACGCACATGGGTGTCGGCCACGCTGAACAGCGTTTGCAGCTTCTTGCGCGTTTCCGCCCAGACGGGCTTGCCGAGGGCGATGAAGGTGTTGAGCTTGCCGGTGCGGAACGTACCGCGTGTTGCTGCAGGCAGCAGCCCGGCGTCATCCAGCACGCCGAGATCGATGACCTGATCGCCCAGCGCAACGCCGGCGCGTGGCGACGGGTTTTCCTTGGTGGAGAAGATGCCGAAGGGCAGGTTTTCCAGGGGGAAGTGGGTGTCGGGGGTGTTGGCGGATTCCAGCCAGCTTAGTTGTCGGGTGGTCATGATGGGGGCGATGGTTTTGTTTGTTGAGTCGGTTGTCTCTTGACGTTGCTGGTGCATCCCTTGTTTCACCCCCTGCCGGGGGCGACTCACTTTCTTTGTCTTGCCAAAGAAAGTAAGCAAAGAAAGGCGCGCCCGAGATGGCGACTTCCCCTTGAATTTATGTCGCAGGGAGGGGAAGGAGCCAAACTCGCTACGCTCAGACAGGGCTCCTTCCTTTTTCCTCCCTGCAACAGAAATTCAAGGCGCCATCTAGGGCAGGGTACGGCCACACCTTCTGGATGCTCGCGTTGGCGCCAAGGCGAAGTTCTTAGGGCTTGGCCGGGTCGAAATGTTTCTTCAGGCCCTGCCAGCATTCGAAGTACTTGGCTTGCAGTTGTGCAGATTCCGCCGCGAAGCGCGTTGGGCGAATGACCGCCGGCGTCTCGAACATGAAGGCCATCGTTGCGTCGACCTTGTGCGGCTTGGTGGTGTCGCCGTTGCTGGCTTTCTCGAACGTGTCGGCATCGGGGCCGTGGCCGCTCATGCAGTTGTGCAGGCTGGCGCCGCCGGGCACGAAGCCTTCGGCCTTGGCGTCGTAGACGCCCTGGATCAGGCCCATGAATTCGCTTGCAACGTTGCGGTGGAACCAGGGCGGGCGGAACGTGTTTTCGGCGGCCAGCCAGCGCGGCGGGAAGATCACGAAATCGATCGTGTCTACGCCCGGCGTGTCGGAGGGGCTCTGCAGCACCAGGAAGATCGACGGGTCCGGATGGTCGTAGCTGATCGAGCCGATGGTGTTGAACAGGCGCAGGTCGTACTTGTACGGCGCGAGGTTGCCGTGCCAGGCAACGACGTCCAGCGGCGAGTGGCCGATCTTCGCGGTCCACAGGCTGCCTTGGAATTTTGCGACGAGTTCGAAGTCGCCTTCGCGGTCTTCATACCAGGCGTGCGGTGTGAGGAAGTCGCGCGGGTTGGCCAGGCCGTTCGAGCCGATCACGCCCAGGTCGGGCAGCCGGAACATCGCGCCGAAGTTCTCGCAGATGTAGCCGCGCGCGTCACCGTCGGGCAATTCGACACGGAAGCGCACGCCGCGCGGGATGACCGCAATCTCCAGCGGCTCCACATCGACCACGCCCATCTCCGTCAACAGGCGCAGGCTACCTTGCTGCGGGACGATCAGCAGCTCGCCGTCGGCGTTGTAGAAGAAGCGGTCGGTCATCGATGCGTTGGTGGCGTACAGGTGGATGCCGCAGCCGGTTTGCGCGTCCGGTCCGCCGTTGCCGGCGAAGGTGACGATGCCGTCGATGAAATCGGTCCCGGCCGCCGGTGCGGGCAGCGGGTCCCAGCGCAACTGGTTGGGCGAGGGCGGTACCTCGTTGAAGTTGCTGTGGAAGCCGCTTTGCGCCATGGCTTCGAACGGCAGGTGCACGGCACCCGGGCGAATGCGATACAGCCACGAGCGGCGGTTGTGCGCACGCGGAGCGGTGAATGCCGTGCCAGAGATCTGTTCCGCATACAGGCCATACGGCGCCTTCTGCGGCGAGTTCTGGCCGTGGGGCAGCGCGCCGGGCAGCGCTTCGGTGGCGAACTCGTTGCCGAAGCCACTTTGGTAAGCGGGCCGGTCCAGCGACGCGGGGGTGAATGCGTTCTTGGCCGTCGGGGCGAGCATGTTCATGGTGAAGTCCTTGGAGAAAAAATCAGGAGCGTCTTCAGGGAAAGCGTAGTCGTTAGAAAGCTATCAGGCGGGCTTGCTGGTTGCGCGACCTGAAGCAAGGCGTGCGGCGTCCGCGCCACTGGCGGCCAGCGTAAGCACCAGCACCATGCCGAACGACACCAGCGCTGGCACCGCCGCGGCCGAGAACAACGCCGGGCTGCTCCATTGCATGGCAATCAGTTGCCCGCCGATCACCGGGCCGATGACGGAGCCGATGCGGCCCACGCCAAGGCTCCAGCCAATGCCGGTCGCGCGCAGCGTGGTGGGGTAATACGTGGCGGCCAGCGCATTCACCGCAGGCTGCCCGCCGACGATGCAGAAGCCGGCCACGAACACCACTGCCACCAGCATGGGCAGCGCTGCCGCCACATGGCCGATCAGCCCGACGGTGACGCAGGCGATCAGGAAGCACACGGCCAGCACGCGCACAAAGCCCAGGCGATCGATCAGCCGGCCCAGCGTGAGCGTGCCGATCACGCCGCCCACCTGCAGCGCGGTGGCGACCAGCACAGCGGTATCCGTCGGGTAACCGGCATCGCGAATCAGCGTCGGCAGCCAGTTCGACAGGAAGTACAGGTCGATCAGGTTCATGAAGTTGATGACCCACAGCACGAGCGTGACCTTGGCGCGGCCTTCCGTGAAGAGCGCCGAGACCGGCATGCCCCGCGCCGGCGCCTCGGGCACCACGAATTGCGTTTGTGCGTTCACCTGCAGTTGCGGGGCGAGCTTGCCCAGCCAGTGAGCCAGGCGTTGATGGCGCGTTTGCGAATCACCCTTGAGTACGAGGTATTGCAAGGATTCCGGCAGCCACAGCACCATCATCACGCCAATGGCGAGGGGTACGAGGCCGCCCACCAGAAACACCGACTGCCAGCCGAAGCGTGAAAGCAGCGCTGCGCTCACAAAGCCGCCCAGTGCCGCGCCGACGGTAAAGCCGCACGACACCAGCATCATCCAGGTCACTCGAGTGCGTGCGGGGCTGAACTCGCCGGCCAGCGCCATCGCGTTGGGCATGATGCAACCCAGCCCCAGGCCTGTGATGAAACGCAAGACGAGTAGAGCCTCCACCGTTGCCACCTGCGTGGTGGCCAGCATGCAGGCCGCAAAGAAGAACGTGGCGACGATCAGCACCGGCCGCCGCCCGAAGCGGTCGCCCAGCACGCCAAACACCAGCGAGCCGACCAGCATGCCGAACAGCCCCGCGCCGAATACCGGCCCGAGGCTCGCCTTGGTGATACCCCAATCCTTGATGATGGCCGGCGCCACATAACCCATGGCCTGCACGTCAAAGCCGTCGATGATCAGGCACAGCCCGCAGATGGCGAGCAACAGGATCTGGAAGCCGCCAACCTTGCCCTGGTCGATCAGGCGGGCGAGGTCGATGGGCGTGGATGGCGCTTCATGAGCGGCGGGGGCAGGGCGCATGGTGGTCTCCGGTGGCGGCGTTGCCGCTCTGTTCTGGATTTTTGGTATGCGCGTATTGTCCGGATTGGATGAAAATTTGGAATATCAATGCGAGAATGCATGCTATTGATTTTATGAATGTTGAGACACCGCCATGCTGAACCTGCGGGATGTCGATCTAAACCTGCTGGTCCTGTTTCAGGAAATCCTGCGCGAAAAGCGCATTTCCGTCGTGGCCGAGCGGCTTGGCTTGTCGCAGCCGGCAGTGAGCAACGCGCTCTCGCGCCTGCGCCAGACCTTCGACGACGAACTCTTCGTGCGCACGCCGCGCGGCATGATGCCGACCGCACTTGCCGAGCAACTGGCAGAACCGGTTGCCACGGCGCTCGACACGCTGCAACGCGCCTTCGGCCAGCGCACGCACTTTGAAGCCGCCACTTCCACGCGCACCTTCACTGTTGCCATGAGCGACGTCGGCGAGGTGTATTTCATGCCGGTGCTGGCGCAGTTGTGCGCCGAGCAGGCGCCCGGCGTGCGCATCGACACCATGCGGGCCGGCGGCTTCGATATGAAGGCGGGGATGGAGGCAGGCGCCGTCGATTTGGCCATCGGCGCGTTCGATGATCTTTCCGGCGAGAGCATCTTCCAGCGCCGCCTGTTCCAGCAGGATTACGTGACGATGTTCCGGCGCGGCCATGCGCTGTCGGAGGGCAAGCTCACGCTTGAGCGCTTTCGCGCTGCGTCGCACCTCGTGGTGGCGAGTTCGGCCAGCCCTTACAACGCCATCGGGCCGCTGCTGGACAAGGCGGGGATCACGCAATCGGCGCGTTTTTCCGTGCCGCACTTCGTGGCGGTACCGTATATCGTCAGCACGACCGATCTGGTGGTGACGGTGCCGCGCAAGCTGGCCGAGCGCGCGGCGCCGCCGTTTGGGCTGGAGTTCGTTGCACCGCCGCTCAAGCTGCCGGCGTTGCAGACCAATGTGTTCTGGCACCGGCGCTTCCATCAGGACGCCGGCAACCAGTGGCTGCGCAACGTGGTCGCGCAGCGCTTTGCAGAGCTGGAGAGCTAGGCCTCAGTCTGCCGAGACCGTGCGCTGCAATTGTTCGCCCAGGCCGGCAATGCCCAATCGCACGGTCTGCCCCGGCTTGAGATAGACCGGGCTGGGTTTGATGCCCAGCCCCACGCCCGGTGGCGTGCCCGTCGAGATGACATCGCCCGGCTGCAGGCTCATGCAGCGGCTCAGATACGCCACGAGTTGCGCCACGCCAAACACCATCGTCCGTGTATTGCCGTTCTGGTAGCGGTGGCCGTCCACTTCCAGCCAGAGGTCCAGCGCCTGCGGGTCGGGCACCTCGTCACGGGTGACCAGCCATGGGCCAAGCGGGCCGAACGTGTCGAAGCCCTTGCCCTTGTCCCACTGGCCGCCGCGCTCGATTTGCCATTCGCGCTCGGAAACGTCGTTGACGATGCAATAGCCCGCCACGTAGTCGAGCGCGTTGGCTTCGTCGACGTACTTGGCGGCTTTGCCGATCACCACGCCCAGTTCAACCTCCCAGTCGGTCTTGACGGAGCCGCGCGGGATTTCGATGTCGTCGTTCGGGCCGCAGATGGCGCTGGTCCATTTGTTGAAGACGACCGGCTCGGCAGGCACCGGCAGGCCGGATTCCGCAGCGTGGTCGGCGTAGTTCAGCCCGATGCAGACAAACTTGCCGACGCGTCCGACGCACGGGCCTATGCGGGGTTGCCCGCTGACGGCCGGCAGCGTGGTGGGGTCCACCTCGCGCAGCTTGGCAAGGAATGCGTCCGACAGCACGTTGCCAGCAATGTCGTCGACGATGCCCGACAGATCGCGGAGGGTGCCGGTTGCATCGAGCAGGCCCGGTTTCTCTTGGCCGTTAGGGCCGAAGCGCAGCAGTTTCATGAAAGGCTCAAATCGGTTGGGGGAAGGGCATCAAGGTATCAATTTGACCAGCCGCCGTCGATCAGGTGGACTTGCCCGGTCGTAAAGGCGGCTTCGTCGGAAGCCAGATAGGCGGCCAGCGCGGCAATTTCTTCCGGTTGTCCGAGGCGCCCCATCGGCTGACGTGCGACAAACGCAGCTTCGACTTCCGCGCGTGGTTTGCCCTGCACGCGAGCTTGTTCGTCGATGCGCTGCGCGAGCGATGGCGACATCACCGTGCCGGGGCAGATCGCATTGCAGCGGATACCACGCGACACAAAGTCTGCCGCCACGGATTTGGTCAATCCGATCACCGCGGCCTTCGATGCGCCATACACAAAGCGGTTCGGAACGCCCTTGATGCTCGACGCGGCGGACGACATGTTGATGACACTGCCGCCACCGCGTTCCAGCATGCCCGGCAGAAACGCGCGGATGGTGCGGTACATCGACTTGACGTTCAGGTCGAACGAGAAATCCCACGCATCCTCATCGCACTCCAGCACCGAGCCGGCGTGCACGAAGCCTGCGCAGTTGAATAGGATGTCGATGCCGCCAAGCTCGGCAGCGAGCGCATTGACCTGCTGGGAATCGCGCACGTCGAGTCGGCGGACGTCGAACGGCACATCGTTCAACGCATCGATGCGCAGGTCGGAGGCGATCACGCGGGCGCCTTCGCGGGCGAAGCGCTCTGCGCAGGCACGGCCGATGCCTTGCGCAGCGGCTGTCACAAGCGCGGTCTTGCCCGCCAGGCGGCGCCCTGGGAAAGCGGCGCCGCTCATTCTTTTGGCAGCAGATAGGCTTGGCGCGCAAACAGGCGCCAGCCGTCCGGATGCTTCTTCCATACCTGCAGCACGCCGATATGCGCGGTGCTGGTCTTGCCGTCGGGCAGGTTGTTGACGGAGTCGAACACGTGGCGCACCCACGCGTTGTCGCCGTTGATCTGCACGGTCTGGTTGGTCAGCGCAATCGACTTGAATGAATTCGTGCCGTCCAGCGCCTTGAGAAAGGCTGCGTGGTCTTCCAGCTTGCCCGACGAGTGGCCGTAGGTCAGATCGTTCTCGATCAGCTTGGTGAGCGTGGCGCCGTCGCTGGCAACCATGGCGACGCGCATGTGTTCCACGGCCTGCGCAACCGTATCGGCATCGGTGGCGGCATGGGCGAGGGCGCCGCCGGCCGCAAGGGCGACGGTCATGGCAACGCTCGCAATGCGGCGGACAAACGTGTGCAACGGCATGGGCAATCTCCTCTCTGGTCTGGTGTGCGGTGCATCGCAGGCGTGGTCAGAAATGGGCTTCGCGGTGCGCAGCCTGCGGCGGCAGGCCCGCGGCTTCCGGCTCGGGTAACGGCGCCGCACGGCCCACACGCCGCACCCACATCGCGGTCAGGATCGGCACGAGAATCGCCGTGACGAGACACGCCGTGGCCACCAGCGCCGTGGCAGCCGGCACCATGGGTTTGAACTTGGGAATCATCTCGCCAATGATGGCCGGGTTGGCAACCGCCGCGCCGGCCGTGGACGATGCCGCCAACCCAGCAGCGCCATTGCCGCCGGCGATGAATTTGTCGGAGAGGATGAGCGGCACGCCGGTGATGATGATCACCGTCAGGCCGAGCAGCAGGCCCGGGAGGCCGCTCTTGGCAATCACGTGCAGATCGATGCCGTTGCCCAGCGCAAAGCCGAAGAACGGAATGAGCGGATGCACGCAGCGGCCGAACAGCTCGCGCAGTTCACTGTCGAGATTGCCTAGCGTAAAGCCGATCAGGAACGGCAGCACCGCGCCCACGAACAGCCGTGGCTCAAACACGGCAATGCCTGTTGCGCCCAGGATGAACATGCTGACCAGCGGCCCCGATTCGATCGACATCAGCACGAATGCGCCGGCTTCTTCCTTGGTGCCGTACTGCTGCATGACGGCGGCGTAGAGTCCGCCGTTGGTCATATCCATCGACGTGGTGATCGCAAGCACCGACAGTCCGGCAAGGATGCCGGTCTTGATGCCTTCGTCCGGAATGAACTGCGCAGCCACCAGCGTCGCCAGCCACGCCACGGCAATCTTCGTGACGAGCAGGGTGCCCGACTTGCGCAGCACCACGCCGGTGGCATGCAGGTCGATGGTCGCGCCCATGCAGAAGAACCACACCGCCAGGATCGGCACCGTGCCGGTGATCAGGCCGTTGGTGAACGAGCCGAAGTACTTCCCGGCATCGGGTGCGAACGTATGCGCGCATGCGCCCAGGAGCAGCGGCACGAGCATCAGCCCGCCCGGAATGCGGTCAATCGCCTTCTTGATCTTCACGTCTCCTCCGTGAGCCTCTATGTGCTCGGTTGGTTGGGGTCCAACATCGTGGAGTGACTATAGCGGATGATTTGGAACGATGTTCCATATTTTTCATCGTGGCCGATTTATCGTTTACCCGAGTGCGCAAATGTGTGCGGTGCAGCGCTATTTCGCTGCATCTTGGTGTCTCATCAAAAATATGGATCGACGTTCCGTATTGTTGGTTTTTGTGCTTCAATCCAACCCAAACAGCCGGCAGCACACGCGGATGCCGGCGCATCCCGACGGAGAAATGGCATGGAAGTGCGGCAAGGAATCCACAGCGAACACGCAAAAACCCTCGATACGGCCGGGCTGCGTCGCCAGTTTCTGGTGGAGCAGGTGTTCGAGCGCGATGCGCTCCAGCTCACGTACAGCCACATCGACCGGATCATCGTTGGCGGCGCGTGGCCGGCAACGCGGCCGGTGGAGGTGCCGGCATCGCTCGCCAAGTCGATGGGCGTGAGCCATCTGCTGGAGCGCCGCGAGCTGGGCGCGATCAACATTGGCGGTCCGGGCTGGGTGGAAGTGGATGGCACCCGGCACGCCGTCGGCAACGAAGAGGCGATCTACATCGGCCAGGGCGGCCAGAACGTTGTCTTCGGCAGCGACGATGCGGCGCGGCCCGCCAAGTTCTACATCAACTGCGCGCCGGCTCATACGGCCTATCCGACGCGCACGATCACGCTGGCGCAGGCGTCGCCCGAAACGCTGGGCGACCCGGCCACCAGCAACCGGCGCACGATCTACAAGTTCATCGTGCCGGACGTGCTGCCCACCTGCCAGCTCTCGATGGGCATGACCAAGCTGGAGCCCGGCAGCCTGTGGAACACCATGCCGTGCCACACGCACGAGCGCCGCATGGAGGTCTATTTCTATTTCAACCTGCCGGACAACGCCGCCGTGTTCCACATGCTCGGCGAGCCGCAGGAGACGCGCCACATCCTCGTCCACAACGAGCAGGCCGTGATCTCGCCAAGCTGGTCGATCCACTCGGGCGTGGGCACGCAGGCGTACACCTTCATCTGGGGCATGGTCGGCGAGAACCAGGTGTTCCACGACATGGACCACATCGCCATTGCCGACCTGCGCTGACACGATGCGGCTCGAGAATCCCTATCTCCAGAGCGCAAGCCTGTTCGACTTGACCGGCAAGGTGGCCATCGTCACCGGCAGCAACACGGGGTTGGGCGCGGGCATGGCGACGGCGCTCGCGGCGGCTGGTTGCGACATCGTCGGCGCCAACCGCTCCGACCCAGCGGAGACGGCCGCGCGCGTGGAAGCGGCCGGCCGCCAGTTCGTCGACGTGCGCGCCGATCTGTCTTCGCTGGAGCCGATCGGCAGCATTGTGGAAGCCGCGATGGACACCTTCGGCCGCGTCGACATCCTCGTCAACAATGCCGGCATCATTCGCCGCTGCGACGCACTGGAATTTTCCGAAGCCGATTGGGATGCCGTCATCGACGTCAATCTCAAGGGCGTGTTCTTTCTCTCGCAGGCAGTGGCGCGGCAATTCGTGCAGCAAGGCGGGCGCGGCAAGATCATCAACGTGGCGTCGATGCTGTCGTTCCAGGGCGGCATTCGCGTGCCGTCTTACACGGCGTCGAAGAGCGGCGTGCTGGGTCTCACCCGGTTGCTGGCCAACGAGTGGGCGGGGCGGGGCATCAACGTCAACGCCATCGCACCCGGTTACATGGAAACCGACAACACGGCGCAATTGCGCGAAGACCGGCAGCGCAGCGAAGAGATCCTCGCGCGTATTCCGGCCGGGCGCTGGGGCGTGCCGGACGACTTGGCGGGCGCGGTGGTGTTTCTGGCTTCGGCGGCATCGGATTACGTGCACGGCCACACGCTCGCGGTGGATGGCGGGTGGCTGGCGCGATAGGCAAATCGGCGGGGGGATGGATGGAACGCGGTATGAGACCGGTTATGCTCTCTCCAGATTTTGAAATCACGGAACCACGAGAGATGAAAGCCACGTCCCGGCAACGCAAGCCGGAAGCCCCGTCTGCCAACGAACCCCTTGATACCGTTGCCGATAAAGCCGAATCGGTCTCGGCGGTCGACAAGGTGTTCACCATCCTGGCCGCGATGGGCGAGCTTGGCGCCGTTGGCCCGAGCGAACTGTCGCAGCGCCTTGGTATGTCCAAGACGACGGTTCACCGCTTCCTGCAGTCGCTCAAAAGCCTCGGCTATGTGGCGCAGGAAGGTGACACCGATCGATACCGGCTGACCATCCGCCTGTTCGAGCTTGGCGCGAAAGCGCTGGAAAACGTCGACCTCGTCCGCGAGGCCGACACCGAAATGCGCCGCATCGGTCAACTCACGCGCGAGGCCGTCCACCTCGGCGCGTTTGACGAAGACGCCATCATCTACATCCACAAGATCGATGCCGATTACGGCTTGCGCATGCAGTCGCGCATCGGCCGGCGCAATCCGCTGCACAGCACGGCCATCGGCAAGGTGCTGCTGGCGTACATGCCGCCGGAAGAAGCGCGCGAGGTGCTGTCGAAGGTCGAGTTCAAGAAGTCCACGCAGAAGACGCTCGCCTCTGCCGAGGCCGTGCTGAGCATCCTGCCGCGCGTGCGCCAGCAAGGTTTTGGCGAAGACAACGAAGAGCAGGAAGACGGGTTGCTGTGCATTGCCGTGCCGGTGTTCGATCGCTTTGACCGTGTGATTGCCGGGTTGTCGATCTCGTTCCCGACCATGCGTTGCGGCGCCGATACCAAGGCGCATTACGTTGCGCTGCTGCAGCAGGCAGGGGCGGCCATCTCTTCGCGCCTGGGCCATCACCCTGCGTCCGACTGAGCGCTCTGCAGGATCAGCCAGTCCGTCCTATCCTCTGCGTTGTTTCCCGCATCTGAGCCTGTGCGCTCAGCATTCCATTCCCACCGTATTGGAGTCGATCACATGCGTTACAACCAACTGGGCCGGACCGGCCTGTTCGTTTCGGAGCTGTGCCTCGGCACGATGACCTTCGGCGGCAACGACGGCATCTGGCAGCACATTGGCGATTTACAGCAAGCCGATGCCGAGCGCCTGATCGGGCGGGCGCTCGACGCCGGCATCAATTTCATCGACACGGCTGATGTGTACGCCAACGGTGTCGCTGAACAGATGACAGGGCAGGCGCTCAAGAGCTTGAAGGTGTCGCGCGACAGCGTGGTCGTCGCCACCAAGGTGTTCGGCCAGACCGGTGAGAGCGTGAACGCGCGCGGCGCTTCGCGTTTCCACATCATGGATGGCATCAAGGCGAGCTTGAAGCGGCTGCAGCTCGACCATATCGATCTTTATCAGATCCATGGTTTCGACCCCGCCACGCCCATTGAGGAAACCGTGCGTGCGCTCGACACGCTCGTCCAACACGGTCATGTGCGCTATGTGGGCGTATCGAATTGGGCGGCGTGGCAGATCGTCAAGGCGCTGGGGATTGCGGAACGCCTCGGCTGTGCGCGCTTCGAAAGCCTGCAGGCGTATTACACCGTGGCCGGCCGTGATCTGGAGCGCGAGCTGGTGCCGATGCTTAAAAGCGAAGGCCTGGGTCTGATGGTCTGGAGCCCGCTGGCCGGCGGGCTGCTCAGCGGAAAATACACGCGCGAGCAGCACGGCGAACACGACAGCCGCCGCAACAAGTTCGACTTCCCGCCGGTGGACCAGGCGCGTGCCTACACCTGCGTCGATGCCATGCGCGTCATGGCCAATGCGCGCAGCGTGTCGGTCGCGCAGATTGCACTCGCGTGGCTGCTGCACCAACGCGCAGTGACTACCGTGATCGTCGGTGCCAAGAAGATTGAGCAGCTCGACGACAACATCGCGGCCACCAAGGTTGAACTGACGGCGGAAGAACTGGCGCAGCTTGATGAGCTGAGCAAACTCCCGGCCGAATACCCGGGCTGGATGCTGGAGCGGCAAGGTGAGTACCGGCGCGGCCAGCTTGCCGGAACGCGGCAGGCCGGACGCTAATCTGCCGGCTCAAATCGTTCGCCTTTGAACGCGCGGTGCGGGTTGCCGCGCTCCACCTGGTGATGGAGCGCGCGCCGCTGCGCACGCTGTGCCGCATCGGCAGCCGCATCGTGGTCCGCCAGCTTGTGTGCGAGCAGCAGCACGGCCAGCCGCTTGTTGGCGTGCTGGCTGCGCTCGGTCTGCACCTTCACGCTGATGCCCGTGGCGATATGCGTGGCCCGCACGGCCGATTCCGTCTTGTTGACATGCTGCCCGCCGGGTCCTGACGAACGCGTGGTCTCGAAGCGGATCTCGCTGGGCAGCGTTGCCGACGGTGCCGCACAGCGCGCCACCCCAAGGAACCAGTTCTTGCGCGCGTGCCGTGGCCGATACGGGCTCGGGCATGTCCACTGGATCGTGCCTTCCCATGCATGAGCCACGGCGTTCTCGGAGTCGCCTTCCAGGCTGATCAAGGCGGAGCGCAGCGTGCCGGCGCGCTCCCCATCCTCCTGTTCCAGCAGTTCGAGTTGGACGCCGGCGGCTGCGGCTTCGCGTTGCAGCCGCGCGAGCGCTTTCACCACAGCCAGCTCGCATTCGGCCGGGCCTTGGGCGGAAGAGAGTTGCAGTAACACCATCAGCAGCACTCCCCGCGCGTCTTGTACGTCAACACCGGGCGCAGACGCGCGAGCACTTTCACCAGGCCGGCGTCCACCAGCGGCGCGATGACGCTCTCGATCGGCTTGTAGGCCTCGGGCGCTTCTTCGTAGATCAACTGCTTGTCTTCGCAGATGACATGGCCACCAAGCTTGGTGCGATTGAGCTGCGCTGGCGTGAAGCGGCGGATGAGGCGATCCTTGCACTCGCTGCGCATCCACTTGCGGCCCGCGCCGTGGGCGAGCGAAAACAAGCCGTGCTCGCTCGGGCGTGGCGCGACGAGGTAGCTGTAGTCCCCACGCGAGCCTGGGATGACGACCACGCCGGCATCTGATGGCGTTGCGCCCTTGCGATGCAGCCAGCCGCGCTCACCGAATATCGTGGCCGGCGCGACAAAGTTGTGATGCACGTCGAGCAGCGCTTTGCCCTCAGCGTGCAGTCGGTCGAGCATGCGGCGCGCGATGAGTTCGCGGTTGGCCTTGGCAAAGTACAGCGCCGTGTCGTTGCGCGCCAGATAGGCGGCGCACACCGCATCGTCCTGTGCGAGCCCGGCGTGGCCATACGTGCGCACGTGCTCATCTAGGATGGCCTGGCCGAGCCCTCGCGAGCCGCTGTGCACTAGCAGCAGAAGCTGGCGTGGGTCCAGCGGCAGTTCCTCTGCGTCGTAAATCTCGTCGACGCGCTGTAGCTCAGCAAAGTGGTTGCCGCCGCCGATGGTGCCGAGTGCGGCATCGAAGCCGGTACCAGCCGGCGCCAATGCTGCGACACGCTCGCTCCAGCTTTCGTCGAGTGGCGTATCGATGTTGCCGAGACGCTTTTCAAGCTTGTCCAGGCTGACCTTGTTGGCGTCGAGATCGGTGGCCCACAGCGCCATGCCGCAGCCGATGTCGTTGCCGATCAATGCCGGATACAACCGGCCGACCGAGAAAAACGCTGCGCCAACGGGGTAACCGCGACCGGGATGCAGATCAGGCATGCCGGCCACATGGCGCATGCCGTCGAGTGCTTTGGTGGTTTGAAGTTGTCGGATCGCGTCGCCTTCGATCCAGGTGTCGTCCGAGGCGATCAGGGAGACGCCGTCGAACAAATGCAAGATGCAATTGCCCATGAATGGTCCATATCAGGTCTGAAAAAAAACTGATGTGGCAGGCCGTAGGCCGGGGCAATGCGAAGACGCTGTGAACTACAGCGCGGGAGATTCGATCAACCCAGGCAAGGGCCTGCAAAGGGGAAAGCAAGGTGACGCATGATGTTTTTTCCTCCTATGCAAAATGGTTGATCGGTAAGCGGGGCGGATACTAGCACCGCACTTTGCGCAGTCGCAAGTACGATCAAGCGTAAGTGTTGGATTGTTGAAACGCGATGGCGCTCAGGTTGCTGTTGCCGCCGGCAATGCAAGTCGCGCCGCCGCCAGCGCTTCACGCAATACCGCCATGTCGCCGATATGGTTTGCGAGCAGCAGGATGAGCTGTGCATTGAGCATCGCGCTGTGCTCGTCGTCCAGGTTGCGATGCGCGTCGATCAGCGCTTCGTAAAAATCATCGGGGCGTGGCAGATTGGGTTGCGTGTTCAGCGGCATGGCGGTCGGTATTCAGCTCAGGCGGAGACAGTGGCGTGCGGCGTTTCCGCAGGCGCGGTTTGCCCGGTGGCACGAAGCAACGCAGCGGCCAGCTTGGCAGGCTCAAGCGCGCGCCAGCGTGCGCAGACGTGCTGGTCTGGGCGGATCAGGTAGGTCGTGCCGGGGCGCGCGTCATAGCGTTGCGCGACCAGGCCGTCGATGTCTTCCAGCGCGGTCACGTTGGCAGAGACCGTGCCCATGCCGCCAACCGGGAAGATTGCCAGCGTGGGCAGCGGCAGCGCATCGACGTGTTCTCCCGCACCGCAGAAACGTAGCGCCATGAAGCCGCCGTGCAGATGACTGAGGAGCCAATCGGCGCGGCCATCGGCATTGCGCACCGGCGCGTCAAGTGCGACCGCGCCGGGCACGAGTGCGCAGGCGAAGGGCGCTTCATCTTCTGTTTGCAATGCAGAGCCTTCCAGCACGGTCGGCATGGACAGCCGACCGCTGTTGACCAGCGTCCGCGCAAACGGATAGTGCTTGGCCAAGCGCAGCGTGGCATCGCGAAAAAGCCGGCTCACTGCGCTCTTGGGTGTGATGAAGTCGGTCGAGCGGGTGGAGTGACGGATGTTGTCGTCGGCGGCGAACTCGCGCTCGCTCGCGTAGGTGTCGAGCAGCGCGTCGGGCGCATCGCCGTCGAGCACCATGCGCAACTTCCACGCGAGGTTCTCGGCATCCTGCAAGCCGCTGTTGGCGCCGCGTGCGCCGAACGGCGACACCCGATGTGCCGCATCGCCGATAAAGAGCACGCGGCCGTGGCGGAAGCGGTCCATGCGTTCGCACGAGAACGTATAGACGCTGACCCATTCCAGCTCGAAATCGACGCGTTCCCCCAGCAGCGCGCGCACGCGCGGGATGACGCGCTCCGGTTGCTTCTCGGCCACGGGGTCGGCGTCCCAGCCGAGCTGGAAATCGATGCGCCAGACGTTGTCGGGCTGGTGGTGCAGCAGTACTGACTGATTCGGATGGAACGGCGGGTCAAACCAGAACCAACGCTCGCTGGGGAAGGGCGCATCCATGCGAACGTCGGCGATCAGAAAGCGGTCTTTGAACGTCTGGCCACGCGCTTCGAGGCCCATCATGTGTCGTACCGGGCTGCGCGAGCCGTCGGCGGCCACAACGTATTGCGCGCGCTGCTCGTACGTGCCGTCGGGCGTCTCGATGGTGAGCGTCACGCCATCGGCATCCTGTGAGAGGCCCGTCACCTTGTTCTTCCAGCGCAGCTCGATGTTCGGCAAGGCTTGCGCGCGTTCAACGAGAAAGCCTTCGACGTAGTACTGCTGCAGGTTGATGAACGCCGGCCGGCGGTGTCCGGTTTCGGGCAGCAGGTCAAAGCTGTAGAGCAGTTCGTTCTTCAGGTAGACCTTGCCGACGTTCCAGCTCACGCCTTTGTCGACCATGCAATCGCCGCAGCCGAGTCGATCAAAAATCTCCAACGAACGCTTGGAGAAGCAGATCGCGCGCGAGCCGGTAGACAGCGTGCAATCGTCGTCGACAACGACCACGGCCACACCCTGCTGCGCGAGATCGATGGCTGTGGCCAACCCCACCGGCCCTGCGCCGACGATAACGACGGGGCGAGCTTCAGTTGCCGCTCCGGGTTGCTGCTCGGCGCACGGCGCATACGCGAAGACGCGATTCTGGAAGTCGGGATTCATGTTCAGCCTTGCAGGGCGGCCCACATTTCCTTGTCGCGCTCGGCGGTCCAGATGCGCGGGTGCTTGATGCCGCTGGCCTCGTCGAAGGCGCGCGTCACGTCAAACGGCAGGCAGTGCTCGTAAATGAAGACGCTGCCGAACTTCGGGTCCATGGCCGCGCGGGTGTGCGCCATGGCGGCCTTCAGGTCCATCTTCTGCGCGACGGCTTCCTTGCCACGTTGCAGCAGCGTGGACACGAAATCCCGCGTATAGGCGAGCCCCTTGTCGACCTCGGCCGGATTGAGCAACGCGGGGCCACGCCCCGGCACAAGCTTGTCGGCGCCGAGCGTGCGTAGCGCATCGAGCGTGGCGGGCCATTCCTCAAGCTGTGCGTCACCGCAGTAGCAGGCGGCGTCGTATTCGACGAGATCGCCGGAGAAGAGCACCTTCTGCGACGGGATCCACACCACCGTGTCGCCCTTCGTGTGGCCGGGGCCGAGGTGCAGGATCTTCACTTCCAGCTTGCCGAGGAAGAGCGTCAACTCGCGCTCGAACACCAGCGTCGGCCAAGTCAGGCCCGGCACGGTTTCCACGCCGGCAAACAGGCGCGGGAAGCGTTCGATTTCCGATTTCATATCGGCCTCACCGCGCTCGACGATCATCTCGTACGTGCCGCGGCTGGCAATGATGTTCTGCGCGCCTTCGGCGAAGTACGCCGACGCGCCGAGCACGCGCACGGCGTGATAGTGCGAAAGCACCACGTGCTTGATCGGCTTGTCGGTGATGGCGCGGATGCGTGCGATCAGGTCTTGCGCCATCGCCGGCGTGGCGGTGGTGTCGACGATCAACACCGAGTCGTCGCCGATGATGACGCCCGAGTTGGGGTCGCCCTCGGCGGTATAGGCGTAAGCGTTGGGGGAGAGCTGGGTGAAGGTGACTTGTTTGGCCTCGAGGTCGGCTTGCGAGGCGAAGGCTTTGGCCATTCTGTCACTCCTGGTGTAGTGAATTACGGTTGGGGAAATTTTTATTGAGCGTGTTCAGGCCGAAAGCTTGGGTTGGGGCGTGCCGATACCAAGCCATGCCGGACGCTGGCAATCATAGACCGCAGGGTCTGGGAATGCGCTTAGGGTATACGTGAATTATGATTAGAAGCATTATTTATACAATGCATAAAAATCAAAAACTGGCCGTCGAGGCGAAGCTGCGTGCTACGCTCGCAGCACTTTGTCGGCTCAGCCCCAGCCAATGCGCCCCCAAGACATGGAGACTCCGGAAGTCGAAGACGACCTGCCACCCGATGGCGATGCAGAAGACGCGCGTGCAAGCCGTGACCGCTCGGGCATTCAATCCATCGAAGTCGGCTCTCAATTACTGGTGGCGCTGACGCGTGCCATGCGGGCGATGGCGCTGGGCGATCTGGCGCGTGCGGCGGGCATGCATCCGTCCAAGGCGCATCGCTATCTGGTGAGCCTGCAGCGCGTGGGCGCGGTCTCTCAAGACCCGCTGACCGGGCGTTACGAACTCGGCCCGTTTGCGCTGCGCCTGGGTCTGGCCAGCCTCAACCGCTCCGATGCCATTGTCCGCACGCGGCCGTTGCTTGCCGGCTTGCGAGACCAGACCGGTCACACGATTGGCATTGCCGTCTGGAGCGATCGTGGCCCGACCGTTGTGCATTGGGAGAAGGCCGGTGGCGCGCCTGGCGTGAACCTGCGCATCGGCGATGTCTTGCCGATGCTCAATTCCGCCACCGGCCGTCTGTTCGGCGCCTATCAGCCGATGGAGCAGACGCTGCCTCTGGTGGAACGCGAGCTGCACGAGCGTGCCAGCGACGACCTGCCCGGCCTGCCGCGTTCGCTTACCGATTACTACCGTTTGTGTGAAGACGTCCGGACCGAAGGCGCATCGTGGGTCACGGGTAGCCTGCTGCCGGGGGTGAACGCACTATCGCTGCCGGTGTTCGGTGCGCGCGGGCAGCTTGTGCTGGTGTTGATTGCACTGAATCTGCAACCGCTGTTTCACGCGCAGCGCGGTGGCGAGCTGGAGCACACGCTGCGCACGTTCGTGATGCGCCTGTCTGCCATGTTGCAGTCGCCCGCGGTCAGCCCTGCCAAGGCCAGCAACCGGCGGAGCAGAGCGACGCGTTAGGGTTGTCGCCAATTTCATCCTGTCGTAAGAAATTTACTATCTCGTAACTCGTGGCGCCCCCTCGCCCGGTTCACATCCGGCGCGAACTCCACGACTACAAGAACGAGGAGCTTCATGGACTTGTCGATTGCCGCCATCCTGGCGCAAGACGGCGTGACATCGGGCGCGATCTACGCGCTGCTGGCACTGGCGCTCGTGCTGGTGTTTTCTGTCACGCGCGTGATCTTCATCCCGCAGGGCGAATTCGTGGCGTACGGCGCGCTCACGCTGGCGGCCATCCAGGCCAACAAGGCGCCGCTCTCGGCCAGCATGCTGGTTGCGCTGGGCGTGCTGACGTTCCTCGTCGAGATGGGCCGCACGCTGCTGCAGCCCGAGCTGCGCCTGCATGCGCTACGCACGGGTGCCATCTATGCGGTCAAATACCTGGTCTTTCCGATTGCGGTGTACATCGCCGCCAGCATGCTTGCACCGATGACGTTGCCCATGCTTGCGCAGGTCGCGTTGACACTGCTGATCGTCATTCCGATGGGCCCGATGATCTACCGACTGGCCTACGAGCCATTGGCCGAAGCCAGCACGCTCGTGCTGCTGATCGTTTCGGTGGGCGTGCACTTTGCGATGGTGGGCCTTGGTCTTGTGATGTTCGGCGCGGAGGGCTCGCGCACGGATGCGTTTTCCGATGCGCGCTTTGATCTGGGTGCGCTCACCGTGTCAGGCCAGAGCTTGTGGGTGGTGGCTGTATCGGTGCTGATGATCGTGGCGCTGTACTTCTACTTTGGTCGTACGGTGTCGGGCAAGGCGCTGCGTGCGACGGCGGTGAACCGCCTGGGTGCGCGGCTGGTCGGCATCGGGACCACGCAGGCGGGGCGTCTGGCTTTCACGCTGGCAGCGGCGTTGGGCGCACTGTGCGGCATCCTGATTGCGCCGCTCACCACGGTCTACTACGAGTCCGGTTTCCTGATCGGTCTGAAGGGGTTTGTGGGCGCGATCGTGGGCGGGCTCGTGAGCTATCCGGTGGCGGCGCTGGGTGCGCTGCTGGTGGGGTTGCTGGAGTCGTATTCGTCGTTCTGGGCGTCGGCGTTCAAGGAGGTGATCGTGTTCACGCTCATCATTCCCGTACTGCTGTGGCGATCGCTCACCACCAAGCATGTCGAGGAAGAGGAATAAGCCGATGAACACGCTGACCAAATCTTCCGAAGGCGCAGCGCAGCGCGGCTGGCTTTCGCGCAACCGCGTGCTGACCGCCTTGTTTGTGATTGTGCTTGCGTTGATCCCCATCGTGCCCACGCCCGAGTTCTGGATCACGCTGCTGAACTACATCGGACTCTATAGCCTCGTCGCGCTGGGGCTGGTGCTGCTGACGGGGGTGGGCGGGCTGACCTCGTTCGGGCAAGCGGCGTTCGTTGGGCTGGGTGCGTACAGCACCGCGTATCTGACGACGCAGTATGGCGTCTCGCCGTGGATCGGCTTGCTGGCGGGGCTGGTGATTACGGTGGTCAGTGCATATGTGATCGGCCTGATCACGATGCGCATGTCGGGCCACTACCTGCCTCTGGCGACGATTGCGTGGGGCCTCTCGTTGTTCTTCCTGTTTGGCAACCTTGAATTTCTGGGCAAATACGACGGGCTGAACGGCATTCCCGTGCTGAACGTGCTCGGTAAATCGCTGCAGACCGGGCGCGAGATGTTCTACCTGATCTGGGCCGTCGTCGTCGTGGCTGTGCTGGCCGTGCAGAACCTGCTGAATTCGCGCCCAGGCCGCGCCATCCGCGCGCTCAAGGGCGGCGGCACGATGGCCGAGGCGATGGGGGTGAACACCGCGTGGATGAAGGTGGTGATCTTCGTGTTTGCGGCGGTGCTGGCGTGCATTTCGGGCTTTCTCTATGCGCATCTGCAGCGCGCGGTGAACCCCACGCCGTTCGGTCTGAACTACGGCATCGAATACCTGTTCATGGCGGTGGTCGGTGGCGTGGGCCACGTGTGGGGCGCGGTGCTTGGCGCGGGTTTGCTGACCATCCTGAAAGACAGCCTGCAGAGCGTCCTGCCGAAGCTGTTGGGCTCCAACGGCAACTTCGAGATCATCGTGTTCGGCGTGCTGCTGGTGCTGTTGCTGCAGTACGCGCGCGATGGTGTCTGGCCGTTCATTCGCAAGCTGTTTCCATCGGCACCCACGGCGTGTGCACCCGACGAAGCACCGGCACTCAAGCAGCGCGAGAAGCCGCAAGCTGGCGAGCTGATCCTCGACGTACGCTCCGCACGCAAGGAGTTTGGCGGCCTTGTTGCCGTGAACGACGTCAGCTTTCAAGTGAAAGCTGGCGAAATCATCGGCCTGATCGGCCCCAATGGCGCGGGCAAGTCGACCACCTTCAACCTCGTGACAGGCGTGCTGCCAGTCACGCGTGGTGAGGTGCTCTACCGTGGCGAGCACATCAGCGGCAAGCCGTCGCGCGAGATCGTCAAACGCGGCATCGGCCGTACCTTCCAGCATGTGCAATTGCTGTCGGGCATGACCGTCCTGGAAAACGTAGCGCTCGGCGCCCACCTGCGCGGCGACTTCGCGGCGCAGGGCGGCGTGCTTGCCAGCGTGGTGCGCATGAACCAAGCCGAAGAGCAGAAGCTGCTGTTTGAAGCGCGCCGCCAACTGGAACGCGTGGGCTTGGCCGATTGCATGTACCAGGAAGCCGGCAGCCTGGCACTGGGCCAGCAGCGCATTCTGGAAATTGCCCGTGCGCTGTGTTGCGACCCGGCGCTGCTGCTGCTCGATGAGCCGGCCGCCGGCCTGCGTTACAAGGAAAAGCAGGCGCTGGCTGCGCTGCTCACCAAGCTCAAGGCCGAAGGCATGAGCGTGCTGCTGGTCGAGCACGACATGGACTTCGTCATGAACCTCACCGATCGGCTAGTCGTCATGGAATTCGGCACCAAGATTGCCGAAGGGCTGCCGCAAGAAGTGCAGCAGAACCCCGCGGTGCTGGAAGCCTACCTGGGCGGCGTGGAATAAGGAGAACGCGCATGTCGATCATCCTGGAAGTGAAGGACCTGCACGTCCGCTACGGCAAGGTAGAGGCGCTGCATGGCGCCAACCTGAAGGTGGGCGCGGGCCAGATCGTGACCGTCATCGGCCCGAACGGCGCGGGCAAATCGACCATGCTCGGCGCCATCATGGGCGCACTGCCGACCATCGGGTCGGCCAGCGGCGTGGTCTCGTACCTCGGTCACAACCTGACCGGTCTGCCGGTGGAAAAGCGCGTGGCACGCGGCATTTGCCTCGTTCCGGAAAAGCGCGAGCTGTTTGCCACCATGAGTGTGGAAGACAACCTCGTGCTCGGCGCGTACCGCCGTAAGCGGGCGGGCGAGCGCAACTATCTCGATCAGATGGAAGTGGTGTACGACCTGTTCCCGCGCCTGAAAGAGCGTCGTGTGCAGGAAGCCGGCACGCTCTCCGGCGGCGAGCGCCAGATGCTTGCCGTGGGCCGCGCTTTGATGGCCAAGCCCCAGTTGCTGATGCTGGATGAGCCGAGCCTTGGTCTCGCGCCGCTCATCGTCAAAGAGATCTTCCACATCATCAGCGACCTGCGCAAAACCGGCGTGGCGACGTTGCTGATCGAGCAGAACGCACGCGCCGCGCTGCAGGTGGCCGACTACGGTTACGTGCTGGAAACGGGCGACATGACGCTCGAGGGGCCGGCGCAAGAGCTGGCCGTCAACCCGCGCGTGATCGAGACCTACCTGGGGTTGGCGAAGAAGGCCGCCTGAGCGCGGCCGTGCGCAGGATCAATCGTCGTAGTCGTGACGATGGTGCTTGCGCCACTCACGCTCGCGCCAGCGTTGTTCGCGCCATTGGCGTTCCTGCCATTCGCGGCCGCGGCCATCGTCGTAGTAGCCAGGCGCCACGATAACCGGCTGCGGCGCGACATAGACCGGTGGCGGCGCGTAGTAGGCCGGCGGCGGGGGCGGTGCGTACACGGGAGCGGGGGCATAGACCGGCGCCGGCTCGACATAAACGGGCGCGACAGGCACGCCGATTCCAATGTCGACATTGACGCGGGCGAGGGCCGCCTGCGACGACAGCGCCGCTACGGCTGCCAGCACGTACAGCGCGAAGTTCTTATGCATGTGGAAATTCCTCAAGACGACGCACTGTAGTTGAACGGGGCGCGCGCAGTCTTACAGAAGATATACGGGTGTTGCAAATTGTAACGGAGTGACGCGATGGCCGCTCACGGCAATGCGCGTTCCATCAATTCAGCGTCTTCGCCGTAGACGGCGCGCAGGGCTGCCGCCGCTGCACTATCCATGTCGATGGATTGATAACGAAGGCGGCGCCAGAAGACATCCGCGCCTTGCACCGCCACAAGCCGGGATTGCCGGAGGCCCTGTGCCTGGGCGCTGACGGATGCAAGGGCGTAAAGCCGCTCGCCCAAACGCTGGCCACGGCCCCCGGGTGCGATGGCCATGTCGTGCACAAACCAGAGAACATCCACCGCGTCCGCGGCGGGCAGCGGCGCGTGCAATTTGGGCGGCGTCCATGCGTGCCAAGCATGCGAGAGCAGGTACCCGACCACTTCAGACCCACGCAGTGCGACCAGGCACATGGCCGGGCTGCGCGCCCAGCGGCTGGCAAGCGCATCGCCCGGTTCCAGGAACCCGCCGCCGTAGCACGCCTGCTGCACGGCGAGGATGCCGGGCAGGTCGTCTGCAACGATCGGACGGATGGTGAGTTCGGGCATGGGCGCGCGACTGGCCGAGAAACGGCAGAGTTTACCGGACGTGTCCCGCGCATCATGCTGTTTTCGCATAATGTGGGCACGCATCGGTATTCGCGGCATGGCGCACGTATCCTGTAGATTCGTTGGCAGGGCAGTCCCGCCCGCGCCTGAATTCCTTCTCACAGCATGTCCCGAATCATCTTCCTGAACGGCCAATACGTGCCGGCCGCCGAAGCCACCGTCTCTGTCATGGACCGTGGCTTTACCTTTGCCGATGGCATCTATGAAGTGACCGCCGTTGCGCGCGGCAAGCTCGTCGACAACGACGCGCACCTCGCCCGCCTGACCCGCTCGCTGTCCGAGATCGGCATCGATAACCCGTACACAGCCGCCGAATGGACGCGCGTGTGCGAAGAGCTGGTGGCGCGCAACGGGCTGGACGAGGGCGTGGTCTACATGCAGGTCACGCGCGGCGTGGCCGAGCGCGATTTCGGCATCCCGGCTGACATCACGCCGACGGCCGTGGCGTTCACGCAGGTCAAGTCCATCGTCAACAGCCCGCTCGCAAAGAAGGGCGCAGCCGTGGTGACGGTGCCCGACCTGCGCTGGAAGCGTTGCGATATCAAGAGCGTGGGCCTATTGCCGCAGGTGATGGCCAAGCAGATCGCTGCCCGCGCTGGCGCGCATGAAGCCTGGATGACCGATGGCGACCGCGTGACCGAAGGCGCGTCGTCCACCGCATTCATCATCACCGCCGATAAGCGCCTGATCACGCGTCCGCTGTCGAACGCCGTGCTGCCGGGCATCACGCGCGTGTCGATCCTGGCGCTGGCGCGCAAACATGGCCTGACGCTGGAGGAGCGCACCTTCACCGTGGCCGAAGCCCAGCAAGCCGCCGAAGTGTTCTATACGAGCGCGTCGACGTTTGTGATGCCGGTGGTGTCCATTGACGGCGTACAGATCGGCAACGGCCAGCCCGGCCCCCTCACGCAGGCGCTGCGCACGCTGTATCTGCGTTTTGCCGGCGTGGACGTTGCCGAGCCCGTCGGCCAGATGTGATGTAAGCGGCTGCGCCAGCGCGGTAGAATCGCCCGCTAAGTTTTTGTAGCGAGGCGAGACATCCCATGAAAACAGGAGGCTGGCGCTGGCAAAGCGCCATCGCGGCGACCGCTCTGGTTGCCGCGCAGTGGGCAGCGATGCCCGTATCCGCACAAACCGTATCTGCGTCGGCCGCTGTGCCGACAGCGTCCGCGCAAGCCGTTTCGGGCGGTGCGGCACCCGCGCTTGAATCGGCCAGTGCGGATTCCCGCTGGCGCCGGTTCGAGAGCATCAACGGCATCGTGTCGTATATCGACCGGCAATCGGTCAAGCCGCAGCCCGGCGCCGAGGCGGATGCCGATTCGCACACCGTGCACTTCCGGCTGTTGCGCAACGTGCTGCCCGACTTCACGATCAAAACGGCCGATGGACAGCCGATCCGCTCGTCGGTCAAACAAGTGGTGCTCGATTGCGCGCGGCATAGCTACACGGTGATTGCGCAAACGCTCTATCGTGCGCGCAATGCCGGCGGCAAGCCGCTTTACCAGATCCACTACGGCGACGAGGCACAGAGCCGCTCGCTGCGTGAAGGCAGCGTCTTCGAGTGGATCGCCGGCCGCTTTTGCGGCGCGGGCCACTGACGCTGTGGCCGGCACGGGCGGCGCAAATGCCGCCCGACGCGTTCCCGTTCAGATGGGCGCGGCTTCCCGGCTGTCGCTGCCGTCCTCGCTTTCTTCGCGGCCCCGCGCGTAGGGCTGCCGCTCCTGCTCAAGCTCCGGATACCGGCGTGACGCGAAACCCATGGCGGCTTCGTACGAGCCAAACTGGTTGGATTCAGCGGCCACACCGTCGTTGACCAGGATTGCGTACCACTTCCCGTAGAGCGGGCCGTACACCACGACCTTGCTTTTCATCGTCTTGTCCCTGTTTCTTGTATCGATGGCCGGCGACGCGGTTTGCGCGAAGCGGCGGCTCGAGCCGTCCGGGCGCCAGGTCATGGCGCACCGTCAGCGTTGTGGCGGACGATGATTACAGTGTGTTACACGCGCGTCAACGTTTGCGTTGGGCACAATGCTCTAGTTGCGTCAGGTGGGTGCGAGCGTGCCGGCCACGCGGGCCTGCCGCAATTCGGCGGGCTCGTGGCCTGATTCGACATAGTCGGCAAAGCAGCGGATGCAGTCCGCCACCCAGTCGGGGCGACGCAGAGGCAGCCAATGGCCGGCATCGACCTCGTGGCGCCAGTAGTGGGGCACCCAGGCCTCTACAGCGCGCGTAACGGCGGGGCTGACGTACCGGTCGCGCGTTGGCACGATGAGCTGCACGGGCGCATGCGGTGCACGCGCCTGCGGGCGGGCGAGGCGGTCCCGAAAATTTGCGCGATACATGCGCACGCCATTGCAGGCATCGCGCACAAGCGTCGGCCGCGGCGCTTCGATGCGTATGCCTTCCGTCTTGTGCAGCCACCACGGCCAAGCGCGCGCCACCCACAGCCGCCACGACCATTCCGGCACCAGTGGCAAGTGGAAATAGCCCACATACCAGGATTGCAGCCGCTGCTTCCAGACCGCGCGCTTGGCCGTCCAGCTGCCGGCATCGAGCTGCGTGCGCATCCAGTGGCCGACGTGGTCCAGGCACGGGCCCGAGATCGACGTGTACGACGCGATGCGCCCGCGCAGCCGATCGGTCGTTACCGATTCCCAGCTATGGATGGAGCCCCAGTCGTGACCGACCAGATGGAAGCGCTCGCCGGGCAGCAGCGCATCAGCCACGGCGGCAAGGTCGTCGACGAATTGGGGGATGCGGTAACTGGTGGTATCTGCCGGGGCGTCTGAGAGCCCGGCACCGCGCACGTCGAAGGTGAGCACGCGGCGATCGCGCGCCAGGGTATCGCGCACGCCGTGCCAGACCGAGCTGTCGTCCGGATAGCCATGCACGAGAATCACGGCAGGGCGGTGCCGCGCCGAACCGTCGGCCGGCTGCGTCATGCGGGCATGTAGACGAATGTCGCCGGAGCGCACCACGTGGCTGCTGTGCATCGGGTCTCCAGTGAAAATGGCGTGGTGGAATTCCCTGCAGCCTACGGGGTGATCGGGCGATGCGGCAACGCGTGTTTTTACCCGTTTCAAACAGTGTGGGAAGCACTCGGCACGGCATCTGCCTGCAGCAAGGGCGTGGCCGCTGCGAAGGCCGCCAGATGCTCCAGCAACGTACGCACCTTGCGTGGCAACTGCTGCTGCGGCCACACCGCGTAGATGGGTCGCTGCGGCGTGCGCCATTCGGGCAGCAGGCGCACCAGCCTGCCTGCCTTCAGCGCCGGATGGCAGAGCGTGTGCGGACAGTACAGCAGGCCGAGGCCTGTTTCGGCCAGCGTCACGCCAAGTTCGATGTCGTTCAGGTCGCAGCGTCCACGAGGCTGCAGTTCGATGGTTTCCTCACCGTCGGGTGAGGTGAAGCGCCATGTCGAGAGTGGCGACGACACCAACAACTGGTGCGCCTGAAGCTCATGCGGATGTGTCGGCGCGCCATGCTCGGCCACGTACGCGGGCGACGCCACCAGCACCATCCCGATGACACCCAGCCGGCGCTGCCGCAACTTCGGGTCGTCCTGCTGGCCGACGCGGATGGCAAGATCGGCGCCATGTCGCCACACGTCTTCATTGCGGTTGCTGAGCGACAGCTCCAGGCGAATCTCGGGCCACGTCGCCATGAAGCTTGCGTACGCAGGTGCGAGCAGCCCGCGCGACAGATTCAGTGGCGCCAGCACGCGCAGGGTGCCCTTCACCTGATTGAGATCGTCGTCAAGCGTGGCCGTGGTTTGCGCAAGCGCGGTCAGCAGCGGGCGGCATTGCTCGTAGTAAAGCTGGCCTTCCGGCGTCGGCTTCAGGCTGCGGGCGCTGCGCAGCAGAAGCTGGCAACCGAGCGAGGTTTCGAGCTTCTGCAGACGCCGTGTCAGCGTGGCGGGCGGCAAGTTGGCGTGACGGGCCGCGGCTTGCAGGCTGCCGTGGTCCACGATGGAAACAAAGAGGGCCAAATCGTCGAGCATGATTCCATTTTCGGAATTTAAGTTTCAATAAACGTCTATAGTTTCTTGAAGCGCGGTTGTCTAGCATACCGTCAATCACATTTGATGGCTTGCAAGGAGAACCGCCATGTCGATGCCCGTCTCTACTCCCACACGTCTTCGTGTCATTTTTGCGTGGCTGATGTCCGGCCTGATGTCGCTGCTCATGACTGGTTGGATCGGCTGGATCAACGCCGGTATCAGCTCTGACTTTCTCGCCCGCTGGGCACATGCCTTCGTGCTGGCCTGGCCGGCTGCCTTCACCATCGTATTGATCGCCGCGCCGACGGTGCAGCGGTTGACGCAGCGCCTGGTGTTGCCGACCCCCGCGCAACCCTGAAAAGAAAACAGCCCACCGGGAGGACGGTGGGCCGCAAGGTTGACAGCAGGAAAGACCGATTGAAGCGGACGCCGGACTGACATCCCGTTGGGTCCGGCGATATGGCTGGTACAACACCCGACCCTTATCGTGGTGACGCTGATGTGCGTGGAGATCGCACTGCCCGATACCGGGTCGTGACCGGGCCATGGAGCGCACTGTAGAGGGTCGATGCTTTCATCAAACTTTCTTTCCTCGGCGGTTCTTCTGCGGACAATCCCTAGGGTGTGAGCGCGCATGGACGTTCCAATGGCGTGGGCCGCACATGGCAGCCGACAAGGCGTGCAGGCACGAGTTGGCGTAGTCAACATCAGCGCGCCGTGCCTTTACGCTGATCTGATTCTCAACGCTAAGGAAACAGCATGACGATGATGATCGACGGCCACGGCCCTGGGTATCAGGCGGTGCAAATGCGGCCCAGCATCCCGGATTGCCTGGAGACGCTGAAGAAGTTTGTGAATGAAGCAGCTTCGCCAACGGTGAGCGTGCAGGATCTGGTCGTGGCCAGCCGGGCCACCAAAGACAGCAATGCGCAATGGTGGGATCGGGATCGCCTTAATCTGCCGGCTGATCCGAGCGACACCGATATTGATGCAGCTCGCACGCGAGTGGGCCACGCGATGGTCGACGAGCAGGACGCCACGGTCGCGCTACGTAACCTTGACTCGTATCTCGAGGACGGTGCGCTGGGTGATGTTGGAAAGAGTGGCGTCAAAGTTCTCGTGGATGCCGTCACGACGAAGATCGGCGCTACCAGCCGCACGGTACAGAGGGCCAATATTGAGGTGTACTCGGGCGACTCTTCTCGGACCGACTGGGGCCAGTATCTGGAGTACCACCAGAGCGAGGCGGCTGCGGCGGAGAAAATTGCCGATCCGGTTAAGCAAGCGTTTGACCGGGGCGGCAACCCCGGATTGGACGCTGACCGTGCTGCACAGACAATCAGCGTTGTGACCGGGCAGTTCATCGATGCCGCCGCCGCGGCACAGGCGCTGCGCGAGGCTGGCTTACCGGTCAATGCGCCGCAGAGACAGGCGAATGCGCAACAACTGCAGACGGAGCTGGTCGGCGGCATGAACCGCGTCAGTGATGCCGCACGCGTTCTAGACGCCGCCAACGACACGTCGACGGCACTGCTCAACGGCGACCGTGATTTCTCTTACTTGTACAAGACCAGAGTGTTGGACACAGCGGACAAGCACACGCAGGAGTTTGTGCAGCAACACATACCGCCGGGGCTTCACACCGTCTTCGGGTACGGCTCGCCGAACGACGCGGCCCAGCACAAGGTCCAGGACGAGTTGGTGCAAGACGGGGTCGACCTGTCGGCGCTCGGCCCGCGCTAAGCCATCAGTAGGAAAGCCGGCTGCATGTGGAGCAGCCGGCTGGCAGAATGCCGGAGCGTTGCCACCCATTCAGCCCACCATGCCTACGCCCGACGACCTGCTGATCCGCCCCATCCACCAAGACGACTTTGCCGCCTGGAAACCCCTCTGGGATGGCTACAACGCCTTCTATGGCCGCGCGGACGAGACGGCCCTGCCCGACATCGTCACGCAGACGACATGGCAGCGCTTCTTCGACGAAGCGGAGCCTGTCTACGCGTTGGTGGCCGAGCGTGGCGGCGAGCTGCTCGGCATCGTGCATTTCCTCTACCACCGCAGCACCACGCAAATCGGCATGAGCTGCTATTTGCAGGATCTGTTTACGGCGCAGACCGCGCGCGGGCAGGGCGTGGGCCGGGCCTTGATCGAGGCGGTCTACCGTCGCGCGCAGGCCGATGGCTTGCCGCGCGTCTATTGGCAGACGCACGAAAGCAACGCGACCGCCATGCGGTTGTATGACACGTTGGCGGACAAGTCGGGCTTCGTGGTTTATCGCAAATTGTTCTGAGCGGCTACGGCATCCAGTAAGGCCTGAAGTGCGCGTGCGGCACCGGCCCGCGCGCAACTGGCATATGTGCTCGCTGCATTAGCAAAATCCGGAACACCGCATGTGCGGGCGGCACGTAAGGTCGCGGCATCTGAGCTTATGTGCTGCTGTATGCCTGTCACCTTGCCTGCGTTGGTGGACGCGTCCACTGCGTCTTCTTCTTCTTCCGTTTCCTCCTCGGATCAGCAGGCGCGTCTGCGCGACATCGCCACACAGATTCGCGACGCACAGTGCGCGGTGACAGCGGCGCAGCCTGCTCAGCCGATCGACCCAGAGACGACCGACCCCGCACGGCAACTGGTGCAAGCGGCCTACCTGGCGGCGCAGTTTGCCTTGCAGGAGCTGCAGGCCGAGCGTGCGGCATTGATCGCGCAGTCGCGTGGGCAACACGCCGAAGAAGCGGCCGCCCAAGCCGCGCGGCAACAGGCGCAACGCAATGGGCAACTGGCGAACGATATGGCCGCTGCCGCCCGAGCGCATCTGCAGGCTGCTGCAATGGCTGCGGCGCAGCCCGGCAGCCATGTTCAGACGGTGATGACGGTGCAGCAGAAGCAGCGTCAGGAGGCTGCGGTGCCCGCGCTGGTGCTTGCACGGGCACAGGCGGACGAGGCCGACGCGCGCGTTGCCGAGGACATGGCGGAGCGCCAGCTCGACGATGCGCGGCAAGTGCTGGATTCGGCCGAGGCCAGTGACCGCGCAGCGCGGCAGCCGGCGCGCAACCTGCCCGACGAACCCTCCCAGGCCACCTTGGATGCGCGCACGCAATGGAGTGACGCTCAGGCGGCGGCCAGCAATGCCACGCTCGTCCTTAACCACACGCACGACGCGGTGCATGCCGACGCATTGGCCATGCTTTCTGACGCCGCCAATCGCGGCGACTGGCAGACGTACCACGATGCCGTGGTCGCCGGCCGCGCCAGCGGCGCCATCCCCGACGGCGAAGCGCAGAACCTTCAGCAGGCCGGCGACGATGCGCTTGTCAAGGCGCAAGCCGACATCGCTCCAGAGCAGCGCGTTGCCGACGCACAGTACGCCGATCAACAAGCGCGGCAGCAGCAGATTCTGCAGTGCCAGCCCCGCACGCAGGCGTTGCCCACTACGGCGGCGCTTGCGCAGGCGCGCCAGGATGCCGTGCCGACGTGGACGGCGGCCTTCCTGGCGGCCGACAACGCCAAGACGCTCACCGGCAAGTTGGCGGGCGACGCGCAGCGACAGGCTGCGCATTCCCAGGCGTCAGCCGACCGTGCGCAGGCGGAGCTGACGCGGCTGACTGCACAGCGCACGCTGCATGGCGCCGAGCAGGACTTGCGCATGGCTCAAGCCACCGGCGCCGATGCGAAGACGCTTGCCGGACTGCGCGCGAAAGTCGACAGTGCCCGGCAAGGCACGCAAGACGCCACCCGCGCGCGTTTGCAAAGCCAGACCGACGAGGCCAGAGCGCACGCACAGGATCTGCTTGCTGCGCTGTCACCAGCCCAGCAGGACGACGCGGACGCCCGTTTCGAGCTGTTCCGAACGCACGGCCAGGAGTTGGCCCGACCGTATCTCCAGCAGTTTTTCCTCCAGTTTGGCGATCAGGCCATCACGGTGTCGTCGGCCGATCAATTGATGAATCTCGCGGGCCTGGCGTTCGGCATCCTGCCCGTGACCGCTCTGGATGCGCCCACGCCGCAGGCACTTGTCGAGGCTGCCCGGCAGGGGCGCTGGTTTGCCGCGGCACCGGCCGATGTGCGGGCCCAGCTTCAGCGGATCGTTGACCGCGTCTATGGCGATGCCGATCGCACGCGGCCGCTGCAGGTGAACTTTCTGCCCTTTGTCACGGCCATCAAGCCAAGCTCGGAGCTGACGCCCGCCGACAGCGTGATCCAGGACGGCGCGCTGATGCAGTTCACGCGCGCTGATGGCACGACCGGCTGGGTGGATGCCGGCGCCAACCGCACCTACGATTCGCTCGACGACTTCCGCCACGCATGCGACCTGCCCGTCGGCGGTGAGGCCGCATTGATGGTGGCGCCGGACTGCGATGCGCAAGGCGCCGATCGCTTCGATGCCGATGGGCAACTGCGTCTGTTCATGGGCGAGGCGCGCATCGAGAGTGTGTTCGAAGCGGCGAACCGTACCTTCCATCTGGACGCCGTGCTGGCGGGCGGATTGTTGGCTGCGGGTGTGCTGACCGACGGCATCGTGCCGTTGCTGGCCGGTGCGGCGGGCCTTGTGTACGGCGCCGCACGCTCGGATCTGCCTCAGATGATCTCGCACGACGAAGACCTCAACCCGCTGACGAGCGGCCACGCGCGTCAGGTGTGGGGCACCGTGCTGGCCGAAGGCATTGGTGGCGCCGCGACGGTTGCGCTCGGTCGCGCGCTCGTGCTCGGTGCGCGGGCGTTGGCGGAGGGTGCGGAACTGGAGGTGTCGGCCGCATCGGCGCCGAACACGTCGCTTACCCGTACGACTACCGTGGCCCGGGCGCTCGGCAGGGCCGCGGGCGTGGCGGGTGGCGTCAACCTGGCGGATGGCGTGGCCGAAGCCTTGCCGCATTTCGACGAGATGAGCGAGCACGATCGCGACGATTTGTGGGCACAGCTCGTTCCGGACGTGGCGACCATGCTGCTGACGCATGCAGTCGACTACGTGGCGCCGGCGGAGCGCACGACGCCGGCAGCGTGGTTGCATCCGGATTTTGGGACGACGCGCGTGCCGCGCAGCGGGACCGGCGTCACGGAAATGGCCGTGGCGATGACAGCGGCCGAGTGGCGCGCAGGCGGCATGCCGCGTATCAAGCGCCAGCGTGCGGAGACGCAGTCGTCCGGTGTGAACAAGATGCTGGTGGTGCTGGCGCACCCCGACGACGACACCATCATGGCCGGCATGCTGCGGCGTGCCATCGCGGCAGGCACAGAGATCCACGTGGTGTACATCACGCGTGGCAACGGCGGGACGATCTTCAGCACGGAGTCCGGCATTCCACTGCCCGTGTACGGCGGGGACGGTGCGGAATTTGCCGAACCCGGCGCACTGGGCCAACTGCGCGAAGAGGAACTGCGCGCGTTCTATGCACGGCTGGGTGGCGGCGCGCGCGTGAAGGTGACGGTGCTGCATGGCAATGCCGACATCAACCCGTGGCGCCGGCCCGGCGAGCGCGTCCTGCGCTACAGCATCGTTGCCAGATGGAACATGCCCTTCATCGTCCGCTACCTGGCCGAACGCATGCGCACGGAGCAATACGATCTGGCCGTCGGGCTGCGCATCAACCGCAACGTGCATCCGGCCCACGCCGAAGGCAGCCGCCTGATGCGCCAAGCCGCGCGTGCGTACCAACGTTCCACAGGCCAGGCACTGCCCTTGATGTGGGCCAACGAGATCGGCTGGTATCCGACTTCCGTGCTGAATCTGCGCGGGCGGACCTGGACGCTGCAGTTGAACGATGCGGAGCGCAGGCTCAAGGCCGATGCCATCGCTGCCTATGCCTCGCAGCCGCCCGCACATGCCCACCACTTCGGCAACGAGCGGCCTTACGAACAATTCACCTTTGCCGCTGGAACACCGGCCCAGGCGCGGATCGGCATTCAACGGTATTTCCTGCGTCGAGCGGCCGATCGTGATGCCGCGCCAGGAACATCTCCCGCCTTCGAAACCGTGACCACGCCGCCTTTGCGATACCGAAAGGACTGGGGTTTCGCGCGCGTGGAAACCGTCGAACCGCCGTTGCCGCTACTCAAGCCGGCGCTGCCCAATCCGTCCGTCGATGCCGATGCCGCCGTCGAGCGCGCCACTGCATTTGCGTTGCGCGGCGAGGGCGTGGACCCCGAGCACATTTCCGACGAGCAGGAAGCGTGGCGCATGTTCTTGAGCAACCTTCAGCCGCGTCCGCCGGAGTGGCAGCCGCTTTGGCGCCGTCTTCTGAATGGCTTCTCGAACGAGCCAGGGCGTTTCTGGGCGTCCCGCCAGCCCGAGACCGCGGTATTCGTGACAACCTCGCGGCCGCCGCAAACTGTTTTTGGCGAGCAGGGCATCGGCCTGGCGCTGGACGCTTCCGATACGCAGGTGTGGTCGTCGATCACGGCGGCGCGCGACGATGCGACGCGCCAGATCGCGCAGGCTCCGGGCGGGCGAGGCGTGCGGTTTACGTACCCCGTCGTGATGGGCGCGCGCGATCTGGGTCGCATGCTCAAGGTGGGCTGGCTGCCGCCCGAGTCGCCGCAGGGGGGCATCGTGACGGTAGACGCCAACAGCCGGCGCCATCACGAGAGCATTCCGAACCCGCGCAACGCCTACGGCCCCAAGCCCGGTGAGCCCTACACGCCGCCGACCGTTTCCGGCGGCATGAAGATCCGTGGTCCGGTGTTCCGCGCGTTGGCGTCGACGGCCACGATCGCGTCCGCCACCTACGCCGGCGTGCGCTACGGTCTACCGACTTTCACGCTGGCGGATTGGAACGCTTTGGGGCTCGGCATGCTTGGCCTGCGGTCGACGCTGGGGATGGTGTCGGATGGCGTGCGCGTGCGCATCGCGCGTCAGGCCGATGCCTCGCCGGCTTCTACGTGGCGCCTCATGACCGGCTGGCGCGGCACGTTGCGCGGCGTATCGAAAGCCGATCGGGACCGCTACCGCACGCTCGGCATGTTGCTCAAGGTGAATCCGCACGACAGCGATGCCCTGCGGCAGGTGGACGCCGCGCCCGGGCAGGTTTTGTCGGCCCGCAGCGAGCTTGGCTGGCTGCTTGAGACCATCCGCATGTGGAGCTATGGCCCGAACGATGTTTCCAACCTGTTGCACCTGATGCATCCGGGCTTCTTCGACCCGTCGTTCGCATCGTTGCAGGCGGCGGGCGATACGCTGTCAAACCTGGCGACGCTGGTCTTTTCTGCTGTGCACCCGATGGCCAGCGCCAGTGCCCGGCTGGGCCGCACGCTGAGCCTGCGGGCGGATCGGCTGCAGCAGGACCCGACCGTGCGGCCGGCAGGCGCCAGGCTGCCCTCGATGTTCGGCGGAACAGAGCATCTGCCCCGGCCACTGCAATGGCTGGTCGCCCTCGGGCATCGCCCGTTGATCGTGTATCCGTTCCTGCCGGAGGTGGGCACGCCTACCAGCAAGCCGGTGCCTGTGACGTTGCTGCAGGAGTGGTCCAACAAGCTGGCCACGCTCGGCGTCTTGCCATTTACCGGCGCCGACGCCGCCCATCTGCTGTTGGCAGCCGGCGGCAGCCATTGGTCGTCGGCACTCGTGGAACTTGGAAAGGTATCGGCAGACTGGTGGTTCTTCCGCGCGTTTCAGCAGATGCATGTTGATGCCTACCGCGCCCGGCGTGATCTTGGCCGGGTCGTGCGCCACAACAGCTTGCTGCCGTGGTGGCGCATGCCGGTCGGCGGTGCGGTCAAGGGGCCGAACGTGCCTGCAGCGGACGACTTTCTACTCGACAAGGGCGGGCTTTCGACGTTCCAGCCGGCGCTCGTGCTGGGCGTCGGCATTGGCGCGCGGGCGCTGCTCGGGCTGCTGGCGCCGTGGACGGATGGCAATGGCTAGCGGTCGCGCCCCGCCTGCAAAGGGAGGTCGCCTCAACAATCGAATTTCGGCACGTCGAAGTGGTTCCAATCGCTACCGCCTTCGGCGCCGTAGCTGATGTGCTCATCGTTCGGACCCTGAAGCTCGACGCTGGTCGTGTACGTTGGCGGATTGTTGCCGAACATCGACAGGAACTGATGTTCGTCGATGGTCTTGTCGATCTTGACGGAATAGCCGTCGCCGAGGTCCAGCGAGGTGGACGTACCGTGTCCAAGAACGTCGAACCAGGTAGCGTGGGAATCGATCTTCAAGTCGTTGGAATGCGTGCCGCCCACGACCTTGAGGGCGTCTTGAACACCGCCGATGTCCAAGTCGGCCAGGGTGGTCTGCTGGCCGTCAGGTCCGACCTTGTCGACCTTGATGTGGTGGCCGTCCTGCTGAATGACGGCAATCTTCTGGGCTTGATCCGTTCTCACTTCCATCGTGGCCTGGTTGGCCAGGGTGGGGGCGTTGATGGGCTCGCGGCCGTTGCTGTATGCGACGTAGAAGTTGGTCGGCGGCAGCGCGCAGACAGAGAGGTTCACGCTCATGATGATCGACAGGTGCGGGTTGAAGGAACGTCGATCGTAAGACGTCATTGCCGCGACAGAGGCCACGCAGCTTCGTAAGTCAGCCGGCGCACCGCATCGCGGGCGCGGTACCAAGACCGTTGTCCAGTGCGCGATCCCGCGGAGGCGCCGTCCACCGCCGCCGCATTTTTCCGCAAGCCATAGGGTAATCCCGCATCTGCGATTTCGAAGACGCGGTCTATAGTTGCACCTGTGTTCCAGATATTAACAGACGTTTCATAGGTAAAACAAGCGAAACGTGATGGAGTCGACAGAAATGCAATCGCAATACAACCCCGACCTCGCTCCGTGGGAGCCGATTTCTCCGAACAACGTCGCTGGCAAGGGCCGTGTCGAGCGCCCCGGTCATGTCGCCAATCTGGTGTGGCAGACGCGCGCGTCCGAGCCGACAGCCTATGAAAACCAGTTGGCCGATTCGCTGGAGGCGGCATTCCTGGGTGGCGCACAAACGCCGGCCGACATCGTGGCCGTGCTGAATGAGCGCGGCCCGCGCAATGCCGCAGGCGGAGAGGCCTGGACGGAAGACACCTTCCTGGCCGAGATGCGCCGCCTGGGCGCCTGAGACGAGGCCGGTTCCAACACGATTCGACGCCGCATTGCCCGCAGAGGCGAACGGCTCAACCCATCAGAAGAGGCAAGCAATGGAAGGCAACAAGGAAGCGCAGAAGGAAGCGCGCATCAACACCGGTCTGCGCAACTACTGGTATCCGGTCGCGGCGTCGTGGAATGTGAAGAACGCACCGGTGGGCATCACGCGTTTGAGCCAGAACATCGTCCTGTGGCGCGATACCGCCGGCCAGGTGCATGCGCTGGAAGACCGCTGCCCGCATCGCGGTGCGCGCCTGTCGATGGGTTGGAACCTGGGCGACCACGTGGCTTGCTGGTACCACGGCGTTGAAGTGAACGGCCAGGGTACGGTGACCAGCGTACCGGCTGTCGACGCTTGCCCCATGGAAGGCAAGACCTGCGTGCGCAGCTACCCGGTGCAGGAACGCGCCGGCGCCATCTTCCTGTGGTTTGGCGACAAGGCTCCGTCCGAGTTCGACGACGCGGTGGGCACGCTGCGCTTGCCTGAAGAGCTGACCAGCGACGAGCACAGCCACTTCCTCTGCTTCGCGCATTGGAACGTCAACTACCGCTATGCCATCGACAACGTCATGGATCCGATGCACGGCGCCTACCTGCACGCCGTGTCGCACTCGATGGCCAGCGGCGAGAAGAAAGCCGTGATGGAAGTGGTTGAAACCGACCACGGGATCATGTTCCAGAAGACCGGCCAGCGCGGCGTGAACTTCGATTGGACTGAGTTTGGCGAGACCGGCACGATGTGGCTGCGCCTGTCGATTCCGTATCAACCGAAGGTCGGCCCGGGCGGCCCGTTCACCATCATCGGCATCGTGACGCCGGTGGATGAGGAGCACTGCATCGTCTACTTCTGGCGTACGCGCCACGTGCAGGGTTGGCAGCGCGACGTGTGGCGCTTCCTGTATCGCAATCGCCTCGAAGGCCTGCACTGGGATGTGCTGGAGCAGGACCGTGTCGTGCTGGAGTCGATGGCACCCGAAGCGCGCGAGCACGAGACGCTGTATCAGCACGACATCGGCATCACGCGTATCCGCCGCGTGCTGGCACGCCGCGCCGCCACCGAATTGGCCGATGCGCCGGTCGCCATGCTCAAGCCCGTTCCCACGGAAGCTCAACATGCCTGAGCGCCATCCAACTGCCGGGCTGCTGGCTGGCCGCAAGGTGCTCGTGACGGGCGCTGCGCGCGGTCTCGGTCTGGCCTTTGCCAAGTCGATTGCCGAAGCGGGTGGCGCAGTTGTGCTGGCTGACATTCTTGGCGAGCGCGTGCAGGAAGAGGCCGCAGCGCTGCGTGCAGCAGGCTTTGATGCGCACGGCTTCGCGCTTGATCTTGGCGATCCGGTTTCCATTCAGGCATGCGCTGCTGCGGCTGCGCAGGCACTGGGCGGGCTCGACGGCCTCGTCAACAACGCGGCCATTACCAACTCGGGCGGGCGTGACGCATCGTCGATCGACGTTGACACCTGGGACCGCGTGATGAACGTCAACGTGCGCGGCACTTGGCTGATGACGACAGCCTGCCTGCCTGCACTCAAGGCATCGGGCCGAGGCGCGATCGTCAATCTGTCGTCCGACACCCCGCTGTGGGGCGCGCCGAACCTGCTGGCTTACGTGGCGAGCAAGAGCGCCGTCATCGGCATGACCAAGTCTCTGGCGCGCGAATGCGGCGCAGACGGCATCACCGTCAACGCCATCGCACCGGGCCTGACGCTGGTGGAAGCCACCGAGTACGTGCCGGCGCACCGCCATGCGCTGTACCGCGACCAGCGCGCCATCTCGCGCGATCAGGTGCCCGACGACGTGTGCGGCGCCGTGCTGTTCGCGCTGTCCGATCTTTCCCGATTCGTGACGGGCCAGACGCTGGCCGTCAACGGCGGTTTCGTCATGCAGTAATGCATCCACACACCATTCAGAAGAGGTATTCAATGAGCGATCTCTCCGAACAACAGCAAGTGCAACGCACGTGGGACCGCCCGGAAGGCGCGTCGTTTGAAGACTGGATGAACAGCCGCGTGGCGCGTTTTGCCACCCGCCGCTATGACTGGGACGCCCTCAAGTTCCAGGCCGACTTCGACCCGAAATACCGCCGTGCGCAAATGCGCTACCTCGGCACCGGCGGCACGGGCGTGGCCGCTGACACCAACACGGTGCCGGCGGAGCACTTCACGTTTTCGACGATGGTCATTCCGGCGGGTCACGAAGGCCCGTCGCACCTCCACACCGATGTGGAAGAGGTGTTCTTCATCATTCGCGGCAAGCTCAAGCTGGTGCTGGAGAAGGACGGCGAGCGCTACGAAACCATCCTGACCGATCGCGACCTCGTCTCGGTGCCGCCCGGCGTGTACCGCGAAGAAATCAACATCGGCGATGAAGACGCGCTGATGTGCGTGATGCTCGGCGCCAAGAAGCCGATCACGCCGACGTATCCGCCCGAGCATCCGCTCGCCAAGATCAAGCGTTGATGCCATGAGCGTGCAGGCTGTCATGTCTTCCCACCCGTTCCGTGTTGCCGACGCGCTTGCTGCGCTGGGCGCCGGGTTTGCCGAACGCACCGTCGCCATCAACGCGCGCGGCGATCGCATCGGCTATCGGCAATGGGGCGAGCGCGGGCCGGTGGTGGTGCTGTTGCACGGCATCAGCTCCAGCGCCGCGTCATGGCTGCCTTGCGCGCAGGTTCTTTCGCACAACATGCGCGTGCTGGCATGGGATGCGCCGGGCTACGGCAATTCCACGCCGCTCGAACAGGCTGCACCGCGCGCCGCCGACTATGCGGTGCGGTTGCGGGCATGGCTGGAGGCCTTGCATGTGGCACCGGATGCGATCGTCGGCCACTCGTTGGGTGCATTGATGGCATCAGCGTTTGTGGCCGCCGCGCCAGCCGCGATGCAGCCCAAGTGCCTGCTGCTTCTGAACCCCGCGCAGGGCTACGGCCAGCCGGGGCAGGAAGATAAGTCGCTGACCGTGCAAGCGCAGCGTCTCGCAACGCTGGACCAGCTCGGCATCGACGGCATGGCGGAGTCGCGCCACGCCCACCTGTTGCGTCCGAACGCGACCGACGAAGAACGCGCCTGGGTGCGCTGGAATATGAAGCGTCTCAACGATGGCGGTTACCGCCAGGCCGTGGCGATGCTCAGCGGCGACGACATCGGCGCCTATCTGCGCAAACGCCCCGCATCGACGCCGGCACAAGTCGCTTGCGGCGATGTGGACGGCATCACGCCGCCACAGGGCTGCGAAGCGCTGGCCAGGACGTTCGGTCTGCCATTTGCGCTTGTGCCGTCAGCCGGGCATGCCTCCTATATCGATGCGCCTGACGCTATCGCGGGCTGGATCGAACACGCCGTTCTCTCCCAATCTCAAAACGCCTAAGCGCCAAGACGTATGAGCAACGACCTCATTTCAGAAGACGTGCAGGAAAAGTACATCGTGCCGGGCCTCGAACGCGGCCTGCGCCTCTTGTGCGAATTCAGCCACAAAGACCGCGTTCTGTCGGCGCCGGAACTGGCGCGCCGCCTGAAGGTGCCGCGCTCCACGGTGTTCCGCCTGCTGACCACACTTGAAGTGATGGGCTTCATAGAACGCGTAGACGGCGGCCGCGATTTTCGACTCGGCATGGCGGTGCTGCGCCTGGGCTTTGAGTATCTCGCCTCGCTGGAACTGACCGAGTTGGGCCGTCCGCTGCTCGATCGCCTGCGCGACGACATTCATTACCCATGCAACCTCGTCGTGCGCGATGGTCGCTCGATCGTTTATGTGGCGAAGTCGGTTGCTCCCACGCCGTTCACCAGCTCGGTAAATGTCGGCACGCGCCTGCCGGCACATGCCACGGTGCTGGGTCGTGTGCTGCTGGCTGACCTGTCGCTGGCGGAATTGCGCCAGCTTTATCCGGAGCCGCAACTGGAGGTGTTCTCCGCCAACACGCCGCGCACGGTGGAAGAACTGTTCGAGATGGTCCAGCGCGACCGCGAACATGGCTACGTGCTGCAGGAAGGCTTCTTTGAAGCCAACATCTCGACGATTGCTGCGCCGGTGCTGGACCGCGCAGGCAAGGTGGTGGCGGCGCTCGGCACGACCATTCCGTCGCCGCGCATCGAGCCCGCGCAGCTCGACCTGATGATCGACAAGGTGCGCGCCGCTGCCGGTGAGCTGTCTTACCTGCTGGACTACCGCCCCGCCAGCGGCAAGGTCGTCAACCTGTTCCGGGAATGACCATGCCGATGATCGATCTGACCGGCAAGACGGCTGTCGTGACCGGAGGCTCCTCCGGCATCGGCCTGGCCACCGTTGAACTGCTGCTGGAAGCCGGTGCCGCCGTGGCGCTGTGCGGCCGCAATGCCGAACGTCTCGCGCAAGCCGAACAAGGTCTGCGCAGCCGCTTCCCGAACGCCAGGCTGTTTGCCGCAACGTGCGACGTGCTCGACGCCGCGCAGATGGCAGCCTTTGCCGACGCCGTGGAGCAAGCCCTTGGCCCCGTCGATATGCTCGTCAACAACGCCGGCCAGGGCCGCGTCTCGACGTTTGCCGATACCGACGATGCCGCGTGGACGCAGGAACTGCATCTCAAGTTCTTCTCCGTGATTCACCCCACGCGCGCTTTCATGCCGCAACTGGAACGCTCGGAGCACGGCGCGATCGTCTGCGTGAATTCGCTGCTGGCGCAGCAGCCCGAGCCGCATATGGTGGCCACCTCGGCTGCGCGTGCGGGTGTGCTCAACCTGGTGCGCTCGATGGCGACTGAGTTTGCACCGAAGGGCGTGCGCGTCAACGGCATCCTGATCGGGCTGGTGGAGTCCGGCCAATGGCGCCGTCGCTTCGAGGCACGCTCTGAAGAAGATCGCCATCTCGACTGGGCAGCGTGGACGCGCCGCCTGGCCGCGCAAAAACATATTCCCCTTGGACGCTTGGGTCTGCCCGAAGAAGCAGCCCGCGCCATTCTGTTCCTTGCCTCGCCGTTGTCTTCGTACACCACGGGCAGCCACATCGATATCTCCGGAGGACACTCCCGTCATGCTTAATAGACAACAACAGGAACAACAACTGGTCACGGTGGGCCACGCGATTGCAGCCTTCCTGGAGGCCTGCGAGGTCAAGGCGGCCTTTGGCGTTATCTCGATCCACAACATGCCCATCCTCGATGCGATGGGCGAGCGCGGCAAGATCCGCTTCGTCATGGCGCGCGGTGAAGCCGGCGGCGCCAACATGGCCGACGCCTATGCCCGGACCACGGGCGGCCTGGGCGTCTGCCTGACCAGCACCGGCACCGCGGCCGGCAACGCGGCGGGCGCAATGGTCGAAGCCCTGACCGCCGGCACGCCGCTGCTGCACATCACGGGTCAGATCGAAACGCCTTACCTTGACCAGAGCCTCGCGTACATCCACGAAGCGCCGGATCAGCTCACCATGCTCAAGGCCGTTTCCAAGGCGGCCTTCCGCGTGCGCAGTGCCGACACCGCCATCAGCACGATGAAGCTGGCTGTGCAGACCGCACTGACTGCCCCGGCCGGCCCGGTGAGCGTGGAGATCCCCATCGACATTCAAGCCGCGCTGATCCCCATGCCGGACGACCTTCGCCCGCTGCAGGTGCCGCAGCATGTGCCGTCGTCCCACGCGCTGGACGAGCTCGCTGAGCGCCTGTCGCGCGCACGCCGTCCGATGCTGTGGCTGGGCGGTGGCGCCCGCCACGCTGCGAAGCAGGTCAAGCGCCTGATGGATCTGGGCTTTGGCGTGGTCACCAGCACGCAGGGCCGCGGCATCGTGCCGGAGGATGACCCGCGTTCGCTGGGTGCCTTCAACCTGCACAAGCCGGTCGAAGCGTTCTACCAGACGTGCGATGCAATGGTCGTGGTCGGCTCACGCCTGCGCGGCAATGAAACGCTCAAGTACGAACTGAAGCTGCCGCGCCCGCTGTACCGCATTGACGCAGATGCATCAGCAGAAGGCCGTTGCTACGCCAGCGACTATTTCGTATGCGGCGATTCGGCCCTCGCGCTGGATGGCCTGGCGGATCGGCTCGAAAAGAAGATGCAGATCGATGCGGCATTCGCCACCGACCTGCGCGCCGCACACGAGACGGCGGTGCGCGGCCTGATCGATGGCCTCGGTCCGTACGCAAAGCTGGTGGAAGCGCTGCAAGCCGCGGTGGGCCGCGAGTTCAACTGGGTGCGCGATGTGACGGTGTCGAACAGCACGTGGGGCAATCGTCAACTGCGTATTTTTGATTCGCGTGCTGGCGTCCATGCGCTGGGTGGTGGCATCGGACAAGGTTTGGCGATGGGCATTGGCGCGGCCATCGCCTCCGCTGCCACCGGCTCGGGCAAGACCACGTTCTGCCTGGCTGGTGATGGCGGCTTCATCCTGAACCTGGGTGAACTGGCGACCGCTGTGCAGGAGCGCGCCAACCTCGTCATCGTGCTGATGAACGACAAGGGCTACGGCGTCATCAAGAACATCCAGGACGCGCAGTACGGCGGCCGCCGCCACTATGTGGATCTGCACACGCCGGACTACGCGGCACTCGCGCAGTCGCTGCAGTTGCGCCATCGCCGCGTGTCGGATCTGGCCGACGTGGGCAGCGCATTGAAGGAAGCCACCAGCGGCGAGGGCCCGTTCCTGATGGAGATCGACATGCTCTCCATCGGCAGCTTCAAGACGATCTTTGCAGGCCCGCCGGTCAACCAGCAGACCAAGGACGGCCAGGGCGAGCGCGCAGCCGAGCGCACGACGGTGGTGGCGTGAACCTGCAATCGAGCCAATTCAAGGAGTCGGACATGCTGCATGTATCGATGGTCGGGTGCGGAGCGATCGGGCAGGGCGTGCTGGAGCTGCTCAAGAGCGATCCGGATGTGTGCTTTGACGCCGTGATCGTGCCCGAGCACGCGATGGACAAGGCGCGCGAGGCCATCGCCCCGTTCGCGCCGCATGCGCGTGTCACGACGCGTCTGTCGGCCGACGCGCATCCTGATCTACTGGTCGAATGCGCTGGCCACGACGCGCTGGAAGAGCATGTGTTGCCGGCGTTGGAGCAGGGCATTGATTGCCTGGTGGTATCGGTGGGTGCGCTGTCCGAACCGGGCGTGGCTGAACGGCTGGAGGCAGCGGCACGGCGTGGCAACGCGCAGGTGCAGTTGCTGTCGGGTGCCATCGGTGCCATCGATGCGCTGGCCGCCGCGCGTGTCGGCGGGCTGGATGCCGTGACCTACACCGGCCGCAAGCCGCCGCGCGCCTGGAAGGACACGCCGGCCGAGCAGCAGTTTGACCTGGATGCGCTGCGCGAGCCGACCGTGATCTTCGAAGGCAACGCCCGCGAAGCTGCTCGCCTGTTCCCGAAGAATGCCAACGTGGCTGCCACGTTGTCGTTGGCGGGCTTGGGGCTGGAACACACACACGTCAAGCTGCTGGCCGATCCGACGGTGGACGAGAACATCCATCACGTTGAGGCGCGTGGCGCCTTTGGCGGCTTCGAACTGACGATGCGCGGCAAGCCGCTTGCGGCCAATCCCAAGACTTCTGCGCTGACGGTGTTCAGCGTGGTGCGTGCGCTGGGCAACCGCGCGCACGCCGTTTCGATTTGAGCGAGGCCATTGCGCCATGATTGTCTCTACCCTTAACGCAACCGCAACGTCCTTGCTCCCCATCTGCATCGCTGGCGAATGGCGCCTCGGCACTGGTGAGCGCTATGTCACGCGCTACCCCGCCACGGGCGAGGTGGTGGCTGAACTCAACGCTGCCAGCGTCGCCGATGTGGAAGAGGCTGTGGCGGGCGCCTACCGCGCCTTCCTGTCCAGCGGTTGGGCGCAGCGCAAGCCGCACGAGCGTGCGGCCGTTCTGTACCGCGTAGCTGAGCTGATCCGCTCGCGCAGTGAAGCGTTGGCACAACGCCAGCGCCTGGATAACGGCAAGCCGATCAACGAGACGCGCGCGCTGGTGGCAAGCGCTGCGGCCACGTTCCAGTTCTTCGGCGCCGCATGCGAGACGCTGGAAGAGTCGCTCACGCCTGCGCGTGGTGATTGCCTGACGATGAGCGTGCATGAACCCATGGGCGTGGTGGCCGCCATCACGCCGTGGAATTCGCCGATTGCCAGCGAAGCGCAAAAGATGGCGCCCGCGCTGGCCGCGGGCAACGCCGTCGTCGTCAAACCGGCGGAAGTCACGCCGCTGATGGCGCTGGAGCTGGCCGCCATTTGCGAAGAGGCGGGCGTGCCCAAGGGCATGATCAGCGTGCTGCCCGGCAAGGGCTCTGTCATTGGCGATGCGATCACGAAGCATCCGCTGGTGCGTCGTGTGTCGTTCACGGGTGGCACGAACACGGGCCGCCATATCGCGCACATTGCAGCCGACAAGATGATGCCCGTGTCGCTCGAACTCGGCGGAAAGTCTCCGACGATGGTGTTTGAAGATGCCGACCTTGACCACGCTGTCAATGGCGTGTTGTACGGCATCTTCAGCTCGTCGGGCGAGTCGTGCATCGCTGGTTCGCGCTTGTTTGTGGCGCGTTCGCTGTACGAGCCGTTCATGGATCGTCTGGCCGCTGCCGCAGCTCGTCTGCGTGTCGGCAATCCGGCCGATGAATCCACGCAGATGGGCCCTCTAATCACCGATCGCCACCGCGAGACCATCGAGTCGTACGTCGCGATAGGCGTGGAAGAGGGTGGTCATCTGCGCACGGGCGGTTTGCGCCCCGCAATCTCAGGCTGCGAGTCGGGCTATTTCTACACGCCGACCATCATCGAAGGCCTGACCAACAGCGCGCGCATTTGCCAGGAAGAAATCTTCGGCCCGGTGCTCGTCGCCATGTCGTTTGACGATGAAGACGAATTGATCGAGCAAGCCAACGACAGCGTCTACGCATTGGCAGCAGGCATCTGGACGCGCGACTACAAGCGCGCATGGCGCATCGGCCGCGCGGTGCAGGCCGGCAACGTGTGGATCAACACATACAAGCAGTTCTCGATTTCGACGCCGTTTGGCGGCTGGCGTGACAGCGGCCTGGGCCGCGAGAAAGGCCGCCTCGGCATCCTGCAGTACATGGAGCAGAAGAGCCTCTACTGGGGCTTGAACGAACAACCGCTGGCCTGGGCCAACGTCAACTAAGCGCCGCTAACAAAACCCTCCTGGCGTCGTTGTGCCGCCTTGCCGTACTCAAGTACTGTCTGCGGCGCCGCGCCTAGCCAGGACCGCTTCGCTGGGTCTTGTTAGCGGCTCTAACGCCGAAGCAAACACCCAGACCACAGGAGATCAAGATGAACACGATTCGAGGCATCGACGAAATCGTCTACGGTGCCGACGACCTCGCCGCCTGCAAGCAGTTCTTCCTGGATTGGGGCCTCGCCCTGCAATCGGAAGACGCCAGTGGCCTGCTGTTCGAAACACTCAACGGCTGCCGCGTGCGCGTCAAGCGCAGCGACGATGTGACGCTGCCGCCGGCCATGGAGGCCGGCCCGACGCTGCGCGAGGTGATCTGGGGTGCTGACTCGCAAGCTGTGCTCGATCGCCTGGTCGACAAGCTGGCCGACCAGCCCGGCTACGTGCACGCCGATGGCCGCGTCGGTTGCACCGACCCGAACGGCCTGGCAGTGCGCGTGCAACTGAGCACCAAGCGCGATGTCGACGTGCAATGCGCTGCCATGAACACGTGGATGGACAAACCGCGCCGCAATCAACCCAGCCCGATCTACGAGCGTGCCACGCCCATCGAAGTCGGCCACGTGGTCTTCTTCGTCAAGGACGTGGCGGCCACCGAGCGCTTTTACATCGAGAAGCTCGGCTTTGTGCCGTCCGACCACTACCCGGGTCGGGGCGCGTTCTTGCGCTGCGAGCCGGAAGGCGGTCACCACGATCTGTTCCTGCTGCAAACGCCGCAGGCCAAGAGCGGGCTCAACCACGTCGCATTTACCGTGCGCGACATCCATGAAGTGTTCGGCGGCGGCATGCATGTGTCGCGCTGTGGATGGGACACGCAACTGGGCCCGGGGCGACACCCGATTTCGTCGGCGTACTTCTGGTACTTCAAGAACCCCGCCGGCGGCCTGATCGAGTATTACGCCGATGAAGACCAGCTCGACGCCGACTGGCAGCCGCGCGATTTCGAGCCCGGCCCGACCGTGTTCGCCGAATGGGCCATCGATGGCGGCATTGACGGCAACACACGCCGGCAGAAGAACGTCGTCGGCCCGGAAGGCAAGTTCCTGACGGAAAAGCGCTGAAACGTTGCAGAGAGACGTGCTATGAATCCCCCCCTCAACCTGCGCGTGCATGCCATGCGCTACGAAGCCCAAGGCATCGTGAGCGTGGAGCTGCGCGATGTCGACGGCAAGACCTTGCCCGAGTACGCACCCGGCGCGCATATCGAACTGCATCTTGGCAACGGGCTGGTGCGCAGTTATTCGCTGTGCGGTGCGCCGGAGGTGCGTGATCGCTACGTGGTCGGCGTGCTGCTCGACCGCAACAGCCGCGGCGGCTCGCGATACGTGCACGAGGAGTTGCGCGTGGGTTCGACGCTTAAGATCGGCGGCCCGCGCAATCACTTCGAACTGGACGAAACCGCGCCGCGCACCGTGCTGGTTGCAGGTGGCATCGGCGTGACGCCCATCGTCTGCATGGCGCGTCGCCTGGCCGAGCAAGGCAAGGCGTTCTCGATGCTGTACTGCGCACGCTCGCGCGCCGAAGCGGCCTTTGCCGATGAGCTTGCCGCCCATGGCGAAGCGGTGCGTTTTCACCTGGACACAGAAGCCGGTGGCCCCCCCGATCTGAAAGCGCTGCTTGCAGGGCATCCGGCCGATACGCATTTCTATTGCTGCGGCCCCGGCCCGATGCTGCGGGCATTCGAGGCGGCCTGCGAAGCGCTGGGCTACACCAACGTCCATATCGAACGCTTTGCGGCCGACCCCGGTGTGGAATCGGTGCAGGAGGGGGAGTACCAGGTCAAGCTCGCGCGCAACGGTGCTGAATTGTGCGTGCCGGCTGGCAAGTCGCTGCTCGACGCACTGCTCGAGATTGGCGTCGAGGTGGAACACAGCTGCAAGGAAGGCGTGTGTGGTTCGTGCGAAACGCGCGTGCTGGAAGGCGAGCCCGACCACCGTGACAGCGTTCTGTCCAAGAGCGAACGTGCATCCAACCAGACGATGATGGTTTGCGTATCCGGCTGCAAGGGTAAGCGCCTCGTGATTGATCTGTAAGCGCAGGATGGTTTAGGCGCCGGCCTGACCAGCCGCGCGCTCTTTTTTTCGCAGTGTTTTTATTTTAAACGACGTTTCGCATACGGAACAAAACAAGAACCACAACCAGCCCGTCCACCAAGACGGCGATAACAACTGGCGGGGCGGACACCTTGTCCAGTGGAGGAAACAGCAAATGAAAACGACCTTGTTCGCCATTGCGGCGATGAGCCTGGCCGGCACAGCGGCAGCCCAGAGCAACGTTACGCTGTACGGCAGCATTGATGAAGGCGTGGCCTACATCAACAGCCTCAAGAGCGGTGCGGCCAGCGGCTCCGCTTTGCGCATGGACCCGGGCACCATGCAGCCTGACCGCTTCGGCCTGCGCGGTTCGGAAGACCTTGGCGGCGGTACGCAGGCCATCTTCCAGTTGGAGTCGGGCTTTCTGGGCGACACCGGCAACAGCGTGGTGGCCGGTAAGTTGTTCAACCGGACGGCATGGGTGGGCCTGACCAATGATCGCCTGGGCAACATCCAGCTCGGCCATCAGGCGGACTTCATGTTCGATTACCTCGGCCGCCTGAGCAATGGCTTCCAGCTCACCAACTTCTACCTGTTCCACCCGGGCAACTTCGACAATCTGGCCAACCAGTTCCAGATCGATAACGCCGTGCGCTACGTTTCGCCGGTCTTCGGCGGGCTGCAGTTGGGCGGCATGTACGGTTTTGGCGAGGTGCCCGGTTCACCGTCGAAGAGCCGCAGCTACAGCCTGGGGGCGTACTACACCAACGGCGGTTTCCGTGCGGCCGCGGCCTATACGGCATCGAACGATCGCGCGCTGGACATCGCTGGCCGCCTGGGCATCACCAACACGCTGGGCACGACGCTGGTGCCGGGTGTGATGACGCCGATGAGTTCGGTCAAGTCGTTCGGTACCGGCGCGCTGTATCAATTCAGCAGCGTGCCGGTCCAGATCAACGCGGTCTATACACAAACGCGTATCACCCTGGGCGGCGCCAACGCCCGCGCGCAAAACGTCGACCTGGGCACCGCGTGGCATTACAGCGCCGCCAACACGCTCAACGTGGGCTATACCTTCAGCAAGTACGAGAGTGCCCGTTGGAACCAGTTCAGCCTGGGCAACGTATATGCGTTCTCCAAGCGCACGCAGGTGTATGTACAAGGCACGTATCAGCGTGCGTCCGGCGATGCGCGATCTGCCGCCATCAACGGCGTGGGTGTGGCGGCGCAGCGCAACCAGTTGGTTGTCAGCACCGGGGTGCATCACTCGTTCTGACGTCCTGACCCAACGCGCGCCGCTGGGCAGCGACCCAGTGGCGCATCAACTTCCTCCGGAAGGAGCTTCACATGAAGCCAGGTGTTTTGATTGACAACGGAATTGACCACGATGGGCCGCTGGGCGCGATGAGCCTGGGCAAGATCGTTGCCCGCATCGAGCGGCTCAAGAGTAACGGCATGCACGTGCGCGCGCGTCTGCTGATCGGGCTCGCGACGTTCTTCGATGGTTTTGACGTGATCGTCATCGCGGCGACGCTGCCGCTGCTGATTGCGCAATGGCACCTGACGCCGGCACAGATTGCTTTTGTGATTGGCGCGCCCGGCATCGGTCAGTTGATCGGTGCATTGGTGTTCCCCATGCTTGCCGAGCGATTTGGCCGCGTGCGCATGATCGGCTATAGCGCGGGCATCATCGGCTTGATGAGCCTGCTTTGCGGCGTGGCGCCCAGTTTTGCCGTGTTTGCAGCACTGCGTATCGTGCAAGGCATCGGCCTGGGCGGGGAGCTGCCCGTGGCCGCTACGTACATCAACGAAGTCACGCGCGCACATGGACGCGGGCGCTTCGTGCTGCTCTACGAGGTGGTGTTCCCGATCGGCCTGCTGGTGTCCAACGCACTGGGTGCGTGGCTGGTACCGCATTTCGGCTGGGAGGTGATGTACTTCCTCGGCGGCATACCGCTGGTGCTGTTCTTCACGCTGCCCAAGGCCGTGCCGGAGTCCCCGCGCTGGCTGGCGACGAATGGCCGGATGGCCGAGGCGGACGCAGCGCAGGCACGCTTTGAAGCCAAGGCCAAGGAGCCGCTGCCTCCGCTGGGCGATACCTCGGCATTCGAGCAGATGTCGCATCGCCACCCGAAGCGCGGTATGCGCGATCTGTTCGGCCCCGTGTACATCAAGCGCACCGTGGTCGTGGCCATGCTGTGGGCCACGTGCGGTTTCATCCAGTACGGTCTGTCGACGTGGCTGCCGACGGTCTACAAGACGATCTATCACGCGCCGCTGCAACTGGCGCTCAACCTGGCGGCGCTGGCTTCGGTGCTGGGAGTGGTCGGCTCACTGATCTGCGCGATGATCGTTGACAAGGTGGGCCGCAAGCCTGTGATGGTGGTGTCATTCGTACTGTGCGGCGTCTCGCTGGCGCTGGCCGGGCTGCTGCACGAGCAGTCGCTCTATGTGGTGGCAGGGTTGTGCTCGTTGGCGCTGGGGTTGATGGCGTGCGGCTTCATCACCGCATATGTCTATACGCCGGAGCTTTACCCGACCAACATCCGCGCGATTGGTTGCGGCATGGGCGGCGCGTGGCTGAAGATTGCGGCCATCTTTTCACCGATGCTGATCGGTTCGACCATCGGCTCGGGCAACGTCAGCAATGCGTTCCTGCTGCTGGCCTTGGTCCCCATACTGGCCGCGATCACCATCTACTTCCTCGGCATCGAAACCAAGGGGAAAGTGCTGGAACAACTTGAGCTGTAAGTCGACGCCGTCGACGGTCGTAAAACGGGGCGGGTGGTGCTCGCCTGGGCACGCACCCCGTTTTGGTTCAGGCAATGGTGTGATCGGCCATCAATTCCAGTGCGCGCACCATGGCTGAGTGGTCCCATGCCTTGCCGCCATTGGCGGCGCACACGTTGAAAAGCTGCTGTGCAGCGGCGGTATTCGGCAGGGCGATGCCGAGCTTGCGAGCGCCTTCCAACGCCAGGTTCAGATCTTTCTGGTGCAGCTCGATGCGAAAGCCAGGGTCAAACGTCCGCTTGATCATGCGTTCGCCATGCACTTCGAGAATGCGCGAGGAGGCAAAACCGCCCATCAGCGCCTCGCGCACCCGTGCCGGATCGGCCCCGGCCTTCGATGCGAACAGCAGCGCCTCGCCCACGGCCTCGATGGTCAGCGCCACGATGATCTGGTTGGCCACCTTGCAGGTTTGTCCAGCACCGGTGTCGCCCACGTGCGTGATGTTCTTGCCCATCAGGGCGAACAGCGGTTTGGCACGCTCGAACGCTGCTTCTTTGCCGCCAACCATGATCGTGAGCGTCGCATCGCGTGCACCGACTTCACCGCCTGAAACGGGCGCATCAAGGTAATCCCCGCCCAGCGCTTCGACGCGCTTGGCAAAGGCCTGCGTTTCAATTGGGGAGATCGAGCTCATGTCGATGAAGAGCTTGCCTGCAGCCAAGCCCTGCGCGACCCCTTCTTCTCCAAACAGCACATCGGCCACGTCCGACGTGTCCGGCACCATAGCGATGACGATGTCCGCGGCTTGCGCTACCGCCGCCGAGTTGGCGACCACCGTCGCGCGCGAACGCAGATCTTCCGGCACGGAATGCTTGCCGCTGACGATCAGTGTGTGGTCGCCCTTGAGCAGGTTGCGGGCCATGTGGGCGCCCATGATGCCCAGGCCGATGAATCCGAGGGTAGCCATGATGTTTTTCCGAAGGCGTTTGTGTGATGGGGAGCGTGCGTCACGCCGCAGCGCGCCTCACAAGCGTAGATCGGGGCGCCGATGAAGACTAGCGATCGCCGCCATGCTGTGCGTTCCAAGATGCATTGGAGCCTCGCCACGCGGGCGTTTGCGACGCGTGATGCCCATACGGAGACGAGATCCGGAAATAAGGGCCGAGAAGCGTCATTGCTCGTGCAATGGTTTGGGAGCCCCCTCTCATAGACTGAAAACGTGCCGATAAGACAGCTATCGGGCAGGCAGAGAGGGAGGGAATATGTCCACCACAGCCATCGCAGCAGCCAACTGGATCGTCGTCCTGACATGCGCGTACATGGAGTACAGCACGTGGCGGGGTGTAAGCGTCTACCGCCGCACGGTCGGCTATGAAAACGTGGTGTGGTGCTGACTAACGCGCCGCAAGCCTGGGCAGCAACCTTCGGATGAGATCGCCATGTGCCGAGTACTTTGCCAGCAGCGCGCCATCGTCGGCCAGTTCGAACTCGCTGAACTCGAACCCCGGTGCAACGGTGCAGCCGACCAGCGCATAGCCATGTTCACCCAGCACGCGCTCGGCCGCAAACCAGCAGCCCGCCGGAACCACCGCCTGGTACACCGCCATCGCGTCGTCGGCCGCATGGCCCAGACGATGCGTGCTCACCGTACCGTCGTTTTCCAACACATGCACATTGAGTGAGTCCCCCGCATGGAAGTGCCACAACTCGTCCGACTGGATCCGATGCCAGGCGGAATATGCATCATCCGCCAAGAGGTAATAGATGGAGGTGGCAGCCGCACGTTCGACGGGCGGGATGCTTCGCTGGATGCGTTCCTCACTGCGATAGGTTTCGCGATAGAAGCCGCCTTCCGGGTGCGGTTCGAGACCCAGGCGGGCGATGAGGCGCTGAGCGGCGGCGGTGGGCGGCATGATGAAAAACCTTCGACTCAGTTCTGCTGACGTCGGAACGGAAAGCGCTGCTGGTTGACGAAGCCGTCGGGCATGTAATCACCCACTACGCCGTACTTCTCCGGGAAGGCCTTCTTCGATTTCACTGCGGTACCGAACAGGTAATCGATGAAGGCGAAGTGCGCAGCGTAGTTCTTGTCGATCGCTTCGTCTTCCGACGAGTGGTGCCAATGATGGAAATCCGGCGTCACGAAGATGTACTTCAACGGCCCCCACGGCAAATGCACATTGGCGTGATTGAACACCGCCTGGAAGCCCACGATGATGATGTAGACATCGACCACGGCTTTGTCGAATCCCAGCACGAACAGCGGCCCCAGCACTGCCACTCGCGTGACGATCAGTTCAAGAATGTGCTGACGCGAGCCGGCCAGCCAGTCCATGGTCTTCACGCTGTGATGCACTGCATGGAAGCGCCAGAGGAACGGCACCTCGTGATAAGCGCGGTGCGTGACGTACTCCATCAGGTCGGCCACGAGCATGCACAGCAGCAACTGCGGAATGAACCAGATGTGCTGGATCATTTGCTGGAAGTCCGCATGGACCATCCATCCGAACACGCGGTGGATCACGAAGTTCACCACCAGCAGCACCAGCCCCACGATGAAGTGGTTCACCGCAAAGTGCACCATATCGGTCTGCCATTCGGCCCGGAACACCGGCTGCTTCTTGTAGAGCGGGAATAGCTTCTCTAGCAGCACGAAAATCGCCGTCGAGCCGAGCAGGTCGAGAATGAACCAATCCATGCCGATATAGGGCGTGTGATCCGGAAAATCGCCTACCGGCACGCGCGAGCCGCCCAGCGCAACGGCAATCACGACAAACAGGAACGCCAGGCCGTTCAGGCGACGGCGGTTATCCAGCACGATATTCGCCAGCGATAACCCGCCTGAGATCAACAGAGAGACAAACAGAATCTGCCGAATTACGTCCACCGAATACGCACGCCGTAATTCGGGCGTTGTCAGATATTGCGGAAAGTGAAACGCCAGCACGCCCAGCAAGCACAGAAAGCCCAGCACCAACGCCAGGATGGTGCCGATCATGCCCCGGCCGAACTTCAGGCCGCCGTTGGCGTGCAGCAGCGCATTGGCATCGCGGATCGTCGCGTCGGCCACGCGGACGATGGCGGGGTGGTGTTCCTCTTCGGGCAATGGCGCCAAAGGCTTTTGGGACGCATCCATGGGTGTGACTCGCAGTATTGTTTTGTTTTATTAACAATGCAGTTGCCGAGCCGAATATTGGTTCGGGTTCGCATTGCTGCGCGATTATACGGACCGGTTTCATGTATTCAACGGCGCAATTCTTTTGCGTATAAATGATTTGCTATTGCTGCGCACGCGTGCCCATTGTGTGACCGCGTCAGCAAGCCGCATCTGCACGTTGGATGTGCGCCGCAAGGCGTTGCCTTTCCGCGCAAGGCCATGCATTGTGAGGCCCGCGCCTGAAAGGCGACCGACGATATAAGAGTAGAAGGGGAGCAACCATGTCAGAAGGATTTCACGTGCACGGCGCGCATGACCATGCGCTCGAGCACGCAGCAGAAAGCGGCCACGCCGACAGCTTTGCCGGGCGTATCGCCGTCATGACGGCGATTCTTTCGACGGCCGGCGCCATCTTCGGTTACCAAGGCGGCGCTACACAAAACGCTGCGCTACTTGCCAAGAACGAAGCCGCCATCCACAAGACCGAGGCCGCCAACCGCTGGGCGTACTACCAAGCCAAAGGTCAGAAGCAAGCCATTGCCGAGCTGACCGCCCAACTGCCCGGCACCGATCAGGCCGCCGCTAAGCGCGAAGCCCAGCGTTACGCCGCCGAGAAGGAAGACATTCGCCGTCAGGCTGAAGACCAGGAGCGCCTGGCTAAAGAGGCCGACGACGCCAGTGAGCTTGCCGTGCACCATCATCACCGGTGGGCGCAAGCGGTCGTCGCCATTCAGGTGTCGATCGCGCTGGCGGCCATTACATTACTCTCGCGCCGGCGCTGGATGCAGGTGCTTTCGTACGGGGTAGGCGCTGTCGGCGGTGTCGTGGCCGTGCTGGCGCTGTTTCACATCTGACTGCGCTACGGCGCCGGCCGTCAGGACGGTGGCGTGTCGATATACCCAGCCGCCAGAACGGCGCGCTTGCAGGAGGCATTCGCCTCCATGGATCTGGAGCAAACACCATGGCATTTGGAATGTGGATGCGGCGCGCGTTGACGATTGCAGGCTTGTTGGCTAGCGCGTGCGCCATGGCGGCCGGCCCAGCCGTCGAGCCGGGCGAGTACGTCTACATCCTGGGCGGCAGCGCGAGCGGCACGATGACGGTCAAGGGCGGCAGCTTCAATATCTCCACCATCGGCGGCAACTGCCACACGTGCGCGATTGAAGGTACGTTCCAAGGCCGAGTCGGCATCGAGAAAGACGAGGGCAAGTGCCGCATTGCCGTGTCGGGTAATAGAGATGCGCTCAAGCTCGATTCCTCAGCCACTGCGGAGGCCTGCCGAGGTTTCTGCGGCATGCGCGCCATGTTTGATGGTGACTACCGCCGTGCCCCGGCCGCCTGCACAGACCGTCAGCGCCAGGCTCGCATCGGCCAGGCCCACAAACAATATGCCGCCAAGGACTACGATGCAGCCCGCACAACGCTGCGTTCGTTGCTCTCCGATTGCGACCCGTTCATGGATTGGATTGAGCGCGACAAGGCCCGCAGTGATCTTGCCGTAACTGAATACCATCGCGGTGACAACGCCCAGTGCCTGGCTGTGCTGTCTGAGACAACTGCCCTCAAAGCACAAAAGGACGCATCACTGTTTCTGCCGCCGTGCGACGCTGACAACTACGCATCGACCAGCAAGGCGATTCTCTACAACCAGGGGCTGTGCAAGGCGCCGATCAAGCATTGATGCCAATGGTTTCTCTTTCTCTATAAGTAAAAGGGCGTTCCGGGACCAATGGCCTGCATCCCTGTCACTGGCAGGCTGGGCGAGGCGTGCAGCCCCGCTCGAACCTCGACGTAACAGGGCCTCATCGCGCAGTAGGCGGGTGCTCAACAAGTTTTTTTGCGAGCACCTCACAAAAAGCTTGCCAGCCGCGCATCCGCACATTAGTATTCGCCCCTCGCTGCAAAACACAGCGCCGAAACGCAGGTTGAGGCGATGGAGTTTGGCGGTAGAGAAGCAGGTGTGGAGCGGGTTTGCGGTCGATTGGGTGGTTGGCGATTGGCTGGAAATTCAGGAGTAGTTGGCGGCGAGTTGATGATAAAAATTCTTCGACGAGTTGTTGACAGCGACGAAAAAGCTCTGCATAATCTCGTTTCTCTGCTGCAGACAACGCA